>JAZKHJ010000020.1:0-335496 GCA_040385485.1 Pseudomonadota bacterium | reverse complement strand
AAATCAAGGAGGAGGCGGCACCAGCCGCCGGGGGACATTCGCGGAGCAGAGCGCCATGCGCCCGCGAGCCCGCGAGGTGCGGGCGAGAGATACAGGCCAGAAAAAGCCCAGACGCAAAAAAGCCGTCTTGCGACGGCTTTTTTGCTTTTGCTGGCAGCGCACCCGTTTCAAACGGCAGGCCTTGGTAGGCCCGGGCTGGTGGTCTGGCTGGGCCAGACCGGTGGGTTTCAGGCAGCGACTGCTGCGAGGCCCTTGACTTTGGTCGACAGGCGGCTCTTGTCGCGAGCGGCCTTGTTTTTGTGGAAGATGCCCTTGTCGGCAACGATGTCCACCACTTTTTGCATCTTGGCGAACAGTTCGGTCGCCTTGTCCTTGTCACCGGCCAGAACGGCTTTTTCCACGTTCTTCACAGCGGTGCGGTACTTGGAACGCAGCGAGGTGTTGGCTGCGTTGATCTTGACGTCCTGGCGTACGCGCTTGCGGCCAGACGCCAGACGGGGGTTCTTTTTCTTCGGCTTGGTTGCCATGATGTGATTCCTTCAATGTTTGGGGATGATGCCAGCAAAGCCCGCGATTTTAGCACGGGCCAGCATGCTGGCAAGGCTGAACCGGGTGGCCCGGCGGCGCGTCGCTACACTCGCGCCGTGACCTTGTTCAAATCTGCCTCCCTCGTCTCCCTGCTCACCCTCGCTTCCCGCATCACGGGTTTGGTGCGCGAACTGCTCATGGCGGCCACCTTTGGCGCCAGCGCGCTGACCGACGCGTTCAACGTCGCCTTCCGCATCCCCAACCTGCTGCGCCGCCTCTTCGCCGAGGGCGCGTTCAGCCAGGCCTTCGTGCCGGTGTTGGCCGGTGTGCGTGAGAAGGAGGGCGATGACGCCACGCGGCAGATGGTCAACCAGATTGCCACCGTGCTGGCCTGGGCGCTCACGTTCACCTGCGTGCTGGGTGTGCTGGGCGCGCCGGTGCTGGTGTGGGCCATGGCCAGCGGTCTGAGCGACGAAGGGTTCAATGCCGCCGTCTTCATGACGCGCTGGATGTTTCCCTACATCGCCTTCATGTCGTTCGTGGCGCTCTCGGCCGGCATCCTGAACACCTGGAAGCGCTTTGCCGTGCCGGCGGCCACGCCGGTGCTGCTCAACGTGGCCATGATCGCCGCCGCTTATTGGGGCGCGCCCTGGTTCGCCACGTTGGGCATCGAGCCGATATTTGCCATGGGCGGTGGCGTGTTGCTGGGTGGTGCGCTGCAGCTCGGTGTGCAGTTGCCTGCACTGCGCAAGCTGGGCATGCTGCCGCGCGTGAGCCTGCGCTGGTCGGGCCTGAAAGCCGCCTGGGCCCACCCGGGCACGCGCCGCGTGACCACGCTCATGCTGCCGGCCCTGCTCGGCGTGAGCGTGGCGCAGATATCGTTGTTGATCAACACGCAGATCGCGTCGCACCTGACCACCGGCAGCGTGAGCTGGCTCACCTATGCCGACCGCTTGATGGAGTTCCCCACGGCCATGCTGGGTGTGGCGCTGGGCGTGGTGCTGTTGCCGCAACTCGCCGCAGCCAAGGCAGCCGACGACACCGCGCGCTACAGCGGCCTCCTGGACTGGGGTCTTCGCCTGGTGGTGCTGCTGGCCGTGCCCTGCGCGGTGGCGCTGCTCACCTTTGCACAGCCACTGGTGGCGGTGCTCTACCACTACGGCGCCTTCACCGCGGCCGACGTGCAGCGCACCGCCAGCGCGCTCATGGGCTACGGCGCCGGGCTCATCGGCCTGATCGCCATCAAGGTGCTGGCGCCGGGCTTCTACGCCCGCCAGGACATCCGCACGCCGGTGAAAATCGCCATCGTGGTGCTGGTCCTCACGCAGGTGCTCAACTACCTGCTGGTGCCCCATCTGGCGCACGCAGGACTGGCGCTGGCCATCGGCATCGGCGCCATGGTCAACGCCTTGTTCCTGCTGATCGGCCTGATGCGCCGGGGCGCCTACCGCCCTTCGCCTGGATGGGCTCGATTTGGCGCACAGGTGGTGGCCTCCAGTGCCCTGCTGGCCGTGTTCCTCATGTGGGTGGCCGCCCGGGTGAACTGGCTGGATTTCGAGGGCCGGGCACTGGAGCGCGTGGGCTTGCTGACGCTGTGCGTGCTGGGTGGTGTTTTGGTCTATTTTCTTACCCTGTTGCTGGCGGGGTTGAACTTGCGCCAGTTCGTTCGAAAATGACGTAACCTGCTGCTTCAGAAAGCAAGCCTGTCATGAGCCCCGCGTACGCATTCCCTTCACCCACACCCCTGGGCTATTTCGCCGCCCTGGTGGGAGAAGAGGACGCGTTTCCGCTGTTTGAAGCGGCCGTGTCCATTGCGCAGGATGAGTACCCGGATCTGGACGTTCAACAGGTGCTGGGTGACGTGGACCAGATGCTCTCGCGCGTGCGCCGGCGCTGCAATGCCGACGCCGGTCCACTGCAGCGGCTGCGCACGCTGAACCAGTTCTTCTTTCGCGACATGGGGTTCGGCGGCAACGTCAACAACTACTACGACCCCGACAACAGCTACCTCAATGCCGTGCTGCGCACGCGTCGCGGCATTCCGATCACGCTGGCCGTGCTGTGGCTGGAGCTGGCCACCGGTCTGGGTCTGAAGGCGCGTGGCGTCAACTTTCCGGGACACTTCATGGTGAAGGTCAACCTGCCCAACGGTCAGGTGGTGATCGACCCCTTCACTGGTCAGTCGCTGAGCCGCGAAGACCTCTCGGAGCGGCTGGAGCCGTACAAGCGACGCAACGGCCTGGTGGACGACTTCGATGTGCCCGTGGGGCTGTATCTGCAGGCCGCCACGCCGCGCGACATCGTCGCCCGGCTGCTGCGCAACCTGAAGGAAATCCACCGCACGCAAGAAGACTGGCTGCGGCTCATCGCCGTGCAGGATCGTTTGCTCATCCTGTTGCCGGATGCCTGGTCCGAGTACCGCGATCGAGGCCTGGCATGGGCAGAGATGGGCGATCTGCGGCTGGCGGTGAACGACCTGGAGATTTACGTCGAGCACTCCGAGGACACCATGGACCGCGAGGCCATCTCGCAGCGCGTGCAGGAGTTGCGCCGCGCACTCAACTGAGTGCGTCCGCAGGGCCGTGTAGCTCCATTTGTGTGACCTCATGTAAGGCCGATTGACGCACCACGGGTGCGCTGTGACCATCGCCTACGCCACCGGGTTGCGGAAATGGACGCAGCACCGCATCGGCCTGCCGGGGCTGGGAAGCCCCATCAACCCAACGGACACGACCATGAAACAACTGATGTTGGTGGGAGCGACCGGACTGGTCGGAAGCCATGTATTGCGCCAGGCACTGGCCGACCCTTCCGTGGTCCGAGTGGTTGCCCCAACGCGCAAGTCGTTGGTGCCGCACCCCAAACTGCTGAACCCGCTGGTGGACTTCGAGCGTTTGCCCGAGCAGGCCGGCTGGTGGGAGGTGGAGTCGGTCATCTGCACGCTGGGCACCACCATCGGCGCGGCGGGCTCCAAGGCAGCGTTCTACAAGGTCGACCACGATCACCCACTGGAGGTGGCGAACCTCGCGCGGCGCCATGGCGCGCGCGCCTTCGCCTTCAACTCCGCGCTGGGTGCCGATGCCGGTTCACGGGTGTTTTATTCGCGAACCAAGGGCGAGACCGAGCGCGACTTGCAGGCGGTGGGCTTTCCCTCTCTGACCCTGGTGCGTCCCGGGTTGATCGGCGGAGATCGAGAGCAGAGCCGGCCAGCCGAACAGCTGGCCGTGACCTTGTCTCGTTGGGTGCAGCCGCTGCTGCGGCGGCGCTACCGTGTGGTGCCTGCCGAGCGCATCGCACACCACCTGCTGCAGGCCGCGCTGGGGGCCGCGCCCGGGGTGCACGTGTTGCCGTCGGAAGCGATTCTGTAGGGGCTCAGGCCACCACCACGGCGGCGCCGGCCGCGCGCTCGGCGATGCGGCCGATCTCGAACACGGTTTCACCCAGGCCGCTCAGCGTGGCCGCACAGCTGGCGGCCTGGTCGGCGGCGATCACCACCACCATGCCGATGCCGTTGTTGAAGGTGCGGTTCATTTCGACGTCGTCGATGCCTGCGGTTTTTTGCAGCCATGCAAACAGTTCCGTCTGCGGCCAGCTGCCCTTGACCAGGTGCGCCGCCGTGCCGTCGGGCAGCACACGGGGAATATTCTCCAGCAAGCCGCCACCGGTGATGTGGGCCAGTGCCTTGATGGGGTGAGCGGCCAGCGCGGCCAGCACGTTCTTCACGTAGAGCCGGGTGGGTTTCATGATGGCTTGCTTGAACGGCATGCCGTCCAGCGTGCCGGGCAGATTGGCGCCTGCGCGCTCGATGCACTTGCGCACCAGCGAGAAGCCGTTGGAATGCACGCCGTGCGAGGCCAGGCCCAGCACCACGTCGCCGGGCTTGACGCTCTGGCCGGTGAGGATCTTCGATTTTTCGACCGCGCCGACGCAGAAGCCGGCCAGGTCGTATTCGCCCGCCGGGTACATGCCTGGCATTTCGGCGGTTTCACCACCGATCAAGGCGCAACCGCTGAGCTCACAGCCTTTCGCAATGCCGCCCACCACCGCCGCGGCGGTGTCCACGTCGAGCTTGCCGCAGGCGAAGTAGTCCAGGAAGAACAGCGGCTCGGCGCCTTGCACCAGCACGTCGTTCACGCTCATGCCGACCAGATCGATGCCCACGGTGTCGTGCATGTTCCATTCGAAGGCGAGCTTGAGCTTGGTGCCCACGCCGTCGGTGCCGCTCACCAGCACCGGCTCCTTGTAGCGCTTGGGCACCTCGAACAGCGCACCAAAGCCGCCAATGCCCGCCAGAACGCCCTCACGCATGGTCTTTTTGGCCAGCGGCTTGATGCGTTCGACCAGCGCGTCGCCCGCGTCGATGTCAACGCCGGCGTCTTTGTACGAAAGGGGGGTGGTGGAAGAGGTCATGTGCGGGCTGGCCCGGCGGGAGGCGGGGCGGTCGGTGGAGCGGGACGCTGGGCGGGTGGGGGGCTTTCGGGTACCCTGAGAGTGCCCCGATAGAATTTGCTCCAGATTTTAAGGGGTCGCCCTCGCGGCCTCATCGACCCTCGCGCTCCATGCCACTGACTTCCAACCAGATCCGCGCCTTGCTCTGGGCCCTGATCGCTGTGGTGGGTGCTCTGCTGCTCTCCTTGCTGGCACCGGTGCTCATGCCATTCCTGCTGGCCGCCGTGCTCGCGTACGCGCTGCATCCGCTGGTGGAGCGACTGTACGAGCGGCGCGTGCCGCGCTGGCTCGGCGCCGGTCTGGCCATCGCGCTGCTCATGCTGGTGCTGCTGGCTGTGCTCCTGCTCATCGTGCCCGTCATCACCAAGCAGGTGCCGCTGTTGCGCGAACAGGTGCCGCTGCTGCTGGACCGGCTCAACGATGCCCTGCTGCCACTGGCCACCCGCTTCGGAATCGACCTGCAGGTGGATGTGACCCAGGTGCGCGAATGGTTGCGCTCCTTGATCACCGGCAACGAAAGTGAACTGATCAACGGCCTGCTTTCCTCCTTGCGCATCGGAGGCAGCGCGCTGGCGGCGGTGATCGGCAACCTGTTTCTCATGCCCATCGTGGCCTATTACCTGCTGTTGGACTGGACGAACCTGATCGCGCGCGCCAAAAACCTGATTCCACCCCGCTGGCGCGAGAGTGTGCAGGGCTTCCTGAATGAAACCGACGAGGTGTTGGGCCAGTACCTGCGAGGTCAGTTGCTGGTGATGGCAGTGCTCGCGGTCCTCTACACCGTGGCGCTGGCGCTCGTGGGGCTGGACCTTGCGCTGCCGATTGGCGTGTTCACCGGGCTGGCCGTGTTCGTGCCGTATCTGGGGTTTGGCCTGGGCCTTGTGATGGCGCTGTTCGCCGCCTTGCTGCAGTTCCAGACCGTGCTGGGCGTGGCGCTGGTGGGTGGCGTTTACCTGTTGGGCCAGGTGGTCGAGAGCCTCTACCTCACGCCCCGTCTGCTCGGTGAGCGCATCGGTTTGCACCCGATCGCCGTCATCTTCGCCCTGTTGGCCTTTGGTCACCTGTTCGGCTTTGTGGGGGTGTTGATCGCCTTGCCCGCCAGCGCAGTGCTGCTGGTGGCCATCCGGCGCGCCAAGCGCGGTTATCTGGCCAGTCAGATGTACCTGGGCGACGGGCCCCGCACCCCCAACGGGACCATCGAGTCATGAGCACAGGACCCATGAAACAGATGGCGCTGGACATTGGTCTTGCGCCCGTCCCCACACTGGCCAACTTCGTGCCCGCCGGCAACGAGGCCGCGCTGGAGCACCTAAAGCTGTGGACTCACAATCCGCTGCGCTCGCCCGTGCCCACGTTTGTGTGGGGCGAGAGCGGCAGCGGCAAGACACATCTGCTGCGAGCGGTGCGCGAAAGCCTGCGCGAGCACGGCAGCCGCGTGGGCTGGATCGACGTTGACACGCTGGACCCGCCCGAGTTCGACGAGCACTGGGACGCGGTGTTGCTGGACGACTGCCATCTCTACACCGCCACGCAGCAGGCCGCGGCCTTCAACTGGTTCGTCAACGCGCAGAACCCGGCTCACGGCCCGGCGCGCTGGGTGCTGGCTGCGGCCAACTGCCCGCCAGCCGATCTTCACCTGCGCGAGGACCTGCGCACCCGCCTGGGCTGGGGCCATGTGTTCCAACTGCACGCGCTCGGAGAAACCGAGCGGCGTGGTGTGCTGCGCCGCGCCGCCGACGACCGCGGTGTCTTCCTCAGCGACGAGGTGATGGACTTCATGCTGCGCCGCTTTTCGCGCGATCTATCCAGCCTCATGATGCTGCTGGACCAGCTCGACGCCTATGCGCTTCGCACCCAGCGTGCCATCACCATCCCGTTGATCAAATCCATGCTGGAAAACGAATGAGACTGGCACTGTTTGACCTCGACCACACCTTGATCCCGTTTGATTCCGATTACGCGTGGGGCGAGTTCACTGTGGCCCTGGGCTGGCGCGATGCCAACAGCTTCTCGCAGGCCAACGACGGCTTCTACGCCGACTACAAGGCCGGCACGCTGGACATCCACCGCTACGTGCGCTTCGCGATCGAGGCGGTGCGCGAACGCGGGCTGAAGACGGCGCGCCAAGCGCATGACCGCTTCATGGCTGAGGTGGTTCAGCCTGCGCTGAAAGACGCCGCACTGGAGCTGGTGCGCTCGCACCAGGCCGCTGGTGACACGGTCGTGATCGTCACCGCCACCAACGAATTCGTGACACGCCCGATCGCACAGGCCTTCGGTGTGGATGAGCTGATCGCCATCGATCTGGCCACCGACGAACGTGGCGAGCCCACTGGCGAGATCCGGGGCACGCCGTCGTTTCGCGAGGGCAAGGTCGCCCGTGTGGAACAATGGCTGGCTGCACGTGGCCTGGAATGGGCTGGCGTGCAGCACAGCACCTTCTACAGCGACTCCATGAACGACATGCCGCTGCTGGAAAAAGTGCACGAGCCCGTGGCCACCAATCCGGACGCCCGGCTCCAAGCCATTGCCCTGGAACGGGGCTGGCGCATATTGAACCTATTCGAATGATCAAGAAATTCATTGACAGGCTGCTCGGTAAATCGCCGGCGGCCCCCGCACGCCGGGCCAACCCCTTCGGCAAACGCGAAGACGTGCCAGTGTCCGTGCACGGCATCGACCCCAAGCTGGTGGACCAGCGAGCGCTGGACGTGGTGCACACCCTCAAACAGGCGGGTTACGAGGCCTACATCGTGGGTGGCGCGGTGCGCGACCTGCTGCTGGGCCTGCGGCCGAAAGATTTCGATGTGGCCACCAGCGCCACGCCCGAGCAGGTCAAGAGCCTGTTTCGCCGCGCCTTCATCATCGGTCGGCGCTTTCGCATCGTGCACGTGATTTACGGCCGCGGCCGCGAACACGAAATGATCGAAGTCTCGACCTTCCGCGCGTATCTGGACAGCGCCGACGCCGAGCAAGTGGCCGGCAACGAGCGCACCAGCAAGGGTGAACTCGCCGGCATGAAACACGCGGTGGACGCCAGCGGCCGGGTGCTGCGCGACAACGTGTGGGGCCCCATCGAACACGACGCAGCACGCCGCGACTTCAGCATCAACGCCATGTACTACGACCCCGAGTCGCAGACCGTGGTCGATTTTCACCACGGCATCCGCGACGCGAAGAAGAAGACGCTGCGCATGATCGGTGACGCCACCACGCGTTACCGCGAAGACCCGGTGCGCATCATCCGTGCCGTGCGTTTTGCCGCCAAGCTCAGCGGGCTCGGCTTCACGTTTGACGCCAAGACGCTGGAGCCGCTGGCGTCCTCGCGCAAGCTGCTGCTGGACGTACCGCAAAGCCGCCTGTTCGACGAAATGCTCAAGCTGCTGCAGACCGGCCACGCGCTGGCCAGCGTGGCGCAGCTCAAGGCCGTCGGTCTGGACACCGGCATCTACCCGCTGCTCGACGTGGTGGTGCAGCGCGCCGACGACGATTTCGTGAAACTCGCCCTGCAGGACACCGACCGCCGCGTGGGCGAAGGCAAGCCGGTGGCGCCGAGTTTCCTGCTGGCCTGCGTGCTGTGGGCCGACGTGCGCAAGGGCTGGAGCCAGCGGCTGAACGCACGCCCGGGCCAGCGCCCCCCGCCGCCGTTCGCGGCCTTGCAGGATGCGGTCGACGAAGCCTTCGATGCGCGCATCGGCGATGTGTCGGGTCGCGGCAAGCTCGGCGCGGACATGCGCGAAATCTGGATGATGCAGCCGCGCTTTGACAAGCGCGTGGGCACCTCGCCCTTCAGCCTGGTGGACCAGGCGCGCTTTCGTGCCGGCTTCGATTTCCTGCGCCTGCGCGCGCAGGTGGGCGAGGTGGAAGAAGAGCTGGCGCACTGGTGGGAAACCTTCAGCATGGCCAGCGACGACATGCGCGAAGACATGGTGGACGCTCAGCGCCGCGACAACCTGGCCAAGCCCGGTGCCGGCAAGGCGCGGCGCGTGAAGCGCAGCGACGACGACCACCCGGCCAATGCCGCTGCGTCGAGCGACGCGCCCGACCCGCGTTTGCGCGCGGTCAACGAGGGCGGCGATGACGGCCGGGACGAGGAAGACACGGGTGAGTCCGATGACGGCGGCGAGTCGACCGCGTCCATCGACGGCTCGGCACCGGCCAAGAAGCGCCGCCGTCGCCGTCGCAAGCCGGGTGGCGCCGCCACCGGCGGCGAGCCGGGACCGGTCTAGCCTCTTCGGCTGTGGTCCGCCCTGACGTCACGGCCTTCGTCGCGCTCGGCGCGAACCTCGGCGATGCTGCGCAGGCATTGCGCGATGCCTTGGTAAACCTCGGTGAGGTGCCAGGCATCCGCTTGGTGCGGGCCTCCAGCGTGTACCGCACTGCCCCCGTGGAGTCGAGCGGCCCCGACTACCTCAACGCCGTGGCCGAGGTCTCGACCACACTCACAGCGCCAGACCTGCTTGACGCCTTGCAGTCCGTCGAACAACAGGCCGGGCGCGAACGCCCCTACCGCAATGCGCCGCGCACGCTCGATCTGGATCTCTTGTTGTTTGGTGATGCGCGTGTGGATTCAACGCGCCTGACAGTGCCGCATCCGCGCATGGTGCAGCGCGCTTTTGTCCTGGTGCCTCTGGCCGAAATTGCGCCTTCGCTGGTTGATCCCGCGCAACTGGCGGCGGTGGCCGATCAAGTCGTCGAAAAGTTCTAGGGCGCGAGCCGCTCGCGCAGCCAGCCGCCATCGGCCTGCGCGGTGTAGCGCAGCCGATCGTGCAGTCGACTCTTGCGGCCCTGCCAGAACTGCCAGTTGTCCGGCTTCAGGCGGTAGCCGCCCCAGTGCGGCGGGCGCGGCGGTTTCAGCAGGAACTGTGCACCGTACTTCGCCGCGTTGGTCACCAGCACCGTGCGGCTGTCGATCACCTCGCTCTGCGGGCTGGCCCAGGCGCCGATGCGGCTGTCGAGCGGGCGGCTGTGGAAGTATTCGTCGCTCTCCGCATCGCCGACTTTTTCCACCACCCCTTCGATACGCACCACGCGCTCGAGCTCGACCCAGTGGAACTGCAGCGCGGCAAACGGGTTGCCCGCCAGCTCCCGGCCCTTGCGGCTCTGGTAGTTGGTGTACCAGACGATGCCGCGCTCGTCATAGCCTTTGATGAGCACCACGCGCGTGCTGGGCCGCAGGTCGGAGCCCACCGTGGCCAGGGTCATGGCGTTGGGCTCTGGGACCTCGCTGCTGATGGCTTCGTGCAGCCACTTGGAGAACTGCTGGAGGGGGTCGGCGTTGGAAGCCGACTCGCTGAGTTCGGCCTTTTCGTAGCTCTTGCGCAGGTCGGCGATGTTCATGGCTTCAGTATAGGAGTGGGGCGTACGCCCGGGCTTGCGGCAGGTCAATGAGCCTCATTCGCCGACAAGCTGCAGCAGCTTTCCCAGCGCGCGGTCGTGGATGCCGTGGTGCAAGAGGCCATGGAAGGTCTGGCGTGCGTAGTCCAGCGTGGTGCCGTAGCGTCCGCAGGAGCGGCTGAAAATCTCCCGGTAGCGCTCCTCACTCAGCGTGCCGGTGTGGCTGGGGCTGCGCCGCGAGAGCGTGAAGGCCAGCGCATGCACCGGTCCTTGTTCGGTCTGACAGGCCAGCCATTTGGGGTCGTACACCGGGTTGGGCATTTCACGCGCCCACAGCAGCGGCATCAGCGCTTCCACCTCGTCGTGCGGCACGCGCAGCGCCAGGCCCGTGCAACTGCCGCCAGGCATCAGCGCAAACACGAGGCCAGGGCATTCGAAGGTGCCCCTGTTGACGCGGCTCCACATTTCCAGGCAGCGGTGGTGCCCGTGCACGCGCGCCAGCCGCTGCTCGGCCGCGGTGAACTCGGGGCGCCACACCAGCGAGGCGTAGGCAAATACCCAGAGGTCGGGGCGAGGCCCTTGGGAGCGCCACTGCGCCAGCGTATCGGCCATCATCTGCGCGCCGTTGCGCTGGGCGGGGTCCCAGGTGGTGGGGCGCACCGTGCGGGGTGGGGTGTAGGAGGGTGCCATTTACAATCCTGCAGCGCCCGAAGGGCCGTGCCGCTGTGAGAAGCTGGCGCGTTGCGCCCGGGAGGTCGATGAACTTACAACCATTTTCACGGAGTGTTTCCCATGTCTTCCCAAGATACCGAAGTTGAGTACCGCGTGGTCGCGGTGTTGCTGGTGGCGGTGATTGTGCTGGTGACCGGCTTTGCCGTGGGCCTGGGCATTCACAAATCCCGTGGCGGTGCTGTCTCGACCACCGTAGCGGCGGCTCCCATGGCCGCTGCACCCGCCGTGGCCTCAGCCGTGGCTTCGAGCGACGACGCCAGCGTGGTGGTCGAAAACGGTGTGGTGAAGTTTTACTTTGCCTCGGGCAAGGCCGATCTGGCCTCGGGTGCGCTGGTGGCTCTGGGCGATGCGATCGCTGCTGCCAAGGCGGGCAAACGCCTGGTGCTCTCGGGTTTTCACGACGCCACCGGCGACCCTGCCTTCAATGCCGAACTCGCCAAGAAGCGTGCGCTGGCTGTGCGCGACGCACTGGTGGGTGCCGGTGTGGCCGAGACCAGCATGGAACTGAAGAAGCCCGAGCAGACCACCGGCACCGGCAACGACGCCGAAGCCCGTCGTGTCGAGGTGATGATCGCTGGCTGAGCCCGCGCTTCACTCCCGCACACAGCCCGGTTCGCCGGGCTTTTTTTCGCCTCGCCTCAGGGCGCCGGGGCTTCAAACACCAGACAGGTGGTGGTGGCGTGGGCGTAGAGTTTGCCGTCAGCGCCGACGATGCGGGCCTCGGCGGTGGCGAGCTGGCGACCCGCGTGCAACACGGTGCCGATGGCGCGCAACGGGCCGCTTTTGAACGATGCCGCGCGCACGATGTTCACGCCGAGTTCCGCCGTGGTGTAGGCGCGGCCCACCGGCATGACGGTGTGCACCGCGCAGCCCAGCGCCGAGTCCAGCAGCGTGGCGTACCAGCCGCCGTGCACCGAGCCCAGCGGGTTGTAGTGCTTCAGCTGGGGCTGGCCCTGAAAGACGGCGCGGCCTTCGCCGATTTCCACCAGCGAGAAGTCCAGCGTGTCGGCGATGTGGGGGTATGGCAGCTTTCCGTCCAGCATGGCCTGCATCTGCTGCATGCCGGTCAGGCCAGCGAGATCGGCCGGGTTGGCCAGGCCCACGCCAGCACCGGCGTTCATGCGGGCCACGACGGCTTCGTACTGCTGCTTCCACAGTGCCTGGGTTTCTTCCGGGGTCATTGCATCTCCATTTGATTGCTGGTACAAATATTGTAGATACAATCAATTCATGAACACCGACACCCATGCGACATCGCCCACCCCGGTGGGCTGCACCAACTTCAAGCTGCGCCAGTTCACGCGCCGCGTGACCCAGCATTACGACCAGCACCTGGTCGGTGCCGGGCTGAAGATCACGCAGTACTCGCTGCTCACGCATGTGGACCGGCTCGGGCCGCTCGCCCCCGGCGACCTGGCCCGGCGCATGGACATGGGTGCGTCCACGCTCACGCGCAACCTGCAACCAATGATCGCGGCCGGCTGGTTGAGCATGGGCGAAGGCGCCGATGCGCGCAGCCGCACCGTGCACATCACCGACGCCGGGCGCGAGATGCGGCGCCAGGCGCAGCGGCGCTGGAAGGCGGCCCAGGTGGCGCTCAACGACAAACTCGGCGCCGCCACGGTGGTGGCGCTGCACGACCTCCTGGACCAGGGTCTGGCCGCATTTCACGAGGAAGACACCCATGGCTACTGAAACATCCATCGCCGCACCCACGCGCGCGCCCTACGTGTGGTGGCTGGTGCTGCTGGCCGCGGCCGGCGCCTTCGCGCTGACCATGGGCACGCGCCAGACCATGGGCTTCTTCCTCTCGCCGCTGAACACCGCCACAGGCCTGGGCGTGGGCAGCATCAGCCTGGCCTTCGCCTTCGGCCAGCTCTGGTGGGGCCTTACGCAGCCTTTCGCGGGCGCCGTGGCCGACCGCATTGGCGCCGGGCGTGTGCTGCTTGCAGGTGTCTTGCTGGTGGCGCTCGGTACCTACATCACGCCGCTCATGACGAGCACCTGGGGCCTCATCCTGGCTATCGGCGTGCTCGCGGCCGGTGGTGCCGGCATGGCCGGGCCGTCGGTGCTGATGGCGGCCACCGCGCGCCTGATCCCCGCCGAGCGGCGCGGCATGGCCACCGGCATCGTGAACGCGGGCGGCTCGTTCGGGCAGTTCCTCATGGCGCCCTTGGCCGCCGCCCTCACGCTCGGCCTGGGTTGGGCGGGCGCGATGCAGGCGCTGGCCTTGATCGTGCTGCTGGCGCTCCCGGCGGCCTGGGTGCTGCGCGGCCCCGGCCCGGCAGCCAAAACGGGTGCCGCGCCCGCGCCAGTCGCGCTGCCGGCGCGCGAAGCAATCCGCAAGGCCTTGAACACGCCGAGCTATCTGCTGCTGTCGGCCGGCTTTTTCGTCTGCGGTTTTCATGTGGCATTCCTCGCCACGCACCTGCCCGGCGTGGTCGCCGCGTGCGGCCTGCCGGCACCGGTGGGGGCGTGGGCCTTGGGTGTCATCGGCCTCTTCAACATCATCGGCAGTCTGGCCATGGGCTGGGCCGTGGGCCGCTGGCGCATGAAGTCGCTGCTCTCGCTGGTCTATGCCACGCGCGCGGTGGCTGTGCTGATCTTCCTGCTCGCGCCAAAAACCGAAGCTGTGATGCTGACCTTTGCGGCCGTGATGGGCCTGACCTTCCTCTCCACCGTGCCACCCACCGTGGGGCTGGTCGCCAAGTTCTTCGGCACCGGCAACATGGCCATGCTGTTCGGCCTGGTGATGCTGTCGCACCAGGTGGGTGGTTTCCTCGGCGCCTGGCTCGGTGGGCAGGTGTTCGAGGCCACCGGCAGCTACGACTGGGTCTGGTACATCGACATCGTGCTGGCCGTGGGTGCGGCGCTGATCCACCTGCCGATCCGCGAAGCGGTGGTGGTGCGGCCCCAACCAGCTTGAACCAGCGCGCGGCTCACTCGACCGGCACGGTGTAGTTCAGCGCCATGCGCCCGCCATCGACCGTGACGATCTCGCCGGTGACGTAGCTGGCCGCGTCGCTGGCCAACCAGGCCACCACGTCCGCGATCTCGTCGGGCTCGCCCAGGCGCCTCATGGGCGTGCGGCTGAGGATCTTTTGCCGCGCGGCTTCGCTGGTCAGCACCGCCTTGGCAGCAAGTTCGGTGGCGATGGTGCCCGGCGCTACGGCGTTGACGCGGATGCCGTGGTCGGCGAGCGCCAGCGCCATCACGCGCGTGAGCTGATTGATGCCGCCCTTGCTCACGTTGTAGCTGGCAATGTTGGGGATGGCGAGCACGCCGTTGACCGAACTCATGTTGACGATGCTGCCGTTGCCGGCCTGCGCCATGGCGCGCGCCACAGCCTGGCCCATGAGGAAGGCGCCTTTGAGGTTCACGCGCAGCACTTCATCGAAGTCGTCCTCGGTCACGTCGAGGAACTCGGCTGCCTTGAAGATGCCGGCGTTGTTGACCAGCACGTCGATGCGGCCGTGCGCATCCAGCGCCTGCGCCACGATGGCGTCCACATCGGCCTTGTCGCCCACGTCGCAGTGCATGTACATGCCGCCGAGTTCGCGCGCGAGTGCTCGGCCGGCGGCGTCGGCCACGTCGGCGATCACCAGCTTGGCGCCCTCGCTCGCGAAGCGGCGTGCGCAGGCTTCGCCGATGCCCTGGGCACCGCCGGTGACGAGGACGACGCGGCCCTGATGGCCGAAGTGCACGGAGGAAGAAGGGGCTGAGATGTTCATGCCGACATGGTAGCGAGCGGTCTCAGCGCGTGCCGCGTTCCTCGAGCAAAGGCAGCAATGCGGCGTGACCGGCCTGTTGCGCGAGATCGGCGGCGCGCAGGCCCTCGCGGTCGGTGCGCTGTGGTTCGGCGCCCGCGCTGAGCAGCAGGCGCACCAGCGGCGCGTCGCCCCGCTGGGCCGCGAGCATGAGCGCACTGCGACCGCGCGCATCGGTGCCGTTCACGTCCGCGCCCTGGACCAGGGCTTCGCGCACCTCGTCCACCGCACCGCGCGCCGCGGCAGCCAGCAAGGTCGCAAGGGGCGTGGCGCTGGCGGCGGCGGGCGACGCGGCCTGGCGCGATGACAGGGTGGCAGGGGATTCCTCCTGCGCCAGACCGCGGGTGCGTGGCGCGGCGGCCATGTCCGCTGGTGCGCTGGCCTGGGCTTGCGCGTCCTGTGTCGACGGCGCGGCGCTGCGTGCCTGCGGCGGCGTGGGCGTCGGCCGTGGCTTGGTCGCCGCTGGGGCCGCAGGGGAGGGTGGCATCACCACCGCTGACGGTGCCGCTTCGCGCGCCGCAGGCGTGGTTTCGGCAGGAACGGCCTCGCGCCGCGGTGCCGCGGTCTCGCCGAGCGCGATCTCGCGTTCCTCGGGCGTGCCGCGGTCGAACTGCAGCACCACCAGCGTGGCCAGGCCGAGCACGGCGAGGCCACCGAAGGCCCGCCAGCGCCAGGCGGTGTCGTTGGCGGCGGGTGGTCTGCCGGTGCCCGGCACGCTGCGCGCTTGTGCGGTGGCGCGCGCGTGCGCCAGCACCTTCTCGCGCAGGGCCGGGTCGGGCCGTGCGGGGTCGTGCGCATTGGCTTCGCGGTAGCGTTGCAGCAGCTCGTCTTCGGGTGTCATGGGGATACCTCCGCGCATCGCGCTGCGGCGCGAGCTGGCTTGGGGCGGCCCGGCGCGGCGCTCATGCCAGGGCCTCCAGGGTGTGGCGCAGGCGTTGGCGTGCATAACGCAGCCGGCTCTTGGCGGTCTCGGTGTTCACGCCTGTGGCCTGCGCGATCTCGGCCAGGCTCAGGCCGCCTTCGGCCTGCAGCAGGAAGGCCTCACGCTGCAGCAACGGCAATGCAGCGAGTGCATCGAGCAGGGCTTGCGCCTGCTCGCGCGACTGCAGTTGCCGCACCGGACCGAAGCCCGAATCGGCCGCGAGTGTGTCGGCCAAGGCCGCGCCGTCTTCGGTCTCGGCGTCCAGGCTGGCGTGGGCCTTGTGGGTGCGCCAGTGGTCCACCATGCGGTGGTGGGCAAGTGTGAACAGCCAGGTGCGAAAGCGCGCGCGGGGCTGGTATTGCGGTGCCTGTCGCACCAGCGAGAACCACACGTCCTGCACCAGGTCGTCGGCCAGTGCCGGGTCGTGCACGCTGCGCTGCACGAAGCGCCACACCGGCAGGGCGTGGCGGTCGTACAGGGTTTCGAAGGCGCGCGCCTCGCCCGCGGCAAAGGCCTGCATCAGCGTTTCGTCGGCGGCCTCTTCCGTCATGGACGGATTATGGGAGGACGCCTTCGCTCAGCCCGGGTCGGGGGCATAGCCAGGTTGGGTGAAACCGGGGAACGGATTCGGCCGCGGCGGCACAACCTGCGTGGGAATGATGCCCATCGCGATCAGGTTCTCGCGGCTGTCGTAGCGGATTCGGATGAGTTCGTCAGGCCGCTCGCTGCGGCGCTCGAACGTCGTGTGACTGATGTGCGATGCCTCGCGTTCGCCATGCCCTGTGCCCAACCGTGGCGCTGGTGCAGTCGGTGCCATGCGTCGCGAGGCGAGCGACTCGGCACGCTCTCGTGCGGGGTCGCTGTCGGCCTCGGCCTTTGCCGTGTCGGCGGCGCCACCCAGTTCACGCTGCTGTGGCCAGGGCGTAGCTGTCGGCGCAGGCGCAGGCAGAGGCTTTTCTCGGAACACGGCCATGCCGATCACGCCCACGTGCGCCGGGCGACCGGTGCGCTCGGCGTACGACGCGCTCGACGCGGTGAAGTGAAAGGCCGCCACCTCGGCATCGCTCTTGCGCCAACCGGTGATGGCGTGCTGCTGCCACGGGGAGAGCACGTAGCCGGTCTGCTGCCAGGCCGCCGTCTCGCCAGAAATCACGTTCACGCCGTCCACCGAAACCACGCCGAGAACGCGCCCGGGTGTGGCATTGCGCACCGAAACCGCGTAGCGCGCGCCGGGTCGCCCGGCCACCCAGTGTTCGCCCTGATGAAGGTAGACGGTGAGCATTTCGCCGCTGTCGCGGTCGACCACCTGGATGTCGGCGACGCGCCCCACGGCGTGGGCGGGCAGGGCTGCCGCGAGCAGGGCGGCAAGCGCCAGCGTCGTGCGCAGGATGGGAAAGGGTTTCATGCGGGCTCCGGGAAAAGTGGATGGAGCCTGTTGAAACGAACGAGCACCGCGGACGGGGTTAACGCCCGCCGACCCAATGTGTAACCGTGTGCGTCAGCAGCTGCTGCAGGTGGCCATGGCGCTGTCCACGCGGGCGCGGGTCTGCTCGATGAGGTAGTCCAGAAACACCTCGGTGCGCCGTGGCATGAACTTGCGGCTGGGCAGGGCTGCGTACATCGTGAGTCGGTCGGTGATCCAGGGGTTGAGCACGCGCACCAGGTCACCGTTCTGGATCAGCGGCGCGGCCAGCTCCATGGTGGTGGCGGTGATGCCCGCGCCATCGAGCGCGGCATGCATCAGCGTGTCGGTGTGGTTGGCCCACAGCACCGGTTGCACCTCGATGTCGATGAAGCGCGCCTCATCCGTCTCGTGCAGCAGTCGCCACCCCCGGCTGCGACCGGCCGCGGGCTTGAAGCGCAGGCAATCGTGTTGCGCCAGCTCTTCGGGCCGGGCCGGCATCCCCCTGCGCCGCAGGTAGTCTGGCGAGGCCAGCAACACGGTGACGCTGGAGAGCACCTTGCGCGCAATCACGTTGGCGTCGAACGAGGCCCTGGTGCCCATCAGCGTGATGTCGTAGTCCTCGATTGGCGGCTCGCGGTGCGATTCGACTTCGATGTCCAGCAGGATTTTGGGATACGCCTGCCGGAAACCGCTCACCAGCGGGGCAAGCACGTGAGTGGCCAGCACCGGTGGCGCCAGAAGGCGCAACACGCCCGCGAGTTCGCTGGTTTGCGAGCTCACGAGTGCGTGGGCTTCGTCGAGGTCCTGCAGGATCAGGCGCACCCGATCCAGGTAGCTCTCGCCCGCGTCGGTGAGCGACACGCGCCGCGTCGTGCGGTGCAGCAGGCGGGTACCCAGGTGGTCCTCCAGATCGGCGACGAGCCTCGTGACCACCGCAGGCGACATGTCCATCGCGCGCCCGGCGGCTGCAAAACCGCCCTCGTCGATCACTTTTTGAAAGACGCGCATTGAGGCCAGACGGTCCATGAAGAGGCTCCTTTAAAGGGTTTTCCCAGGTGCGAAAGGCTTGATTATTGCTGAATGCGAAACACAGCAGTCGTTTGAAAGCTATTTTTCTTCAGGATCAGAAACTTTACAGTTCAACCCATCGATGCATGCAAACCCTCCGCAGAGGCATCGAAGCCGGCCAGACCACACAACGGACCGACCGGCATGTTCAACCCTCTTAAAGGAAACTGTCATGAAATCCCGTTTGTCTGTTGTTGCCATCGCCCTCTCCACCCTCGTTGCCGGCCACGCCCTGGCTGCCGATCCTGCTGCCGCCAAAACCCGCGAGCAGGTTCGCGCCGAACTCGTCGAAGCGCAGCGCAACGGCACTCTGATCGCCGACGGCGAAACCGGTCAGCGTTTCAACCAGGTCAGCCCGCACCTGTACCCCCAAGCCACTGTGGTTGCCAAGACCCGCGCTGAAGTGAAAGCCGAGCTGGCTGTGGCACAAGCGAATGGTGACCTGATCGCCGACGGCCAGACCGGTGCCCGCTTCAACGAAGTGTTCCCCGCGCAGTACGCTGCCAACCGCACCGCTGCGCCAGCCGTTGAAGTGGTTGCCCAGGGCAAGAGCCGCGCTCAAGTGCGGGCAGAGCTGGCCGAAGCGCAAGCCAACGGCGACCTGATCGCTGACGGCGAAACCGGTGCCCGTTTCAAGGATCTGTTCCCCGGCCGTTACCCGGTGGAAGCCACTGTGCAGGCCAAGAGCCGTGACGACGTGCGTGCCGAACTGGTGAAGTCGAGCACCGTGTCGACCAACTGATCTCCTTCGCGAGGTTCATCGTCGGCCCATGAGGCTGGCGATGCCAACGCCCGGTGTCCTTCACAGGATGCTGGGCGTTTTGCCGTCTGGTACAACCGGGCACCGATTTCAGGAGCCACTCATGATCCCGTTCACCAAGGTCGTGTTGTTCACCGACACCGATGGCCGCGCGCGATTCCGCGAGGACCCGGTCGACCTCAGCGAGGGCACGCCTGCAGCCCGCTTGTCGCCGGTGTTGCCCGCGAAAGGATTGCAGTTGCGCCAAAGTCCGGTGGGGTTTCGCAGTCAGTTCCACTGCACCGATGCACCACAGTGGCTGTTCGTGCTCCAGGGACAGATGGAAATCGGTTTGCAGGACGGCAGTTCGCGCGTCTTCGGCGCGGGCGACCACTTTTATTCGGCCGACACACTGCCCGCGGGCGCCACGTTCGATGCGGCGTTGCACGGCCACTGGAGCCGGCAGGTGGGTGACGAGCCGCTGGTGACCGCTTTCGTCAAGGTCTGACGCTCACACCGGATCGGGCAGGCGCAGTCTGAGCAGTGCGCGCACGAAGCCGTGGTCGCTGCGGCTGCGGTCGCGGCCTTCGAACAGGTGGTCGTTGAACACCTCCACCCGTCGCACATCACCGATGGCACTGCGGCTGGTGGCCACGAACTCCTCACTCACCAGCACCTGGTCGAGCACCTCGGGGTAGCCCTGGTGGATGTGTGAATAGGCCACGTCGCGGCGCAGCGCGGCTTCGCCCTGCACATCCCAGGCACTGAACAGTGCGTTGTCGCGCGCGCCCTTGTCCCAAGCCACCTGCGAGGTGGCGGCAATGAGCTGGGTGGTCACGCTGTGCGGGCTGTCGTTGAGATCACCCATGAGCACCAGCGGCAGGCGCGTGCGGTGCAGCAGCTCCACCACCTTCAGGCGCAAGGCCAGCGCTTCGCCGGCGCGCATGATCAGCGAACGCAGGGCGCCCAGCGCCTGCACCGCAGGGTCGTCGGTGTCCTCGATCGTCTTGCCGCTGGCGTCTTCGAGGTACTTGGGCCGTTTGCTCTTGAGGTGTGCGGTGATCACGCACACCGGCTGGCCGTGCTTCATGCGCAGCGTGGCCACCAGCGGCGGCCGCTCGAAGCGGCTGTGGATGCCGATGCCGGGCACCTGAACCACAGCGGCGGCGGGGAAGTTGACGATGGACTCGACCGACTCCAGTTTCATCCGGGTGACGATGCCCACGCGCGGTGTGCCCTGCGCACCGATCTGTCCCGGGCCGTTCTCCGCGCCCGGCACCACCACCGAGCTGTATTGCAATCCGCTGCGCGCCACGGCCGCGCGCAGGGCCAGTTCGTCCCACACCTCCTGCACCGCGATCACGTCGGCGTTGAGCGCCCTGAAGCGGTTGCCCAGCCAATCCACCTTGCGTTCGAACTCGGTGCTGGTGTACGGCACCTGCCCGTCGTAGAAATGGCGCCCGGCCTGCGCGAGGTTGAGCACGTTGCAGGTGGCCACCATGAGCGTGGCCCAACGTGGCGACGCCCCGTTGCCGATGAGGGCAGGCGGGGCGTCGGGAGCGGGAAGCGTGCGGTCGTTTTGCATGACCGCACTGTAGTTCAGCAACTGCGTTCAGCGGATCCGGCCGTAGTTCGTGCGCAGGGGATCGGCGTTGCCGCCACCACCACCACCACCACCACCACCGCGTGGGCCGCCTCGGCCACCACCACCACCGCCGCCACCCTTGCCACCGCGGTTGCCGGTGCGCATGGCGTCAATGCTGGTGCGCAGCGGGTCTGGCTGGCCGCCCGGGTTGGCCGCGCGTGGGCGCGGTTCCTTGATGCGCAGGCTGCCCAGATGAGCGTTGGGTCCGGGCTGGCGCTCTGCGCCGGGTTCGCGGTCCTCACGCGGGCCGCGGTCTTCGCGTGGTGCGCGGTCCATGCGGTCACCGCGATCGGCCTGCTGGCGCGGTGGGCGTGGACCCTGGCCGCCGCCATTGCGTGGGCCGTTGTTGCCGCGGGGTTGGCCGTTGCCACCATTGCCATTCGCGCGTTGACCGCCACCGTTGCCGCCACCACCGCGACGACCTTCGCCGCGCGGGCCGTCGATCTGGGCGCCGTCACCGGCAGGGCGCTGGCGCTGGCCACCACCGCCACCGTTGCCGCGGGCCTGCTGCGGCTCACCGGCTTTTTTCTCGCGCACGCGCTGCATCATTTCCGTGCGCGCGGCCTTGGCGGCCGCGGCCATCACGTCGCGGCTCGGCGGCTTGCCGGCACCGCCCCAGATGGTCTGGCGACCCATGGCGATGGGCTCGGCCTTCTCACCCGGCTCGGGCATGAAGTCGGGGAACATCTGCACGGGGATGCGCTGCTTGGTGAAGCGCTCGATCTCCATCATGAAACCTTCTTCGTCCAGGCTCACCAGGTTGACTGCGGCGCCGTCGTTGCCTGCGCGGCCGGTGCGGCCGATGCGGTGCACGTAGTCTTCGCTGACGTTCGGAATTTCGTAGTTCACCACGTGCGGCAGTTCGTCGATGTCGATGCCGCGCGCCGCGATGTCGGTGGCCACAAGGGCGCGGATGTCGCCGCTCTTGAAGCCGGCCAGCGCCTGGGTGCGGGCACCCTGGCTCTTGTTGCCGTGCAGGGCCATGGCCTGGATGCCGTTCTTCGTGAGGAATTCGGCCACGTTGTTGGCGCCGAACTTGGTGCGGGTGAACACCAGCACCTGGCTCCAGTTGTGCTGGTTGATGATGTGCACCAGCAGGGCTTTCTTCTTGCCGCGGCCCACCGGGTGGATCACCTGGGTGATGCGTTGCACCGTGGTGTTGCGCGGGGTCACCTGGATGTGCAGGGGGTCCTTGAGCAGGGCGCTGGCCAGGTCGCGAATCTCGTCGCTGAAGGTGGCGGAGAACAGTAGGCTCTGCTTTTCTTTCGGCACCAGCGCCAGGATCTTCTTCACGTCGTGGATGAAGCCCATGTCGAGCATGCGGTCGGCCTCGTCGAGCACGAGCATCTGCACTCCGGAGAGGTCCAGGAAACCTTGTTGCTGCAGATCAAGCAGGCGGCCCGGGGTGGCCACCAGAATGTCGACGCCGCGTTTCATGGCGTTGATCTGCGGGTTCATGCCCACGCCGCCGAAGACGACGGTGGAAGTGAGCGTGAGGTGTTTGCCGTAGGTGCGCACCGATTCCTCGACCTGCGCGGCGAGTTCGCGGGTGGGGGTGAGCACCAGCGCCCGGATGGCAACGCCACCAAAGCGGTTCTTGGCGCGTTCGCCCTCGGCCAGGCGTTGCAGCAGGGGCAGGGTGAAAGCGGCGGTCTTGCCAGTGCCCGTCTGGGCGCCACCGAGCAGATCGCGACCCGCCAGCACGGCGGGGATCGCTTCCACTTGAATGGGGGTGGGGGTTTCGTAACCGTGCTCACGCACGGCTTGCACGATGGCCGGGGCCAGATTCAGATCGTCAAAGGTCATTTTTTTGGAGGCGCCCGTCCAGGGCGCTGGGGGCATCGGCCACTCCGTGAGTCGCTTCGGTGTTGGAAGCGGCACCCGGCCAGTCTGGGGCAGATGGATTCAGGGGTTTGGTGCCACCAGTGGTTGGCGAGCACCCCAGCGAAGGGCTGGTGTTGAGCCAACTGAAGTGCCCAACGAGCCGTATTGTCGCATGCTGGGATAATCCAGGGTTGCGCGGCCGTCCTGGCTGCAGATTTCTCAGGCACACAGCAATGGCTCAATACGTCTTTTCCATGAATCGGGTCGGCAAGATCGTGCCCCCGAAGCGTCAGATCCTCAAGGACATTTCGCTCAGCTTCTTCCCCGGCGCCAAGATCGGCGTGCTCGGCACCAACGGTTCGGGCAAGTCCACGCTGCTCAAGATCATGGCCGGCATCGACAAGGAAATCGAAGGCGAAGCCATCCCCATGCCGGGCATCCGCATCGGGTACTTGCCGCAAGAGCCACAGCTCGACCCCGAGCAGACCGTGCGCGAGGCGGTGGAAAACAGCATGAGCGGTGTGCGCGCCGCGCAGAAACGCCTCGAAGAGGTGTACGCGGCCTACGCCGAGGAAGACGCGGATTTCGATGCGCTGGCCGCCGAGCAGGCCCAGCTCGAAGCCGTCATCTCCACCTCGGGCACCGACGGTGAACACCAACTGGAAATCGCGGCCGACGCCTTGCGCCTGCCGCCTTGGGACGCCAAGGTGGGCGTGCTCTCCGGCGGTGAAAAGCGCCGCGTGGCGCTGTGCTGCATGCTGCTGTCCAAACCCGACATGCTACTGCTCGACGAACCCACCAACCACCTGGACGCCGAGTCGGTGGACTGGCTGGAACAGTTTCTCAAGCGGTTCTCCGGCACCGTGGTGGCCATCACCCACGATCGTTATTTCCTGGACAACGCGGCCGAGTGGATTCTCGAACTCGACCGTGGCCACGGCATTCCGTACAAGGGCAACTACTCGACCTGGCTGGAGCAGAAGGAAGCCCGTCTGGAGCAGGAGCAGCGCACCGAAGACGCCCGCACCAAGGCCATGAAGAAGGAACTGGAGTGGGTGCGCCAGAACCCCAAGGGCCGCCAGGCCAAGAGCAAGGCGCGTCTGGCGCGCTTCGAAGAGCTGAGCGACGTCGACTACCAGAAGCGCAACGAAACCAACGAGATCTTCATTCCCGTGGCCGAGCGCCTGGGCAACGAAGTGTTCGAGTTCAAGAACGTGAGCAAGAGCTTCGGTGACCGCCTGCTGATCGACAACCTGAGCTTCCAGATTCCGGCCGGCGCCATCGTCGGCATCATCGGCCCCAACGGCGCGGGCAAGTCCACGCTGTTCAAGCTGATTTCCGGCAAGGAGCAGCCCGACAGCGGCGAAGTGAAGATCGGCCAGACGGTGCGCATGGCCGTGGTGGACCAGAGCCGCGACGACCTGCAGAACGAGAAGACGGTGTGGGAAGACGTCTCGGGCGGTCTGGACATGATCACGGTGGGCAAGTTCCAGATGCCCAGCCGCGCCTATTGCGGCCGCTTCAACTTCTCTGGTGGCGACCAGCAGAAGCGCGTGGGCAGCCTCTCGGGCGGTGAGCGCGGGCGTCTGCACCTGGCCAAGACGCTGGCCGAGGGTGGCAACGTGCTGCTGCTCGACGAACCCTCGAACGACTTGGACGTGGAAACCCTGCGCGCGCTCGAAGATGCGTTGCTCGAGTTCGCCGGTTGCGCGCTGGTCATCAGCCACGATCGGTGGTTCCTCGACCGCATTGCCACCCACATCCTGGCCGCCGAGGGCGACAGCCAGTGGGTGTTCTTCAACGGCAACTACCAAGAGTATGAAGCCGACAAGAAGAAGCGATTGGGTGAAGAAGGCGCGAAACCAAAACGGATGAGATTCAAGGCATTGAAGTGATGCTGGACGTCGAAGCCGCCACGCGGCACTGGCTGGAAAAGGCCGTCATCGGCCTGAACCTGTGCCCGTTTGCGCGGGCGGTGTATGTGAAGAACCAGGTGCGCATTGTGGTGAGCCAGGCGCGCCACCTCGATGCGTTTCTGGACGACCTCGACCGTGAACTCACGCTGCTGGTGAACACGCCGGCCGAGGAGATCGATACCACGTTGCTGGTGCACGCCACGCTGTTTCCCGACTTTGAGGTGTTCAACGATTTCCTCAATGTGGTGGATGACGTGGTGGCCGAGCACGAGCTCGAAGGTGTGATCCAGGTGGCGCCTTTTCACCCCTTGTTCCAGTTCGAAGGCACCGAGCCCGACGACGTGACGAACTGCACCAACCGGGCACCGTTTCCCACCCTGCACCTGCTGCGCGAGGAGAGCGTGGAGCGCGCCGTGGCCAGCGAAGGCGGTGACGCCGACGCCATCGTCGAACGCAACCTCCAGACCCTGCGCGATCTGGGCACCGAGGGCTGGCGAGCTCTCATGGCTAAAGAGTGAACAGCCGGGACATTCGGTTTCTTTTCGCGGTTGTGTGGGGGTCGGCTGCTGGTCACAATGGTTCCATCACTTCACCTTGGCCCTTTGATTGAAGGAACTCGCCCGCATGGCTGCCCATCTCCAGGCCTTTGACGCCTGCCTCAAGGAGGCGCTCGCCCAGACGCGCGAGTGGGTGCCGCGCTGGCTGGACAAGCTGCAGGTCGCACTCAAGGAAAAGGAATTGTCGGCCCGCCAGTTGGGCGACAAGCAGGCTTTTGTCGATGCGCGCACTGCGCTGGAGTCGCATCGCGACCTGATCGCAACCCGCTTTCTCGCTGCACTTGGCGATTCGGTGGGCAACGCCTTGCCAGGCACCGACGCGCAGCCGCGCCGGGCCAGGTCGGTGAGCTTTGACGAGCTCGAGCTCATGGGCGACGACCAGGTGCAGGAGACGGTCGAGCTGGCTCGTGTGCAGCAGATCGTGAGCATGACGGTCGATCATGAAATCGTCGAGCTCACCGCCCGCCTGTGTACCGCACAGGGCATGAACAGCGTCAACGTGGAAGCGAACCCGTTGCGCGCCGACGTGGTGGTTGGTGCTTTGATGAAGGCCCTCAAGGGCTTGAGCATCGCGCCGGCCGTGCGTTCGCGCTGGCTGCAAACCGGCGCCATTTCCCTGGGTCACGAATTGCAGGGCCTGTATACGCGACTGAGCGCCTTCCTGGACGGCCTGGACGTGCAGGCGGCTGGCTATGCCGTGATCCAGTCGCCTGATGCCCGCACCGCCACGGCCGACGCCCCCATGGGCCGCCGCAGCGGCGGTGTGAAGGAAGAGGCGGGGCTGGGGACCGAGGCTCTGCTCACGCTCGATCATTTGCACCAGTTGCTGGTGGGCAACCTGGAGCAACCCGACGAAGAGCCGCTGCGCCAACCCGGCACCGTCGGTGCCGGCAATGCCATGGTGCGCACGCTCGCCAGCGAGGTGGTCTCGCTCATGCTCAAGCAGATCTCGGCCGACGAGCGCTTGTTGCGGCCCGTGCGCGAGATGCTGCAGGGCATGAAACCCGCCTTGTTGCAAGTGGCCCGCACCGATCCGCGCTTTTTCGCCGACCGACAGAACCCCGCGCGCCGCTTGCTCGACGCCATCACCGAACACAGCCTGGCCTACACGAACGAGCAGGACCGTGGCTACGCTGCGTTCTCGCGCCAGGTGCGCGGCATCATCGACACGTTGCAGAAGCCGGGCCCGGATCTCGCCGATCGGTTCCCAGGCTTGCTTCAGCACTTCAACCGCTCGCAGACCGAGGCCATGGCCCCCGAGCAGGTGAAGGCGCGCGGCCTGGCCGTGAAGACCTTGGTGAGGGTGGAGCAGCGCAACCTGCTGGCCGAGCGCGTGGCCGCCGAATTCCGCTCGCGCAACGACTTTGACCGGTCCCCCGGGGTGGTCAGGCGCTTCCTGACCGGCCCTTGGGCGCAGGTGGTGGCGCAGGCACGGCTGGAAGTCTCCAACGCCACGGGCCTGAGCACCTCCGAAGTGCCGGCAATGCGTTACACGGACATCCTGCCTGACCTGCTGTGGTCGAGTCAGCTGGCAGTGGCGAGCTTGAACCGCCCGCGTCTGGTGAAAGTGATCCCGTCCGTGCTGCGCACCCTGCGCGAAGGTCTGGACTCGATCGACTACCCGCGCGAACAGGCCGAGGCATTCTTTCAGACCCTGATGGGTTTGCACGAAGCGGCCTACAAGACCCAGCGCTCCGAGCCGCCCCAGGATGTACAGCCCAGTGAGCAGTTCGAGGACGACATGGAGCCGTGGATGCAGCCCGCTGAGGCGCGCGACACCTGCTTCATGGACGACTCCTTGCCCGACACCCAGCCGTCCTTCGTGGACACCCAACCGCTTCAGCGCGACTGGGTGGACTTGAAGGCGGAGATGGCGGCGCAATCGCCGTCACAACTCAGCGTGGGCACCTGGGTGGACGTGTGGCAGGACGGTCAGGCCCTGCGCTGCCAGATCACCTGGGCCAGCCCGCACGGCACGCTGTTCCTGTTTGCGGGCGTCAATGGTCGCTCGTTGTCCATGACCCGCCGTGGCCTGGACCGCTTGATCGAGCAGGACAAACTGCGTGTGGTGGCGGACCACGGCGTGGTCGATGAAGCGCTGGACGAGGTCACTCGCCAAGCCTGGTTGAACAGCATCAAGGCTGAAAAGCTCTAGACCCTTCTAAGCAGCTTCTTTCGCACCAGGTGGATGTTGTTGCGCAGCGCGTAGAGCTCGTCGGTGTACGACAGCGGCACCACCACTTTTTCCACTTTCGATTCCATGGCGTCGAGCTGCTCGACCAGGTCGGCGGCCTTGTCGGCGTCGGCTTCAAAACGTTGCTCCACGTCGCGCAGTTCGGCGTACCAGCGAAACACCCGCTTGCGGATGCGGAATGTGTAGAGCGGGGGCACGATGCGCGAGAGCGGCAATGCCAGCGCCAGGATCAGGCCCATGGCCAGCCACATGCGTTCGATCAGGTTGGCCAGCCAGAAGGGGAGGTAGCGCTGCAGGAATGGGGCGCCGTTCTTGATGGCGCGTGACGCCTCGGGTGAGATCGGCACCTCGCTGTGTTCCAGGCTGGGGTACTCGCCCGCCTTGCTGAACCAGCCCGAGCCCCCGTGCAGCCCGGTGGCCGTTTGTGCGAAGAGCTGCAGGATGGCGGGGTGGGTGTCGCTGTGCGCCAGCAGGCTGGTGGTGGACGCGACCAGACGCACGTCGCGGGTCGGTATGTTGCGCGCCAGGTCCACCACGCCCTGCGGCATCACAACCGGCGTGAGGTAGCCAAAACGCCTTGAATAGGCTTCGCTTTGCGCGAAGTCCAGCAGCTTCACGCCGGGGGTCTGCAACAGCATCTGCACCATCAGCGACTCGGGTGCCGAAGCGAACACCACGGCATCGATCTCGCCACCCAGAAAGGCCACCGTGGCCGGGGTTTGCTCCAGTTCGCTCAGGCGCAACTGTTTCGGGTCCACGCGGTTCACGTCCAGCAGCGTGGAGAACAGGCGTGGCACGCCACTGCCGGCCGTGCCCACGTTCACCCGCCAGCCACTGAGCTCGGCGAGGTGGTTCACGGTGGGGGATTTGCGCAAGCGCCTGGCCGAGTCTTCGCGGTAGAAGAGCCACAGCGGTTCAACGAACAGACTGCCCAGCGAAGTGATGCTGTCTTCCTCGTCGTAGCCGATATCGGCCGTGCCACCCTGCACGAAGCCAAGATCGGCCTTGCCAGTGCGCAGCAGTTCGAGGTTGGCGGACGAGCCTTCGGAGGACAGCAGCTCGACCGTGATGCCGTAGCGCGCCAGCGCTTCGGCGTAGCGCTTGCCGAACTCCGCATAGGCGCTTTGATCGGGGCCGGTGGCCAGCACCACGCGCTTCGGGGGCGTGGGGTTGAGCCACCAATAGGCCACGCCCAGCAACGCGATGGTGAGCAGGGCAAAGGGACCGAATGACACGATCATCTCGCGCAGTGAGATGAGCGTGTAGCGAAGGGTTTTTGGCATGCCGCGACATTAGCACGGCACCCTGTAATAACCTGTTGCCGGGGACCTTCGCGGCGGGTTCAGGGCATCGGTTCGATGCTCATCACAGTGTAGGCACCATTGACCTGCATGGCGGTGAAACGCACCTTGTCGCCGGCCTTGACCTTGCCCAGCAGCGCCGGATCGTTCACCTGGAACACCATGGTCATGGGTGGCATGTCCAGGTTCTTGATCTCTCCGTGCTTGAGCGAGATCTTGCCTGCGGCCGTGTCCACCTTGCGCACCTCACCTTCGGCCATGGGCAAGGCCTCGCCGGTGGTGGCGGTGCGCTTGAAGCCCTCCGTGTTGCCCGCGTAGTGCTGGTACACGCGGCCCGTGCCGTCGGGCTGAACCAGCACCACGTCGTAAGCATCGCGGCGCTCGCCGTAGACCGCGCCGTCCATGCCCGGGCTGCCCACCGGCATGCCCGGCACGGCCAGGCCGATGGCTTTGGGCTTCTCGGTCAGCAGGCGGCGGATCTCGCGCGCATTCACATGACCTTCGATCGCATAGCCGGCGATCAGACCGGTGTGGCACGAGCCGAATGCCTCGGGCATGCCCAGGCGCTTGCGCACGGCGGCGTTGCCGGTGTCGAATACCTGCACCTGGAAGCCGTCGGCCTGCAGGTGTTTCACCCAGTCCTGGCAGCAGCCGCAGCTGGGGTCTTTCCAGACCTGCAGCACCGGCAGGGCGGCGGGTGTTTGTGCCCAGGTGGGCAGACTTGCAGCGGCGGCGAAGGCGGCGGCTGCGCTGATGAGGGAACGTCTTTGCATGGTGGTCTCCTGGGGAATCAAGCTTTGGGGGTGACGCGGATGGTGCCGCGCATGCCGGCTTCGAAGTGGCCGGCGATCAGGCAGGCGAATTCAAAGTCGCCGGGGCGGTTGAAGGTCCAGACAATCTCGCCGCGCTTGCCTGCGGCCACGTGCGCCATGTAGGGCTCGTCGTGTTCCATCTTGGGAAATTTCTTCATCATCTCGGCATGGGCCTTGAGTTCGTCGCCGGTGCCGATCACGATCTCGTGCAGCATCTTGCCGGCGTTGACGGCGCGAATGCGCAGCGTGTCGCCCTCGCTCACGTCGAGGTGGTTGGGCGTCATCTTCATGTCGTCGCTCATGCGGATGTCCACCGTGCGCCTCGACTTGGCAGGTTCTGCTGCGATGCCCCAGGGCTTCTGCTCTTTCACCAGCGGAGCAGCTGCCTTGGGGTGCTGATCGCCGTGGGCAAAGGCGCGCGGCAAGGCCAGCGCCAGGGGAAGTGCCAGCAGGCTGCGTCGTGTCTTGAAGGTCATGCGTGTTCTCCGTTGAGGTTTCAGTGGTTGCCGTGGCCGCCCGCGGGCTTGCGGACGGTGGCGGCGGGTGGGGTTGTCGGGGTGGGCGTCGCAGGGCGGGCGGCCGCGGGCGCAGCACCCGTGTCCACCAGCCGCGCCTGTGTGCCCGGTGGCATCTGGTAGACGCCGGGGTCGTTGTAGTCACCGGTCTTCTGGTCGGCGCGCACCTTGAGGGTGGTGAACATGCCGCCCATCTCGATGGCGCCATAAGGACCAGTGCCGGTCATCATGGGAAAGGTGTTGGTGGGCAACTCCATCTGCATCTCGCCCATGTCGGCCATGCCCCGTTCGCCCATCACCATGTAGTCGGGCACGGCGCGCTGCAGCGGTTTCACCAGCCCTCGGTGGTCCACGCCGATCATGGTGGGCACGCCGTGGCCCATGGCGCCCATGGTGTGGTGGCTCTTGTGGCAGTGCATGGCCCAGTCGCCGGGCTCGTCGGCAATGAACTCCAGCTGGCGCATCTGGCCCACCGCCACGTCGGTGGTGACCTCGGGCCAGCGCGAACCCTTGGGCGTGGGTCCACCGTCGGTGCCGCTCACCTCGAACTCGATGCCGTGGATGTGGATCGGGTGGTTGGTCATGGTGAGGTTGCCCACGCGCACGCGCACCCGTTCACCGAGCCTGGCCACCAGCGGTGTGATGCCGGGGAACACGCGGCTGTTCCAGGCCCAGATGTTCTGGTCGAGCATGGTGTTGACCTGTGGTGTCATGCTGCCGGGCTCCACGTCGAAGGCGTTGAGCAGGAAGCAGTAGTCGCGCTGCACGTCTTCGATGAGGGGGTGCTTCGCCTTTGGGTGCGTGATCCAAAGACCCATCATGCCCATGGCCATCTGCGTCATTTCATCGGCGTGCGGGTGGTACATGAAGGTGCCGGGCCGGCGCGCGGTGAACTCGTAGACGAAGGTCTGGCCGGGCTTGATCTGCGGCTGGTTCAGGCCTCCCACACCGTCCATGCCATTGGGCAGACGCTGGCCGTGCCAGTGGATGGTGGTGTGTTCGGGCAGGCGGTTGGTCACATAGATACGCACGCGATCGCCCTCGACCACTTCGATGGTCGGGCCCGGGCTCTGACCGTTGTAGCCCCACATGTTGACCATGAAACCGGGCGCCATTTCACGCACCACCGGCTCGGCCACGAGGTGGAATTCCTTCACCCCCGCGTTCATGCGCCAGGGCGCGGTCCAGCCGTTGAGCGTGACCACCGGGTTGTAGGGGCGGCCCGCACCGGTCACGCCCGGTGGCGTCCAGGGCGGCGCTGTGTTGGCCGAGGTTTGCTGCACCGGCTCGGGGATGGCGGCCAGCGCCACGCGGCTCACGCTGGTGGCAGCGACAGCGCCCACGGCAGCACCGGCGAGCCAGTTTCTTCGGTTCATCGTTTTGTTCATGTCAGTGTCCTGCCGGGGTGGCGGTTGCGCCCGTGCCCGCGTTCGATGGGGTGTCGGGGCCGGTGTAGTCGGCACCGGCCAGGAGGGCTTGCCAGTCGGTCCGGGCGCGCCAGTAGTCGCGTCGGGCCTGCAAGGCGGCGTCGAGCGACTGCATGCGCTCGCGCGCGCTGGCCAGCAGTTCCCAGCTGCTTTGCAGCATGCCGTTGTAGCGGAGCAAGGTTTCCTGCTCCAGGGCGGCGTGCAGCTGGGCCACCACGTTTTGCGCGTGCACCGCACTGGCGTGGCGCGCTTGCAGCTGAGCCCAGGCCTGGCGCGCCATCGAGCGGCGTTCGCTCGCAGCGCGCAGCAGCGTGGCCTCGGCACGGGTCGCGCGCTCAAGCGGGTGGTCGCGCAGCAGAGTGAGATCACCCATGTGCGGCGGTGTCGGCGTGGCGCTCGGGTCCGGCATGGCTGCCAGGGCGGAGTCCACTGCGGCGTTCCAGGTCTGCCGGCGAGCGCTACTCACGGCGGCGAGTTCACGCTGGGCCTCGATCCGTTGGAGGGCCAGCAGCGGGTCCGCGCGCAGCACCGCGGCTTCCAGCGAGGATTCGCTCAGACCCTCGCCCGGCACGGAACGCGGCGGCACGGCCGGCAAGCCAGCGGGCAGGCGTTCACCCAACTGCGCCACGGCCTGCGCGTCCCACAGGCCCAACAGTTGCGCCAGCCGCTCCTGGGCTGCCAAGGCCGTGGCTTGCGCGTTCACGCTGGCTTGCCAGGCGCTGGCTTCCAGCAACTGTTCGCGCATCAGCTTGGCCTGGCTCCAGTTGCCAGCCACCACCATGCGCTGGCCGAGTTCGCTGCCGGTGCGTGTGGCGTCCCACATGTCGCTGGCGTGGCGCCAGCTCTGGCGCGCGCTCACCGCGTCGACCCAGGCGCGCTGCACATCGCGCACGTGGCGCGCGTACGCCACCCGCACCGCACCTGTGGCCAGCGGATTCATGTCGGCGTGGGTGAACAGGTCGGGCCGCAGGCGCAGGGACAGGCGCAACGCCTGCGCCGCATCCAGCGGCTCGGGCCCGGCGCTGTTGCCCTCGGTGGCGGGCGCGGCGGCGCCCGGATTTTTCGCCTCCCAGCGCAGCAGGTCGGCGTGGCCACGCGGGAACTCGGCCACGCGTTCGTTGGCGCGTCGCCAGATCTCGCGCGCCCGGGCGATGTCTGCCGGGCGTTCCTGCGGCGCCATCGCACCGGTGGCGGGCAGCGCGATCGGGCCTGGTGCCGAGGTCGGGGTTGCCGGATCGGCGGCTTGCAGTGCTCGGGAAGGCTGAGCCTGTGCCGTCCCCCAGACCGCCGACAGGCAGGCCAGGCTCAAGGCCGCGACGCGACAACGTGTGCTTGTGAAAGGCGGTGAAAACCGCCGCAAAACCATCATGGAAATCTCCTGAAATCACGAACCGACGCCCGCAGGCACGCCCTCATCGGGTGGCTGCGGACGCACCTGTGGCGTGTGAAGTCAGGAAATGGGTGGTTTGATGCCCCGTTGGGCCTCGCTGCTGGCAAAGCGATCGGCGGGAGGCGCGAGCTTGCTGTGCAGTGGGGGCGGGGTCTGCAGCGCGGCCCTGGCCATGGCCAGGGCGGGGACGTTGCAGACATCGCAGGCGTTGTGCTTGTGGTCGCCGCTGTCTTCTGCCGACGCTGCGTGCTCGTCGCAGGCGCAGTGGTCGTGCTCCGCCGCATGCTCATCTGTCGCCATGGACGCCATGATGGCGTGCGTGGGCTGCGTCGACATCTCCACCGCCATGGCATCGCTCACCCAGCCGCGCAGGGGCAGCAGGGCGATCATCAGAACGAGGAACCAGTGGCGCATCGATAGGGATGATACGGAACAGCACGAGTTGGTTCCATCCCGTCGTCGAAATTCGCTTGTTTCAGGCGGGGCATTGCAGCACCAATGCCTGCACTGGCTGCGTAAAGCCGGGGTTCGTCACCACGAAAGCCACGCGCTGCGTCGAGCCGGCGGGCAGCACGAGTCTGGCGCTGCCACCCTTGCCGGAGGCCCAGGGCGCCACCGGTTGGTACAAGCCCACCACATGGTCGTGGCGGAGGTTTTCACCGGCGTTTTCGCCGCGTGTGACCTTGCTCACCAGACCGTCCTGCAGGACCGCCCAATAGCCCGCCAGTTCGGTGCCCGGTGTGGCCGCGATCTGTGCCGTCACCACAGTCCCCTGGCGGCTCAGGCGCAGGGCCGGTGCGGCCGCGGCGGGCAGGCCGCTCAGGTGGCTGGCGGCCTGACCGTGCCAGTCGCGGTGGTCACGCCCGTTGAGCACGACCTGCGGTGTGTAGACGTGCTTGCCGCGCAGCGCTTCCTTCAGCTGGTACTGGCGGGCGGTGGTCTCGGGTGTGGCGAAAGGGTCGCGCCAGCCCAGGTGGTTCCAGTAGTTCACATGGAAGGAGAGCGCCAACACGTTGTCCTGCGTCTTCAGGGTGGAGAGCCAGCGGTCGGCTGGCGGGCACGAGCTGCAGCCCTCGGAGGTGTAAAGCTCGACGACCGCGGGCGGCCTGGGGCCGGACCGCACCTCGCAGGTCTGCGCGGCTGTCCGCGAAGCTCCCAGGGCGGCGACGAAGGCCGCGACGCACGGCAATGCGCGTGAGGTGAGGATCATGGCCATCTCCAGGTGAAGGATGGCGGTTGGTCGGCCGCACGGCCGCCGGCTTACACCCGAACCGACGGGAGGTCGGCCCGGCTCAGCGCAGGTCGGGGGCCACTCCGAAGCGCACCGGCTCCGGGGTGGTGGCGGACAGCGTCAACTTCGCGTTGGCCGTCGGGGCGGCCACGGTCGGTGGAAGCACCATGCCGCGTTGCTGCATCACCCCACGCAGCCGGTCAGGGTAGTCGGTGATCAGGCCGTCCACGCCCCAGTCGATCAGCCGCGCCATGTCGCTGACCTCGTTCACAGTCCATGGAATCACGCGCAGGTTGAGTGTGCGCGCGCGCGCCAGCGTGGCCTGACTCAGGTCGTTGAAATGGGGCGACCAAAGTTTGCCGCCTGCGGCCGCGACCATGGCGGGCGCGTCTTCAAAATCGGCCAACTTCAGACCCGACGTCCATGCACCATCGGCCAAGGTGTTGAAGCGCGGCGTCTGCGCCGAGAGGTACGAGCGCGGCAGGGCGGGTGCGATGGCCTCACTGGCCTTGAGCACCCGCCAGTCGAAGCTTTGAAGGGTAGTGCGCGATGCCATTCCGTGGCTGCTGATGACGGCGGCGACAGCACGCACGAACGCCTCGGGTTCTGGCGACTCCTCTGGGCGCAGAGGATGCGTCTTGAGCTCGATGTTGAAGCGCACATGGCCGGCGCCCAGCCGCTTGACCCGTTCGAACACGGAAGCCAGGGTGGGAATGCGCTCACCGTCTTGTGGTGCTTGGTTCTGGAAGTCGCGTGCGTAGCGGCTCGACGGGTTGATGCGCCCGACATCCAAGCTGGCAATCTGCTCCAGGCTCAGTTGGTTGAATGGCTTGCCGCGTGACTGCAGCCATTTGCCGCTGGCGTCGCGCGTGATGTCGGGGTTGGGTGTGGTGTCGTGCGAGATCACTGGCACGCCCTCGGCGCTGAGCACGACGTCGAATTCGAGCGTGGTCACGCCGATGGCCAAGGCTTGCTCGATGCTCGCGAGCGTGTTCTCGGGGGCCAGACCCCGCGCCCCCCGGTGGCCTTGAGCGTCAAAGGCCAGCGCCGCGCCCGCGCACCACACCGACAGACCCAGCGCGGTGGTGCAACTCCAGCGCAGCCAGGAGAGGCGTTGGACGGTGAACGGGGGTTGTGTGGTCATGTGGGCCTCCTTGAGAACCCGCGCATTGTGTCAGCGCCACATGACCCTCACAAGTCAAAAACCCTGCCCTGAAAAGAAGCGTTACGAATCAATGCCCGAGGATCTTGGAGAGGAAGTCGCGGCTGCGTTCGTTCTGCGGATGGTTGAAGAATTCGGTGGGCGTGTTCTGCTCGACGATCTGACCCTGGTCCATGAAGATCACGCGGTCGGCCACGGCCTTGGCAAAGCCCATTTCGTGCGTCACGCAGATCATGGTGATGCCCAGGTTGGCCAGCTCCACCATCACGTCAAGCACCTCCTTGATCATCTCAGGGTCGAGTGCCGAGGTGGGCTCGTCGAACAGCATGATCTTGGGCGTGAGGCACAACGCGCGCGCGATCGCCACGCGCTGCTGTTGACCACCAGAGAGCTGCAAGGGGTACTTGCCGGCCTGCTCGGCAATCTGCACGCGCTGCAGCTGCACCATGGCCTTTTCCTCTGCCTCCTTCTTTGGCATCTTGCCCACCCACATGGGCGAGAGTGTGAGATTTTCCAGCACGGTCAGGTGAGGGAAGAGGTTGAACTGCTGGAACACCATGCCCACATTCCTGCGCACCTGATCGATCGCCTTGATGTCATCGGTGAGTTCGATGCCGTCAACGAAGAGATGGCCCTGCTGGTGTTCCTCGAGTCGGTTGATGCAGCGGATCAGCGTGGACTTGCCCGAGCCGGACGGTCCACACACCACGATGCGCTCGCCCTTGGCCACATCGAGGTCGATGTCGCGCAGCACGTGGAAGTCGTTGCCGTACCACTTGTTGACCTTGTCGAAACGGATGATGGGGTCTGACATGTTCTTGTTCCTTCAGCGGGCTTTGCTGGCACTCAGTTGTTTCTCGACCCACAGGCTGTAGCGCGACATCGCGAAGCAGACCGTGAAGTAAATGAGGGTGATGAAGAGGTAGCCCTCAAGCTTGAACGGACGCCAGTTCACGTCGGCATTCAAGGCCAGTGCCAGCGCGCCGGTGAGCTCGTAAAGCGAGACGATGGTGACGAGCGAGGTGTCCTTGAACAGCGAGATGAAGGTGTTCATGATGCTGGGCACCACCATGGCCAGCGCCTGTGGCAACACGATCTTGCGTTGCGTCTGCCAGTAGGTCAGGCCCAGCGTGTCGGCCGCTTCGAGTTGACCCTTGGGGATGGCCTGCAGGCCGCCGCGGATGATCTCGGCCATGTAGGCCGCGGCGAACAGCGTGATGCCGGCGATCACGCGCACCAGAACGTCCAGCGTCACGCCCTGCGGCATGAACAGCGGAAACATGAACGACGCCATGAACAGCACCGAGATCAGCGGCACCCCGCGGATGAGCTCGATGTAGACGATGCAGGCGGTGCGGATCGCGGGCAGGCGCCCGCGCCGCCCCAGCGCCACCACCACCGCCAAAGGGAAGGCGAAGAAGATGGACAGCGTGGCCAGCATCACCGTGAGGGGCAGGCCTCCCCAGAGGTCGGTACGCACGTCGGACAGGCCGAACACGCCGCCACCCATGAGGATGAAGAACAGCGCCAGGATGCCCACCCACATGAGCGCCAGCCAGGGCTTCCAGAAGAAGCGCACGCAGCTCAGGACGAGCCCGCCCATCATGAGCGATGTGGCCACCAGAGGGCGCCACTGCTCGTCGAACGGATACCGGCCAAACAGGATGACGCGGTACTTCTCGGTCACCACCCCCCAACAGGCACCGATGCCGCGCGCGGCCTGGCATGCGTCGGAATCTGCTCGCACGACTGCGTCGATGAAGAACCAGCGAATGAAGCCCGGCAGCACCCAGGCCAGCAGGCCGAGCACCAACAGCGTGACGAGCGTGCTGCGCCAGTCGGCGAACAGGTTGCGCCGGATCCAGGGCACGAGCCCCGAGTTCTTGAGCGGGGAAGGGCGGGGGGCGATGGGCGTGAACGTGTCGGGCATGCTCATCGCTCCTTGATCGCCACGCGCTGGTTGTACCAATTCATCAGCAGCGATGTGCTGAGCGATGTGGTGAGGTAGACCAGCATGATGATGGCGATGCACTCCACCGCGCGGCCGCTCTGGTTGATGGCGGTGTTGGCAATCGACACCACGTCCGGGTAGCCGATGGCCACCGCCAGCGACGAGTTCTTGGTCAGGTTGAGGTACTGGTTGGTGAGGGGCGGCACGATCACCCGCATGGCCTGCGGCAGCACCACCAGTTTCATTTTCTGGCGCGGATCCAGGCCCAGCGCGGCGGCCGCTTCGTCCTGGCCCCGGCTGACCGACTGAATGCCGCTGCGCACCACCTCGGCCACGAAGGCCGATGTGTACATGACCAGTCCCACGAGTACCGTCATGAATTCGGGCGTGGCGGACACGCCGCCGTCGACCATGAACACCAGTTGCTCGGGCACGTTCCACTCGGTCGGCATGCCCGAAACCACCCAGCCCGCGACGGCGCACGCGATGATCAGGGCGATGGGGGTCCACAGGCGGTCGCCATCGCGCCCTGTGGCTTCAAAACGCTGCTGAACCCTGCGCAGCCACACCCACACGGCCAACAGCCCCACGGCCACCCCCGCGGTGACGCCGCCAAGACCGGCCGTGGGGTAGGGAAAGGCGAACCCGCCCTTGCTCAGAAAGAACAGGCCGGAGATGCTCCATGCTTCGTTGGAGGCCGGCAGAATCTCGATGAAGATCAGGTACCACATCAGCAACTGCAGCAGGATGGGCACGTTGCGGAACAGCTCCACATAGCCATAGCAGATGCCCCGCACCAGCCCGTTGCGCGAGAAGCGACCCACGCCCAGAAGAACCCCCAGGATGGTGGTGAAGAGGATGCCGAGTCCGGCCACCTTCAAGGTGTTGAGCACGCCGACCCAGATGGCCTTGCCGTAGCTCTCGCTCGGGTCGTAGGCAATGAGGGTTTCGCCGATGTCGAAGCCAGCGGCGGAGCTCAGGAAATCGAAGCCGCTCTGGATGCCACGCACCTGCATGTTGCGTTGCGTGTTGTGCGCGAGAAACCATATGCCCAGCGCGATCAGGACCAGCGCGACGAGCTGGAACAGGATGCCGCGGGTGGCCCGGCTGTTGAGCGACCACTGGCTTCGTCGGGGAGGGGGGGAAGGGGATTTCAAGACAGCCTCGGAGTGGGTGAACCAGAAAGAGTCTGAAAAGAAGCACCGGAGCTTTCACCCCGGTGCCCGTGACTGTCAGGTGGCCGTGCTGCGGCGCAGCGGCACGCGGCTTCAGCGCACCGGTGGTGCGTACATCAGGCCGCCTTTGCTCCAGAGGTTGTTGCTGCCACGCGGCAGACCGATCGCGGTCTTGGGGCCCACATGGCGTTCGAAGATTTCGCCGTAGTTGCCGGTGGCCTTGACGGCGCGGTACGCCCATTCCTTGTCCAGGCCCAGCAGCTTGCCGGTGTCTTCGGTGCCCGCGCCGAGCAGGCGCATCACGCCCGGGTTGGCGCTGCTGGTCTTCATCTGGTCGGCGTTGGCCTGGGTCACTTCGTACTCTTCGGCTTCCAGCAGCGCAAAGCCGACCCACCTCACGATGGCGGCCCATTCGTCGTCACCCCGGCGCACGGCCGGGCCAAGGGGTTCCTTGGAGATCAACTCGGGCAGGATCACGTGGTCGTCGGGCTTGGCCATGTCCTTGGCGCGGCTGGAGGCCAGGCCCGAGGCGTCGGTGGTGTAGGCCTGGCAGCGCCCGGACGAATAAGCGGCCAGCGCGGCTTCGAGCTTTTCAAAAACCACGGGTTTGATGTTGAGCTTGTTGGCGCGCGAATAGTCGGTGAGGTTGAGCTCGGTCGTGGTGCCGGACTGCACGCACACCGTGGCGCCCTTGAGCTGCTTGGCACTTTTCACGTTGAGCTTCTTGGGCACCATGAAGCCTTGGCCGTCATAGAAGTTCACACCGGTGAAGGTCAGGCCCAAGGACGCGTCGCGGGTCAGGGTCCAGGTGGTGTTGCGCGCCAGCATGTCGATCTCGCCGGACTGCAGGGCCGTGAAACGTTGCTGGGCGGTCAGGGGGACGTAGCGCACCTTGTCCGGGTTGTTCAGGACGGCCGCTGCCACCGAGCGGCACACGTCCACGTCCATGCCACTCCACTTGCCCTGGCTGTCGGCCGCCGAGAAGCCCGGCAGTGCGGTGTTGACCCCACAGATCAGCTCGCCACGTTTCTTGATGGCATCGAGGTCCTTGCCCGCGTGTGCGGGCATGCTGGCCAGGGTGGCCGCGGCGCTCAGGCCCAGGGCTGCGAGTCTCAGGGTGGTCATCGTCATCAGGTCTCTCCAAGGTGTTTGAAAGAATGTCCATCGGCGCTGGATGTGCACCTATTGGGTGCGCATCGCGACCGCAACCGAATGTATCCCCCGGGTTTTGGGCCCGGGATCGGGGTTTACGTGTGAAAGCCATGCAAATCGCACATGACAACATCGCGGTGGCAGCACGCGTTGGCCCGTGAACTTCGGCACGCAGGTTCTGTGCCATTGCGTGAATGGTGGACACGGTCTCTCCCGCGACAAGTTGTGTTTTCTTTCGGAGAGGGTGACCCGTATCCTTCGGCCCAAACGCAGAACACCGGAGACCAGCGCATGAGCAACATCACCACGGGGGAGGCGGGCCTTTCCGCGCCTCACCACCGCTTCTGGCCCACGCGCCTGCCGCGGCAGATCAGGCCGCCGGCCACCTCGCTGTGGCACAACCTGGCGGTCAGTGCGCTGCGCTACCCCGACAAGACTGCTCTGGTCTTCTTCGACCAGGTGCTGACCTACCGACAGTTGCTGGAACAGGCCGAGCGGCTGGCTGCCCACCTGCGCGCACAAGGCGTGCAAGACGGCGACCGCGTGATCCTGCTGATGCAGAACTGCCCACAGTGGATCGTGGCGCACTTCGCCATCCTGCGGGCCAACGCGGTGGTGGTGCCGGTCAACCCGATGAACCGAGCTGATGAGCTGCAGCACTACATCACCGACCCCGACGCGCGTGTGGCGATTGCCGCGGCCGACCTCGCCGGCGAGCTGATCAAGGCCAATGCCGAGGTGCCCGAGAGTGGTCGCCTGCGCCACCTGGTTGTCTCGCACTACAGCGACGCTTTCGGTCCGCAGGCCGAGATTCCCCCTGCCTGGGCCGAGTGGCTGGGCACACACCACGCGTTGCCCGGGCTGCCTGGTGGCACGGTGAGCGACTGGGCCCAGGCCCTGGCCTGCAGCGGCACCGCGCCCGCCCACAACCGCGGCCCTGACGACCTCGCCGTGCTGCCCTACACCAGTGGCACCACGGGGCTGCCCAAGGGCTGCATGCACCCGCACCGCACGCTCATGCACAACGCGGTGGCCGTGGGCCTGTGGACCAACAGCACCTCGGAGAACGTGGGCCTGCTCGTGGTGCCCATGTTCCACATCACAGGCATGGTGGCGGGCATGCATGCGTCCATCTACAACGGCGCGACCCTGGTGGTGATGCCGCGCTGGGACCGCGAACTCGCCGGCCAGCTCATCTCGCGCTGGCGCGTCACGCACTGGACCAACATCCCCACCATGGTGATCGACCTGCTGGCCAGCCCGCGCTTTGATCAGTACGACCTCTCCAGCCTGGTGCTGGTGGGTGGTGGCGGTGCGGCCATGCCGCAGGCGGTGGCGCAGCGCCTGCTGGAGCAGTACGGGCTGCGCTATTCCGAGGGCTATGGCCTCACCGAGACCGCCGCGCCCTCGCACAACAACCCGCCCGATCACCCGAAGCAGCAGTGCCTGGGCATTCCGTTCATGAGCACCGAGGCGCGAGTGATCGACCCGATCACGCTGGAGGAGATGCCGCAGGGCGAAGCAGGCGAGATCATCATCTGCGGGCCCGAGGTGTTCGATGGTTACTGGAAACGGCCCGAGGCCACCGAAGCCGCCTTCATCACGGTCGAGGGCAAACGCTTCTTCCGCTCGGGCGACCTCGGGCGCATCGATGAAGACGGCTACTACTTCATCACCGACCGCCTCAAGCGGATGATCAATGCGAGTGGCTTCAAGGTCTGGCCGGCCGAGGTGGAGGCGCTGATGTTCAAACACCCGGCCATTGCCGAAGCCTGCGTGATCGCCACCACCGACGCCTACCGCGGCGAAAGCGTGAAGGCGCTGGTGGTGCTGCGCGAATCGCACCGCGCCACCACGAGCGAGCAGGACATCCTGGAGTGGTGCCGCGAGCACATGGCGGTCTACAAGTGCCCGCGCACGGTGGAGTTCCTCAGCGCCCTTCCCAAGAGCGGCAGCGGCAAGGTCATGTGGCGGCTGCTGCAAGAGCAGGAAACCAGCAAAGCCCCGCCGGCACAATGACGGCATGCCCTCGATCGCTCACGTCTTTCACCGCCTCTGGCAACCCCGGCGCAGCCTGTTCTGGCTCATGCTTGGATTCAACGCCTTGTCCAGCTTCATGATCGGCTTTCTTCAACTGAACGATCCACCCATGGGCATCCGTCTGGTCGTGAGCGTGTTTGCGCTCACCAATTCCCTCATCGGCTGGTGGCTGACCGTGCGCCTTTGGCGCGAGACCGATCCGAACCGCCCCGCCAGCACCTCATCCACAGACTAGGAGTTTCCATGTTCAATGCGCTCGTCATCACCAAGCCCGAGACCGGCTACCGCTGCGATCTCACCGAACTCGATGAGGCGCAACTGCCTGTCACGGGCGACGTGACGGTGCGTGTGGCGTACTCGACGCTCAACTACAAGGACGGCCTGGCCATCACCGGCAAGTCGCCCGTGGTGCGCAGCTTCCCCATGGTGCCGGGCATCGACTTCGCGGGCTCGGTCACGCAGAGCGACCACCCGAAGTGGAAGGTCGGCGATCGCGTGCTGCTCAACGGCTTCGGCGTGGGCGAAAACCACTGGGGTGGCCTCGCACAGATGGCGCGAGTCAAGGGCGACTGGCTTGTGGCTCTGCCCGACACGCTGAGCGAACGCGACGCCATGGCGGTGGGCACGGCGGGTTACACCGCCATGCTGTGCGTGATGGCGCTGCAGCGCCACTGGCGCGATGCAGGCGTGGCCCCCGGCAGCGGTGAGGTGCTGGTGACGGGCGCCAACGGCGGTGTGGGCAGTGTGGCCATCTCGCTGCTGGCCGGGCTGGGCCACACGGTGGTGGCGTCCACCGGCCGACCGCACGAGGCGGACTACCTGAGATCGCTCGGTGCTTCGGCGGTGATTGACCGCAACGAACTGAGTGCGCCCGGCAAGCCGCTGCAGAAAGAGCGCTGGATCGGTGTGGTGGATTCGGTGGGCAGCCACACCCTGGCCAACGCCTGCGCGAGCACGCGATACGGTGGTGTGGTGGCGGCGTGCGGCCTGGCCCAGGGCATGGACCTGCCGGCCAGCGTGGCGCCTTTCATCTTGCGCGGCATCACGCTCTGCGGCATCGACAGCGTATTGGCACCGATGGCCCGGCGCGTGGCCGCCTGGGATGCGCTTGCCAAGACCTTGAACCGCGAGCAACTGGCCGCCATCACGAAGGACATCAGCTTGGCTGAAGCCGTCTCCTCGAGCAGTGACATTCTGGCCGGGCAGGTGCGCGGGCGGCTGGTGGTCGACGTGAATCGTTGATACATAACGTCACGCCGTGTTACAAAGCGGGGTGGAAGCGCGGGAATACGCACCCCCTGAATGCGTTGTGTTGGTTCATGGCTCAAATAAAAAAGACTGCTATCCGATGCGCATCTTCACCACCATCCTGGACACCGTCACGCAACGCCTTGTGAGCGATCCGGTTCGCCACGATCCCGCCGCGTTGTCCCGTATCCGCCGCGCCATGCTGGAGCTGCTGCCCAACGAACCCAGTTGGGAAGACGAGCGACTGCGCCACCGCTTGCTGGTGGCGGTGGATCCGAAAAGCCTGTGGTTCATGCGGGTGGAGTTGCACCAGCGGCTGTGCCGCTCCATGGGTGAGGAGGTGGCGCTCGAGCGCGTTCAGGCCCTGTGGCCGCTGTTCGAAGACAGCATCGAGCCCGCTTTGCTGGGCAAGCGCCCTGGCCGACGGGGCAATGGCCAGCGCGGCGACACGCCACCCGGTCGCTGAGTCTCCTCAAGTCGGATCGCTCACCGTGCCCTGGTAGGCGTGCCAGGTGGCATGGCCCACCACCGGCCCGATCACGAACAGGCCCGCGAACAGCGGCAGCATCGCCAGAGCCACCAGCAGCGTGATCAGTGCACCCCACTGCAGCATGACCCCCGGGTTTTGCAGACACGCGCGGATGCTGGTGAGACCCGCCGAGATCGCGTCCACCCGGCGGTCCATGATCATCGGGATCGAGATCACGCTGGTGACGAAGATGAGGGCGGCAAAGAGGCCACCGACCACCGTGTAGGTGATCAGGAACGACAGGTTCTCCGGGTTGATCAGCTGCGCCAGCAGGTTCGTCGTGGATGGCATGGTGTTGAAGGTCACGGCAAACACCACCAGCGAGGCGCGGCCCCACAGCATCTCCAGGATCAGCAGCACGCCCGCAAAGATCGCCATGGTGCCCTGCGTCGGCCGCCACGCCAGCAGCGAGGCCCGCAGCGAGGGACGTTGACCGTTCTGCAGCGCGCGGCTGACGTCGTACAGGCCCAGGCAGAGAAAGGGGCCCATGAGCAGGAAGCCCGCGCTCAAGGCCAGCACATAGGCTGGCGCGGCGCGAAAGACCGCCAGCAGTGCATGGCCCATGAGGAAAAAGCACAAGCCGTAGAAGAGGCCGATGCGCGGGCAGCGCATGAAGTCGGCCCAGCCCAGACGAAGCCATCGCAGTGGATCGCCGGCGCGCAGGTCGGTCACGTTCAGGTCGAACACCGACGGTGGCCGTGGCGGTTCGGATGGGCTCTCGGTGACGGGCGTGGCTTCGGTCATGAAGTGCTCCTCTGTGGCCATCGATTGGACCACCAACCGCAGCGTCAGGCCGTTGCCGAGGTGACGCGGCGCATGTGCAGGGCCAGGGCCGCATCCAGCGACTGCGTGTGCCGGCTGAACCACGCGCCCAGCTCGGCCGCCATCTGCCGAGCCGGCGCCAGGTCCCCGCCCTGCGCTTTGCCCAGGCCTTCACGCAGCAGGTTGAGCACCACGCGGTGTTCCAGGGTGTGTTGATCGGCCGTGGCAAAGGCTTCCCGGCGCATCCAGGCATCCTCGGTGCTGAAGTGCGCCACGGCATGCTGCACCAGCGCCTGCCAGGCCTCGACCAGTCGGTCGTCGGGCGCGGCTTGCGCGCTTCCCAGCCGTTCCATGAATTCGCGGTTCATCCCGTCCATGGGTTCATAGCCCAGCCACAAGGCCGGGGTCCATTTCAAAGCCTGCATGTTTGCCTCCTTGGCCGGGATTCACACGGCCTTCGCGGAGCTTGCGCCCGGTCGGACGACGGCGCTTTGATCCAGCGCATGAAAGCGAGTCAAGCCGCGCGGCCGCGCTTGGTGCCGCCGGTAAACTGCCGCACCATGACCAGCGAATTCCAGCCCCCCTACGTTCCCCTTCCACAGCTCAACGCGTCCCTCAAGGCCACCGGATTCGCATTGCTCAGCGCCGCCAGCGTGGCCGAATGGTTGCCAGCCAGCGCGGATGAACTGCAGGCCCTGCACGCTGGCTGGGACCATCTGCCGGCCGACGCCTACCTGAAGGACGGCGGGCGCTACCGCAGCCGACGCCACAGTTGCTTTGTGGTGGACGGTGAACAGGTGCAGCCGTCGCCGCACCGCGCGCACTGGCAGCCGCTGGAATACAACGCCTTGCACGGCGGCATGCAACGCTGGTTCGAACCCATGGAGTCGGCGGTGGTCGGGCAACCGGTATGGAGCCGCCTGCTGATGCGCCTGGGCGAGGTGGCCAGCGCGCTGCGTGGCGCGCAGCCCTGGTTCGTGGAGGCTCACCCGTTTCGCATCGACACCACCGACGGCATTGGCCGCCCCACGCCCGAAGGCGCGCACCGCGACGGCGTGGACCTGGTGGCCGTGTTCATGGTGGGGCGCCACGGCATCAAGGGCGGCGAGAGCCGGGTGTTCGAGGCCAACGGCCCGGGCGGCCAGCGTTTCACACTGCGCGAGCCGTGGTCGCTGCTGCTGCTGGACGATGCGCGCGTGATCCACGAGAGCACCCCCATTCAGCCCCTGGAGGGCGATGCCCTGGGCTGGCGCGACACGCTGGTGGTGACTTGCCGCGCCGGCGGTTTTCAGGGCGACTGAGCCGGCGCCGTGCTGGCGCCCGCTGGCGACAGCGGCTGGCCCGGTGACGATGAGGTCCAAGGGCCAGGGGGCACTACCTGCGGCCCGGGCGGGTCGGATCGGTAGTGCGGCGACATGATCTGCACGCCGTTCTCGTTGAAGACATCCAGGATGTTGGCGTGCAGCTGGTGCAAGGCTTCGGCGCGGCGGCGTGGCGCGTTCTTGTTGCTTTGCGCGCAGAGCCGGTACTCCACATAGAAGTCGGACAACGCCGTCTGCACGACGTACGGCCTGGGTCCGGTGGCCACGCCGGGCGTGCGCTCGGCGGCTTCCAGCAGCATGGCGTGCACCTGCCGCCAGGGCGTGCTGTAGCCGATGGTCACGCCCGTCTGCAGCATGAACTGCCCGTCTTCCACCAGGCGCGAGAAGTTGCGGATCGGCTGGCTGAAGATCACGCTGTTGGGCAGGCTCACCTCTTCACCCAGGCCGGTGTGCACCTTTGTGGTGAACATGCCCAGGCTGGTCACCGTGCCTTCGGTGTCGCCTATCTTCACGTACTCGCCGACGCGCAGCGAGCGTGAGTACATGAGGCTCAGACCCGACAGCGCCTGCCCCACCACGCTGGAGGCGCCCAGCGACAGCATGAGGCCGGCCATCACCGACAGGGCCTTGAAGGCTTCGGTGTTCGCGCCCGGCAGGTAGGGGTAGGCCATGGCCAGCGCGAACAACCAGATCACGAAGTTGCTCAAACGCCGCGTGGGGGAGGCGGTGTCCATGTCGAGCCAGGCCAGCGCGATGTCGCCGCTTTCCACCCGGCGCAGGAAGGCCGCGTTGGCCTGCGAGCCCATGCGTGCGATCACGAAGATCAGGGCCGCCACCACAAGGCCGGGCACGGCGGATGCGATGGAGCCGGCGAACTGGCGCAGCACGTCCAGCAGCCATGCGGTGGAGCGTTCTCCCCAGGGCCGTGTCCAGGCGAACTGGTGCAGCACGAAGGTCACCCAGGTGTCGACGATGAGCACCACCAGCGTCCAGGCCACAGCGCCCATCAACAGCCTGGAAGCCACGCGCGCGTGTTCGACATAGGTGGTGACCAGGGCCGCTGGAGATCCGTGGCCGGTGGACTTTTGCAGCGCGGCGTACACCCGTTTGGCTACGCGGCGGCGCAGGCGGAAGATGCCGCGCGCCAGCAGCCAGGCTGCCAGCGTGGCCATGAGCGAAAACGCCATGCCCAGCGCGATGCGCCGCGGGTCGCGCACTTCGGAAGATTCCGTTACCGCGGTTTCCAGCCGCAATAGCACGTCGCGCGCAAGCACCTCCAACGATGCTTCGGGCCGCGGTGCGTCCGAGTCACCCGTCGTGAGGAAAAACACCGTGCGGCCGTCCACCTCGAAGCGCACCGAATCGCCGGTGCTCGTCTGGCTCACCGAGCGTGCCCCCGGGGCTTTCAGGGCAGTGGCCAGCGCCGCTTCGGCCAGCCGCACGCGCTCGGCCGGCGTGTCGTCCAGCAACGTGGCCCTGAAGGTGGCAATGCGCCGGTTGTGCAGGTACAAGGTCTGGGGTGCGGCGGCGGGTTCTGCGACCGTGGCCGGCCGGTCGGCGGGCATTGGAAAGTCCAGGGGCTGGGCGACCGCCCAGTGAGGCAGCAGAACCATGCAGAAGATCAGCAGGATCTTGCAGAGGGCATGACACTGGACGGCGAATCGATGGTTGGGCAAGTGAACCCCCGGGTCAGGACGATGCCCGAGAGCTTTCCACATCCCACGATGGCCGTCGAGTTGAACCCGCGTCCGCTGCCCTGTGCGTTGCTGGCGAGCCACCCCGGGCCCGCCGGCTATTGGGGTGGCTGCCTGCCAACCGTGCGCAGGGGTCGCGGCCTGCACTTCGTGCATGTCACCGAGGGCACCCTGAGTTGAATTCGTGCGGCACCGGGGTGCGCACGGAGGGTTCAGCGTCGAATCGCGTTCGGAAAATACAGCGCCGTGAGGCTGCGGCTGTGCACCGGCGAGAAGTCGTCGCCCACCACCGTGGTGCCGCTGCCGTAGCGGCGCCATTCGCGCACCCAGTGGAGGTGGTCGCACACCTCGGCCAGGCCCACGGTCTCGCGGTCGCCAATCAGGATGCCGTGCACGCGCAGGGCCATGCGCTCTTTGGCGTCACGCAGTTGCGCCAGCGTCTGGTGGGTCACACCGAACTCACCATCGCTCACGATCAGCAGGTCGGCCTCTTGCCATTCGGTGGTCTGCACCAGTTGCACAGCGCGCTCCATCGGCGTCTGCACGTCGGTGCCGCCATCGAAGCTCTGGCCCATGAGGTCGAGAAGGTGCGACAGGCCCTCGGCATCCATGGCCATGTCGCGCTCCAGCAGTTCGTCGGGTCCGCCGAAAGCCAGCAGGCGGCAGGCGCGGTGGCCTGCGTGCGCGCTGCGCAGGGCTTGCAGCACACAGGCCTTGGCCACGTTTTCCGGCGCGCCGCGCATCGATCCCGAGGTGTCCAGGCACACGATGAGCGGGCCGCGCCCGGCGTGGGTGACGGCGCGGCGCAGCGCTTGAAGCTCGGGCTGCGGCAGCGGGCGCTGTGACTGTTCGCGCGCACGATCGTCGTAGGTCAGCAGTTGGGCTTCGGCAAAGCGCGCACGCCACAGTCGGCGCAGCACCGGGTGGGTGAGGTTGAGGCTTTCGCCACCGGCCATGCGCGCCAGCGTGCGCGAGCGGCGCACACCGTCCACCGCGGTGGGCTCGGGACGGCGCTCTTCTTCGTCGGCGGGGTGGCGCGCCGCGGGCATCTGGTCGCGCGCATCGGGTTGGGGGACGATGGCCGGCGGGTGCTGTGCGTGCTCTCGCCGGCCCACACCGTCGATGAAGCGCGCGAGTTGCGGCAGGCGCTGCAGCAGCTCGCCGATGCGCCGGGCCTCGCCCCATTCGCGCCGGTTCAGGTGGCCCTGCAGATCGTCCCAGCGCAGGTGCGCCAGATCGCCCAGCGACTGCAGCAGCGAGAGCACCTCGTCCCAGCCCTGGCGCTGCACATCCCAGCTGTCGCGAAACTCGTTGCGCATGCGCGCGATGGCCTGGTCGCGTGGCTCGTCGGTCGCGCGGTCGATCAGGCTGTCCAGGTGCCACAGCAGGCTTTGCATCACCTGGCGCGTGAGCGGCGCGCTGCCCTGCGTGAGCGGCAGCAGTTCCAGCTCCATCAGCAGCGGCCGCAGCGCCTGCGTGGCGGCGGCATCGCCGAAATCGTCGGCTGCGTCGGGCAAGGCGCCGGCCATGAGTGCGTCCATCCAGCGAGCCATGTGGGGCAGGCGCTTGCTGGCCTGGCCGCTGCTGCACACCACGGCCGAGCGCCAGAGTTCGCGGGGGAGGGCGTCGAGGTGGTGGTAGGGGGCGCAGGCTGAGTCTGTCGAAGGCATCACGTTTCCCAGCTCACCGGCGCGGGACGATCCGTCAGCGTTTCGTCGACCGGCAGACCTGCGAAGCCGGTGCGCGTGGTTTGCAGCTGTGCCAGCAGCACCGCCACACTGGCACAGCGGCCCAGGTGCACGGCTTCGATCTGCGCCAGCCATGAAGGAGGCAGCCAGTCGTGCGAGCGCGCGGCGCCCAGCACCGTCTGCGCCGTCTCCGTCAATGCGCCGTGCAGGCTGCGCAAGCGATCCAGCAGTGCATCGGCCTGTTCCACGCGGGCCTCGATGTGCACGAGGCTGTAGCGCCGTTGCGCGCGTTCAGTGGTCAGTCGCACCATCTCGCTCTCACTGGCGGTGGGCCCGGCGATGGACCGGGCCAATGCCACCTTGCCGGCGCTGTCGTCCTGCGCGTCGGTGGGTGCACGGCGCTCGATGTCGAGTTGTTGCTCGAAGGCCATGACTGGGCGCTCCAGACCGTCCAGAGGGAAGGGTTCGGTCTGCGCCACGCGGTGCATGAAGAAGTCGATCCAGCCCGGTGCATGGGCGGGATCGGCGGCGAGCACACAGGGCAGCACCCACAGGTCCCACAGCCCAACCTCGCGCGCGCCGCGGCTGGTGGCTTGCAGTTTCAGCAGCTCCACCAGTTGGCGCCAGCGTCGGTCGGACACCGGCTGACCGGTCTGCGTGGCGTGCTGGCGCGCCTGCAGCAGCAGCGCAAGCACGGGCTCGCCCAGCGCGGTGTGGGGTGCCTGGTCGCGCAGGGCCTTGAGCCGCTCGTGGTTGATCAGCGCCTCGGGCGGCGGTGCTTCCGGGGTGGGGACGCTGGTTTGCAGCAGCGCAGCGAAGTGCGCGTCGTCCACCGGCTGCACCGGCACGCGCAGCAGGAAGCGGTCGTAAAAGGCGAGCAGGCTGTCGTCCTGCGGCTGCTCGTTGCTCGCGCCCACCAGGCACACCAGCGGCACCGGCAGGCGCTGGCTGCCGTTGTCGAACTGGCGTTCGTGCAACAGACCCAGCAGGGTGTTGAGGATGGCCGAGTTGGCCTTGAAGACTTCGTCGAGAAAGGCCACCTCGGCGCTGGGCAGGTAGCCCTCGGTCAGGCGTTCGTAGCGGTCGTCTTCGAGTGCGCGCAGCGAGAGCGGGCCGAAGAGTTCTTCGGGCACGGTGAAGCGCGTGAGCAGGCGCTCGAAGTAGTGCGCGCCCGGCAGCAGACGCTGCAGCCGCCGCGCGAGCTCGCTCTTGGCGGTGCCCGGCGGGCCGAGCAGCAGCACGTGTTCACCCGCGAGCGCGGCGAGCAGCAGTGCGCGTGCGGCCACGTCGCGCTGCAGCAGGCCGCGTTCAAGTTCGGCCAGGGCAGGCGCCCACTCAGAAGGCCGGCCGCCAGGCCGCGCCCCCTCGTGGGGCAGCGACCCGCGCAGCGGCGCAGCGTGAGGGCTCATATCCTTTCGAAAATCGCCGCGATGCCTTGCCCACCACCGATGCACATGGTCACCAGCGCGTAGCGGCCCTGCACCCGGTGCAACTCGTGGATCGCCTTGACCGTGATCAGCGCGCCGGTGGCGCCGATGGGGTGGCCCAGCGAGATGCCTGAACCGTTGGGGTTGACCTTGGCCGGGTCCAGACCGAGATCGCGCGTGACGGCGCAGGCCTGCGCCGCAAAGGCCTCATTGGCCTCGATCACATCCAGGTCCTTCACGGTCAGGCCGGCCTTTTCCAGCGCGATCTTCGTGGCCGGCACCGGGCCGATGCCCATGTACTTCGGGTCCACACCGGCGTGGGCATACGACACCAGACGCGCCAGCGGTTTGGCGCCACGTGCCTTGGCAGCACCGGCTTCCATCAGCACCACGGCGGCGGCCGCGTCGTTGAGACCCGAGGCGTTGCCGGCGGTCACGGTGCCGTTTTCTTTCAGGAACACCGGCTTGAGCTTGGCCATGTCTTCCAGCGTGCAGTCGGGGCGGAAGTGTTCGTCGGTTGCCCAGGACACATCGCCCTTCCTGCTCTTGAGCACCACCGGCACGATCTGGTCTTTGAAGCGTCCTTCGGTGGTGGCGCGTTGCGCGCGGTTGTGGCTCTCAACAGCCAGCTTGTCCTGGTCGTCACGCGTGATGCCCCACTTGGCCGCGATGTTCTCGGCCGTCACACCCATGTGGATGGTGTGGAAGGGGTCGTGCAGCGCGCCGACCATCATGTCCACCATCTTGGTGTCGCCCATGCGGGCGCCCCAGCGCATGTTGAGGCTGGCAAACGGCGCGCGGCTCATGTTTTCCGCACCGCCGCCGATGGCCACGTCGGTGTCGCCGAGCAGAATGCTCTGCGAGGCCGAGACGATGGCCTGCAGGCCCGAGCCGCACAGCCGGTTGACGTTGAAGGCGGGCGTTCCCTCGGCGCAACCGCCGTTGATGGCGGCCACGCGCGAGAGGTACATGTCCTTGGGTTCGGTGTTGACGACGTGGCCGAACACCACGTGGCCCACGTCCTTGCCGTCCACGCCGGCGCGGGCGAGCGACTCGCGCACGACCAGCGCGCCGAGTTCGGTGGGGGCTTGGTCCTTCAGGCTGCCGCCAAAGGTGCCAATGGCGGTGCGCACGGCGCTGACGACAACAACTTCTCTGCTCATGGGGGTCTCCTGGTGGTTTGGGTCAACCGCCATCGTAGCCCTTGGGCAGGACCCCGTCTTGACCTGCGTCAGAAGGTCTGGCGTGCGAGCACGCGCAGGTGGTTGGCGTGGCTGCCCTGGGTGCCGGGGCGCGTCACGAAGACCTCGCCCATGGCCAGAAACTCGCCGGTGAGGGCCGAGATGTTGACCTGGTGCGTGACCAGCATCAGGTTGCGCGGTGCCTGCCAACCCTCCACCGCGGCCAGCACGGCGCGGGTCTGCTCATCCTGGCCGCCGGCTCCGAAGAACGAATTGATCGGTGGCCACACGGTGTTCTGTTTGAAGGCCAGCATGGCGGTGTCCACGCAGCGGCACCAGGCGCTGGAGCGCACCTGGTCGAGCTTCACACGTTCGCGCGTGAAAGCCGCGCCCACGCGCCGCGCCTGTTCGCGCCCGGCTTCGCTCAGGTTGCGCTGGGTGCCGCACTCACCCAGCTTGAAGTTGGGTGGGTCGCCGACACCGGGTTCGGTTTGCGCGTGGCGCATGAGCACCACGCAGCCGCCTTCGCGCAGCAGAGTCCAGAAGCCTGGGGCCTGGGCGCGGGCGGGCAGGGCGAGTCCGACGGCGGTCGAGAGCGCAAATTCACGTCGGTTCATGAGGGGCTCCTGCTGGCTGGATGTCTCAGCCGCGCACGTCGGCCACGGGCTGTTCGCCGAAATCGGCACGGTCCAGAAAGGCAAGCACGCGGGCGGCGGCATCGCCTGGCGATGTGAGCTGGCCCTGGCGCTGAAGTTCCACGAAGCGGCTGCGGTCAGGAAAGGCTTCGGCGTCGCCCGCGCGCAGCTGCACCTGCATGTCGGTGTCGATCACGCCGGGCGCCAGAGAGACCAGGCGCGCCCCGTGCTCGCGCTGTGCTTCGTCGAGCGCGCTGCAGCGGGTGAAGTGGTCCATGCCGGCCTTGGCGGCGCAGTAGGGCGCTTGCGCGGCCATGGCGCTGCGGCCCAGACCCGAGGAGATGTTGAGCACCTTGCGCGGGCCGCGCCAGCCACCCTGCACCCAGGCGGTGGTGGCACGCAGAAAGGCGGCGGTGAGCTGCATGGGGGCTTCCAGCCCCACGCGCAGCGCATTGGCCAGGTCTTCGGGCGGGCAGTGGTCCAGCGGGCCGATGCGCGGGATCACGCCGGCGTTGTTGATCAGCGTGGCGCTGGCCCAGGTGCTCGCGGGCTGGCTCTCCAAAAACGCTTGCAGCCGGTTGGCGGCCGCCGTGGTGTCGGCGAGGTCTTGCGACCATTGCGTGAGCGTGGCACCGAGGGTCCTGGCTTCTGCGGTCAGGTCGTCGTTGACCTGGCGCGAGATGCACAACAGGTGGCGCGTGGGGCCGAGCAACTGGCGGGCCATGGCCCGGCCCATGCCGCGCGAGGCGCCGGTGAGGATGGTGAGGTGTTGTTGCGTCATGGTGTTTTCAGAATGGGCAGGGGCTGTGGAATTCGATGGTCTGGCCATGAAGAGGGTGCGGCAGCGAAAGCCAGTGGGCGTGCAGCAGCAGGCGGCTTGCCATGGCAACGATTTCGGGCGCAGCGTACAACGCATCGCCAACCATGGGGTGTCCAAGGGCTTGCAGGTGCACGCGCAGCTGGTGGGTGCGACCGGTCACGGGTTCGAGTTCGAGCCGGGTGGTGCCGGGGGCGGATGGTTGCGCGGCGATGCGCCAGCGGGTGATGCTGGGTTTGCCCTGTTCGTGATCCACCTTCTGCATCGGGCGGTTGGGCCAGTCGGCCATGAGCGGCAGGTCGATGGTGTTCCAGCCGTTGTCGGGTTGGGTGTTGAGCAGGTCACCGGCCACCACGGCGGTGTAGCGCTTGTGCACGCGCCGCTCTTCAAACGCGAGGCTCAATGTGCGTTGTGCCTCGATGCCTCTGGCCATGACCACGAGGCCGGAGGTGGCCATGTCGAGCCGGTGAACCACGAGGGCGTCGGGCCATCGGGCTTGGGCCCTTGTGCTCAGGCAGTCCTGTTTGTCCGGGCCTTTGCCTGGTACTGCCAGCAGGCCTTCTGGTTTGTTGAGGACTATGAGGTGGTCGTCCTCGTGGATCAGGGAGACATTGCTCACAACGACCTCGCGGGCTCGCGGACGCATGGCGCTCTGCTCCGCGAATGTCCTCCGGACCGGCTACGCCGGTCCTCCCCCTTGATTTCGCTGCGCAGAGCGCCATGCGCCCGCGAGCCGAAGTGATGGTCGCGCACCACCACCTCGTGCACCAACGAGGTCATCGGTGATCGGGTGGAACGCCGCAGCGAAATCAAGGAGGAGGGGCAGCGAAGCCGACCCGGGGGACATTCGCGGAGGCGTTCCGCCCGGTCGCCGATGACCGGACTCGCCGGAGAAAACCTGTGAACTGAAGACACCATCCCCCATTGTCCAAGCAAAGGACAATACCCCCATGCTGTTGCTCGCCCCCATGGAAGGTTTGCTCGACGCCACCCTGCGCGATGTGCTCACGCGCACCGGTGGCATCGACCGCTGCGTGAGCGAATTCATCCGCGTTACCGACATGCTCCTACCCGAGCGCGTGTTCGTGCGCGTGGTGCCCGAACTGCTCAATGGTGGCCGAACCCGCGCAGGCGTGCCGGTGCGCGCGCAACTGCTCGGCTCCGACCCGACATGCCTCGCTGAAAACGCCGAACGCCTCGCCGGCCTCGGGCCGCACGGCATCGATTTGAACTTCGGCTGCCCGGCCAAGACCGTGAACCAGAGCCGCGGCGGCGCCGTGCTGCTGGACGAGCCCGAACTCATCGGCCGCATCGTGGCCGCCGTGCGCCGCGCCGTGCCGGCGCATGTGCCCGTGTCGGCCAAGATGCGGCTGGGTTTCAACGATGATGCGCGCGCCGAAGAGTGCGCGCATGCGATTGCCGAGGGCGGTGCCGATGAACTCGTGATCCACGCGCGCACCAAGGCCCACGGCTACCGACCCCCCGCCTACTGGGACCGACTGGCCGAGGTGCGCCAGTCGCTGCCACCGCACCTGCGCCTGCCTGTGATCGCCAACGGCGAGATATGGACCGTGGCCGACGCTGTGCGTTGCCGCGAAGTGACCGGCTGCGAACACCTCATGATCGGCCGCGGCATGGTCACCGACCCCGGCTTGGCGCTCGCCATCAAGGGGCAGGGCGGCGTGGCGTGGGATGTGTTGCCGCCCTTGCTCCAGATCTTCTGGCAACAGGTGAGCGCGCGCGTGGAGCGCCGCCACCGCGCCGGGCGCTTGAAGCAATGGCTCAACTACCTGCGCAAGCGTTACCCCGAGGCGCAGCAGGCTTACGACGACCTGCGCCTCTTCAACGAGCCTGCGCACATCGAAGCCTGGCTGCAGCGACAAACAGAGCAGCAAGCCTGCCCTGCTTGAGGCCGCTCAGTCCCAGGCCGGCGCCAGACCTGCCGGGTTGGCCAGCCGGCCACCCTTGTCCAGTGCTGCGATGCGTTCCATCTGATCGTCACTCAGGCGCAGTCGCGTGGCGAGCAGGTTGCTCTGCAAGTTCTCGCGTTTCGTCGACGAAGGAATGACCGTGTGGCCCAGCTGCATGGCCCAGGCCAGCACCACTTGCGCCGGTGTGGCACTCAGCTCCCGGGCGATGCCCTGCACCACCGGGTCCTTCAGCACCTCACCGTAGGCCAGCGTCATGTACGAGGTGGTGTGGATGCCCAGACTGTGTGCGAACGCCACCAGCGTGCGGTTCTGCAAATAGGGATGCAGCTCGATCTGGTTCGTGGCGATCTCGTTTGCGCCGACTGCGCTGATGGCCTCGCGCAGCAAGGCGATGTTGAAGTTCGACACGCCGATCAGGCGCGTGAGGCCTTGCGCCTTCGCCTCGGCCAGCGCGCCCATGAACTCGGCCACCGGCACCGCGCCGCCTGGCGAGGGCCAGTGGATCAGCGTGAGGTCCACGTGATCGGTGCGCAGCTTCACCAGGCTCTCTTTCAGGCTGCTCAACAGCTTGTCGCCCGCGAGGTTCTCGGTCCACACCTTGGTGGTGATGAACAGTTCGCCGTGCGGCACGCCGCTCTCAGTGATGGCTCGGCCGACCTCGGCCTCGTTGCCATAGATCTGCGCGGTGTCGATCAGTCGGTAGCCCAGGTCGAGACCGTTCTTCACCGAGTCGATCACGACCTGGTCCTTGAGCCGGAAGGTGCCCAGACCGAAGGCGGGGATGGTGTTTTGCATGAGGTTCTTTCGTGACGGAAAAGGAAGGACGAATCAGTGGCCCGCCGGCACCATGCCGTGGCCACGCACCGGAATGCCGCTGCGGCGGTCCAGCACACCGCTGAGGTGGGTGAGGGCCAGCGACACCAGCACCACCAGCGCGCCGATCCAGGGTGTGTGGATCAGCCCGAGGTGGGTGACGATCAGGCCACCTGCCCAGGCGGCGCCGGCAATGCCCAGGTTGAACGCCGCGATGTTCAGGCCCGAAGCCACGTCCACCGCATCGGGCGCCACGCGCTCGGCCTGCTTCACAACATACACCTGCAGCCCGGGCACATTGCCAAAGGCCACGGCACCCCACAGCAGCACGGTGGCCACCGCCAGCCAGGGGTGCGGCGCGGTGAACTGCAGCAGCAACAGCACGGCGGCCAGCAGCGCGAAGATGATGCGCAGCGCCGGGATGGGACCCAGCCGGTCGGCCAGACGCCCACCCCATAGGTTGCCCACCGCCACCGAGATGCCGTAGACCAGCATCACCCATCCCACCGCACTGGCTTGCAGGCCCGAGACGTCGGTGAGGATGGAGGCCAGGTAGGAAGGGAATGAAAGTGCCGCCGTAGCCGATGGCGGTGGTCGCGTACACCAGCAGCAGGCGCGGCTGGCCCAGCACCCGAGCCTGCTGCAGCAGCGAGGCCGGTGGCTTGTGGGCAATGTTGCGCGGCACGAAGAGCGCGCTGCCGATGAAGGCGATGACACCCAGTGCCGAGACCGCCAGGAAGGTCTCGCGCCAGCCAAAGTGCTGACCGATGAAGGTGCCCAGCGGCACGCCCGTGACGAGGGCCACCGTGAGACCGGTGAACATCACGGCAATGGCGCTGGCCGCTTTCTCGCGCGGCACCAAGCCGGTGGCGATGGTCGAGCCGATGGAAAAGAACACGCCGTGGGCCAGGCCCGTGAGGATGCGCGCCGCCACCAGCGATTCGTACGTGGGCGCCAGCCAGGCCAGCAGGTTGCCGGCGGTGAACAGCGCCATCAGAGCCAGCAGCAAGCGCTTGCGCGGCAGGCGGCCGGTGAGGGCTGTGAGCACGGGCGCGCCAATGGCCACGCCCAGCGCGTAGAGGCTGACCAGCAGGCCCGCCGAGGGCAGGCTGATGGCCAGGTCCGCCGCCACCGTGGGCAGCAGACCGACGATCACGAACTCGGTCGTGCCGATGGCGAATGCGCTGAGCGTCAGCGCGAGCAAGGCAATGGGCATGGAACAACTCCTGAAGATGAGGAGCTGGAGTCTGGGCGCTTTTTCCTTGCAGAAAAATGGGGTTTTGAGCCAAAGATACTTGCCGTGGAATCAACAATGGAGGACAGTCGCCACCCATGAAAACCACTCTGGAAGAGCTGCAGGCCTTTGCCGCCGTGGTGGACGGTGGCTCGATCACCGCCGCCGCCGACCACCTGGGCCAGACCGTCTCGGGCATCAGCCGGGCACTGGGACGGCTGGAGAAAAAACTCGACACCACGCTGCTGCGCCGCACCACCCGCCGCACCGAACTCACCGAGGAAGGCCAGGCCTTTCTGCTGCGCACACGCGCCATCCTGGCGGCCATCGACGACGCCGAAGAGCACATGGCCGCGCGCCGCCAGCGCCCGGCCGGGCGGCTGCGGGTGAACGCCGCCACGCCCTTCATGCTGCACGCCATCGTGCCGCTGGTGCCGGCGTTTCGTCGCGCTTACCCGGAGATCACGCTCGAACTCGACACCGACGAGCTCAACATCGATCTGCTGGAGCGCCGCACCGACGTGGCGATCCGCATCGGCGCGCTGCGCGACTCCACCCTGCATGCGCGCTCGCTGTGCACCAGCCGCATCCGGGTGCTGGCCAGCCCCGCCTACCTGGCCGAGCACGGCCGGCCGAAGAGCGTGGTCGACCTCGCGCAGCACAGCCTGCTGGGCTTCACCCAGCCCGAGTCGCTCAACCGCTGGCCGCTGCGCGGCGCCCATGGCGACGAATGGCCGGTGGTGCCCGACATCACGGCCTCCAGCGGCGAGACCCTGCGCCAGCTCGCGCTGCAGGGCGTGGGCATCGCCTGCCTGTCCGACTTCATGAGCAGCGCCGACCGCGAGCGCGGCGACCTCGTGCAGGTGCTGGTGAAAGACACAGTGGACGTTCGCCAGCCGATCAGCGCCGTGTACTACCGAAACACGCAACTGGCGGCTCGCATCGCTTGCTTCCTCGATTTCCTGCAGGAGCGCATGGGCTGAGCCCCATGCCCGGTATTGCGTCAGGCCTCCAGCGCCCGGCCGCCAGCAGAAATGGCGCAGCCGTGTTAACTTCCGCCCCCGGACCTGTAACACGACCCCTGTATGACCTCTCTCAATCACCGGCTGGACGCTTTCACGGGCGAGCGCCTGCGCGGCATGCGCCGTGGCCTTGAAAAAGAGAGCCTTCGCTCCCGGCCCGACGGCAAGCTGGCGCTCACGCCGCACCCGGCCGCTCTGGGCAGCGCGCTGACCCATCCGCACATCACCACCGACTACAGCGAGTCGCAACTCGAACTCATCACCGGGGTGCACGAATCGGTCGAATCGTGTCTGGCCGAACTCACCGAAGTGCACCAGTACACGGTGCGCAGCCTGCGCGCTGTGGGCGACGAGATGATGTGGGCCTCCAGCATGCCCTGCGGCTTGCCCACCGACGAAACCATTCCGCTGGGTCGCTACGGCTCGTCCAACGTGGGCCGCGCCAAGAGCGTCTACCGCATGGGCCTGGGCCACCGCTACGGTCGGCGCATGCAGACCATTTCGGGCATTCACTACAACTGGTCGCTGCCCGGCGTGACCAGCGACGAATACTTCGCCACCATCCGCAATTTCCGTCGTCACGCCTTTCTCTTGCTCACATTGTTCGGCGCTTCGCCTGCGCTGTGTTCATCGTTCGTCGAAGGCCGCGAGCACGAGCTGCAGAAACTGGGCAATGGCGGCACGTTGTACATGCCGCACGGCACCTCGCTGCGCATGGGTCGTCTGGGCTATCAGAGCGAAGCACAGGCCACACTGGCCGTGAGCTACAACGGTCTGGAGGGTTACGCCGCCTCGCTGCACGACGCGCTCACGCGCCCCTGGCCCGCGTATGAAGCGGTGGGCATCCGCAACCCGGGCGGTGACTACAACCAGCTCGCCACCACGCTGCTGCAGATCGAAAACGAGTTCTACGGCACCATCCGCCCCAAACGCGTGATCTACCCGGGCGAGCGCCCGCTGCACGCGCTGCGCGAGCGTGGCGTGGAATACATCGAGGTCCGCCTGATGGACCTCAACCCGTTCGAGCCCATCGGCATCGGTGCCCCCACGCTGCGTTTCCTCGACGTGTTCCTGATGCATTGCCTCCTCTCGGAGAGCCCCCCTGACACACCGGCCGAGATTCGCGAACTCGCGCACAACCAGCACCTCACCGCCGCGCGCGGGCGCGAGCCGGGCCTGAACCTCATGCGCGAAGGCCAGGCCGTGCCGCTCATGCAGTGGGCCGAGGAAATCCTGGTCGAACTCATGCCCATCGCCGAGTCACTCGACCAGGCGCACGGGAGCACCGAACATGCCGGCGCCGTGGCACTGGCCATGGCCCACCTCAAGTCGCCCGAGTTGCTGCCCTCGGCACGCGTGCTGCAGGCCATGCACGCACACCACGGCGACTCTTTCGTGGGCTTTGCACGGGCGCAATCGTTGCTCACTCACCAGCATTTGCTTTCGCTCGACTGGAGCGCCAAGCAGCAGGCTCGCTTCGAGGCCATGGCGGCCAAGTCAGTCGAAGACCAGAGCGCGATCGAAGCGGCAGACACCATGCCGTTCGAGATCTACCGGCAGGAATACACCTCCCCGGCCCGCCTCGGCCGGGCCCAGACCGAGCCCACGGCCGTCACCGCCTGAGGCCAGGGCAGCGGCACGCTGTTCCTGGCGCATCAAGACCCGCACACCCGGGTGGTGAATGCGCGTTCGGCGCGGGTCGCGTCTATCCTGCATGCTTTGTCACAGGAGACACCATGACCCGACTGACCGCCGCAGACTTTGACCAGGAATTGCTCATCCTGTTTGACGCCTACGTGCACGGCGACCTGGACCGCCGGGGCTTTCTGGACCGCGCAAGCAAATTTGCGGTGGGTGGCATGACGGCCGCCGGTCTGCTGGCCGCGCTCAGCCCCAACTTTGCGGCGGCGCAGATGGTGCCCAAGGACGATGCCCGCCTGAAAACCGAGATGGTGGACGTGCCTTCACCCGCGGGCTACGGCACCGTCAAGGCCTATGTGGCCAAGCCGGCCAATGCCACCGGCAGGTTGCCCAGCGTGCTCGTCATCCACGAAAATCGGGGCCTGAACCCGCACATCGAAGACATCACACGCCGCCTCGCACTCGATGGCTATCTGGCCATGGCCCCCGACGCGCTCACGCCGCTGGGCGGCTACCCCGGCGACGAAGACAAGGCGCGCACGCTGTTCGCCACGCTGGACCAGGCCAAGACCGGGCAAGACATGCTGGCCGCCGCCGCCACGCTCAAGGCCCGTGCGGACAGCAATGGCCGTGTGGGCGTGGTGGGGTTTTGTTATGGCGGTGGCATCGCCCACATGCTGGCGACACAGATTCCCGATCTGGCCGCGGCCGTGCCGTTCTACGGCAACCACCCACCGGTGGCAGATGCGGCGAAAGTGAAGGCACCGCTGCTGATCCATTTCGCCGCGGTCGACGAACGCATCAACGCCTCCTGGCCCGCCTACGAAGCCGCATTGAAAGCCGCCGGCGTGCGCTACACGGCCCACCAGTACCCGGGCACGCAGCACGGCTTCAACAACGACACCACGCCACGTTTCGATGCACCCGCCGCGAAACTGTCGTGGGACCGCACCATGGCGTTTTTCAAGCAGACCCTCAGCGCCTGAGGGTGAGATTCAAGCCTCGCCGCCGAAGCGTTTGATGAGGTTGTCGATGTATTTTTCGACCAGCTTTTCAAACTCGCCTTCAACGACAGGCGCCACCACCATCTTCATCAGGCCCGGCAGCGGCACCTCGATCTCGCCCTGAATGGCCAAGGTCACGTTGGTGGACTTCTTGTTGTCCACGATCTTCCAGTTGCCCCCCACCTGCGCGTTGCCGATGCCCTTGACCGGTGTCCACTTCACCGTGCCCTTGGCCTTGTCATTCACGTATTTGCTCGCGTAGATGGTCTGGATGTTCACCTGCGCGGTGCCGACCTTCTCCATCTCCCACTGGTAGACACCGCCGCCCAGGTCGGTGAGCTTCTCGACTTTGGGGAAATGGCTGACCGATTCGGGCACGTTGGAAAGCACGTCGAAAACCTCGGCCGCAGGGGCCTTGACGTCGAATTCGTAGCCCAGATCGATTTTCACGGTGATGGCCATGGGGCTCCTCAAGGGGTTGTTGTGGTGGAAATTCATTGTAGGGACGCGGGTCGCGAGCGGCCCCCGGGAGTTACACCAAGGCACAATCCCCGGTCCCCATCTCTCTTCAAGACCGTTTCCCCCATGAGCATCCAGTGGTTCCCCGGGCACATGCACCTCACGCGCAAGGCCATCACCGAGCGGGTGAAGGACATCGACGTCGTGATCGAGATGCTCGACGCGCGCCTGCCGGGGTCCAGCGCCAACCCGCTGCTGGCCGAGCTCACGGCCGGACGACCCGCGCTCAAGGTGGTCAACAAGCAGGACATGGCCGACCCCGAGCGCACCGCGCTCTGGCTCGCCCACTACAACGCCCAGCCCAACACGCGCGCCATCTCGCTGGATGCCAGCATCACCGCGCCAGCGCGCGCCATCATCGCGTCGTGCTTCGAGCTGGCACCCCTGCGCGGCGGCATGGTCAAGCCCATGCGGGTGCTGATCTGCGGTATCCCCAACGTGGGCAAGAGCACGCTGATCAACACCTTCATGGGCAAGCGCGCGGCCAAGACCGGCGACGAGGCCGGCATCACCCGCACCGAGCAACGCATCGCGCTGGCCGACGACTTCTACCTCTTCGACACCCCCGGCATGCTGTGGCCGCGCATCGTGGTGCCCGAGAGTGGCTACAACCTCGCCGCCAGCGGTGCCGTGGGCCGCAATGCCTACGACGACCAGGAGGTGGCGCTGGAGCTGCTGTCCAAACTCAAGGTCACGTACGGTGCGCAGCTCGAAGCCCGCTACAAGCTCGGCCTGCCTCTGGACACCGTGGCCAGCCTGCCCGACGAGGAACTGATGGCCGCCATCGCGCGCAAACGCGGCGCGATCGGCTCGGGCGGCTCCATCAACTGGCAAAAGGCTTCCGAACTGCTGATCGCCGATTTCCGCAGCGGCGTGCTTGGGCGCATCACGCTGGAGACGCCCGAGCAGTTTCTGGCCTGGTTGGCCGCTGGCCAGCAGGCCGACGCCGAGCGCCAGAGCAAAAAGAAGGAACGCGCCAACAAACCGCGCAAGCCGGACCGGCGCTGAGTTGCCGGCGGCATTGATCCGCGTCAAGGCCCGCCGGGCGGTCAGGCCGCAACATGGGGCTTCCTCACCCGATGGAGCCCGCCATGACCACCTCCCGCCGGATCCTGCTGATCGAAGGCCATCCTGATGCGAGCGTGGAGCGCCTCAACCATGCCCTCGCCGATGCCTATGCCGATGGCGCTCGCGCCGGTGGCCACGAGGTGCGGCGCATCGCCTTGGGTGCGCTCGATTTTCCCGTGCTCAAGACCGCGGAGGCCTGGCACCACGGCACGCTGCCGCCGACCCTGCAACCCGCGCAGGACGGTATCGCCTGGGCCCAACACGTGGTGATCTTCTTCCCGCTCTGGCTGGGCGACATGCCGGCGCTGCTCAAGGCCTTTCTGGAGCAGGTCGCGCGCCCGGGTTTTGCGGTCGGCCCCGAAGGCGCCAAGCCGTTTGGCCACAAGCCGCTGAGCGGGCGCTCGGCGCGTGTGGTGGTCACCATGGGCATGCCAGCGCTGGCCTACCGCTGGTACTTTCGGGCGCACAGCGTCAAATCGCTGGAGCGCAACATCCTGGGTTTCGTGGGCTTTGCCCCCATCCACGAAACGCTCGTCGGCTCGGTGGAAAACCTGGGCACTGCGGGCGTGGCTCGCTGGTTGAGCAAACTGCGGAAACTGGGTGAGAACGCGGCCTGAGCGGTCCGCCGCGCCCCGCCATCACTTCACCGTGATGGTGATGCGCTCGCTGATCACCACCGGGTGGTGCGGGATGTGGTTCTGATCGCCCAGCACGAGTTGCAGCGTGTGGGTGCCCGGCTTGAGCTCCACACTGGTCTCGGTCTGCCCCAGCCCAAAGTGGCGGAACTGGTCGTTGGCGGGCAACGGCGCGTTGGCGTCCACCTCGGCCACGTCGATCAGCAAATGGTGGTGACCGGTGCCTGCCTTCTCGACGCCGGCCGGCGCCACACCCATGCCGCTCAGTCCGAAGCCCACCTTCACCGGACTGGTGACGGTGGAGCCGTTGCGAAGGTTGGTGAAATAGACCTTGGCCTCGGTCGGTGCGGCCACCTTCCTGTAGCCGGACGACAGCGTGGGCGTGCTCGGGGTGAGCCTTGCCGGGGTGGTGGGTGCCGCGGTGGTCATCATGCCGCCGTGGTGCATGGCGTGCATGGCAGCGTGGTCGTGGCGCGCGCAGCCGACGAGCGCGATCACGGCGGCAGCCATCAGGCCGAGTTGCGCGGTGCGCAGGAAAGGGGGCATGGGGTGTCTCCTGGGGTGGTGGTTGTGCCACTCAGGATACGCCGGGGGGTGGGCGAGCAAGCCAGTCGCCCAGTGCTGGCCGGGGTCATTGCGACCCCGGCGCGCGCACGCTCAGGGCGCGACCTTCACGCCTTTCCAGAAGGCGACACGCCCGCGGATTTCGTCTGCTTCGGGCTTGGGGTCCGGGTAGTACCAGGCCGCGTCGCTGTTGAGCTCACCGTTGACCAGCAGCGAGTAGTAACTCGCCTGGCCCTTCCAGGGGCAGCTGGTGCGGTGGTTGCTGAAGGTCACGTGGTCGCGGTTGAGCGAGCTTTCGGGGAAGTAGTGGTTGCCTTCCAGCACCACCGTGTCGTCGCTCTCGGCGATCACTGCGCCGTTCCAGGTGGCCTTCACGCCAGGCTCACTTGTTCTTTTCCTTGCCGCGCGGCGCCACTGCCGTCACGGGTGGCATGGGCCGGTCGGACGTGGCCGGTCCCTTGGGCGCGGATGTGTCCTTCTTGGGTTTCTTGGCCAGTTTTTCGTTGCGCTGCTCTTTGCCCATGGGGGCCTCCGTTAAACAGCCGCGAAGGCGGCTTGACTGCGCGATGGTAAGGCAGAAAACCGCGCTTCAAGGCTGTCCGATGCCAAGGAAATTCGCCAAGGCCTGGGTGTCATTGGCACCGGCCTGCATAACCACCTCGTTGCTTCGCTGGTGCCGCGCCACGATGTAGGGCACCGAGGTGGCACCCAGCCGTTCGAGCAGGTCGGTGTTGGTCTTGATCGCAGCAAGCACGTCGGGTGCGATGTCGGCCGAGGCCGCGGTGCCGCCATTGCCGGCCAGCAGCGATGTTTCGTGCGCGGCCATGGCCTGCACGGGATTGGTGGAAGTCATGATGGCTGCGCCCTGGGGGGCGCTCTTGGCGTTCATGATGGCCACCGGAAGCCAGACGAACTTCACGCTGCCGTGCAGCGGCATCGAGGCTTCCCACAGGCGCGCGCAATGGGGACACTGCGGGTCGAACAAAACGTAAACGGCATTGGCGCTGAGGATCTTGCCGGCCGCAAAACCTTTGCCTTGCGCTGCGAGCACGTCCAGTGCCTGCGCGGCTGCTATCGGGGTGTTGGCGGTGGCGGTGGGTGCGCTGGCAGCTGGTGCACTGGCGTCTTCTTTCGAGCAGGCTGACAGCAGGGCCAGCGAAGCGAGCAAGGGCAGGGCGGCGTGTCTGAGTTTCATGGCGGACGGTGCGGTGTGGGCAGAGGTCTGGATCATCGCAGACCGAAGACCTCAAGGAAAAGGCGCTGCGCTCCCGGATGAAGGGGTGCGCAGCGCCTGATGGGCGAGCAGACCGAAGGAGGTCAGTTGTTCAGGATCAGGTTGGCGATCAGGCCGGTGGCGATCGCGATCAACACATAGTCACTGCCGACCTGCACCCACTGGTGGCCGCGGGGAGGTGCGGACAGTCGATGTTGATGGTGGTTCACCACCACGTACTGACGGCTGCGGTACTCGTGGGGGATGTAGCGACCGCGCTGGAACTCCGGGCCACGGGCCTGGTAGTAGTAGCGGGGTTGCGCACCATGGCGGTAGTCGCGGTGATCGGCGCGGCGGTCGTGCCGGAAATCCCGGCGGTCCTCGCGGCGCTCCTGCCGGAAGTCGCGTCGATCGTCCCGGCGGTCTTCGCGGAAATCACGGCGATCGTCGCGGCGGTCGTCGCGACGGTCATCCACTCGGTACATCCTGGGTGCGTCATAGCGCTCGCCCTGACCATAGCCCTGTGCGAAGGACAGGGAGCTGACGCTCAACGTGGCGGCAGCGATGGCGTACACAACAAGATTTCGGGGTTTCATGGAGTTGACTCCTGGGGGTTGGTGAGCCTTCATGTTGTGCCCCCCATGTATCTGCCCGGTGAAGGCGCCCCGCCGCGCAGGCAAAGATGCGTAGCCGGTTGTGCGGCCCGCGCGTGTGTCAACCCTGGGCAGCGGCCTGCGCGTGCAGCTTGGCGGCGATGTATTCGCCGTGGGTGACATGCAGCAGACCCGCCACCTTGCTGATCACATGGTGCTCGTTGGCGTCGAGGTGGTTGTCGGCAAACGCCACTTCCCACATGGCTTCGACCACGCTGATCTTCTGCGCCTGGGTGAAGCGCTCATTCATCATGCCGGTGAAGCGCTGGTAGTCGTAGGCGGTGCGTGCTGTTTCGTGGGCCAGCTCCATCAGGCGTTCCAGCTCGTCGTCGGTCAGCCCGAACTTGCGCCGCAGCGCGGTGATGACCGCGTCGCGCTCGCTGGCCTTCAAGTCGGGTTCGGCGCGCATCACCTCCACCAGCAGCACGGCGGTGGACAGTTGCAGCGTGTGCTCCTGCTCGGCGGGCAGCTGGGCGCCGGCCGGCGCACTGAGGCTGGCCGCGAGGTTGTCGAACAGGTCTTTGAGGTTTCTGAGCATGGCTTGAGGATGAGGTGTGCGTGAGGAGCGGGATGGAGCTCAGGCCGCTGCCGTTGGTTCCCGGGCCCACACCAGCAACAGGTTGTTGGCCGGCATGGCGTGGCGCTCGCGCAGGTGCAGGCCGACCTCGCGGGCCTGCTGTTCCACCTGGGCGAGGTGACGCAAGCCCCACTCCGGGTGTGTGTTGCGAAGGCTCTCGTCAAACGCCAGGTTGCCCGGCGAGGTGGGCACGCCGTCTTCAAGGTAGGGGCCGTAGGTGATGAGCACACCGCCAGGCGCCAGCACACGCGCAGCGCCACGCATGAGCCCGGCACACGCGGCCCAGGGGGCGATGTGCAGCATGTTGGCGCAGTAGACGGCGTCAAAGGTCTCGCCAAACGCCTCCCCGAACAGATCGCCCTCGTCGGGCCATTGTTCGGACATCACGTCCAGCCGCATCGGCGGCAGCACATTGCGCGCGCCCGATTGGTCGGTCCAGGCGGCAATGGTGAGCATCGCACTGGGTTGCAGGTCGGTGGGTTGCCATTGCCATCCCGGCAAACCGGCGGCAAACCAGGTGACGTGCTGACCGGTGCCGGATGCGATCTCCAGCGCCACGCCGCGCTCGGGCAGTAGCCGCTGCAGGGTTTCCAGGATGGGCTGCTTGTTGCGGTCGGCGGCGGGGCTGGCGGGAAGGGCTGTCATGGGTGCATTGTGGGACAGTGCCGGCGCCTGCCCGCTTCAGACCGCGGGAGGCTTGCGCTTGAGGGTGAGTTTCACGCTGGCTTCGGCGCCGGCCTCGGCAATGAACAACAACTCGCCCTTCGCGCTGAGGGTGAGCCCGATTTCAATGCCGTCCAGTGACCATTCGCTCTGAGCGCCGGTCATGGACGAGGTCAGCGCAAGCATGTCGTCGATGGTCTTCTTCCACTGTTTCTTCATGGTTTCGCCGTCCACCACCTTGACGGCACCGCCGCTGAAAAAGCCTTTCAGCGAATGTTTCTCGACCATGTCGTCTTCATCAATGTCCTGGTCCACCAGATCGAATTCGGTGGGCACGAACAACTGCACTTCCCATGAGGGAGATTTCTTGCTGGCCATGTGGACTCTCCTGTTTAGATGAAGGGATCGACCTTGAGCACGTGCACCGCCTGTTCGAGGTTCTGCACCAGCCCGACCACACCACCAGGCACCTGGCTGGTGTTCATGCTGCCCAGGTACAGACCCAGGGCCTGCCGATTCACGTCACTCACCAGCGCGCCCGAATCGCCTGGCATGCAGGGCAGATCCAGATACGACAACACGGGGAACGCACTGGTGCGCACCACGCCCAGGGTGTCCATGGTGCGAATCAGGCGGCGCAGTTGAGAAACGTTCTGGCTCTCCACCCACACCCGAAAACCCGCGCTCGGGTACGGCAAGGGTGCCACCGGCAGTGGGCTGGTTGGTCCGCCGGGTGGTGCGGTGAGCACAAAGGCGGCATCGATCGGCGGGTAGCGGGCGCGCCCCAACTGGCCATGTGGCCCGGGCGACATCGCCACCACACCCCCACGCCGCACATGCTGCACAGCGTGGCCCGCGGTGAGCACGCCCCAGAGCGCGGTCTTGCGGCTGCGGGCCCAACAGGCCGCAGTTGCTCCTGCCGGGTGCGCAAGCGCATGCAGTTCGGTGCGTGCCGAGCCCAGGCCCACAGGGAATGTCTGTTCAAGCCGGGGGAAAACCGCTTCGCCCACCACCTCGAATGGCCGCTCCATCGGGACCTGCGACGTCAATACCAGACCAAAACCCGGGGCTTCGTGCTCGGGGTCCATCAGGCCAATGGCGCAGCGCCCGAAAGGGTTGTTGATTGCTGTGATCAGGCCCCACGACACCTCCCCGTTGGTGCGCGGGCGGAACGCCCACCGGCCCAGACGCATCTCGCTGAACATGGCGTAAGTCCAGCGTCGGGAGCGGCGAAGGAGATCGTCATCGTCCAGCCCGGACGGTTCATTCTCCCGGGCGATGGCCCGCTCAACCTCGGGTGGCACCAGCGAAGCGGGTGGGTCGTAAAACGGCATGGCTTCGCGCAGGTAGCCGTCCGAATAGTTCATACCGCACCTCCTTGTCACCGAGGTGGAGGAGCGTGCGCGAAAAAGGACCCGTTGGCAAGTGGCCGCCCTGCGGGCCGGCATTGCTGCTCCCATCAGCTAGCATGGCCCGATGAGCACCCAATTCGAGAGCCTTCAGCAGGCCAGCCTGTACCCCGATGCCTTCAATGTGCCGGCCCCCGACACACCGGCCGGGCGCGATGTGTGGCCGCGCAAGCCGGGCGTGTTCGTCCGGCTGGTGGCCACCGAGCCGGTGGCCGAAGGCGCCGAGCCCGAAAAGCCCACACTCGAACTCGCCACGGGCCAGTTCGGCCTGGTGCCCACCTGGGTCAAGTCGGCCTCAGACGCCAAGCTGCGCTCCACCAAACTGGTCAATGCCCGCTGCGAGATCGTGACCACCTCCAACAACTTTCGCGACACCTGGCTGGGTGCGCGGCGTTGCATCGTGCCCATGCTGTCGTTTCAGGAAGACGACTACCGCACCGGCAAGCCCGTGCCCACGCGCATCACCCGGGTGGATGGCAAGCCCATGGGGGTGGCGGGTTTGTGGGAAAGCTGGAAGGGGGCCGGAGATGAAGTCATCGTGAGCTTCTGCCTGCTCACAGTGAACGCCAACAGCCATGCGCTGATGCACCGCTACGGCCAGCCCGGCAGCGAAAAGCGCATGCCGGCCATCTTGAACGAGGGCGCCTACAGCGCCTGGCTGACCGCTCCCCACCCGGAGAAGGCGCGCGAGTTCATGCGGGCCTACTCAGCCGCGTTGCTCACGGCGAATCCGGTGCAGAAGTAAATCAGTTTGGCTGCGAGCGCTCATTCGGCGCTCATTCGGCGCTCATGGCGCGCGGACGTTTCCTGCGCGCGGCAGGCCGCTTGGCATCGGTTTTGGGCAGGTGGAGCACCGGTGGCATGGGCTCGAGAAACCGCGAATGCTGGCGCAGCAGCATGGCGGCTTCAAAGCGGGTGCGCCGTTTGATCACCACGTGGAGCAACAAAAGGGCCACACCCACCGCCAATGCCATCCAGGCCGGCGCCAGCAGCGCGCGCGACGCAAGCTCGAACCTGGCCTGGTCGTCCATCGCCAGGGACAGCATCCACAGGCCACAGCCCGCCACCAGTGAGCTCACCCCGTTGACCAGCAGTGGGTCGTGCTTGCGCCGGGCGGGTTTGCGCGGCGAGGCTGGCGTCCTGGGAGATAGATCTTGTTCTTTTGACATGCCGGTACATGGTGCCTTGGAGCAGAGACGAGCGGCGCCACGGCCCGACGAAGCAGGCCTGTCACCGGCTGACCGTGCGGTCCGCCGGAAACAAGGAAACGCTTTGACTTATGCCACCTCCGGCACTGAGGACTTACGGTTGATGCCGTCGCGTGACCATCACATCAACTCCCCCGGCGCGGTGTCGATGTCGTGCTGCGAAATCGGGCGTGAATCGCGGGCTTCGCCCACTTCGGCCAGCGCGCGGCGCTCGGCCTGGTTGATCACCTCCATCGGCGAGGAGCCTTCGGGTTCGAGTGTGATCACGCCCATGCCCAACTGGGGCGTGAACGGCTGGTAGGTGTGCTTTGCGTCCATCACGGACAAGGGCAGCGCCACGGTGGAGCGCAGGCGGGTCAGGGCCTCGAAGGCCGCCTTGTTGAGCTTGTCGTTGGCCAGCACCACCACAAAGCAGCGGGGGTGGTAAAGACCCACCACGCAGCGAAAGCCCGCCGCTCGGCGCACCCGGGCTGCCAGTGTCGTGAGGATCTGATGCTCCGTGCCCTGCCCGGGTGCGTCGGTCAGTTCGTAGAGGTTGCTCACATGCAGGCACACCACGGTGCAGACGCCGCCGCGCCGCGCCGTGCGCCAGAAGACGTGTTCGACCTCGGCCAGCAGCGCTGCTCCGGTGGGCAGGCCCGTGGCGGGCTCGGCGCCCTTGTCCAGACGCGAGAGGCGTGCCAGCTCGCGGTTGTACCGGTTGCGCACCAGACCCAGCGCTGAAGCAATCAGGAAATAGGCCAGGGTGAACACCGCGGTGGCCAGCCAGGCGCCCAGACCCAGCCCCGGCACGCTCAGGCCCCGGGCATAGAGCCCCACCGTGGCGGCCGCCAGGCAGACCATGCCCACGCCCATCCAGCGCGCCAGCGGGTCGCCCAGCTTGGCCGCGCGAATGACCGCCACCAGCCCCAGCAGCACCGGAACGAGGTTGACGGCGGCCGCCAGCATGAGCAGCGCGGGGAAATCCATCGGGTCCACCTGCGAGGACACTGCCATCAGCGCCACTGCCACCAGAAGAATGGTCGTGCCGCCCAGGGCGGTGAGGTTGTGCACCAGCATGTCTTCGCGCACACCACCCAGCCAGTTGCCCAGAAAGTGCAGCGCCATGGCACCCGCCAGTGGACCCAGGCTCGCCTTGAGCACCATCAGCAGGCGCTCGGGCAACTCCGGGAAAAAGACCTCGGGCAAGCCCGTCATCACGACACAGCTGGCGCCGGCGACCAGCACGAAGAACAGGTTGCGCACCGATCCCGTGGAGCGGCTGGCCAGCACGTCGCCCAGCGCCACGACCGACAAGGTCAACAAGCCTCCCAGCATGGCCGACCACACAGCAATTTCAAATACAGGCATGCGGCGCATTGTGGTGGGCCGGGGGCAAATGCTCCGAGACATTTGTCACGCTGGAAACAGGTCAGAGGCGTTTACAGCCCGCTTTTGCCTCCCAACACGCTTTGAGCGTTGCGCCTACAGTCCTTCCTATGAAATTTGTAGTGGCCCCAACGCCAGAAGCCAGCCCCGGCCACGCCGTGTTCAGCCTGCGAGCGCGGCGCTTGGCCGCGAGCGCCAAACCCTTTGTGGCCCGGGGTTCGGGTGGCGGGCGCTGTGCAGGCTGCCGGCTCATTGCCACCCACTGCGTGTGTGCCTTGCGCCCGCTGGTGACCACGCGCGCCGGGGTGTGCCTGATCATGGGCGACATCGAAGCCCTCAAACCCAGCAACACGGGCTGGCTGGTGGCCGACGTGGTGACCGACACCTGGGCCTTCGGATGGTCCCGCACTGCGGTGGACCCCGACCTGCTCGCTCTGCTGGCCGACCCGCAGTGGCAGCCGGTGCTGGTGTTCCCGGGTGAATTCGCGCCGTCCGGGCGCGTGGTGACGGAACTGCCGCCCGCCGGGGAGGGCGGCAAGAAGCCGTTGTTCGTGTTGCTCGACGGCACCTGGTCCGAAGCCCGCAAGATGTTTCGCAAGAGCCCCTACCTGGACCACCTGCCCGTGCTCAGCCTGCACCCCGATCAGGTGTCCAACTACCGGCTGCGCCGCTCGGCGCGAGAGAGCCATTTCTGCACTTCGGAAGTGGCGGCGCTGTGTCTGGCGCTGGCCGGCGAAACGCACGCCGCTCAGAGCCTGGCCGCCTGGCTCGACGTGTTCACCACGCACTACCTCAGCGCCAAACGCAGTGTGGTGCTCGACCGCGAAGGTGAACCCCACCAGCGTCTGCTCTCGCTGGCTCAGTCGGGAATCTGAGCCGACACCAGCAAGGTGAGCAACTGCAGGGATTCCTGCCAGCCGAGATAGCAGGCCTCGGCGGGAATCGCGGCCGGAATGCCCGACTGCACCACAGTGAGCTCGGTGCCCACCGACACCGCCTTGAGCGTGATGGTGTTGCGCATCTCGCCCGGCAGGTTGGTGTCGTCGAACGCGTCGGTGTTGACGATGCGCTCGTTGGGCACCAGCTCCAGGTACTGGCCGCCAAAGGCCATCACCTTGCCGGTGCTGAAGTTGGTGAACTGCATGCGGTAGCCGCCGCCCACGCGCGCGTCCATCTGCAACACCCGGGCCGTGAAGCCGTGCGGCGGCAGCCACTTGACCATGGCGTCCGGGTCGAGAAAGGCGCGGTACACACGCTCGGGTGGGGCGGGCAAAACACGGTGCAGGGTGACGGTTCCGGTGGTCATGGGAAATCCTTTCAATGGTTGGGTGATGTTGCGGCGAAGCAGTCGCCGGTGTCCACATCTGCACGACGGATTCGGTGGCCCGATTTCGACAAGCGTGCCTGCTGGCCGGTGCTAAGCTGCCCGCCATGGCCGCGGCACCCGTTTCCCGTTTGATCTGTTTCAACAAGCCCTATGGCGTCTTGAGCCAGTTCACGCCGGAAGGCCGTTGGCGCGGGCTCAAGGATTTCATCGACATACCGGGCGTGTACGTGGCCGGCCGACTCGACGCCGACAGCGAAGGCCTGCTGCTCCTGACCAACGACGGACAACTGCAGGCCCGCATCAGCGACCCGCGCCACAAGATGGAAAAGACCTACTGGGTGCAGGTGGAAGGCGTGCCCGACGAGGCCGCTCTGGCGGCGCTGCGCCAGGGCGTGCAACTCAACGATGGCCCCACCCGCCCCGCCCGCGCCCGCTGCATGCCCGAGCCTTCGCCACTGTGGGAGCGCGATCCACCCGTGCGCGTTCGCCAATCCATCCCCACCAGCTGGCTGGAGCTGGTGATTTCCGAAGGCCGCAACCGCCAGGTGCGCCGCATGACCGCCGCCGTCGGCCACCCCACGCTGCGGTTGATTCGCGCGGCCATCGGGCCGCATGCGTTGCAAGACCTGGCGCCTGGCGCATTGCGAGGCTGACCTCCATGCCCAACAAGATCCTGCTCACCGGTTTTGACGCTTTCGGCGGCGCGACGCTGAACCCCAGCTGGTTGGCCGTGAAGGCGCTGCACGGCCGGCAAGTGCTCGGGCACACCGTGGTGGCCGCGCAGCTGCCCACGGTGTTCGACGCATCGCTGCGTGAACTGAACGCGCTGCTGAAGAAACACCGGCCCGCGCTGGTGGTGTGCGTGGGCCAGGCCGGTCGGCGCAGCGCGCTGTCGCTGGAGCGCGTGGCCATCAACGTGAACGACGCGCCCATCGCCGACAACGCGGGCGCGCAGCCCCTGGACACGGCCGTGAAGCAGGGCGCACCGGTGGCCTATTTCACGAGCCTGCCCATCAAGGCCATGCTGGCCGAACTGCAGCAAGCAGGGATTGCGGCCGAGGTGTCACAGACCGCCGGCACCTTCGTCTGCAACCACGTGTTCTATGGGTTGATGCACGCGCTGGCCACGCGGCGCGAACTCAAACACACGCGTGGTGGATTCGTTCACGTGCCGTGGCTGCCTGAGCAGGGCAACCCGAGCATGCCGCTGGAGGACATCGTGCGAGGGCTGAGGCTGGCGGTGCGCTGCGCGATGTTGATCGAGCAAGACACAGCGCTTGGCGCTGGCGCCACCAACTGATCAGGCCTGCCAGACCCCGAAGCCGGCCGAGCGCAGGTCGATGCCGACCTCGATCTCCTTGTCCACCGCGTCGGCGTACTTCATCGGATTGAAGCCCTCGTACAGATCGGGCAGCAGACGCAGCCCGTACTTCTGCACATACGCGTTCGACTGGATGCCCGCTTTGTGCTTGTCGAACCGCACGTCGGGGTCGAGGCCGGTCATGCCCACATAAACGCAGGGTTTGCCGTCGATGTAGCCCGGGTTGTTCTTGCGGAACCTCGGTTCGAGCAGCACGTCTTTGGACAGCTCGATCACGTAGACGTGGTGGTGGGGGCGGCGGGCCATGGTGGGTGGTAGTTTGCCCTCGTACCCAGAATGGGTCCGATGAGACCCAGTTTGGGGGCGGTGGACCTCATCGACGCGACATTGCCAACTTGGAACGACACCTCGGATAGTTCTTGCACCCCCAGAACGCCGAACCACCCTTGGCTGGCGTGCGTTCCACCATCTTGGTGCCGCAGCTAGCGCAGGTGGGTCGCGCGTAGTCGCCTTCAAATGCCACCGCCAACAGGGCCTGTTGCTGCTCTGGTGTGCGCTGCGCGATCTGCTTGAGCAGACCCGCGCCGTCCAGCAGGTGGATGCCGTTGCTTTTGCCGAAAGCCACGGCGTCAGGCGTGAAGGTCGACGTGGTGGCGTAGGTGCCGCGCTTGAGCTGGTGCGACGACATCACGCCGAAGAACTCGCGCACCTCCTTTACACCCACTGGTTTGGACTGCCAGTGTTTGCATTGCGCCACCGACACGGGGCCAACTGCGTTCTTTGAATGCAGCCAGACGTCCACCCCACCATCGGGCCCATGCGACTGCGAGCGTGTTTCGAACCCGGCTTGGGCAAACAAGGCTTCGCACACCGCCTCGAAGCGGCGCCACTCGATGGCGTTGAACACGGCAGGGCTCCACTGGGAAGGAACGGGTGTTGCCGCCAACGTACTTCGCTCTTCGGGTCGGCGATGCGCCACTTCGTCAAAGCCCTGACGCAAGGCCTTGGGCTCTTGGGGCTTGGCGGTGGGTACCACGAGCGTGCCACCCTGCTTGCTGACAACGCGGTTGATCAACACGTGGATGCCGATCAACACTGCGCCAATGCCCAGCGCGAACCAGGCGGGGGTTCGAAGACCTCGGGCCACCGCATCCATCACGGTGCTGCCAGAGAGCATGAGCGACGCCAACAGCATGGCAACACCGATGGCCAGAGCAGCGGCGCCTTTTTCAAGGAACGGCTGGCGTGGGCCACTGTTGGATTTCCGTTGACGTTGTCTTGCCATGTTCGATTCCCCCTGTCCGTTGTGTTGCGTCAACGGCATGATGAGGCATGCCCAAGAACGTCAGGAAGGCAATGCGGCAATGAATGCAACCCCCACCCGCTTCAACGGCCAGCTCAAGAAATGGAACGCCGACAGAGGTTTCGGTTTTGTCGTCGCCGAGCATGGCGACCAGCTGATCTTTGTGCACGTGTCCACCTTCCCGCGCGATGGGCGTTTGCCCTCCGTGGGAGAGGCACTGTCGTTTGAAATCGAGCTGGACAAGGACGGACGCAAACGCGCGGCCCGGGTACGCAGGCCGGGGGCTGAGCTGTACGCAGATTCACGTCGGGATCAACGGGTGGTGTCCACCGGCGGGCGAACACGCAGGCGTTCGGAGTCGTCACCGTTCGCCTCTCGCCTGGTCACCTTGCTCGTCGTGGCCGGGCTGGGTTGGTATGCCTATGCGCAGTACAGCGAGCGGGTGCCGCCTGCGCCCGCAGCAAGCAAGAGCTTGATCAGCGCGCCGGCGCCAGCGGCGGACCCACCGGCGAGCAGCACGTTCCAGTGCGACGGGCGCCAACACTGTTCGCAAATGACCTCATGCACAGAGGCCAAGCTGTTCCTGAAAAACTGCCCCGGCATGAAGATGGACGGCGATCGTGACGGAATCCCTTGCGAGGACCAGTTGTGCAACGGGCTGTCTGGTAGCTGAGAGACCGGGGCCGGCTGCAACCTCAAGCGCGCCCGACCACCACCGGCGCATGCACCGCCATCAGCTCCAACACCCAGTCAATGAACGCCCGCAGCTTCGCGCTCACGTGTCGGTTCGGCGGGAACGCCACGTACATCGGCATCGAGTCGAATTGCCAGCCGTCGAACAGCGGCACCAGTTCGCCGCGCGCTGCGTGGTCCTGGGCCATGTAGTGCGGCAGCCATAGCACGCCCATGCCGGCGAGCCCTGCCGCCAGGTAGGCGTTGCCGTCGTCCACGGCCACCGCATAGCGCCCCTGCACCTCGATGCGCTCACCCTCGCGCTCCATGCCCAGGGGCGCCACCGTGCCGCTGCGCGCGCGCAGAAAACCCACGGTGCGGTGGTGCGTGTCTTCCAGCTCGCGCGGGTGCAGCGGCGTGCCGGCGAGTGCCAGGTAGCTCGGGGCTGCATACACGCCGAGCTGCAGGTTGCCCACACGACGCGCGATCAACGACGGGTCGGTGACTTCACCGCCGCGCAGCACGCAGTCCACGTTGTCGCCGATCAGGTCCACCATGCGGTCGCTCACGCCCATGTGGAGCTGGATCTCGGGGTAGCGCGCATGAAACGTCGGCAGGGCCGGCATCAGGATCATGCGGGCCAGCGGGCTGGGCACGTCCACACGCAAACGCCCCCGCGGCGAGGCCGATGCGCTGGACAGGCTGGTGTCCGCGTCTTCAAGATCCGCCAGCAGACGCACCACGCGCTCGTAGTAGGCAGCGCCATCGGCCGTGACCTTCACCTGCCGTGTGGTGCGGTTCAGCAGCTTCACGCGCAGCCGCGCCTCCAGCTGCTGCACCAGCTGCGTCACCGTGGTCTTGCTCATGTGCAGTGTCTGCGCTGCCTTGGTGAAGCTGCCGGCCTCCACCACGCGGGCAAAGGCCTGCATCGCATCAAAACGGTCCATGACTGCTCCTCGCACCTCGTGGGATTGTTTGGGAATCTCAAACAGTCATTGTGCGACTTGCCTGTTTATCCGCAGGCCGTGAATGCCTAGAGTCGATCCATTCCCACCCATCAAAGAGGTCTTCCATGTCTGCACGTGACGTTGTTTTTCCCGCTGGGCGCCAGGCGCTCTATGAAAAGAACCATTACTCGCCAGCGATCCGGTCCAACGGTTTTTTGTTCGTCTCGGGGCAGGTGGGCAGCCGGCCCGATGGTTCCCCCGAGGCCGATCTGAAAGGCCAGGTCCGCCTTGCGTTTGACAACCTGAACGCGATCCTCTCGGCCGCCGGTTGCACGTTCAAGGACGTGGTCGACGTGACCGTTTTCATCGTGGACCCGGAGTCAAATTTTGAAACCATCTGGCAGGTGTTTGGCGAGCACTGGGGCGAAGCACCGTACCCCACGCTCACCGGTGTTGGGGTCACGTGGCTTTACGGGTTTCAGTTCGAGATCAAGGTGATTGCCAAGCTGCCTGAGGCCAACGCTGCCGGGTGAGCTGCCCCGGCACGCTGTGAGGGGCACCCGCTTCATCGATTCGATTTGAAAAAATCGCCCTGAAGGTCTATGGTGAAAGTGCTTGGCGACCCAACCCCGTCCAGGCACCCAGCCTGCGGGTTGTCGTCAGGCTCTCTTATTTGTCTTCTGAAAGGAGAACAACATGAGACTACTGGACAAGCTTTTTGGCCACAAAGTTGAGTACCCACCGCTGCCGATGGACAGCGACGCGATCGGCAAGCTCGATGAAATCAAGGCACCGCTGGAGGAGCTGGCGCACAAGGTGTCTGACCACCTGGAGGTGGTGCCGGCAGAGCATGAAGCCTTCGTCTTCTTCGGCAAGCCACCCCAGAGCTTTGGCATTGCCTGGATTCATGACGGCAAGGTCTCCAGCCTCAATGACATGGCCAAAGAGCACCATCTAACGGAAGTCGAAGTCGGGGAGTTGATTTTCCGGCTTGGTGAGGCCTATCAGCACGCCAGCGAATCGCCGCGCTACTCGGCAAAGTTCGGCGGCAAGGAAATGGTGGTCATACCGTCAGAGGGTCTGGAGCAGGAAGTGCACCAGATCATGGCGAAAACGCTGCACTGAGCGATGCGTCAGGCGCGAGGTTTCAACAAGCTGCGCAGCGCACGAATCTTTTGCCAGACCACCGCCTTGGGTAATGTCATGGCCATGGCCTGAATGCAGCGCTCCAGCCAACCCTGGCGCTCTTGAAGGCGGTCAATGGCCTTCGTGAGATCCCGCGCCACCGCTGGGCCATAGGCATTTTCGGCCTTGGCCAGCGCTTGGCGTTGCAGGGGCAAGGGCAGGTCCATCATGGCCAGGTCGATCACGTCCCGGCTGAATACGCTGTCGTCTGCCCATCGGTCTGAATTGGCCAGCAGTTTGGATGCCGCCATGTCCAGCGGCGTGAGCGTGTGGACGCCACACACCACATCGTCCTTGGCCGGCGCTTCCAGCTCCATGCGTGCCTCGCGAACGATCTCGAACTTGATGGCCTGGCCGTCCATTCGCACCGCTGTGCGCAGGCCGTACTGATCGGCGCGCACTTCGCGCAGCATCTCCAGCGGCTGGACGCCAGGCCGCACCAAGGCGTTGATCCCACCCGGGCCGGTGAGCAACTGGCGCAGTTCCCGGTAGCCCGCAGCGTCGGACACCAGAAAGTCGATGTCCACCGATTCGCGGTACTCGCCATAGCGCAGGGCGATGCAGGTGCCACCGCCAAACAGACAACCGTGCTGGCGAAGCGCATCGCCGTCCAGCGCGGCCAGCACATGTGCAATGCGCTGATGATGCGGGCGCTCAAACATCGGACGTGCCCACCGACGCGCCACTCCCCAGACCCGAGCGCAGCGCCTGCAACAGCGCCTGCTCGGCGACTGACATGGCGGCGGTGTCCAGATGGCGCGCGTTGCGTTCGTAGATGCCCAACGCTTCGATGGGTGTGAGCGTGTCGGTGCCGTGTACCTGCCAGGCCAGGGCCTTCAACTGCGGGTAGTCCGTCAGGCGCACACGCACCGGTATCCATTCGGCCAGATCGGCCGGGCTCGCGCCTGAAGCATGGGCGTCCTCTGTGTTTCGGGCCAGCAGTGTCAGGCCCAGCGCGGCCATGGCGTTGGCCCAGGCGCCGCCGGCCACAGAAGGCTCGCCCTTCTCGATGCGGTGCAGCGTCACCCGCGACATGCCCGCCGCCTCTGCCGCCGCCGTGCTGCTCACCCGCAGGGCTTTGCGGCGCGCGCGAATCTGCTCGCCCAAGGCTTGCAACTGGGCGGTGCCTTGATCTGAAGGGGGAGGGGGGTGGGTCGGCATTTGTTTCTCATTCTGATCAAAACAAGTGTTTTGTCAAGTTTGAGAAACACTTAAGTCCTTCAAGTCAATGTGGGCTAGTGCCGGGTCAAAGCCACACCGACCCCGGCGCCGGGCTGGTCTCGATGGTGAACTCGGGCGAGCCGCCCAGCACGAAGGCGCCGAGCACCAGGCTGAGCAGCGAGATGAACAGGCTGGCCCAGAACGCCGTCCAGAACCCGTCGATCTTGAAACCTTCGACCAGCTTGGCCACCAGCAACAGCATCAGCGCGTTGATCACCAGCAGGAACAGGCCAAAGCTCAACAGCGTCAAGGGCAGCGTGAGCACCACCAGCAGCGGCCTCACCACCGCATTGGCCAGCCCCAGCAGCAGGGCCGAGACCACCAGCGCCGAGGTGCTGCCGAACCGGATGCCCTTGAACAGATGGCTCGCCACCCACAGGGCGAAGGCGGTGATGGCCCAGTGGAGGAGGAAGGGGGTCAGGTTGGCGAGCATGGGAGCGGTGTCTTGGGGTGCAGATGGTGGGAGGGTGCGGCTGTAGTTTAGGCTGCACCGACTGGCAGGCTTTGGGTTGCGGCCGATTCGTTTCCGTGCATCATGTGACCGGGGACGCAATTACTTACAACTACATGGCCACACTCATACCAGCACTCGGCGCTTGCCTGTCATGCATGACCAACGGCGAAAAACGCCTCGCCGAGCGTCTTGAGCAAAAGCTCGAAGACGACTACCTGCTCTGGTACGACGTGCCCGTCGGTCCCAAACAATCGCACCCCGACTTTGTGATCCTGCATCCGCGCCGGGGGCTGCTGATTCTGGAGACCAAAGACTGGAAGCTGGAGACCATCAAGAACGCCACGCGCCAAGCCTGGGAAATCATCCCTGACGGGCATGTGAAGGTGGTCATCAACCCGCTGGCGCAGGCGCGGCATTGCGCCATTCAAGTGGTCAACGCGCTGGAGCGCGACGAACAGCTGGTGCAGCCCAGCGGCTCCCATCAAGGCAAGCTGGCATTCCCCTGGGGCCACGGCGTGGTGTTCACCCGCATCACGCGTAGGCAGTTCGAGATGGCCGGCTTGGGCGAAGCCATTGAGCCGCACTACGTCATCTGCTCCGACGAGATGACCGAGTCCACCGACCCGGAGCAGTTTCAGCAACGCCTGTGGAACATGTTTCCGCACGCCTTCGGCAATGTCATGTCGTTACCGCAGCTCGACCGCGTGCGCTGGATCATGTTTCCCGAGGTGCGAGTGCAAGTGCAAGGCGCCCTGTTTGACGACAGCGACGAAGCCGCCGAGATGCCCAGCGTCATGCGGGTCATGGACATCCAGCAAGAGCAACTGGCGCGCAGCCTGGGCGACGGGCACCGCGTGATTCACGGTGTGGCCGGCTCGGGCAAGACCATGCTGCTGGGCTACCGCGCCGAGCACCTGGCCAAAGCCCACACCGCCGCCAGCAAACCCATCCTCATGCTTTGCTACAACGAGCCGCTGGCCAAGCAGCTCGCCCGCGTGTTGGGCGCCAAAGGCATTGCCGACCGCGTGCACGCCGTGCACTTTCACAAGTGGTGCCGCGACCAGCTGGTGGCCTTTGGCCAGACCCTGCCCGACCCCCGCATGCCCGTGGGCGCCAAGATGGCCGACATGGTGCAGCGCGTCATCAACGGCGTGGATCGCCAGCAGATTCCCAGCGGGCAATACCAGGCCGTGCTCATCGACGAAGGCCACGACTTCGCGCCTGAGTGGCTCAAGCTCATCACCCAGATGGTGGGCCCCACCACCAACAGCCTGCTGGTGCTGTACGACGACGCGCAGAGCATTTACGAGCGCAGCCGCAGCAAGCAGTTCAGCTTCAAGAGCGTGGGCATTCAGGCGCAGGGGCGCACCACCATCCTCAAGATCAACTACCGCAACACGCGGCAGATTTTGCAAACCGCCAGCCTCGTGGCCGCCGATCTGCTGACCGCCGAAGACAAGGACGAAGACGGCATCCCCATGCTCAAGCCCGTGAGCTGCGGGCGCGACGGCGAAGCGCCGCTCATCATCCGCCTGCCCAGCCTGCGGGCTGAAGCCACGCGCGTGGCCGAGCTGCTGGGCTCAGCCCACCAGGAAGGCCACGCCTGGGGCGACATGGCCATCATCTGCCGGCACTACAGCGAGATGGACGAATGCGCCGGCGTGCTGCGCCAGCGCGGCCTGCCGCACCAGGTGCGCAAAGGCGCGGGCAGCTTCGACCCGGCCGCCGACACCATCAAGGTGCTGACCATGCACGCCAGCAAAGGGCTGGAGTTCCCGGTGGTGGCGCTGGTGGGAGCGGGCAACATGCCCGCGAAGGGCGAAGACGAGCGCGAGGAAGCCAAGCTGTTTTATGTGGGGGCTACGCGGGCTACCCGCCGGCTGATCATCGGGATGGGTGGCAATGGTTCATTTACTGAGCGAATTGCGCCTCAATAATGTCTTTGACTAAACGACTGTGATTACAGGATTGAGGGAATATGCAGTTTCGAATATTGTCTGCCGCCTTGGTGTTTCTTGGTTCGTATTTTCCTTTGTCGCTAATTCTTGCCCTACAAGATGTTAGTGATGAAACATGGGGGCGAGGTATATGTCTCGATTTGCGAACTTGTTCGATCCCGGATTTTGATAATCCATGGCTTTCAATAATCGGTGTAGTGTTTACCGGCATCTGCTTCTTTTTAACCCTGTATGTAATCTCAAAGTTGCGCTTCAAATATCCAGTTGTGGTATTGGATTCGAAGCCAATACCCGGTGAGCTTATTGGATATAGCTTTCCTTACATCGTCTCATTTATGGGGGTTGACTACGGGTCCATTGGGAAGATTTCAGGTTTGATCGTATTTTTAGTATGGTTTTTCTTGATTACCTACAAGGCTGGACAAGTTGTTATGAATCCAGTGTTGTTGGTTTTGGGGTGGAATCTTTTTGAAGTAAGGGTTTCTATTAATGGTCATGAGCGAAACGCAAAAATTTTGAGTAAAAAACATTTGCGACCCGGGCGCTATCTGTGTCAGGACATTCAAGGTAGTTTTATCACTAATGGGGAGCGTGGCGATGAGTGATTTTGTGGATTGGAGGGCGTTTGATTACGATGCAGCACAGGTCCAATTGTGGATATTTAAAAAAAGTATAACTGCTGAAAAATTCCGTGCTTGGCATGTTAAGACGGATGACGATCTCGAGAACTTGTTTCGAGCTTCTGTTAAGGCAAGTGTAGAAAAAACCTCTGAACATATTGGCTATACCCCAATTTCGCAGAATAACGAAAGCAGCTGCCTAGTACACGCATTGGAGGATAGCGACGGCGTCGTGTCACTTCTTAATTTGGTTGACGCGCCCGAGAACGAGAATGTACTTGCGAGGTTGAAGGATCTTAGGGGTGCTGCTGGATACTTGGTTAAATTCCAAGTTGAAGATGAAGTCGTCTATGCAGTCCGTCGAACACCGCCCACATGGAAGCCCAAGATCAGAAGTTCCATGATTAACGCTGTTTTCCACGACGGCGAGCTTTCGGCGGTTCCTGATGAAACGTTTGCTTTTGATGCCTTCTTTGATTTTTATTGCATCAATGAAACCGTTTTGGTGATGTCTAAGCGTGCTTATGAAAGTGCGATGGCTGAGAAAAAGGCATATTCACGAAACTTTGATGATCTTGTAGTTGATCCAGTTTTTACATCGATGTTCGTGGATGTAGAGCCATTGAAGGCTTATGTGGGGTCTAATGCAATGCATCTTCGTAGAATAGCTGTGATTCAGCAGAAGGCTTTATATCTTCGTCCTGGTTTCTCACAAAAAGTAAAGCAGGTAAGTGTTGCGAGAAACTTTGGTCTAAACTTTGATCAAAATGACAAAATCGTAGCTTGTGGGGCGACGGCAAAGACCATTTTACAGATTCTGCTTGATCATCGATTGCTGAGTGAAATAACTGACACAATATATGATGTCCCGGATGCTGCAGCGCTATGAATTGATAATCATATTTTGATCATTTTTGCTTTTATTGAGTTTGCTATTCAATTATTAAAAAAGCCGCAAGGGTCATTGACCTCTTGCGGCTTTTACAGTGAAAATTCTTCGAGTTATTGGAGTTGAAGATCACTTCCCCCAGCTATCCTTCAACCCCGTGACCCGATTAAAAACCGGTTTCCCCGCCACGTGATCCACCCGATCCGCAACAAAGTACCCAAACCGCTCAAACTGGAATTTCTCATCCGGTTTCGCCGCAGCCAGTGACGGCTCCACATAAGCCGTCACCACTTTCAAACTCTCCGGGTTCAGCGCTTCAATGAAGTCTTTGCCGCCCGCGTCGGGCTGGGGGTCGCTGAACAGGCGGTCGTACAGGCGCACTTCGGCGGGCACGCCGTCGGCCACGCTCACCCAGGTGATGGCGGCTTTGGCTTTCACGCTGTCGGCGCCGGGGGTGCCGCTCTTGGTGCCGGGGATCACCTTGGCGTGCACGGCGGTCACGGTGCCGCTGGCGTCTTTTTCGCAGCCGGTGCACTCGATCACGTAGCCGCCTTTGAGGCGCACCACGTTCCCGGGGAACAGGCGCTTGTAGCCCTTGGGTGGCACCTCTTCAAAGTCTTCGCGTTCGATCCACACCTGGTTGCCGATCTTGAACACGCGCTCGGGCGGCGGGGTCTGGCCCTCGGGCACGGCGTGGTGGGGCAGGGCGGGCTGGGTGCAGTCTTCCGTGTAGCTGTCCGAGCCAAAGGCCTCGGCCCAGTTGGTGAGCACCAGCTTGACGGGGTCGAGCACGGCCATGCCGCGGTGGGCCTTGTTTTCCAGGTCTTCGCGCAGGCAGCCTTCAAGCGTGCTGTAGTCGATCCAGCTGTCGCTCTTGGTCACGCCGATGCGCTCGGCAAACATCTGGATGCTCTCGGGCGTGTAGCCGCGCCGGCGCAGGCCGACGATGGTTGGCATGCGCGGGTCGTACCAGCCGCTCACCTTGTGGTCGTACACCAGCTGCGCGAGCTTGCGTTTGCTGGTGATCACATAGGTGAGGTTGAGCCGGGCAAATTCGTACTGGTGCGGCGCGGGGTGAGCGAGCAGGCCGCCTTCGCACAGGCGGTCCATCAGCCAGTCGTAAAACGGGCGCTGGTCTTCAAACTCCAGCGTGCAGATGCTGTGGGTGATCTGCTCCAGTGCGTCCTCAATGGGGTGCGCAAAGGTGTACATGGGGTAGATGCACCAGGTGTCGCCGGTGTTGTGGTGCGTGGCGCGGCGGATGCGGTAAATGGCGGGGTCGCGCAGGTTGATGTTGGGCGAGGCCATGTCGATCTTGGCGCGCAGCACCATGCTGCCGTCTTCGTGCTGGCCGTCGCGCATTTCGCGAAACCGCGCCAGGTTCTCGGCGGGGGTGCGGCTGCGAAACGGGCTGTCCACGCCGGGCTTGCCGAAGTCGCCGCGCGCGGCGCGCATCTGTTCGCTGGTCTGCTCGTCCACATAGGCGTGGCCGGCTTCAATGAGGTACTCCGCCGCGCGGTACATGAAGCCAAAGTAGTCGCTGGCCTGAAACAAATGGCTCTGGCCGTTGGCTTCCCAGTTGAAGCCCAGCCACTGCACCGCGTCGAGGATGCTGTTGACGTACTCGGTGTCTTCCTTCTCAGGGTTGGTGTCGTCAAAGCGCATGTGGCACACGCCGCCGTAGTCGCGCGCCAGGCCAAAGTTGAGGCAGATGCTCTTGGCGTGGCCAATGTGCAGGTAGCCGTTGGGCTCGGGTGGGAAGCGGGTGCGAATTTTTGCGGGGTCGGGCTGGCCAGCGGCGTGGTGCGCGGCATCGCCGGGGGTGCCGGCCCAGCGGCGGCTGGCGTAGGTGCCTTTGTCCAGATCGTTTTCGATGATCTGGCGCAGGAAGTTGCTGACCTTGTGTTCGCCCTCTGCGGGGGCGTTTGCGGTGGGGCTGGATGGCTTGCTGGGTGGGGTGTTGGAGCTCATCAGGGCATTCTAGGGGGGCGGGTGCGTTTCCCCTCGGTGCAAGCGGTCTGTGGCGTGGGCTGAATGGTCATGCCGCACAGCCTTGGCGGGGGTGGACTCCGGTATCGTTGGCGCGGAGTCGAGGAAACCCCCCGGGGCACACAACACATGCACAACGAAAACCCTGAAACCATCCCCACTGAAGAGCCCTCCACCTGGGAGATCACGCAAGCCGAAGACGTGTTCCTGCCGTCCGTGCGCGTGCGCCTGGGCTGGGCCGACATTGAAGCGGCGGTGGAGCGCGGCGCCATCGTGCCGAGCGAGGCGCATGCGCTGTGGTCTTCGTGGGCTTCACCGGGCAGCGACCAGCGCTTGACCGCCGCCGAGCTGGCGCCGCCGGCCGCGCAGCCTGTGCCTTCGGGTGTGCCCATGGCGCCCATGCCGCGCGTGGCGCCGGGGCCGAGCTTCTCGTTCACCAACACGCTGTATTACTTCGGCGGCATGCTGGCCATCGGCGCCATGACGCTGTTCATGACGCTGGGCTGGGAGCTGTTTGGCGCCTGGGGTGTGTTTGCGCTGGCTACTGCGTACATGGCGGGTGCGCTGCTGGTGGCGCGCAACCTCATGGTGCAGCGCCTGCGCACGCCAGCCGGTGTGCTGGCCACGCTGGCGGTGTGCCTGGTGCCGCTGGCGGTGTGGGCGCTGCAGAGCGGCCTGGGTTTCTGGCCCGAAGGCAGCAACGACAACTACCGTGATTACCACCGCTACATCGACTGGCGCTGGCTCACGCTGGAGCTGGCCACGCTGGCCGCCGCCGTGGTCATGTTGCGCAGTTTCAGGCTGCCGTTCATGGTGATGCCGGTGGCCGTGACCATCTGGTACCTCAGCATGGACGTGGCGCACATGCTCATGCAAAAGGAAGGCTTCGACTGGGAGTTCACGCGCGACGTGTCGCTGGTGTTCGGCCTGGCCACCTGCGCCATGGCCGTGTGGGTTGACTTGCGCACGCGCGCTTCCACGCACCCGCTGAAGCGGCAAGACTTTGCGTTCTGGCTGTACCTCTTCGGCGCCATCATGTTCTGGGCGGGCCTGAGCCTGCGAGACAGCGACTCGGAGGTCAACAAGTTCATCTACGCGCTGATCAACGTGGGCCTGGTGTTCCTGGGCGCGGCCATCGGGCGGCGCGTGTTCACGGTGCTCGGTGCCATTGGCGTGGCGAGCTATCTGGGCTACCTGTCGTACCGCGTGTTTGAAGACAGCCTGCTGTTCCCGTTTGCGCTCACGCTGCTGGGCTTGAGCGTGGTGGCGCTGGGCATCTGGTGGCAGCGGCGCGAGGCCGCCATTCATGCCCGGCTGGCCGGCTGGCTGCCAGCGGCGCTGAAGCCACTGGCAGCGGGCTGACGTGGCTCAGTACGTGAGGTTGAGCTGAAACACGGCGGTGGTGCCGCTGGTTTCGTTGCCCACCACCAGCAGCGGTTTGCCGTTGGGTGACTGCGCCGCCTTGATCAGCGTCAGGCCCTCTGGTCCCCGGTCTCCGGTGAGGCCGGTGCGGGTGTTGAGGTAGGTGGTGTAGACGGGTGCGGCGGGGTTCGTCACGTCGTACACCATCACGCCGCCCACGCGCTCCAGGCCAATGAAGGCAAAGGTCTTGCTGCCGAAGGTGCCCACGGTCACGCCTTCGGGTTCCGGCCCCTTGCTGGCGCTGCGGCCGTCCAGATCGTTGTTGTCGTGGCTGGCATTGAAGTTGACGTTGGGCAGGGCCTTGGTGCGCTGCTCGACGTCGTCACCCGAGTCGAACACGCGGTTCACGTCGGTGCTCCAGATGGAGAACGAGCGCGCGCCGAAGCTGTATAGCGCTTCGCAGCGGCCATCGATGTTCTTGCCTGTGCTGCCGCCGTTGGGCGTGCTGGTGATGCGCAGGCGGCCGAGATTGCTGTCGAGGATCTGGTTGAGTGCATCGGTGAACACGGTGGGCTCCAGGCCGGCAGGGCTGCAGTGCGCCCGCACCCGGGTTTCTTCGTTGAAGCCGGGCCAGTCGGCGCGCGCGTCGCCTTCGTTGGCGGTGATCAGCCAGGTCTGGCCGCCTGCGCTGTAGCTGGCAATGGCGTCGGGCAGGTACATGCCTTTCACTGGCACCGGGCCGATCTTGATCAGAGGCGTGCCGCTGTTGGTGTTGGTGCCTGCGTCTTCGTCGCTCACGTCCATGCCCATGCCGGCCACGCTGTGGTCCTTGAAGCCCAGGGGCTTGATGGAGGTGACGGTCTTGCTGGCGATGTCCACCGTGGCGATGGCGTTGTTCTCCTGCAGCGTCACCCAGGCGGTCTTGCTGTCGGCGGAGATGGTGATGTATTCGGGCTCCAGGTCCTGGGCCACGTTGGCGCCCGGGCCGTAGATGCGCACACCCGCGCTACGCAGGCTGGCGAGCTGAGCGTTGAAGCCGGCAAAGCCGGCGCTGCCCACGGTGCGGGTGAGGGTGAGCGATGTGGCGGTGGGCGTCACGCCCGCGAGCGCGATCACGCTGACCGAGCCCTCCGGGTCCACCGAATCCACAAGCCCGTAGCTGTTGGGCTCACCCTCGTTGGCCACCAGCAGGTGGCTGCCGTCGGGCGTGAAGGTGAGCATGTCGGGCAGGGCGCCCACGGTGTCGGTGCCGAGCACCACCAGGTCGCTGGCGCGCACCCAGGCCACCACGCCGTTGCTGGTCTTGGGGTTGGCTTCCACAGCCAGCGCCACGACGCCGTTGAACACCGCCACGCTGTTGATGGCGGCCAGGCCGGGGCCGATGGCAGCGGCAGAGATTGATCCGATCAAGGTGGGGGCTGTGGGGTTGCTGAGGTCGAGCACGTCGACCGAGGCGAGGGCGCCGTTGATGACGAACAGGCGTTTGGTCAGGGGGTCATAGGCGGTGATCTCGGCCGATGAGAGCCCGCCCGCGTGCGCATAGCCACCGATCTTCTCCAGCGTGAGGCTGGCGGGCGTGGCTTCCACCACCGGCGCGGGCGCAGGCGGAGGCGCGGGCGTGTCGCTGCCGCCACCGCAGGCGGCGATCACGGCTGCGGTCACGAGGGTGGTGGCAAAGAGGCAGGCGCGCGAGCGCTGAGGCTGAAGTCTCATGGTGGTCTTTTGGTCTACGGGTTGAAAACCATTGTTGTAGAGACCGGCCATGAAACGAACGTGACGGCTGTGTGACGGTGGCGTGACGCACCGCCTGCGCAGGGTGTCGGCCTACTGGCCGAAGCGCGGGCCGTCTTTCAGAAACTCGTCTTCCTCTGGCGTGCCGGTGCGCCCCAGCACGGCGTTGCGGTAGGGGAAACGCCCATATTTCGCCACGATGTCACGGTGCACCACGGCAAAGCGCAGGTTGCTGGCGAGCTTCTCGCGCAGCGGCTCCGGGCTGCTGTCCACCAGCCGCTGGAAGCGCGCCACACATTCCTCTTGCAGTTCCAGGCTTTCCGCGTGCATGAACGGCATGTATAGAAACACGCAGCCCGCTGGCGTGAGCGTGGTGTCCATGCCCTCGGCGAGCGAGAGGCGGCTCAGGCGCTGGGCACGGGCATCACCGTCAAAAGCGCGTCGCTGGCCACGGTGCACGTTGCGCGAGAGCTGGTCGAGCAACACGATGAGCGCCAGCCGCGCGCGGGGCTCGGCCTCCCACTCGGTGAGGCCGCCGTCCAGCGCGGCGTCGACCAGTGCGCCAAATCGCTGGCGGATGGCCTCGTCCTGCGCCGGGCCGCCGCCAAACCAGCGTTCGTTGCGGTCTTGCGAGGGCCAGTCGAGCTGCAGGCCGTCGCCAAACCAGAAATCGAGCACGTCGAGGGCGTCGGCGGGAGTGGAATGTGGGTTCATGGGGTTACGTCTGGCAACGACTTTGACGGGGCATGTGGTACGGCGAAGCGGATGATTGTCTGTAATGCAGCCACAGGGTAACCAAAACCCTGACGTCAGTCCCCCGCGAATTCAGGAGCCAGCCATGAAAACCTCGTCACTCAGTGCCCACTGGGCCCGCACCTCGGCGTTGGCCCGAGGCCTCACGCTGGCCGCCCTGGCCGCCAGCGCCTGGGCCATGTCCACCATCGCCACGCCGGCGCAGGCGCGCGACAACATCTCCTGGTCGATCGGCGTGCACTCGCCCGGCGTCGCCGTGGGGGTTTCAAACTACCCGCCTGTGTACGGAAGCCGTTACCCGGTGTACGAAGAGCGTTACCCGATTTACGAAGAACGTCGCCCGATCTACCACCGCCCGATCGTGGTTCATCCGCGTCCGGTGGTGGTGTACCCACAGCCCGTCTACGTGCAACCGCGCCCGTACTACCGCTCCAATTGGGGCCACGGCCCACGCTGGGATGACCGCCGCCATGGCCACGGCCATCGCGGTCATGGTCGCGGCCACGACCGCCACGACCGTCGCGATCACCGCTGAGGCGTTGTTCCGCTAGGGGCGGTTCGCCCTGGCACCGCGTGCGATGCGCGCGGCCAGGCGCGCCGCCACCTTCGCGGTGAGGCCGTCGCGGTCCATGGCAGGGTTGAGTTCGGCGATGTCGGCGGCGATCACCCGGCCTGAGGCCAACACCTGGTCGATCAGTGATTCGGCCAGCCACAGCGGCACGCCCAGCGCCGCCGGTGCCGACACCCCCGGGGCCTGTGCGCCGGGCAGCACGTCCAGGCACACCGTGAGGTAGACCGCGTCACACGCGGCCAGGTCATGCGCCAGGGCCTGTTGCGCGGCCTGCAGGCCCGCACCGTCCTGCAGGACTTCATCCAGCCAGTAGCCCACACCCAGTGCATCGGCGCGCTCGAACAGCGCCTGCGTGTTCGCAAAGCGGCTGATGCCGAACACCCGGTAGTTGAACGGCAGGCCTTGCGCCTCGCACCATTGCTGCATCTGGCGAAACGGGGTGCCCGAGTTGGCCTGTGCCGCGACCCGCAGGTCGAAGTGCGCGTCGAGGTTGACGATCAACAGACGCGCCGGCGCCCGCGTGCCCCGCACAATGCCCTGGAACGTGCCCCAGGCGACCTCGTGCCCACCCCCCAGCACCAGCGGCAGGCTGCCGCGCGCCAGGGCATCGGCCACCCGCGAGGCCAGCCGCGTCTGCGCCGATTCCAGCGCACCCGCTTCGCAGACCACATCGCCCGCGTCGAACAGCGCGGGCTCGCCGAGCACCGGCAGGCTGGCCAGCGCCGCGCGCAAGGCCTGCGGGCCTTGGGCGGCGCCGGTACGCCCGCCATTGCGGCGCACACCTTCATCGACCGCGAAGCCCATCAGCGTCACGCCGCCGCGTGCGTCGGGGCCTAGGGGCTGAATGTGTTGGTGCCAGCGCGGGCTGGGCCCGGTCTCTTCGGCATCGACGCGGCCTGCCCAGACGAAGGCGGGTGGGGTGGTGTCGTTCATGTGCGTTCCTTTCCGGCGAACACGGTGCGTTGCACGGGGTTGCGGCCGAACCAGTAGGCGAGCTCATTGGGGTGGCCGAGATCCCAGGCGACGAAATCGGCGCGCTGCCCGGGGGCGAGCGTGCCGCGGTCGCGCAGGCCGAGCGCGCGCGCCGCGTGCACGGTGATGCCTTGCACGGCCTCCAGCGGCGTGAGCCGGAACAGTGTGCAGGCCATGCTGGCCATGAGCAGCAACGACAGGCCGGGCGAGGTGCCGGGGTTGTGGTCGGTGGACACGGCCATGGGCACGCCGGCCTGGCGCAGCGCGGCGATGGGGGGCAGCTTCGTTTCGCGCAGGAAGTAGTAGGCCCCGGGCAGCAGCACGGCCACGCTGCCGGCCTGCCGCATGGCGCGAACGCCCTCGTCGCTCAGGTGCTCGAGGTGGTCGCACGAGAGTGCGCCAAACGACGCAGCCAGCGCCGCGCCGCCCTGGTCGGAGAGCTGTTCGGCGTGCAGCTTGACCGGCAGGCCCAGCGCACGCGCCGCCTCGAACACGCGGCGCGTCTGCGCGGGCGAGAAGCCGATGTTTTCGCAGAAGGCATCGACCGCATCGACCATGCCCTGCGCGTGCAGCGCGGGCAGCCATTCGCAGACGGCACCGATGTAGTCGTCGGCGCGGCCCTCGTACTCGGGTGGCAGCGCGTGTGCGCCGAGGAAGGTGGTGCGCACGCCGAGCGGCAGCTGTTCGCCCAGACGCCGGGCCACGCGCAGGCAGCGCGCCTCGGCCTCCAGCGACAGGCCGTAGCCCGACTTGATCTCCAGCGTGGTCACACCCTCGGCCATGAGGGAGCGGGCGCGTGGCGCGGCGCTGTCGAACAGCGCCTGCTCATTGGCCGCGCGCGTGGCCGCCACGGTGGAACGGATGCCGCCGCCGGCGCGCGCAATGGCTTCGTAGCTCGCGCCCTGCAGGCGTTGTTCGAATTCGCTGGCGCGGTGGCCACCGTAGACCAGGTGGGTGTGGCAATCGACCAGGCCGGGCGTGACCAGCGCGCCGCCGAGGTCGTGCTCGGCCGTCACGCGCGCGGCCAACTCGCGCGGCAGGTCCGCCGCGCGGCCGACCCAGGCGATGTGCCCGCCTTCGACGAGCAGGGCGCCGTCGTCGATCTGGCCCCAGCCATCGCCGTCCAGGGTGGTCAGGCGCGCGTGGCGCCAGAGGCTGAGCGGGGTCATGGCAGGGGTTCCTCGTCGGTTTGGTGAAACAGCCACCAGCCGCCGGGGCCGGGGGCAGGGGTGTCGGGTTCGAAGCGCCAGGCTTCGGTGGCGTTGTCCTGGGCGGGTGGGCGCCACACCAGGCTGTGCGCGGGCAGCACGTGTGTGTGCCCATCCGCGTGCCACACGCCGGGGACACGCGCGAAGAGGCCCGCCAGCGCACCGGGCGGTGCCCACCAGCCTTGCGCGGGCACGACCGGCAGCAGGCCCGCGTGGCCGCCGCCACGGCACATGAGGTTCAAGTCGCGCACCGGGCCATCGAGCAGGCGGCAGTCGGGCGCGGCCGCGCCGTCAAAGGCCAGCGGCGCATCACCCGGCCGCAGGCGCGTCTCGCCACCGGGCAGCGACAGCGCGATGCCGCGGCCCGAGAGCAGCACGAGCCAGCGCCGCACGCCGTCGAAGGCCGAGAACGGGCCATCGCGCGCGATGTCGGCCATGCTCAGGCGCAGGCGCCAGTTCGCCGGTGTGGGCCAGGCCAGCAGCTCGCGCGTCACACCGCCGCCGTTGCGCCAGGGCGCAGCGTTCACCAGGTCGGCGCTGATGGGCTGTGTGGACATGCGGAGCGCTTCAGTCGCGCCAGACGCCGTCGAACAGGGTGGCGCAGCCCGCGCTGGCCGCGCCCTGCAGCACCAGCGTTTTCGCGGCCTCGATGTCGGGGGCGAACAGGCGGTCCTTTGCGTAGAAGGGCACGCGATCGCGCAGCGTGGCGTGCACCGGAACGAGCGCGGGCGAGGTCACCAGCGGGCGGTGGAAGTCCACCCCCTGCGCGGCGGCCAGCCATTCGATGCCGAGGATGGTGGCCGTGTTTTGCGCCATCTCGTCGAGCCGGCGGCCCGCGAAGGTGGCCATGCTCACGTGGTCTTCCTGGTTGGCGCTGGTGGGCAGGCTGTCCACGCTGGCCGGGTGGGCGTGCGACTTGTTCTCCGACGCGAGTGCGGCGGCGGTCACGTGCGCGATCATGAAGCCGGAGTTCAGGCCGGGGTTGTCCACCAGGAACGGCGGCAGACCCGAGAGGCTGGCGTCGATCAGCAGCGCGATGCGGCGCTCGGCCAGCGCGCCGATCTCGGCGATGGCCAGCGCCAGCGTGTCGGCCGCGAAGGCCACCGGCTCGGCGTGAAAGTTGCCACCCGAAAGCACCTCGTCGGTGTCGGTGAACACCAGCGGGTTGTCGGTGACGGCGTTGGCCTCGATCAGCAGCGTGCGCGCGGCCTGCGTGATCAGGTCGCGGCAGGCGCCCATGACCTGCGGCTGGCAGCGCAGGCTGTAGGGGTCCTGCACGCGCTCGTCGTGCTCCAGGTGCGAAAGGCGGATCTCGCTGCCCGCGAGCAGCGCGCGCGTGACGGCGGCCATCGCGATCTGCCCGGGCTGGCCGCGCACCGCGTGGATGCGCGGGTCGAACGGCGCGTCGCTGCCCTTGGCCGCGTCCACGCAGAGTGCACCTGTCACGGTGCCGGCCTCGAGCAGGCGCTCGGCCATGAAGAGACCGTGCAGCGCCAGCGCGGTGGAGACCTGTGTGCCGTTGATCAGCGCCAGGCCTTCCTTGGCCGCGAGGGCCAGCGGCGCGATGCCGGCAGCCTGCAGCGCGGTGGCCGCAGGCATCACCGTGCCGTGCACGCGCACATCGCCTTCGCCCATGAGCGCGAGCGTCATGTGCGAGAGCGGCGCGAGGTCGCCCGAGGCACCCACCGAACCCTTGACCGGGATCAGCGGCACGATGCCGGCGTTGAGCACGGCCAGCAGCGTGTCGATGACGACCGGGCGCACGCCCGAATACCCGCGCGCCAGGCTGGCGGCCTTCATGGCGACGACCAACCGCACGGTGGCGTCGCTCATGGGTTCGCCGGTGCCCACCGAGTGCGACAGGATCAGGTTGCGCTGCAGCAGCTCCAGCTGTTCGTCGGGGATGCGCGTGCGGGCGAGCTTGCCGAAGCCGGTGTTGATGCCGTAGGCGGCATCGCCTTTTTCGACGATGCGCTGGATGGTGGCGGCGGCCGCGTCGATCGCGCTGCGCGCCGAGGCCGGCAGCGCGAGCGCCACCGGTGCTTGCCAGAGGCGGCGCAGGTCGGCCAGACGGATCTGGCCGGGGTTCAGGGTCAGGGTGTCGAGCATGGTGTGTGTGTCAGCCGATCATGGGCAGATTGAGCCCCTGTTTTTTGGCGGTGGCAATGGCGAGCTCGTAGCCCGCGTCGGCGTGGCGCATCACGCCGCTGCCGCTGTCGTTGACCAGCACGCGCGCCAGGCGCTCGGCCGCGGCGTCGGTGCCGTCGGCCACGATCACCATGCCCGAGTGCTGCGAATAACCCATGCCCACGCCGCCGCCGTGGTGCAGGCTGACCCAGCTCGCGCCGCCGGCGGTGTTGAGCAGGGCGTTGAGCAAGGGCCAGTCGCTCACCGCGTCGGTGCCGTCCTTCATGGCCTCGGTCTCGCGGTTGGGGCTGGCCACCGAGCCGGTGTCCAGGTGGTCGCGGCCGATCACGATCGGCGCCTTGAGTTCGCCGCTCCTCACCATCTCGTTGAAGGCCAGGCCGGCGCGGTGGCGCTCGCCCAGGCCCAGCCAGCAGATGCGCGCGGGCAGGCCCTGGAAGGCAATGCGCTCGCGCGCCATGTCGAGCCAGCGGTGCGTGTGCTTGTTGTCGGGGAACAGTTCCTTGATCTTGGCATCGGTCTTGTAGATGTCTTCGGGATCGCCCGAGAGTGCCACCCAGCGGAACGGGCCCTTGCCTTCGCAGAACATCGGGCGGATATAGGCGGGCACGAAGCCGGGGAAGTCGAAGGCGTTCTTCACGCCCTGGTCGAAGGCGACCTGGCGGATATTGTTGCCGTAGTCCACCGTGGGAATGCCCATGGACTGGAAGTCGAGCATGGCCTGCACGTGCACCGCGCAGCTGCGGGCGGCTTCGTCGGTCAGGCGTTTGTGTTGCGCGGGGTCGCGTTGTGCGGCCTTCCACTGCGCCACGTCCCAGCCCAGCGGGAGGTAGCCGTTGATGAGGTCGTGCGCGGAGGTCTGGTCGGTCACCAGGTCGGGCTTGAGGCCACCGGCCTGCGCGCGCTTCACGAGTTCGGGCAGCACCTCGGCGGCGTTGCCCAGCAGCGCGATGGACACGGCTTCCTTCTTCTCGCAGTGGTGCCGGATGAGTTCGATCGCGTGGTCGATGTCGCGCGCCTGCTTGTCCACGTAGCGCGTGCGCAGGCGGAAGTCGATGCTGCTCTGCTGGCACTCGATGTTGAGCGAGACCGCGCCGGCCAGCGTGGCCGCCAGCGGCTGCGCGCCGCCCATGCCGCCCAGGCCGGCGGTGAGGATCCATTTGCCCGAGAGGTCGTTGTTGTAGTGCTGGCGGCCCGCTTCCACGAAGGTCTCGAAGGTGCCCTGCACGATGCCCTGGCTGCCGATGTAGATCCAGCTGCCGGCGGTCATCTGGCCGTACATGAACAGGCCCTTGCGGTCGAGTTCGTTGAAGTGTTCCCAGTTGGCCCACTTGGGCACCAGGTTGGAGTTGGCGATCAGCACGCGCGGCGCGTTGGCGTGCGTCTTGAACACGCCCACCGGCTTGCCCGACTGCACCAGCAGCGTCTCGTCGTCGCCCAGCTCTTTCAGCGAGGCCAGGATCTGGTCGAAGCAGGCCCAGTCGCGCGCGGCGCGGCCGATGCCGCCGTACACCACCAGGTGCTGCGGGTTCTCGGCCACCTCGGGGTCGAGGTTGTTCTGGATCATGCGGAAGGCGGCTTCGGCGATCCAGTTCTTGCAGTGCAGCTCGGTGCCGCGCGGGGCGCGGATGACGCGGGTGGGGTCGAAGCGGGGGTCGGGGTTGGTGCTCATGGAAAACTCCTGAATGAAGAAGAGAGGGAGGGCGGTAGTGCTCAGGCGATCCAGCCTTGCGCCAGCGCGATGTGGCCGATGCCCGCGGCCAGCAGCAGGCTGAGCACGGTGCGCACGAACCAGATGACCACCATCTGGCGCAGCGACAGCGGGATGCGCGTGGCCAGCACGCAGGGAATGGAGCCGGAGAAGAACAGCACCGAACTCACCGAGACCACGGCCGCCACGTAGCGCTCCACCGCGTCGGCGTCCTTGAGCATCAGGGCGGGCAGGAACATTTCGGCCAGGCCCGAGGCCAGTGCCTTGGAGGTCGCCACCGGCTCGGCCAGCCCGGCGATCCACACGAAAGGCACCAGCAGCAGGCCCAGCAGATCGAACACCGGCGTGTAGCGCGCCAGAAGCAGGCCGATCAGGCCCACGGCCAGGATGGTGGGCACCACCGCAGCGGCCATGGCCAGGCCGTCGCGCAGGTTGTCGCTCAGCACGCGCCAGAGGGCCGGCGCGCTGCGGGCCTGCTGCAGGCCGGCGTCGTACGCGGCCTGCCAGCGGTTGCGCCCGGCGGGCAGGGCGTCGCTCACGCCGCCGCTGTTGTCCATGCGCGAGATGGGGGGAATCCACGCGGTGATGGCGGTGACCACGAACGCGATCACGAAGGTGGACCAGAAGTAGAAGTTCCACGCCGGCATGAGGTTCAGCGTCTTGGCCACGATGACCATGAACGCGGCCGACACGGTGGAAAAACCGGTGGCGATGATGGCGGCCTCGCGCGCCGTGTACTTGCCATCGAGGTAGACGCGGTTGGTGATCAGCAGGCCCACCGAGTAGCTGCCCACGAAGGAGGCCACGGCGTCGATCGCCGAGTGGCCCGGCGTGCGCCAGATCGGCCGCATGACGGGTTGCATCAGCACGCCCACCAGCTCCAGCAGGCCGAATCCCACCAGGAAGGCCAGCGCCACCGCGCCCAGCGGCACGATCAGGCCCACGGTGAGCGCGAGCTTGTCGAACAGGAAGGGCAGCATGTCCTTCTCGTGCAGCGCGGTCGGGCCGAGCTTGAGCAGGTACATGAGCGCCAGCACGACGCCCACCACCTTGAGCACGCTGAACACGGTGTGGGTGGTGCTCGCGCGCCAGGTGCCCTTGATGAAGGGCGAGGCCGCGCCCCAGGCCATCAGGGCCAGCACCAGCGCGATCGACAGCGGGCGCTGCTGCGTCGCCAGCCAGGAGGCCGCGTGGTCGAAAAAGATCGTGGTCTTGCCGCCGATGGTGATCGGCAGGAAGAACATCGCCAGCCCGATGCCGGAATAGGCGATCAGCCTGAGCAGGGCCACGGTGCGGCCCGGGGTCGCTTGCGGTGGGGCGGTCAGTGTCGTCATCGGAGGTCTCCTGGGTGGTCGTGCGGCCGGCGCGGCTGCGGGCGGTCTATGGCTATACATATGCAAACTGTGTTGTTGAATATGTATATACAACTTTATTGACCATAATGTTTTCTGTCAATACGACTTCGTCGGACACCCCCTCGGTAATTACCCTATGTCTGCTCCCCGAACCCCTGGCGCGGCAGCCGCGCCGACCACCGATGCGCGCCTGCCGGCCTACCTGCTGGTCAAGCAGCACGTGCTGGCGCAGATCCACTCTGGCGTGTGGAAAGAGGGTGACGCCATTCCGGGCGAGGAGGCGCTGGCGCGCGAGTTCGGCGTCTCGCGCATGACGGTCAACCGCGCGATCCGCGAGCTCAGCGACGAGAAGACGGTGGAGCGGGTGCAGGGCTCGGGCACCTATGTCGCGCAGCAGAAGTACCAGTCCACGCTGGTGGCCATCCGCAACATCGCCGAAGAGATCGCCGCGCGCGGGCATGCGCACCGCAGCGAGCTGCAGTTGCTCGAGCGCATCCGCGCCAGCGATTCGCTGGCGCGCCAGTTCGAACTGCCGGCGGGCCACGCGCTGTTTCATTCGGTGGTGGTGCACTTCGAGAACGGGCAGCCGATCCAGGTGGAAGACCGCCACGTGAACCCGCTGGTGGCGCCTGGCTACATGGAGCAGGACTTCGCGAGCCAGACGCCCAACGCTTACCTGATGCGCGTGGCACCGTTGCAAGGCGTGCGTTTCGCGATCGAGGCTTGCCTGCCGCCGATCGAGATCGCCGAGATGCTGCGCATGTCACCCCAGGAGCCTTGTCTGGTGCTGCGCCGGCAGACCCATTCGCAGGGGCAGGTGGCCTCCGTTGCGGCCATGTGGCACCCGGCGGCGCGCTACCAGTTCACCGGCAGTTTCTGAGGCGTGTTCACATCGCGCGGAAGCGCTCGGCGTAGAGCCGGCTCACCGGCCAGGCTTCTGCTCTGCCGCGCAAACGCAGACTGAGGCGGCCGGCCTCGTTGCGCGCGACGCTCTCGATGGCGTCGGCCCGCACCACGGTGCCCCGGTGGATCTGCCAGAACACGGCCGCGTCCAGCTGGGGCATCAGTTCTTTCAGCGGCGTGCGGATGAGCACTTCGCCTTGCGCCAGCAACACGCGCACGTATTTGTCGGCCGCCTCGAACGCCAGCACCTCGGTGAGCTGCACCATGCGGATGGTTTGCCCCACGCTGGCCGGGATCACCTGCAGGCGCGCCACGGGCGCCGGTGCGCCGGGCAGGGACATGAGACTGCGCAGTTGCTCCAGGGTGGCGTCCAACGGGCCGGTGGCAGGACGGCGCTGCGCCAGCAAGGCCTGCACACGCTGCACGGTGAGGCGCAGGCGGTCGGGCTGCACGGGCTTGAGCAGGTAGTCCACCGCCTGGGCTTCGAAGGCCTGCACCGCGTGGGTGTCGTAGGCGGTGACGAACACCAGCGCGGGAAATGCCTGGTCGCCGGGCCATTCTTCGGCCAGCTCGGCGGCGGCGTCCAGTCCGCTTTGCCCTGGCATGCGGATGTCGAGGAACATCACATCGGGCCGCAGTGCCAGCGCCTGCACCACGGCGGTCTCTCCGTCGCCCACCACCTTCACCACGGCCAGCCCGGGCCAGGCATGCGCCAGTTCGGCTTGCAGGGCCTGGGCCAGCAGCGGTTCGTCTTCGGCGATGAGGGCGGTTGCATTCATGCGGTTTGCAAGGGCAGGGTGAGCAGGGCGCGCGTGCCGCCATCGGGCTGGCTGTGCCAGTCCATGTGGGCCTGGCCCACGGGGTAGGCGGTGGCCAGGCGCTCACGCACCTGGGCGATGCCGAAGCCTGGCGTGGGCGATGGGGCGCAGCCCACGCCGGTGTCGCTCACCTCCAGCTCCAGCCCGGCGCCGCCCAGGCGCGCCACCACGCGAATTTCGCCGCCCTGCAGGCTGGGCTCGAGCCCGTGGCGGATGCAGTTCTCCACCAGCGGTTGCAGCAGCAGCGGCGGCACCGGCTGCGCGCTCAGCGCTTCCGGCAACTCCAGCGTGTAGCGCAGGCGCGGGCCCATGCGCACGGCCATCAGCTCCAGGTAGTCGCGCAGGCGGTTGAACTCGTCGGCCAGGGTGTGGCGGCCCGACAGCGCGTCGGTGCGCGAGGCGGTGAGCGTGGCGCGCAGGTAGTCGTTGAGGCGGTCGAGCATGGCGGTGGCGCGCGCGGGGTCGGTGCCGATCAGCGCGCGCAGGTTGGCCAGTGTGTTGAACAGCATGTGCGGTTCGAGCTGCGATTCGAGCAGCTTCAGGCGCGCTTCGTTGGCCTGATGACGCGCCTCGGCCATCTTGCGCTGGAGGTAGGCGCCCTTGTTGACGGCGTAAAAGTAGAACGATCCCACGATGCCGGCCAGCGCGGTGATCAGGATGGAGCTGCGCAGTTCGGCCGTGGTCTGGCCCGTGCCGGGTGGGTACCACTGGAAGTACCGGCACACCGCGTCGGCAAGGGTGGTGCCCACGAGGTAGCCGATGACGATGCCGGCCAGCACCAGCGCCAGGCCCGCATAGCCTTTGGGCCAGCCGGTTTCGGCGGCCGAGGGAAAGAGATCGCGTCCGAGGTCGATGACGGCCCAGGTGAGGGTGGCGATCAGCAGCGAGTAGACCAGGGGCGGCCCGTAGGGGCGCTCGGGCATGAAGGCGTACTGCAGCGTGGCGACCATCAAGGCAAAGGCCATCACTTGCAGGAAGTGCCGCAGCTTGGCGAGCCAGTTGATGGACCGCACGGTTCTCAAGCTTTGTCCTGCCGGCGCTGCAGGCGCTCGCGTTCCTGCTGCACCAGGTGCTCGCGCAGGCCGCCACCCGCGCCGATGAGAAAGACGGACAGCCCGTGCAGCGTCAGGCCCAGGCCCCAGCCCAGCAGCGGAAACACGGACCAGGGCCGTGTGCCGAAGCCGTTGGCCGACAGGCCCAGCAGCACCAGGTTGACCAGCACGTAGACCGCAGCGTGCATGTACCAGCCGAGTTTGGCGCCGGCACGCCGGCGCGCGAGTTTGTCGATTTCTTGCGAAGACAAGGGGGTGTTCATGGTGGTCGATTTCATTCTAGGTGAGTGGGTGTTCATGGGGTGGTGATCAGGTGGGTGCGAAAGAAGGCGGTGATCTTGCGGTCGACCTCGGGCAGCACGGCGCGGTCGAAGCCCGGTGGGTCGGCCAGCAGGTCGGCCTCCAGGGCGCCCATCACCTCGGGCGGGACCGGCGGCGACAACAGCGCACCATGGCCAGCGTCGGGCAGGTGGGCGATGCGTTCGCACTGCGTGCAGGCCTGCACGATGCGCTCGCTGTGAAAGCGCGGAGTCAGCCACCGGTCGCGCCCGGCCGTCACCAGGCCCAGCGGGACGCGGGGCGTGGCGAGCGAGGCCGCGTCGAAGTCGGCCGACGCGGGCACGCCGGCCACCACCGCGGCCACACGCGGGTCGTGGTGGGTTTGCCAAGTCGCGTCGTCGAAACGCTGGCCGATCACGTTCACTGCTGCTGCCTTCTTCACGCCATCGAGCACGCCGCCGGTGAGCCGCGTGAACAGGCCCACGCAGGCCGGGAAGTCGTCGGCGATGTGGGCCTCGCAATGGGCCTTGAAGCGGGCTGGCGACCAGCGACCGCCCGCCAGGCTGAGCGCCGTGTGGCCGCCGGCCGACATGCCGTACATGCCGACCTTGTCCAGCGCCAGCAGGGGGGCGAAGCGCGGGTCTCGCGCGACGGCATCGATGGCGCGCGAGACCTCGGCCGGCCGCAGCTTCCAGCTGTCCGGGCCGGGGTTGCGGGTGTTCTTGTAGTTGTCCCCATGGTGCTCGGGCATGGCCACCACGAAGCCGGCCTGCACCAGCGCGCGAGCCAGGTCGGCATGCACCCAGGGCGCACCGCCCGAGCCGTGCGAGATGACGACCAGCCGGCCGTTGCCACGGGTGGGCACACTGCCGGGCGCGAGCCGCAGGCGAAACGGTCCGCGCGAGACCGCCACGTCGTCGGCATCGGTCGGGTAGTACACGGTCACCGGGCCATCGCCGCCCTGGCCCGGCAGTTCGGTCAGACCGGTGCCCGCGTGGGCGGCGGCGCTCAGCAACGATGCCAGCAGGCCGGCGAACAGGGAAGTCTTTACACGGTGGTTCATGGTGGAGGTCTCCGGGTCAAGCGGGTTCAACGGGGCTGGCCTTGCAGGGCCAGGCGTTCGGGCGACGGTGGCACGGCGGGCTGTGAGGCCTGGTGGGTGGGAATCAGGTCCAGCCACTCGCCCCAGACCAGCTGGCCGAGGGTGCGGTTGGGCAACAACGTGAATGCGCCAGCGCCCACGCAGGCGGAGAAGTAGAGCCAGACCATGGTCTTGCGATGGCCGCGGATGTTGCCGCGCAGCAGGAAGCGGAACGCGAGGAACAGCATGCCCAGCACCACCGGAATCAGCAGGTGGATGGCGGAGAAGCCGGCGATGTTGGGCACCACGGGGTCGCTGATGAAGATGGCCGAGATCGCAGTCACGAGCATGAGGGTGACCCAGGCGTACCCGGCGGCGCGGTGCAGGCGGGGGCGCTGACTGCCAGCGACTTGATGGGCGTGGCCGCGGCGCGCCCAGAGCGCGACCGGACCGATCACCACCGCGGCAATGGCGGCGACCATGTGAATCGCGATGACGGGGGTGAGTTGCATGGTGCTCTCCGGTGGGTGGGGTGGATCGCACTCTGCCGTTGGCCGTGCCCGCGGCCCAGCGGCATGAGACGGATCAAGGCCTGGGTGGCGCGAAATGCGGGTTTCGGGGAGCGAAATGCAGCGCTCGTCCGCGTCTTTACCCAAGGGAAACCCGGGCGATACCCTGCAGTGGTGAAGAAACCAGGCCCCGTTCCTACAATGGGACGATGAAAAAGACGACGTGGATTTCGGGTGTGGTGGTGCTGGCTTTGGTGGCTGGCGGTGCCTGGTGGTGGACCCAGCGCAACGCGCAGTCGGCTGTGCAATACCGCAGCGCCTTGATCGAGCGTGGGCCGCTGCAGGCCAGCGTCTCGGCCAGCGGCACGGTCAACCCGGTCACCCAGGTGTCGGTCGGTACCCAGGTCTCGGGCCAGGTGCGCGCCGTCCATGTGGACTTCAACACCGAGGTCAAGGCGGGCCAGCTCATTGCCGAGATCGACCCCCAGACCTTCGAATACCGCGTGAGCTCCTCGCAGGCCGATGTGGACGCTTCGAGAGCCGCGGTGCAGATCGCGGTGGCCAATTCGGCGTCGAGCCGGGCCAATGTGTCGCGCGCGCAGTCCGATCTGGCCGAAGCGCAGCGCACCCACGAACGCAACGTGAGCCTGGTCGCGCAGGGCTTCATTGCCCAGAGCGAGGCCGACCGCACCCGCGCCGTGCTCACCTCGGCGCAGGAATCGCTCAAGGCGGTGCAGGCGCTGGTGGGTGTGAGCGAAGCGCAGATCAAGAGCGCGCAGGCCAACGTGGCGCAGCGTGAAGCGGCGCTGGCACAGGCCCGCATCGATCTTTCGCGCACCCGCATCACCTCGCCGGTGGACGGCATCGTGATCAAGCGCACCGTGGAAAAGGGCCAGACCGTGGCCGCCAGCCTGCAGGCGCCCGAGCTGTTCGTGATCGCGCAGAACCTCTCCGACATGCAGGTGGACGCCAGCGTGGATGAGGCCGACGTGGGCCGCATCCAGCCCGGCCAGAAAGCCAGCTTCACGGTGGACGCTTTTCCGGGCCAGACGTTTGAAGGCCAGGTGCGCCAGGTGCGCAAGGCCGCGACCAACGTGTCCAACGTGGTGACTTACGTGGCGGTGGTGGGCTTTGCCAACACGTCCGGGCGCCTGCTGCCGGGGATGACGGCCAACGTGCGCGTGGTCACGGAGTCGCGCGAGTCGGTGCTGAAGGTGCCCAACGCGGCCCTGCGCGTGCGCATCGAGGGCGTGGAGCCGGCAGCCGTGCCCGCCGGCCCGGCCGATGCGCCCGCCAGTGCGGGTGCGCCTCAGGCGGGCAACGGCACTGCCAATGGAGCCGCGAACGGAGCTGCCGTTCGCGCGCCCCGCGTGGCCGGGCAGGGCCGTCCAGGTGGTTCGGGTCGTGGTGCATCGCAGCGCGGCCGCATTTACCTGCTCGACGCCAAGGGTCAGCCCCAGGCTTACGACGTGCGCCTGGGTGTGAGCGACGGCACCGCCACCGAGCTGCTGGTGCGACCCGATTCGCCGAACGCGGCAGAACTGGTCGAAGGCGCGACCGTGGTGACCGGTGTGACCGGCGGCGCGCCTGCCTCAGCCACCCCGGCTCGCCAGGCCGGCCCGCGTCTGGGGTTCTGACCATGACGAGTCCAACCCTCATCGACGCGCGCGAGCTGGTCAAGACCTACACCATGGGTGACCAGACGGTGCATGCCCTGGATGGTGTGTCGCTCACCATCGAGGTGGGCGAGTTCGTGGCCATCATGGGCGCCTCGGGCTCGGGCAAGTCGACCTTGATGAACATCCTGGGCTGTCTGGACCGCCCCACCAGCGGTCACTACAGCCTGGCGGGTGAGCCGGTTGAATCGCTGTCGCCCGACGATCTCGCCAGTGTGCGCAACCGGCGCATCGGTTTCGTGTTCCAGCAGTTCAACCTGCTGCCGCGCACCAGCGCCCGCGAAAACGTGGAACTGCCCATGGTGTACGCCGGCGTGCCCTCGGCCGAACGCCAGAAGCGCGCGCTGGCCGCGCTGCAGCGCGTGGGCCTCGGTGAGCGCAGCGGGCACACGCCGGCCGAGCTCTCGGGCGGGCAGCAGCAGCGCGTGGCGATTGCGCGTGCGCTGGTCAACCAGCCGCAGCTGATCCTGGCCGATGAGCCCACCGGCGCGCTGGACACCCACACCAGCGAAGACATCATGCGGCTGCTCACCGAGCTCAACGAGCAAGGCATCACGGTGGTGCTGGTCACGCACGAGGCCGACATCGCGGCCTGGGCCAAGCGCCGGCTGGTGTTTCGCGACGGCCTGATCGTTGAAGACGTGCGGCAGACGCCGGTGCGCCATCTGGCCTCGGAGGCCGCACCATGAATTTCATGGCCGCCCTGCGCAGCGCCTGGCGCGCCCTGGCATCGAATGCCCTGCGCTCCATGCTCACCATGCTGGGCATCATCATCGGCGTGGCTGCGGTGATCACCATGATCGCGATAGGCGCGGGCGCCACCGAACGCGTACAGGAACAGATGAAGGGCCTGGGCTCCAACATCATGCTGGTGATTCCCGGCAGTGTGACCACCGGCGGTGTGCGCCTGGGTGCGCAGGCCAGTCAGGGTCTGACCGAAGAAGACGCGCTGGCCATTGCGCTGGAAGTGCCCGAGGTGCAGGTGGCCGCACCCACTTCGCGCACGAGCGCGCAACTGGTGGCGGGCAACACCAACTGGGCCAGTTCGGTGTACGGCACCACCAACGACTACCTGGAAGCGCGCGACTGGCCACTGGCCAGCGGGCGCCTGTTCGAGGCATCCGAAATCCAGGGCTCGGCGAAGGTGGCCATCATCGGGCAGACGGTGGCGCGTGAACTCTTCGGCGACCTCGATCCGGTGGACCAGACCATGCGCATCAAAAACGTGCCGGTGACGGTGGTGGGCCTGCTTGCGCGCAAGGGACAGAACTCGATGGGTCAGGACCAGGACGACACCGTGATCGTGCCCATTTCCACCTACCGCAACCGCATCCAGGGCGGTGGCGGTGGCCGCTTGAAGCGCGTGGGCTCGATCAACGTGAAGGTGATCGAGGGCCAGAGCATGAAGGTGGCCGAGGAGAGCATCAAGGAGCTGCTGCGCCAGCGCAAGCGCGTGCAGCAGGGGGCCGACGACCCCTTCACCGTGCGCAACCTCACCGAGGTCCTGCAGGCCCAGGAAGCGTCGAGCCAGATCATGACGCTGCTGCTGTCGGCCGTGGCCGGTGTGAGTTTGATCGTGGGGGGAATCGGCATCATGAACATCATGCTGGTGAGCGTGACCGAGCGCACCCGCGAGATCGGCCTGCGCATGGCGGTGGGTGCGCGTGGGCGCGACATCCTCACGCAGTTCCTGATCGAGGCCGTCACACTGAGTCTCATTGGCGGCGCGATCGGCGTGCTGCTGGGGGCCATCGCCACCTGGGCGGTGGGTCAGTTCGCGGGCTGGCAGGTGAGCATGACGCTCAACTCGATCGTGCTGGCAGCGGGCTTTTCGGCACTGGTAGGCGTGTTCTTCGGTTTTTACCCGGCCAAGCGGGCTTCGGAACTGCTGCCCATCCAGGCCCTGCGCCACGAGTGAGCGCGCCCGGCGCGTGCCCGGCCAGCAGGTACGATACCGGCCTGCTCGACGGGCCCTCGGTGGGCCCGCGCACCACCTGAGAACCTTTTCCCATGGATTTTGTGTTGTTGATCAAGGCCGCCATCATGGGCGTGGTGGAAGGCCTCACCGAGTTCATCCCGGTGTCCTCCACCGGCCACCTCATCCTGGCAGCCTCGCTGCTGAACATGCCGGGCGAGAAGATCAAGCTTTTTGAAGTGGTGATCCAGACCGGCGCGATGATGGCCATCGTCTCGCTATACGCCGGCAAGCTCTGGGAGACGCTGGTGGGCCTGCCGCGCGAGCAACTGGCGCAGCGTTTCACGCTCAATGTGCTGGTGGGCTTCTTTCCCGCCGCCTTGCTCGGTTTCCTGTTCATCGGCGTCATCAAGAGCGTGCTGTTCAATCCGCTGGTGGTGGCCCTGGGCTTCATCGTGGGCGGGGTGGTGATCCTGTGGGCCGAGCGGCGCCAGGAGCGGGGGGTGGCACCGCGCATCGAGTCGGTGGACGACGTGCGCTGGACCGACGCGCTCAAGGTCGGCCTGGTGCAGTGCGCGGCACTGGTGCCCGGCGTGAGCCGCTCGGGCGCCACCATCATCGGCGCCATGCTGCTGGGCTTCAGCCGCAAGGCTGCCACCGAGTTCAGCTTCTTCCTGGCCATTCCCGTGCTCTTCGGCGCCGCCGCCTACGACCTTTACAAGAGCCGGGACCTGCTGAGCACGGCCGACATCCCGCTGTTCGCGGTCGGGCTGTTCTTCTCGTGGCTTTCGGCCTGGGTGTGCGTGCGCTGGTTGCTGCGCTTCGTGGCCAGCCACACTTTTGCGCCCTTCGCCTGGTACCGCATTGCCTTTGGTGCGCTCATCTTGCTGACCGCGGCCATGGGCTGGGTCGACTGGGTGGCTTGACGCGCGAGCCTGTTGACTACGCGGCCAGCGGCGCGTAAAGACTGAAACAGAAGGTGGCGCCCTTGCCCGGCTCCCCGGTGGCGGCCATGCCTCCGCCGTGGCGCTGCACGATGCGCAACGACGTGGCCAGCCCGATGCCCAGGCCCGCGAATTCGTGTGGCATGTGCAGGCGCTGGAACGGCTGGAACAGCTTGCTGGCCCGGGCCATGTCGAAACCCGCGCCGTTGTCGCTCACGCAAAACCGCGTCTGACCCTTTTCCTCCTGCGCGTACACCCGGATCACGGCCTGGGGCGTCTGCGCGGTGTACTTCCAGGCGTTGTGCAGCAGGTTCTGCATGAGCGCCTCCACCAGGGGCGGATCGGCCATGACGTTGAGCCCGGGCGCCACCTCCCAGCGCACCTGGCGCTGCGGATCGGTGCTCGAAAACTCCTCCAGCAGGCGGGTGGCGATGGTGCTCAGGTTGACCGGCTTGCGCTGCAGGTCGCCGCGCGAGAACTGCGAGAGCGTGAGCAAGCCGTCGATGAGTTCGCCCATCTTCTTGCTCGCGCCCATGATGCGTTCCAGGTGAGACAGGCTGTCGCCGGTCCACTCCGGGTTGTCCTCGCGCAGCGCCTGCGCGAAGCCGTTGATGATGCGCAGCGGCGAACGCAGGTCGTGGGCGACCGCGTAGGAGTAACTTTCCAATTCGTCATAGGCCGCCTTGAGGGCGCGCGTGCGCTCTTCGATGCGTTGCTCCAGCGAGGCGTTGAGCTGCTGAATCTGCATGTCGTGGTACTTGCGCTCGGTGACGTCCCGGGTGACACCCAGGGCGCGCACCGCGCGACCCTGTGCATCGCGATCAAACTCGGCCCTCACCGAAAACCACCGGTGTTCCCCGCGGATGATGAGGCGGTATTCGATGTCGTAGTCACTCAGACCTTTGACCGCCAAGGCCCAATGCTTCAACACCATGGCCTGGTCATCGGGGTGGGTGAGGGCCAGCAGTTCGTCGTCGGTGAACTCCGCAGCCGGCAGGTCGAGCACCTCGTGCGATCCCGAGAGCGTGACGAAGCGGCGGGTCGCCACGTCGGCATGCCAACTGGCCACACCCGCGATCTCGTTGGCCTGGCGCAGCAGTTGTTCGCTGGTGCGCAAGGCCAGTTCGGTGGCCTTGCGCGCCGTGATGTCCTGCACCACGGCAATCAGGTAGTCGGGTTGCCCGTCGGGCTTGCGCACCAGCGACAGCGTGAGGTGCACCCAGACCTCATGACCCAGCTTGTGGATGTAGCGTTTCTCGATGTTGTAGCTGGAGAGCTCGCCTTCGAGCGTGCGCGCCAGCAGGTCCTGGTCGATCTGCAGGTCGTCGGGGTGGGTGAAGTCCCGGTAGCTCAGCGACTGGAGCTCCGCCTTGGTGTAGCCGATGAGGTCGCAGTAGGTCTGGTTGACACGCATCCAGCGCCCGTCAATGTGGCTGTGCGCCATGCCGGTGGAGCTGTGTTCGAAGGTGTCTTCCAGCTGTTTGGCTGCGAGCCGGATCTGGGCGGTGGCTTGCCGCAGGCGCTGGTTTTGCTGCTGCATGAAAGCGATGGCACCCACCACGACCAGCTGTGTGATCAGGTGCCACAGGTTGAGCCAGAAGGCTTCCACCGGGTCGTCGAACGCGAAGCTGAAATAAGGTTTGACCAGCAGGTAGTTGATGATCAGCATGCCCACGAAGGTGCTGAACATGCCGATCCGGAAGCCGCCGTACAAGGCGGACAACGCAGCGGCCAGGCCGAGGGTGATGAAGCGGCCGCCTGATTCGGCCGGGGCAAGAGCCACTCGGATCCAGGCTGCAAAGGCGGTGATCAGCAAGGCCACCACGAGGCGTGTGGCCATGCTGTGCTGTTCCGGTTGCCAGTTGACGTACCGCCACCAGATTCGCCGCAGCAGCGAGTTCTCTGGTGAGGGAGGTGTCAGGAGCACGGTTGCAATATTGATTTATTGGAATATCTGCGCGCCTCGCAGTTATACCGGAGCGCAATGCCCAAGATGCTTGGGGTCTGCCCTCGGGTGGCGTCAGCGGCGTGCTGGAGCCGACAGCGCGGTCAACACCTGGTCGATGGCGGCGGCAGTCTCCAGCGGCTGCTCCATCGGGAACAGGTGGCTGCCTTCGATCATGGTCATGCGCTCGGGGTGGTCGCGGCCGACCAGCCGATGGGTCATGGCCATGCCGACCTGTTTCATCTCCAGCGAGCGTGTCCCGCCGATGAAACCGACCGGGCAGGCCAGAGGATGGCGGCGCAGCAGGCGATCGAGGTTGTGGGGGAGGGTGTTGTAGATCGCGGTTTCCACTTCGCGGGTGAAGTCCAGCGTGCGGTGCGCCTTGCCGTTCGCGTCGGTCTCGTCGTGCGTGCCGTGCGCGATGTAGTCCTGCAACACCTGCGGCTCCCAGGCAGCAAAGGCCTTCTTGCTGGCAAAGTGCGCCAGCGCGGCGTCAGCATCGGGCCAGGAGTGGCGCCGGCGGCGGCTCACCTTGCCGGGCGACACCGATCCCACCAGTTGGGTGCGCTTGATCAGCTCCAGCGTGCGGGCGCGCCAGCCGCCGAGAACGGGCGAGTCGATCAACAGCACACCGCGCACCGCGTGGCCGCCCAGCTGGGGGTGGCGCGCGGCGCACATCAGGCTCAGGAAACCCCCGAGCGAATGCCCCACGAGCCAGGCGCCGCCGCCGTGCGCCTCGATCTCGGGCGCGGCGAAGTCGGCGAGCTGCTGCACCAGGTGCGGCCAGTTGCTGGTGACAGGGTACTTCGGATCGTGTCCGAACTTGTCAACTGCCCGCACCGCATGGCCGCGGGCGCGCAGGGACTTGAAGAGGACGCGGTAGGTGCTGGCGGGGAAGCTGTTCGCGTGCGAAAAGATGATCAGCGACATGCTCAGATCAGCTTTTCCCGGGCATTGCTGATTTTCCTCAGCGGCTGGTGGCGCGCGCCTTTGCTCAGCAGGGGCACATCGGTGTGGGCGTCGTCCCAGGTCGGGTCTTCGATGCTGTCGAACACCTCGCGCAGTTTCTGTCCCCAGGTGTTGTGCAACATGCGGAAATAGGGGTTGTCGTTGTCGATGCAGGTGATCTTGTCTGACTGCAGCTGGTTGGCTTCGTACACCACCAGGTCCAGCGGCAAGCCCACCGACAGGTTGGACTTCAGCGTGGAATCCATTGACACCAGCACGCACTTGGCGGCTTCATCCAGCGGCGTCTCGGGGGCGATCACGCGGTCGAGCACGGGTTTGCCGTACTTGGACTCACCGACCTGGAAGAACGGCGTCTCGGACGTGGCTTCAATGAAATTGCCCGCCGAATAGACCTGAAACAGGCGCATGCCTTCGCCCTGGATCTGGCCGCCGAAGATCATGGACACGTTGAATTCGACGCCCGCGCGCTGCAGCGACTCGCCGTCGCGCTCGTACACATGGCGCACGGCGGCGCCCAGCACGCGGGCCGCGTCAAACATGCTCCGGGCGTTCCAGATCGTGATCGGCTCGCCACCGTCCACATCTTCGAGCTGCTCGACCTGCAGGATCTCGCGCACCGACTGCGAAACGCTGAGGTTGCCCGCCGAGAGCAGGCACATGAAGCGGTCGCCCGGCTTTTCGTAGACGATCATTTTGCGGAAGGTGCTGATCTGGTCCAGGCCGGCGTTGGTGCGCGAGTCGGACAGGAAGACCATGCCGGCGTTGAGCTTGACGGCGACGCAGTAAGTCATGATGAAGCGATGAGTTTTTTCAGGATGTAGAGCTGCTCCAGCGCTTCGCGCGGGCTCAGGGTGTCGGGGTCGATGCGCTCAAGTGCGGTTTGCAGCGGGTGGGCGTCGGCCTCCAGTGTCGCAGGTGGCGGCGCAAAGAGGTCGACCTGGCTGCGGCTTTCCTCGCTTTGCGCTTCCAGCGCGGCCAGCGCGTGGCGCGCGTGCTGCACAACGCCGGCGGGCACGCCGGCCAGCCGTGCCACCTGGATGCCGTAGCTGCGGCTGGCCGGTCCCGGCTCGATCTGGTGCAGGAACACGATGCCGCCGGCCTTGCCACCTGCTTCGACAGCGCTCACATGCACGTTCAGCGCCGCATGGTGGCCGGCGGGGAACTCGGTGAGCTCGAAGTAGTGGGTGGCAAACAGCGTGAAGGCGCGCGACTTGTCGTGCAGGTGGGTGGCGATGCCACCGGCCAGCGCCAGACCGTCAAACGTGGAGGTGCCGCGGCCGATCTCGTCCATGAGCACCAGGCTCTCGGGTGTGGCGGCGTGCAGGATCTGCGCGGCCTCGGTCATCTCCACCATGAAGGTGGACTGTGCGTTGGCCAGGTCGTCGGCCGCGCCGATGCGGGTGTGGATGGCGTCGATCGGGCCGAGCCGGCAGGAGACCGCGGGCACAAAGCTGCCCACGCTGGCCAGCAGCACGATCACCGCCACCTGGCGCATGTAGGTGCTCTTGCCGCCCATGTTGGGGCCGGTGATCACCTGCATGCGTTGCTTTGGGCCGAGCACCGTGTCGTTGGCGATGAAGCTGCCCCCACTGGTTTCATTGAGCCGCGCTTCCACCACCGGGTGGCGCCCGCCGCGGATGTCGATGCAGGGTTCGGGCACGAACTGCGGCGCGCACCAGTTCAGCGTGAGCGAGCGCTCGGCCAGCGCACACAGCGCGTCCAGCGCGGCCATGGCGCGCGCCAGCTGCGTGAGCGGGGCAATCCAGGCCTGCAACTCGTCGAGCAGGTGCTCGTACAGCCACTTCTCGCGCGCCAGCGCCCGGTCTTGCGCGGAGAGCGCCTTGTCTTCAAACGCCTTGAGCTCGGGTGTGATGAAGCGCTCGGCGTTCTTCAGCGTCTGGCGGCGGCGGTAGTCGTCGGGCACCTTGGCCGCCTGGCCCTGCGTGACCTCGATGTAGAAGCCGTGCACCTTGTTGAACTGCACGCGCAGGTTGGCGATGCCGGTGCGTGTGCGCTCGCGCTGCTCCAGCTCGATCAGAAAGCCGTCGCAGTTGTTCTGGATGGCGCGCAGCTCGTCCAGGTCGGCATCGAAGCCGTCGGCGATCACGCCACCGTCGCGGATCAGGGCCGCGGGCTCCGCGAGCAAGGCAGAGCGCAGCAGCCCGGCGCAGCCCTCGGGGGGTGTGAGGTGCTGGCCGATGCCGTGCAGCAGGCCGCCGGCCTCTTGGGGTCCCAGCTGAATGGCCAGCTGCTGCGCGCGCTCCAGCGTCTGGCCCAGTCCCACCAGCTCGCGTGGCTTCACCTGACGCAGGGCCGTGCGAGCGGTGATGCGCTCCACGTCGCTGGCACCCTTGAGCGACTGGCGAAGGCCCTGCCACAGGCCCCCGCGCAAGGTGCCGATGGCGGCCAGGCGCGCGCGGGCCTGCGCGCGCTCGCGCCGAGGCTCCAGCAGCCAGCTGCGCAGCGCGCGGCTGCCCATGCCGGTGCAGCACACATCGAGCAGCGAGAACAGCGTGGGGCTGCTCTCGCCGCGCAGGGTCTGGGTGAGTTCGAGGTTGCGGCGGGTGTTCAGCGGCAGGGCGATCAGTTCATCGCTGCGCGCCACCTGCAGGCTCTTCACGTGGCTGAGCGCGCGGCCCTGCGTGTGCTCGGCGTAGTTGAGCAGCGCCGAGGCGGCCGCGTGGGCATCCGTCAGGTCTTGCGCGTCCCAGGCGGCCAGGCTCGCGGCCTGCAACTGCTCCAGCAGCTTGCGCTGGCCCAGGCCCGCGTCAAACGCCCAGGCCGGGCGCAGAACCGCCACCAGGCGTTGCCCGTTGGTCTGGCTGGCGAGGGCCTGCACGGTCCTCTCGAAAGCGGTGGACGTGTCGGCGCTGTAGAGCAGTTCACCGGGGTTGACGCGCGCCACCCAGTCGGCGAGTTCGTCGCTGTCGCATTGCGCCAGGAACACGATGCCCTGCGTGACCGACATCCAGGCCAGACCACAGCCGGTGCGCGCACCGGGGTGCACGGCCATCAGCAGGGCCTCGGACTTGTCGGACAGCAGCTCGCTGTCGGTCAGGGTGCCGGGCGTGACCACGCGCACCACCTTGCGCTCGACCGGCCCCTTGGCGGTGGCCACGTCGCCCACCTGCTCGCAAATGGCCACCGACTCACCCAGCTTGATCAGACGCGCCAGATAGGTATCGACGGAATGAAAGGGCACGCCGGCCATCACCACCGGCTTTCCACCCGACTGGCCGCGCTGTGTGAGCGTGATGTCGAGCAGGCGGGCGGCCTTCTCGGCGTCGCCGAAGAACAGCTCGTAGAAGTCCCCCATGCGGTAGAACAGCAGCGTGTTCGGGTGAGCGGCCTTGAGGCCGAAGTACTGCTGCATCATGGGCGTGTGCCCGGACAGATCTCCCGCGTCGTGCGGATGCACGGATGTTTCCTTGTTCATCAATGGCTTACGTTGATTCCTGTCATCTCACGGATGGCGCCTGCACCGTCTTCTTCACCAGATAGACGACCAGCGGTCGGAAGATCACCACGCAGGTGAAGGCGACCGGGAATGCCACCGCGTAGGCATGCAGCACACGTGAGAGGAATCCGGCGGCCATGCCCGTGTTGATGGCGGTCAGCACCGCACTCATCACAAAGGCAATGATCCCGGCCATGTAGGCGGCAAACGCGATGCTGGTGAGCTTGTGGGGCAGTTTCATGGTGTTACAGGGGTGCGGCTGGTGATTCTGGCATGACGACTCCCGCCGCCACCCGGGGGTCAGCGATTGTAAAAAGCCGCCGCGCGCCGGCTTGCCGGGAAAAATTTGCTGCAAATGGGAAGGCCGATCGGCAAAGCGCCCCCGCGAGCTCTGAATGCGCCGGGCGGGCGGTCGGGCACATGCCTTGCCATCGATCCATGCGGTCGATCCAGGCGGGGTCGCCGCAATCACTCATTCCCAACCCCCACACACCGATTCAGGAGATTCCCATGGCAACCACTCGCCAAGAAGCAGACGCATGCACCTTGCTCGATGCCGACCACAAGGCGGTCAAGAAGATGTTCAAGGCCTACGATGAGCTGGCAGGCTCCACCGCACGTGGCGCGGAACAGAAAAAACTGGATCTGGCGCACCAGATCTGCCATGAGCTGACCATTCACGCCACCGTCGAGGAAGAAATCTTCTACCCCGCCTTGCGCGCGGCGCTCAAAGACACCGACCTGCTGGCCGAGGCCGAGGTGGAACACGCCAGCGCCAAAGACCTCATCGCGCAGATCGAGTCCATGGAGCAGGCCGACGAGATGTTTGACGCCAAGGTCAAGGTGCTCGGGGAGTACATCGACCACCACGTGAAGGAAGAGCGCAACGAGATATTCCCCAAGGCGAGGGCTGCACGTGAACTCGATCTGGTGGCCATGCGCGAAGAACTGATGGCACGCAAGGAAGCGCTCGCGGGCGTGGAAGTGGCCTGACGGCCTGTCGAATCACCCATCTCAGGAGCCTCACCGTGCCCAGATCCAAGAACACCGACTCTCGTGCCGACTCGAAGGCCGCCGCCCGCAACACCGACAGCGCACCCTCCAGGGTCAAAGCCGTGGGCGATCAGGCGTCTGCCAAAGCCGAGCAAACCGGGCTCCTCGCCGAATCCATGCCCTTCAACCCGCGCAAGGCGGGGGAGCATGGTTTTCAGAATGGCTTGTCGCCCGAGCCGGGCGCGACCGTCGAGCCGCAATCGCGTCTGCCCTCGGGGAGCACGCTCTCCGAGGAGAACCATTCCGAGAAAACCGGTGGTGTGGCGACCGAAGGCGTGAACTGGACCATCGAATCGCTGGACCGCGTGCGGGTGGATTCCTCCGGGCAGATGCTCACGACCAACCAGGGTGTGCCCATCGCCGACAACCAGAACTCGCTGAAGTACGGCGTGCGGGGACCGGTACTCCTGGAAGACTTCATCCTGCGCGAGAAGCTCACGCATTTCGATCACGAGCGCATTCCCGAGCGCATCGTGCATGCACGCGGTTCGGGTGCGCACGGCTTCTTCGAGTGCTACGAACCGCTGACCGACATCACCAAGGCCGCGCCGTTCAAGGAAGCGGGCAAGGTCACGCCGGTGTTCGTGCGGTTCTCCACCGTGCAGGGCGAGCGGGGTTCGAAGGACACCGCGCGCGATGTGCGGGGCTTTGCCGTGAAGTTCTACACCGACGAAGGCAATTGGGATCTGGTGGGCAACAACATGCCGGTGTTCTTCATCCAGGACGCCATGAAGTTCCCCGACCTGGTGCACGCGGTGAAGCCCGAGCCGCACCACCAGATGCCGCAGGCCGCCAGCGCTCACGACACCTTCTGGGACTTTGTCTCTCTCATGCCCGAGTCAACGCACATGCTGATGTGGGCGATGTCCGATCGCGGGATTCCGCGCAGCTACGCCACCATGCAGGGGTTTGGTGTGCACACCTTCCGCATGGTCAACGAGGCTGGTGAATCCGTCTTCGTGAAGTTCCACTGGAATCCGGTCTACGGCACGCACTCGCTGGTGTGGGACGAGGCGGTGAAGATCTCGGGCGCCGATCCGGATTACCACCGGCGCGACCTGTGGGAGCGCATTGAATCCGGTGCGTTCCCCGAGTGGGAACTGGGTCTTCAGGTGTTCACCGAAGAGCAGGCCGACCAGTTCAGCTTCGACATCCTGGACGCCACCAAGATCGTTCCCGAAGAGCTGGTGCCGGTGCGCCCGGTGGGGCGCATGGTGCTCAACCGCAATCCCGACAACTTCTTTGCCGAGACCGAACAGGTGGCGTTCTGCACGGCGCACATCGTGCCCGGGCTGGACTTCTCCAACGATCCCTTGTTGGCAGGGCGCATCCACTCGTATGTGGACACGCAGATCACGCGCCTGGGCGGCCCCAACTTCCACGAGATTCCCATCAACTCCCCCCTGGCGCCGGTGCACAACAACCAGCGTGACGGCATGCACCGGCAAGCCATTCACCGCGGCCGCGCCAACTACGAGCCCAATTCACTGGGAGGTGGTTGCCCGTTCCAGGCCGGCGCCCAGCAAGGTTTCGTGTCGGTTCCCGCGCGCATCCAGGCCAAGGAAGAGCAGGGCAAGGTGCGCGCCAAGCCCGAGAAGTTTGCCGACCACTACACCCAGGCCACCCTCTTCTTCGAGAGCCAGAGCGCGGTGGAGCAGGCACACATTGCCGCCGCCTTCCGCTTCGAGCTGTCCAAGGTGACGGTGCCGGCCATTCGGGAGCGCATGATTTCTTCATTGCTCAATGCTTCCGAGGCGCTGGCGGCGCAAGTGGCCGAGGGCCTGGGCATGGCGCAGATGCCACCGCCCATGCCCCGGGCGCTGGACAACCCGGCCAAGCCTGAAGTGACCAGGTCGCCCACGCTGTCGCTGCTGGCCCGTCCAGGTGATGGTTCGATCAAGGCCAGGAAGGTGGCGATTCTGGTGGCTGACGGGATTGAGGGCCAAAGCGTCATGAACGTGCACGCGGCGTTGTTCGCGCAAGGCGCGGTGCCCCGTTTCGTGGCGCCTCGCATCGGGCCCGTGACCACCAGTGACGGCGTGGCCATCGACGCCGACGCGTCCCTGGAGAACGAGCCTGGTTTCCTGTTCGACTCGCTGGTGCTGCCGGACGGAGATGCTGGTGTTGCCGCTTTGGCGCGCGATGGCCACACGATGGAGTTCATTCGCGATCAGCACCGCCATGGCAAGGCCATCATGGTCCTGCCTGCGTCGATGACCTTGCTGGATGCAGCAGGCGTGGCGCTGGTGTTGCCATCGGGGGACCCCGATCCGGGCATCGTGGCGGACGCCGGCGTGGATGCCTTCATCCAGGCCATGGCCAAACACCGTCACCCCGAACGGGAAACCGACCCACCCGCCGTTTAAGTCTTGGGAGACAGCCATGCAACTATTGAAAGACGTGATGAGCCGCGACGTTCAGGTGATCAGCCCGGACGCCACGCTGCGGGATGCCGCCGCGATGATGCGCGACGAAGAGTTCGGGATGCTTCCCGTGGGGGAGAACGACCGCATGGTCGGCACCGTGACGGACCGCGACATCACCGTGCGTGCCGTCGCCGAAGGTCTGGGCTGTGACACCCTGGTTCGTGATGTCATGTCCAAGGACGTGGTCTGGGCCTACGAGGACGAACCCGTGGACGAAGGCGCCAAAAAGATGAGCATGTGCCAGATCAGGCGCTTGCCGGTGGTGAATGCCGACAAGCGCCTGGTGGGCATCGTGTCTCTCGGAGACTTTGCTGTTGAAGTCAATGACCTCGAGGTCACCGCCAAGGCCCTGGTGGGCATCTCCAGGCCGTAGCACGACCCGCGCGACGAACGAAGTGCCTCAACGAGGCGCCGATGCGGCGGGTTCGGGTGGCGGCACCGGGTTGGGCGCTTGAGGTGTGGTCGCCAGCGTGGCAGGACCGGACACGCGCCAGATGACATTGCCCACGTCGTCAGCCACCAGCAAGGCGCCCTTGCTGTCGACGGCCACGCCAACCGGGCGGCCGCGGGCACGTCCGTCGCCGTCAAGAAAGTCGGTCAGCACATCGATCGGAGGTCCGCTGGGCTGTGGGCCGGAGAAGGGCACGAAGATCACTTTGTAACCACTCGGTGGGTTGCGGTTCCAGGAACCGTGCTGGCCGACGAACATGCCGCTCTCGGCAAACGGGCCACCCAGCGTGCTGCCCTGCGCCGAGGCCAGTCCCAGTGACGAGGTGTGGTTGCCCAGCGCGTAGTCGGGCTTGATGGCGGTGGCCACGAGATCCGGGCGCGGTGGCTCGGGCCTTATGTCAATTCGCTGCCCGTAGTAGCTGTACGGCCAGCCGTAGAAGCCACCGTCGCGCACCGAGGTCATGTAGTCGGGCACGAGGTCGGAGCCGAGCTCGTCGCGTTCGTTGACCGAGGTCCACAAGGTATCGCCCTTCCAGGCCATGCCCACGGGATTGCGGATCCCGCTGGCAAAGATGCGGCCAACGCCCGTGACGCGGTCGAATTCCCAGATGGCCGCCCTTCCTCTTTCGTGGTCCATGCCGTGTTCCGCCACGTTGCTGTTCGAGCCCACGGAGACATACAGCCGGTTGCCGTCGGGACTCGCGATGAGGCCCTTGGTCCAGTGGTGGTTCAGCGGCCCGCCGGGAAGATCGACCACCTTGGTCACCGGGGCGCTGGCGCGTGTGTCGCCGGGCTGGTAGGGCACCTTCACCACGGCGTCCGTGTTGGCAATGAACAGTTCGTTGCCAACCAAGGCCATGCCGAAGGGGGAGTTGAGGTTGTCCAGAAACACGCTTCTCACTTCCGCAGTGCCGTCGCCGTCAGCGTCGCGCAGCAAGGTGATTCGATTGGCGCTGGGCGTGGCTGCGCCAGCGCGCTTCATCACGAATCCCATCACCTTGCCCTTCATGCCCAGGAGCTCGTCGCGCAAGGGACGCTTCGGCGCGTTGGTCTCGGCCACGAGCACATCGCCATTGGGCAGCACGTGGAGCCAGCGGGGGTGGTCCAACCCACCGGCGAACTTGCGCACCGTGGTGCCGCTGGCGGCGGTGGGGGCCTGACCTTCCCCCCAGGGCTGGGCTGGTGCGACCTTGACGGTGGGGATCGTTGTCCTGACCGGTTCCGGGAGTTGAGGATCCGGTCCGTACCCCGTGTCCACGGCCAACAGGGCGGAGTCGCCGCAGGCGACGAGCAGCAGAGCGGTCATCGCAATGAAAGGCGATCGCCGGTGCGTGCTGGTGAACGGGTTGCCTGAGTTCATCACGCTCTCCTTGAGTTGTACGAACCGACCCTACAGAGGGACCGTGAAGAGGTCTGTTCGCTATCCAACGAATCGTGAATCGGCATGGTCTTCGATCGGTCTCATGGGCACCCGAATTGCCCGCCTTGCTGCTCCAACGCCGTTGTTGGAGAACCCAGGAGGACCTCTCATGCACTACAAATCCACCTTCCGATACTTTCTCTGTGCCGTGTTGGTCGCGGCGTCCGGAACACTGCTGACCGCGTGCGATCGGAAGCCATCGGACGCGCCGATGCCGACCACCAGGGATGACACCATCCCCGCACCTGGCGCCACCCCGGCCACGCCCATGCCGCCCGCGAATCCACCGGCGAGTTCGCCCGACGGGACGGCCACCCCGCCTCGAAGTGGCACGGGCACGCAGTGAAGCGCGCAGATCGGTCAAGCCGTCTTGCGCCGCTTCTTGCGCGCAGGCACCCGGCCCCCGATCTCACGCGCTTCCGACAATGCGATGGCGATCGCCTGCTTGCGGTCCCGCACCGTTTTTCCTGAACCACTTTTGAGATCGCCCTCCTTGAACTCATGCATCACTTCACCCACCTTCCGCTCGGTCTTTGTGTCTGATCTGGGCATGGTTTTCGCTCCTTGAACGAGGTGCGCCCACCGTGGACGCATCCGGCTCCAGAGGGGCGAAAAGCGTGCCCGCCACAACTCTCGCGGAATCTGGACTTGTTGCCTGTCCGCTGCGGTCTCAGGCAAGAATTTCGGCAATGCGGTTCGGTCATATTTGCCGATCACCTCTGGCTGCTGGCGGTGACCGAGGAATCGCAAGTCCGCCATGCGGGCTCGTCGCTTGCCCTTGCATGCCATGGCCCGCATGCCTCGCACAGCACACACTCCTTCCTCCAGGCCGCTGCACTCGCGGGACCTGCTGCAGCCGTACACGTCCAAGCGCGACTTTGCCGTCACGCCCGAACCGCCGGGTGAGGCGGTGGAGGCGTCCGAGGCCTTGGGCTTCGTGGTGCAGAAGCACTGGGCCAGTCACCTGCATTACGACTTCCGCCTGGAGCTCGACGGCGTGATGAAGAGCTGGGCCGTGCCCAAGGGGCCCAGTCTGGATCCGTCGGTCAAGCGAATGGCGGTGGAGGTGGAAGACCATCCGGTGGCCTACGCCTCCTTCGAGGGCACCATTCCTTCCGGCCAATATGGCGCGGGCCGCGTCATCGTGTGGGACAAGGGCTTGTGGCAGCCCCTGGGCGATCCGATGGAGGGGCTGCGCAAGGGAAGTCTGAAGTTCGATCTGATCGGCCACAAGTTGCAAGGGCGCTGGGCGCTGGTCCGCATGAAGGGCCGCAACGAGGCCAAGCCCGCCTGGCTTCTGGTGAAAGAGCGCGATGCATTTGCCCGGGATGAGCAGGAATACAGCGTGGTCGAGGCCGCGCCGCAGAGCGTGTCCTCCGCAGTGGCTCCGGGCGCCTCTGCGCAGCTGGCCTTGCCCACCAAGGCCGTGGCCAGCGCCATGCCGGCGACCTTGTCGCCCCAACTGGCGACCCGGGTCGAGCAGCCCCCGACCGACGACGCCGACTGGATGTACGAAATCAAGTTTGATGGTTACCGCATGCTGGCCCGCGTCGACGGTGGGACGGTAGCCTTGTTCACCCGAAACGGACACGACTGGACCTCACGCCTGAAACCCTTGCACGGCGCTTTGGTGGGCATGGCTTTGCCCAGTGGGTGGTACGACGGCGAAATCGTCGTGCCTGGCGCCAAGGGCCTGCCCGATTTCGGCGCCTTGCAACGGTCGTTCGACAACGGACGCACGTCCGACGTGGTGTTCTATGTGTTCGATCTGCCCTTCGTGGATGGGCACGATCTCAGGGCTGCTCCGTTGGTCGAACGACGCGAAGTTCTCAAGCATGTGCTGGCACATTCGCCGGTGCATGAGGTGCAGTTCAGCGCCGCGTTTGACGGGGCGGCGCAGGCGGTGTTGCTGTCGGCCTGCCGAATCGGGCTCGAGGGGGTGATCGCCAAGCGCAAAAGCTCGCCCTACCGCACCGCGCGCAGCACCGACTGGCTCAAGCTCAAGTGCGGCCAGCGGCAGGAGTTCGTGATTGGTGGCTATACCGAGGGCAAGGGTGCCCGCACCGGCTTCGGCGCCTTGATGCTGGGCGTGTTCGACGGACCGGGCGAATTGCGCCACGTGGGCAACGTGGGCACCGGCTTCAGCACCAAGACCCTCGCCAGCCTGCGTCGCCGCATGGAGACGCTCACCCGGGCGACCAGCCCTTTCATCACGCCCCCGAAGTTGGCCGCCAAGGCGCACTGGATCGAGCCCACGCTGGTGGCCGAGGTCGCCTTTGCCGACTGGACCACCGATGGGCACGTTCGCCATGGCGTGTTTGTGGGTCTGCGGGACGACAAGGCCGCCGACACCGTGGAACGCGAGTTGCCGCAACCTGCGGATCCACCCGCGCCAGTCCCCAAACCCAACGTACCGCCCGTGCCCGCCAAAGCCCCCACCTCATCCCGGCCGATGCGCATCAGCCATCCTGAACGCGTCATCGACGCCGGCACCGGCGCGACCAAGCTCGATCTGTTCCAGCACTACGAGGCGGTGGCCGCCCTGATGATCGAGCATGTCAGGCAACGCCCGGTCGCGCTGCTGCGGGCGCCCGAGGGCATCAACGGCGAGATGTTCTTCCAGAAGCACCTCGCCTCCCCGCTGCCCGGCATCACGCAACTCGACCTCACGTCCTCGCCCGGCAAGGCACCCTGGATCGCCGTTGAAAAACCCGAGGGGCTGCTGGCGGCAGCGCAATGGAATGTGGTGGAGTTCCATACCCAGAACGCGGTCGCTCGCAGCTTCGAGACGCCCAATCGCCTGGTGTTCGATCTGGACCCGGGTGAAGGGGTTGCCTGGGAACAGGTGCAGGAGGCGGCGCTGCTCACGCAATCGCTGCTCGAGCAACTGGGCCTGGCGTGCTTCCTGAAGACCAGCGGCGGCAAGGGCCTTCATGTGGTGGTGCCCATTCGCCAGCAACACACCTGGGACGAGGCCAAGGGCTTCTCGCAGGCGGTGGTGCAACACATGAGCAAGGTCATTCCGCAGCGCTTCGTGGCCAGGAGCGGCCCGAAGAACCGGGTGGGCAAGATCTTTGTCGACTACCTGCGCAATGGCCGCGGCGCCACCACGGTGAGTGCGTGGTCTGCGCGAGCGCGGCCAGGTCTGGGTGTCTCGGTGCCGGTGGAGTGGGGCGAGCTGGCTTCATTGCGCGCAGGGGACCACTGGACTCTGCGCAGCGTGCAGGAGCGCCTGCCCACGGGCAATGCGCCGTGGAGCACTTACGCCCGCTCGGCGCGCGCCCTCACATCGGCCATGAAAAAACTGGGGTACACACCATGAGTCCACGCGTGATCTGGAAGGGCGCCGTCAGCTTTGGACTCGTCCATGTGCCGGTGGCGGTGTACCCGGCTTCGCAAGACGCCGGCATCGACTTCGACTGGCTGGACAAGCGCTCGATGGACCCGGTGGGCTACCAGCGCATCAACAAGCGCACCGGCAAGCCCATCACCAGCGACGATGTCGTCAAGGGCATCCAGCAGGACGACGGCGAGTACGTGCTCATCAGCGACGAGCAGATCAAGGCCGCTCTACCCACGTCGACCCAGACGATCGAGATCGAAGCGTTTGTGAAGGCGGCCGAGATCCCGTTTCTGCTGCTGGAGAAGCCGTACTACCTGGAGCCGATCGGCAAGGGCGAAAAGGTCTATGCGCTGTTGCGGGAAGCCATGTTCGAGGCCGGGGTGATCGGCATCTCGCGCGTGGTGATGCACACCAAGGAACACCTGGCGGCGCTGATTCCCATGGGGTCCGCGCTGGTGCTCAACACCATCCGCTGGGCCAGCGAGATCCGCCCGGTGGATCAGCTGAAGCTGCCCCCCGAGGGCAAGACCGCTGCGGGCGTGAAGGCGGCCGAACTGAAGCTGGCGACCCAGTTGATCAGCGACATGATCCAGCCGTGGGACGCTCAGCAATACGAGAACCGGTTCGTGAGCGCCGTGCAGGCGTTGGTGGACCAGAAGCTGGAAGCGGGCGACACGAAATCGGTCACGCCCGTGGAAGACGCGCCTCAGAATGCCGCGCCCTCCAATGTCGTCGATCTCACCCAGTTGCTGTCCCGCAGTCTGGCGCAGCGCAAGGAGAAACCCGCGCCAACCAGCCCGGCTGCGTCGCCCAAACGCCGCACCGCGCCCAAGTCGCCCTCCAAGCGTCGCGCTTGAGCGGGGTGAACCAGGAGCGTCAGGCGACGGCCTCCAGGCACTGCTGACACGCGGCCACAGGCAACAGGCGCTGGTATTCATCCCGCAACAAGGCGTAGCACTCACAGGCTTGTTCTTCCAGACCGTCGCGGTCGAGCACTTCGACATGACCGCGGGCGTAGCGGATCAGACCGAGCTTCTGAAGCGTTCCCGCACCTTCGGTGACGCCCTCGCGCCGCACACCGAGTCGAGCGGCGATCTGCTCCTGCGTCATGAGCACCTCGGCGCTGCTGGTGCGGTCGGCCTGTTGCAGCAGGCACACTGCAACCTGCTGTGTGATCAAGTGGTGCCGCGTGCAGATCGCACGCTGCGACATCTGTGTGAGCAATGCCTGGGTGTAGTGCAGCAGGATCCGCATGGTCGAGCCCGCCAGATTGAACTCGTGCCTGAGCACGCCTGCCGGGAGGCGCCAGGCTTCGCCGGCGGTCATCACCAGTGCGCTGCCGCAGGTGGATCCCCCGCTCATGAAGAGGGACACGCCCAACATGCCGTCATTGCCCACCAGTGCCGATTCTGCGCAGGCGCCGCTTTCCGTCACGAGCATCATGGAAGCGATGGCCGTGGTGGGGAAATAGGCGTGTGACATGGTTTCGCCGGGTGAATACAGCGGCTGGTGCCGCATGAGTTCCACGCGTTCCAGATAGGGCTGCAATCGCGACCATTCCACCCTCCCCAGGGCAGCAAGGAGGCGGTTGTCGAAGGGGCTGGAGTGTTGTGACATATGGATTTCCTGTGGAGTAGCGGGGTCCCCTTGTTGACTTTTTGCGAGGGGCAACTGCGCATGGCAATCGAGATGCCAACCGCGACGACCTTTCAGCGGATCGTCGGCGGGCACGCCGATTGCCGGGTTCGCGGTCACAGGAGAACACCATGAACATCGGGTTTTTGCACGCGCAGCGCGTGCCCGGTCCTTCCACGGATCTGAGCGACTTGGACTTCCCCGCCCGAATGGACCATTCACCGGAAGTGCCGCCACCCACTCCCGATGTCCCGAGCCCCACCCCGTCGCCGACGCCCCCCTTTCCCGACGCTCCGCCGGAGGGGCCCACGGAGGTGCCACCCGAGGTGACGGATCCGCCCGTTGCCCCGGAGCAGGCGCCCATACAGGAGCCTCCTCGCACACCCGGGCAAATCATCGCGATAGCGTCCTGACAACGGCGCCACGCTGCTCGTGCAAGAAGAGCCCGGCATCGCCGGGCCCTGAAAGACTGCCGGCAGCATTTGCCGCCTGCCCCTGCAACAACACGCCCTTGTTGGTGCGCCAGCGCACTTCAGTCCGAGCCAGCTCGCCCTATCATCAACGGGCTCTCTGCCGCGGTTTGAAATCAAAAAATCGTGCGAAAAGTGGCATGATGCCCCGTTGCTTGAAGGGCGGAGGTGCAGGCCATCAGAGGTTGTATGCCGGCTATGGCTAGCGCGTACCGTCCACTTGGCCGCTGGCTTGTGGGCCGGGCCGCGTTGTCAATTTCCAGATTGGTGAATGCATGACTCACGCCCTGATCGTTGAGGACGATGTGGACTCGGCTGCGTCGCTCAAGGCGTTGATCGCCAGCGAAGGCCTCACGGTGTCCACCGCCTCCACCTTGCTGGATGCGCGCAAACAGCTCGCGCTTCAGCAGCCCGACATCGTGCTGCTCGACCTGCGCCTGCCCGACGGGAGCGGCATGGACTTGTTCAACGATCCCGAGCTCCTTTCCAATTCCGAGGTGGTGCTCATCACCGGCCACGCGAGTCTGGAAACGTCCATTCTTGCGCTGCGTCTGGGCGCGGTGGACTACATCGTCAAACCCATCAACCTCAAACACCTGCAAGGGGTGCTCTCGCGCGTGATGAAGCCGGCCGTGCTTCAGGCCGAAGTGGCAGATTTGACAGAAAAACTTGCCAACGTCGGGCATTTCGGGCAGCTCTGGGGGCGCGCTCCCAACATGCAGCGCGTGTATGAGCAGATTTCCCGAGTGGCGGGTACGGGCGTCACCGTGTTCATCACGGGTGAAAGTGGAACCGGCAAGGAGGTGGTTGCCCAGACCATTCATGAATTGAGCCGCCGGCGCAGGATGCCGTTCCTGGCGGTCAACTGCGGAGCCATCTCGCCCAACCTGATCGAAAGCGAAATCTTCGGCCACGAGAAGGGCAGCTTCACGGGTGCCGAGCGCCAACACCAGGGCTTTTTCGAACGTGCCGCGGGCGGAACCCTGTTTCTGGATGAAATAACTGAAATGCCCCTGGACCTGCAGGTGAAACTGTTGCGGGTGCTGGAGACCGGGCGGTTCATGCGGGTGGGCGCCACCCAGACCCAGGAGACCGACGTTCGCATCGTCGCCGCCACCAACCGCTCTCCGATGCAGGCGGTGGCCAACGGTCGCCTGCGCGAAGACCTGATGTACCGGCTCAATGTCTTTCCCATCGAATTGCCGCCGCTGCGTGATCGTCTGTCGGACGTGGGGCTGCTGGCAGAGCACTTCCTGCGCACGGTCAGCACCCAGGAGGGCAAGATCAAGACCTTCACTCCCCAGGCGCTGGAGCAGCTCGCCCGCTACCCGTGGCCCGGCAACGTGAGGGAGCTGCGCAACGCGGTGTACCGGGCTTACGTGATGTCGCTGGACTCACAGATTGACGCACAGTGGCTGCCCCGGCAGGTGGAAGATCACGCCGAGATTCCCGCCCCCACACCGATGCCCGCGCAGGGGAGCACGCGCGAGTCCGCGCCTGCCGAGGCGCACGCGCAGGGCGATTCGATCGTTATCTCGATGGGGGTCACGCTCGCCGAGGCCGAGCAGACCATCATTCTGGCCACGCTTCGCCACTACCGGCATCAAAAGGAACGCACGGCGGCTGCACTGGGGATCAGCTTGAAGACGCTCTACAACCGTCTGAAGCAATACACGGCGGACAAAGGCAGCGAGGGCTGAGGTTTCCTGGACTGTGGGCTTCGTCCCGGCATGCCGATTGCCGTGACAAGAGGTCTCCGGGGATGGCCCAGGCGCCTCCCCCATGAGACTCTTTCTTCCACGTCCTTTTAGGAGACCGCAATGGCTGACAGCACAATTCGCCCCACCCCGACAGGCTCATCGGATTTTTCCCGGCCCGCAGGACAAACGTCCGTGGAAGGCCAGGGCAAGGACATCCTGAACCGTGTGACCGAGAGTGCACACAGCGCAGTGGATCGATTCGCCGACAAGGCCGGGCCTGCAGTGCAGAAACTGGAGTCGGGCGTTGTCCACGCAAGCGATGCCTTGCACGAGCAGGCACAACATCTGCGCGAACGCGGTGATGAATGGACGCAGAGCGTGCGCGAGACGGTGCGTCAGCATCCGTTGTCGTCTGTCCTGCTGGCCTTCGCTGTTGGTGCGCTTGTTGCGCGCGTGACCCGTTGACCCCGCTGGCCACCTCGTCGACGGGCGTGCAAGCGTCCGTTCGACGCCCCGTGAAAGCGGTGTTTCCCTTGGGTGGGCTGGGCACTCGCAGACTGCCTGCGAGCAAGACCATTCCCACCGAGATGATGCCGGTGCTCGACAAGCCCTTGATTCAATACGCGGTTGAAGAGGCTTACGCGTCCGGATTCCGCGAAATGCTGTTCGTGACCGGACACAACCTCCGATCGGTGGAGGATCATTTCGATCTGAACCTTGAACTGGAGCGCCAGCTCGAACAGGCCAAGCAAACCGATCTGCTGGATCTCGTGCGGGCGATCACACCGGGCGACATGGCCTGTGCATTCGTGCGCCAGCCTCGCCCTCTGGGGATTGCCAATGCTCTGCTCTGTGTGGAGCATCTGCTGGAGAACGAACCCTTCGCCGTCTTGCTGCCGCAGGAGCTCTGGGTGGGTGCACCGCCTGTGCTGCAACAGTTGGTGGAGACGTTTGAACGAACCCAGCGCTCCGTGGTGGGCGTGTCGTCTTTCAACAGCGAGTTCCTCGGCACCTCCAGCCGTTTGAGACCACTGGATGTGTCGCTGGCGGTGTCTGGCGGGTCCGAGCGGGCAGGGCGTTGTGTGTTCGGCGCCGACCTGTTCCGGCATTTGAAGAACCAACGGCCCGAAGGAGAGCATCCCAACAGTTTTGGCGACGCGATCCTTCAGCTTGCCGCTGCAGAAGGCGTTGATGCTTTGCTTTGCGAGGGGCGCCGATACGACTGTGGAACCCGGGAGGGGCATTTGCGCGCGACTGTCGACCTGGCGCTGTCCCAGGAAGATCTGGCGGCGGACCTGGTCCAGCTGTTGAGCGCAGGAGGGATGCGATGACCGAGAAAAAGCTCAGCGCTCTGGAATGCGCCAGCGTGGAAGAAGTGGTGTGCCAGGCCACCCGCAAAGACCTGCCGGGTGCGGAGCCCACGCCCTGCGCACTGCTGGATCCTCACGCACCTCTGACCACCGTGCAGCCTCCCTCCCCGGATCTCGATGAGGGAGGCAAGACGACGCCCTCAACTCCGGGAGTGGAAGACGAATCGGCCGACCCGGTGGGCGATGGTCACAGCGATGCGGAACTGGCTGCCGAACTGCCGAAACAGGAAGGGACACCTCAACGCCGCGAAGAGTCTTCGCGGCGTTGAGGTGATCAAACCGGTTCACGTCCGGCAAAGATCGGTCAGTGGCTGCTCTCGCGCGCGCGGTCGCGCAGGTTGCGCATCTGGTCGTGGTTTTCCTTGACCCCCTGGTATTGCTGCTCCACCACGGAACGAACGTCCGAAGGCAGGTCGTCATCACGCAGGGCCTTGCGGTAGGCATCCAGCGCAGCGTCTTCTCCACGCTCCGCTTCCTCGAGCATTTTCAAATCGGAGTATCCCGCCAGGGTGCCTTTGACCGCGACCCAGCCGCGGTGCAGCGAGCCAGCCGTGGAGCCTTCCGTTTCCGCTTTGCCACCGTACTGGATCACCAAGGTTTGAAGTTGCGAAGCAGCCCGGGCGCATCCGTCTGCCCTGGTTTGAAAGAGCTGCTTGATCTGACCCGTTTGCGCATGCTCGGCGCAGAGTCGAAAACCATACTCCCCATCTTTCGAAGTTTCGATCAATGAGTTCAGTGTTTTGATGACGTCCTTGTTGTCCATGACATTCCTTTGAAGTTTGGGGTTGAAGCCGGGCCTGTGAGCCGGCCATCTGGTCGTGTTCGACCCTCCTCCAACGGGCACATGGCGTTCCCGAAACAACACTTCAGGGCGGTGTGCAGCCTTCACGCTGCAGCGCCATGGCCTTCTCAAGCGCAGCCACCAGGGTTTCAGGCGTGCACGGCTTCTGGATGAAAGGGAAATCCAGATCCTCGGCGTTGCCCCGGTGGCCGCTGATCAACACCACCGGCAACGCAGGCATGAGTTCACGCACCTGTTTGGCCAGGGCCACGCCGTCCATGGGGCCGGGCATCAGCACGTCGGAGAGCACCACGTCGAAGTTTCCGTTGGTCTGCAGGATGCGCAGCGCCTCCTGGGGCGATGAGCTGGAAATCACTTCACACCCATAGGAGGCCAGAAGCGCAGCGGTGACTCCGCGAAGTTCCTCGTTGTCGTCCACCAGCAGCACACGGGCCCCCATGATGGAAGGCCGCGAGCCTGTGGAGGAGATGGTGGGCTCGCTGGCGCCGGATGCCGGCAGAACCATGCTCACGGTGGTGCCCAGGCCCGGCGTGCTGTTGATTCGCACGGTGCCTCCCGACTGGCGGCAGAAACCGTACACCTGGCTGAGCCCCAGCCCGGTGGCCTGCAGGGGGTCCTTGGTGGAGAAGAAGGGCTCGAACACCCGCTTGATGATGTCCTCGCCCATGCCGCGCCCGTCATCGGTGACGGACACGACCACGCAGTCGTCCTGGTCCAGCTCCGCACAGTCCTCGGGCTCGGCCCGCCAGGTCCGAAGCTCGACCTGACCGCGTTCGGCGATGGCATCGCGCGCATTGAGCGCCAGATTGATCAGGGCGAGTTCCAGCTCGTTGGGATCGGCGAACAAGGTCGGCATCGACGGGTCGATCACCACCGTGAGCTGGACATGGCGACCCAACAACGCGCGAATCAGATCCGCGGTTTCGGGCAGAAAGATCGCCAGGTGGATGACACAAGGGCGCACCGGTTGCCGTCCGGCGAAGCGGGACAGATGCTGGGTCAGGCGACTTCCGGTGCCCACCGCCCGCAGGCAGGCCTCCAGCGCCGAGGTGAGCTCCGGGTCGCTTGTCTTTCTCAGCATCAGGTGCGCGCTGTTGCTGATCACGCCCAGCAGGTTGTTGAAATCGTGTGACACGCCACCTGTGAGCCGGCCCAGCGCCTCAAGCCGGTGGCTGTGCGACATGCGCTGCTCGGCGTTGCGGGTGAGGGCGACGGCCTCCGCCACGCGTCGCTCCAGCTCGACCTGGGCGCCTTGAATCGACTGGCTGGCCCGTTCCAGGGCCTGGGCCACCTCGTCGCACTCGGTGATGCCGGTGGGATCGGCGTGCACGGTACCCCCGTCGCGCATGCCCAGTGCGAGTTGCTTGATGGCGTGGATCGGGCGCACGATGCTGCGCGATACGCCCAAGGCGGCGGCGATGGCCAGCGCGAGCATCAGCAAGGTGGCCAGCGCCGCGTTGCGCACGTCCTCCGGCACCACGCCTTCGAAGCGCGACGTCGGCATGCCGGTGACGTACGTCCAGCCCTGTTCGGAGGTGCTGAAGAAGACGGTGATGTCGTTGCCCTCGAGCGACATGGTGTGCAAGAGGCCTTCGCGCTCGGTGGACAAACGTCGGCGCAGTTCGTCGGTCGCATAGCGTCCGGCGTGGGCCGTGCCGCCAGGGTGGCGCGCCACGAGACGACCTTCGCTGTCCAGGATCGCCGCCACCCACTGTTCGTTGATCTTTTGCTGGTCGATGATGCGCTGGAATTCGTGCGGCATCACTGTCAGGGTGAGGTTGAGCACGGCGCGCCCTTCGCGCAACACTGGCTGCACCAGCGCGGCGTGGTAGATCCCGAGCTGATCGTTTTCACGCAACGGCTGGATCTGGGGCTTGTCGACCAATGGCGCCAAGGCCACTGGCGCCGGGGAGCGAGGCAGCTCGCCGGGCGTCAGCCGGGTATTGATGAACACGCGATCGGCGCTGCGCATCTCCAGCCAGCCCTCCAGGCCGGTGAGCGTGCGACGTGCCTGATCGTCGAACGCGCGCAGGGTGCCGGGGGCAAGGTTGGGTGCGGCATCCAGCATGCGTGAGAGCGCCAGGCCACGGACCACCCCCGATCGCTTGGCGAGTTCGAGGTCCAGCACCATGGACAGCGCACGCGCGGTGTCTTCCAGGTGGCGCTGGTTGGTGTCGCGCGCCAGCCGGAAGGTCAGGCCCACCACCCAGAGTCCCGCCACGAGCGACGGCAAAAGGATGGCCAGCACCAACAGAACCAGGCGCGATCGGATCGATTGAGGTTTCAAGCGCAAACGCATCCACTGTTTCATGTCGTCATGGTCCCTGTGTCCTGTTCCATTCGAACATCAGGGCACGCAGCTTGCCCTGAAAGTCGACTGCGTCAGTCTTTACGCAGTTTCCATCAACCTACTTCAGGACTGCACCATGAATCGTTCAATCCATTCCTCAAGATCATGGCCGTTGGCAGCACTCGCTTTGGCTTGTGCTGGTGCCGGCCATGCCCAGACCATGCAAGGCTCCACGGCACCCGCCGCATCCACCAGCGAGGCGACGATGGCGCAGGCTACTACGTCGAATTCCACGGGTCAACGACGCATGTACGACTCGTCCACAGGCTCCTATTCGGTCATTCCGTACGCAACCAACGGCTACATTGGTGTCAATGTCGGCAAACCTGACTGGGACACCCCGTGCGGTGGTGGTGGGTTCGCATGCTCGGAGAGCAACACCTCGTACAACATCTACACCGGCGGCATGTTCAACGAGCACTTTGGCGCCGAGCTGGGCTATGTGGACTTTGGTCGCTCCACCCGTGGCGGTGGCCGCACGCATGCGCATGGTGTGAACATCAGCCTGGTGGGCCATGTGCCCCTGGGAGGTTTCAACCTGTTTGCCAAGGTGGGGACGCTGTACGGTCGCACCAAAGTGAGCGCCAGTCCGTTGTCCGGTCTGGCCAGCGGCAGCGACAGCGGATGGGAAGGCTCGTACGGCGTGGGCGTGGGTTTCAACCTGTCGCCCAGATCGTCGGTGGTTCTGGAATGGAATCGCTACGACCTGAACTTCGTTGGTACCGGTCGACGCGACATCACCACCACCAGTCTGGGTTACGTGCACCGCTTTTGAACCTGACCTGACCGGTGAGCAAAGGAGAGGTGGCCCTTCTGTGTGCCACCTCTGCCTTTTTCTTCTTGTTGGACAGGCCGCACTTGCCCGCTCAGTTCGCGGGCCGAACCACGATGTTGTTCTGCACATTGCGCACGTCGGGCACCGCCCGGGCAACGGAACTGGCCCTGTCTTTCTCGCCTTGGGTGGTGGCAAAGCCGGAAAGTTGCACGGTGCCGTTGAGCGTCTCGACGCCAATGCGCATGGCACTCACCTGCGGGTCTTCCGCGAATCGGGCCTTCACCCGGGTTGTGATGGTCGTGTCGTCGACAAACTGGCCCACGCTGCTCTGGCCGCTGGTCACGGCGCAGCCGGTCGACACGACAGATCCGATGGCGACAGCCACGGCTAGAAGAAGGGATTTCATGAGGGCCTCCAGAGTATTGATGGAAAAACAGGCGGGGCAATCGACATGCCTGGGTCCATGCAACTCGGCTGGGGTCCACCCCTTCCCGTGAACGCCGTGGTTGAATGCGGCAGCGCATTGTTTCGCCATCCACTCCCGACTTCATATCCTTGCGTTTCCCCATGACCGCCCCCCATTCGCCTTGACCTTTGCAGCCCACGGACGGTGGCCCGCTTCGGGTGTTGATCGCCGACGACCATGCTGATTCCGTGGAAACCCTGGCCATGCTTGTGAGCCTGGAAGGCCATGCTGTCGAGGTGGCGCGCAATGGCCTTGAAGCGCTGGAGCAGGTGGCGCGCTTCCATCCCCACGTCAGCATTCTGGACATCGGCATGCCGGGACTGGATGGGCATGCGGTCGCCCAACGCATCCGCCAGTCCGCGGGCGGCGTGCACATGCTGATCCTTGCACTGACTGGTCGCAGCGAGGCAGACGACAAGCTTCGCGCGCGCGCTTCCGGCTTCGATGAGCATTTCACCAAGCCGGTGGACCCTGCCCGATTGCTCCAGCACATCGCGGCCTGGCAACATGCCAGGGCCTCATCCCCCCACAACACCTAGAAGTTCGTTCGCGAAAGGATCGCCCATGTCAGTTCTCGAGATCATCTGGGCCACCCTGCGTGCCGAGTTTTCCGATCTGCTGCAGGTGGAGCAGGTCACCCGGGTGACCGCGCGCATGACGGTGGCCTTGTTGCTGGGGGCGGTGATCGGCTGGGACCGCGAGCGCCGCGATGCCGACGCGGGCCTGCGCACCCACATGCTCGTGTCGCTGGGAGCCGCGCTCTTCGTGCTGGTGCCTGCCGAGGCCGGCATGAGCCCCGATGCGTTGAGCCGTGTGGTGCAGGGGCTCGTGTCTGGAATCGGTTTTCTGGGTGCAGGCGCCGTGCTCAAGATGGGCGACGAAGGGCGCATCCATGGGTTGACCACGGCTGCGACCATCTGGGCCACGGCCGCCGTGGGTATGTCGGCCGGGCTGGGGCGCGAAGGCACGGCCATGCTCGCCACCGCTTTCATCCTCCTGGTGCTCGTGTGGCTCAGGCGCCTGAAAGTGCGCATGGCGCGCGACCACAGTGTCCTGATCGCTCCGTCGGATGGCCGGGAGCCTGCGAAGCGCGATACCGAATGATCGGCTTCCACTGGACAGCGTTCGGGAAAATAATCGCGGCTCATGAGAGCCCAGCCGTGCAAAATTGACAACCTAGCTTGCCGAAAGTAACCGATGCCGTCGCCCGATTCAGGACTTTCCGTACTGGCTGACCACATGGCCTCGCGCCGTGACCTCATCGTGGGAGCGTGGCGCGCTGCGGTGGAGGCCGACCCCACATTGACCACTGGTAACTCCTTGCCGCGTGCCTTGCTGGTCGACCACATTCCGTCATTGCTGGAAGGGTTCGAGACCCAGTTGCGTGAGCCCGATGCCGATGTTTCCCATCTGGGCGACGCCGCCGCGCACGGCTTGCACCGATGGCAGCAAGGGTTCGGGTTGGCCGAAGTCTCGCGCGAACTGGGCCATCTCAACGAATGCGTGGTGAGGGAGCTCGACGCTTGTGCCCTCTTGAAGCCCGCTCCCATGCCCGAGGACCTGACGCGCGCACGGCAGTTGTGGGCCGCCATCTTCAGCCTTGCCGTGAGTGGCAGCACGTCCCAGTACTTCAAACTGCAGCAGATGGAGGCGGCCAGCTATGTGAGCGAACTCGAAGCCGCGTTGAACGACCTGCGCAGTCTGGAACGGCAGCGCGCATTGCTCTGGCAGCAAGCTGCCCACGACCTCCGAGGCAACCTGGGTGTGGTGGCCAACGTCGCCGCGGGACTGGGGTATCCCAACCTGGATGGCTCGGGGCGAGAGAATTTCCTGCGCATGCTTGAACGCAACGTGCACTCGCTGCACAAGCTGCTGGACGACATCACGTGCCTGGCTCGGCTGCAAGGGGGCCAGGAGCCGCGGCGGCTCGAGGCGGTAGATGTTGCCGCACTTTTGACCGACATGGGTGAGAACCTTCGACCGCTTGCCGCCGCGCAGGGACTTTCCTTCGAACTGTCCGGTGAGCCCGGTTTCCGGGTCGAAAGCGACACGGTGAAGCTGCACCGGATTGTGCAGAACCTGGTGCTCAATGCCATCCGGTACACGGCGGCGGGGAGTGTGAAGGTGTCGTGGGGGAATGCGGGTCCCAATGATCGGGCGCGCTGGTCCCTGCAGGTGGAGGACACGGGGCCGGGTCTGGGGCCCAGCCCGGTGTCGGAAGTGCAGGATGCGCTGGAAGTCGCTACCGACAATGCGCGCGAGATGGCCCGGGCCGCGCGCAAGGGCGATGTGGCCCATGTGTCGTCCGAGGATGGAGGCTTGCCTGCGCCCAATGCCGAGAATGGCCACGATGGCAGCGCGACTTCCGGCCACGGCGAAGGCATCGGCCTGGCCATCGTCAAGCGCATGTGTGAGCTGCTGGACGCCACCATCCAGGTTGAGTCCGGGCGTGCAGGCACGCGCTTTCAGATCCTGCTGCCCAAGCAGTACTTGTCTCATCCCGCTACCACTGACGATGGTGCGCGCACGGTGGCCGGACAGGACCAGCTTGCGGGCAATGCCAGGCCACCGGGATAGCAGAAATCTTCATGATCTCGGGATGCGTCATGCCATGTATCCCCCACTGGTGTTCCACTGCGCATCTGCCGCGTCGATGATGCGGTGCACCAGATGCAGCTTTCGCACCGCGGGTGCCGAGAGCACGAAGGGATAGAAGTCGGGAACACCCATGCTGCGCGAGAGCTCATTGAGCACACCGGTGAGTTGCATCCACTGGTTGAGCAGGCGCAGGAATTCGGCACTGTCGGCGCCGGTGTCGTCGAACGCTTCGGCGGTGAAGGGCTCATAGGTCAGCTCCAGCCGCTCCCCATCGATGCCGAAGCTCTGGGCGGTGTCCAGCGTGTCGGTCATGTGGAGGTAGTTGGCCCATGTCTCGGCCCAGTCCTCCCACGGATGGCAGCTGGCATAGGCGCTGACGTGGTGCAGGCTCCAGTCGGCGCGTGGTCCCTGTGCGTAGTGTCTTTGCAGCGCGCCCCGGTAGTCTTCGCGCTCGTCGCCGAATTCAAGTCTGAAAGCCGTGAGCCACTCGGTGTTTTCCACCAGACGGTGCCAGTAGTAATGCCCGGCCTCGTGCCGCAGGTGACCGAGCAAGGTGCGGTACGGTTCCAGCAACTGGGTGCGGCGCAGTTCACGGGTGGGGTCGTCCGCTTCCTGTGCATCCAGCGTGATCACCCCGTTCTCATGGCCCGTGATGACGGGCATGCCATTCGTGGATGTGAGGATGTCGAAGGCCAGACCCTGTTGGGGGTCGTCGGCCAATGGCACCACGGGCAAATGCATGCCCAGCATCGATGACAGCATCCGCCTTTTTGCGGTCTCGATGCGGCCCCACCACACCGCGTTGCTGGCGATGCTCAGATCGGGCAGTCGGCGCGTGAGACGGCAGCACAGACACAGATCCTGCTCTGGCGATGTGGCGTCGGTGAGCGGGATCAGCCAGTTGCAGGCCGCGGCCGAATTCAGGTTGCGACAGCGTGCGTACCGCCCCTCGTGTTGCGTGGGCTCGGCGCTTTGCCAAAGCTCCATGTCCACTGCCTCGTCGCTCAGGGGACTCAGGGGAAGCAACGCACCGCGCTGCGGGTCATAGCCCAGCGGAGCCATGCAGGCCAGGCAGATGCTGTTGCGAAAGAACACGGGTTGGCCGCAACGGCAGGTGAACGAGCGGTTCACGTTGAGCCGGTCGCAAGCGTGAGACTGTGGTGGGGTGGAGGAGGCCAGGGGGCGCGCAGGGTTGGACATGGTGGACATCATGGCAGCCAGAGGGCAAGTCAGGTGCCTGTGGCAGGCATGCGCCGGCTCAGGCGGGTTCCTGCACCTTCAAAGCAGCGGGGTTGGGTGAAGCCGGTTTTCTGCGTTGCGCGAACACCCAGGTGAACTCCGCCCCGAGCAGAAACACCTGCGCCGAGTAGTACACCCACAGCAGCAGCACCACGAGGGAGGACGCCGCCCCGAACACCGAGGCCACGCCGCTGCGGCCGATGTACACGCCGATCAAGGTCTTGCCCACCGTGAACAGCAAGGCCGTGATGAGCGCACCGAACCACACGTCGCGCCAGGCCACGGGTGTTCTTGGCATCCACTTGTAGATCATGGCGAACACAGCGGTGATGAACGCCAGTGTCACTGCGAAGTTGACCATGTCTGCGATGGCGGCCAGGTCGCCAAACCAGGGCGCCCACCACTTGCCCAACGCTGCCAGCGAAGCACTGAGCACCAGCGACACCAGAAGCAAGAATCCGATGCCCAGCACCAGACCGAGCGAGAGAAGGCGCACTCGAAAGAAGTCCAGAACGCCGCCCGAACCCGGACGCGCGGGTACCTGCCAGATGCGGTCCATTGCGTTCTGCAGTTCGGCAAACACGGTGGTGGCTCCCACCAGCATCGTGACCAGGCCGACCAAGGTGCCCACCACGCTGGCGGCAGGCCTGTCCAGGCTCTCCAGCAGGGTGTGCACGGTTCGGGCGCTGTCGTCGCCCACCAGTCGGGAAATCTGCTCGAAGATCTCCGTGCGCGCGGCAGCTTCGCCAAAAAACAAGCCCGCCACCGAGATGACGATCAGCAGCAGTGGCGCTATCGAAAAGAGTGTGTAGAAGGCCAGCGCTGCACCCATGCTGGGCGCGTAGTCGTCAAGCCACGCGTTCACCGTCGCGGTGAGGAGGCCCCAGATCATGGACCGCTTGTCATTGACTGTGTGTGGAGCCGACACCGCCAACGGCTTCTGACAGACCGGTGCGCGTCGGTTGCGCGGGTTCGGAGATGTCGGCCAACATATAGCCGGCGACCGCCGGGTCGGACTTGGCAGCCATGTCGCCCAGCGAGAGCATGCCCACGAGCCGTTCCACGTCGTCCAGCACGGGGAGCCGGCGAATCTGTGACTCCTGCATCTTGGCGATCACCTCGTCGAGCCCTTCATCTTCGAAAACGCATTCCACCTGCTGCGTCATCACCTCGGTGAGCGGCGTCGTGGCCATCGGCATCTCCAGCGCCACGCCACGCACCACGATGTCGCGGTCGGTGACCACACCGATCACGCGGGGACCTTCACGCACGGGCAACGCGCCCACGTTGAGTGACTCCATCGCCCGTGCTGCTTCCAGCAGGGAGTCGCGCGGCGACATCGAGCGCACGTTGCGTGTCATCACATCCTTGACCTGTTTCATGATGGATCTCCTTGATGAACAGCGGGCTCGGCAAATGACGCTCCCACGGCATCGGTGAAACGATGCCGACCTGTCTGGCATCGCCTGCACGAATTTTCGGCAAGTTTTTCCTGTCGCAGGTCATCCATGCACCCAGTCGCCGGCACGTCACCTGCCAAAGATCAAGTCCCTTCTCATTCACTTGCAAGGAGCTCACCATGACAGACCCCGCCAATACCCTTGAAGACAAGGCCGTGCAGACCAGCGCGCGTCCTGAGCCCACCCGCATGCCGAGCCAGCATCTCTCAGACGGGGAACAGGAGGCCGATCTGGAGCTCAAGCCCCGGTTCATGGCACCCGACTACAAGGGCAGCCAGAAGCTGCTGGGCCGGGTGGCTTTGATCTCCGGAGGAGACTCGGGCATCGGCCGCGCGGTCGCCGTGCTGTTCGCGCGCGAGGGCGCCGATGTGGCGATTGCCTATCTTTCTTCCACCGAAGACGCCGAGGAAACACGGCGCCATGTGGAAGCGGAAGGGCAGCGTTGCCTGTTGCTGCAAGGCGATGTGAAAGACAAAGCCTGGTGCGAGGAAGCGGTGGAGCAGACCGTGCAGACCCTGGGTGGGCTGGACATTCTGATCAACAACGCCGCTGTGCAAAAGCACGTCGACTCCATCGAAGAGATCGACGACGAACGCCTGCGCGAGACCTGGGAAACCAACCTGGGCGGTTACTTCCGGCTCACGCGCGCCGCGTTGCCCCATTTGAAGAGGGGCGCGTGCATCATCAACACCGGCTCTGTGACCGGCCTCAAGGGCAGCGCCCATTTGCTCGACTACGCCTCAACCAAAGGCGCCATCCATGCGTTCACCAAGTCGTTGGCGAGCAACCTGCTGGAGCGTGGAATACGGGTCAACGCGGTGGCACCCGGACCCGTGTGGACACCGCTCAATCCCGCCGATCTGCCGGCGGAGAAGGTCGCCGAGTTCGGCCGCAAGACCGACATGAAACGTCCTGCACAGCCCGAAGAGCTGTCACCAGCCTATGTGTTCCTGGCCGCGCCATCGTGTTCGGGCTACATCACCGGTGTCGTGCTCCCGATCACGGGGAGTGTCGACGCCATCTAGGGCCCATTCGCACTTGGAAGAATAGTGTGAACAGGCCCTAGTGCCTCGTGATCCGGCGCCGCCTGAAGTGCTGAAAGACCAGACCACTCGCCAGCAGGGTGCCAGCGGCGTAGAGGGCGGACTTCAGGGGGGCGGCGCGCACGGCGTCGGCCGCCATGTCCACCGCATGCGGCCTGGCCAGCTCGACGCGTCGACGCGTCATCCGCACACCCAGTTCCTGCAGGCGCTCGGTTCCGAGCAGTTCTTCGGCTGCCGGCAGCAAGCGCGTCTCCTCAAGGTGCACGTGTTGGAGCACCTGCGTGATCAACGCATCGAGCGCGGCGATTTGCTCTTCGGCATGTTCATCCAGTTGGCGCACCCGTTCGATCCGCAGTCGCATGTCCGCGTGTTCCGTCTGGCTGTGGTCGAGCGCGGGCAGATCGGTGGTGAGTTCTCGCAGGGCGGGATAGAAGAGTTCTTCTTCCAGCTGCGTGTGGAGCTCCAGGGCCGTGCAGATCCTGCGGCAAATGGCAGCCCGCGCCGCGGGGGGCGTGTCGGCGCGCAGTTTGTGGAAATCTGCCAGCACGTGCGCATGGTCCATGCGAAGCATGCGGGTGGCGGCGGGTGAGGAGGCGGGGAGAAAGCGTTGAGACATGGTGATGGGCCTCGTGAAACGGCAGACACATTGGGCGGCAACCCATGTGCCCAGCCATTGCACAGGCGTGGGCATGGCCGCTGGCATGCCGTTTGCCACCACCCAGTCTCACCACACCGGGGCCTGTGCCTCATGTTTCAACCTCTGGAGAACTCGCATGATCAATCTCATCATCTGGCTTGTTGTGGGCGGCGTCATTGGCTGGCTGGCCAGCCTGGCCATGAAGACGGACGGGCAGCAAGGCGTCTTTCTCAACATCGTGGTCGGCATCGTGGGCGCTGCGCTGGGTGGCTTGCTCATTTCGCCGTTGGTGGGCGTGGGCACCATCAACCAGGATGCGTTCAGCCTGGGCGCACTGCTCGTCTCGTTCCTGGGGGCCGTCATCCTTCTGGCGGTCGTCAACCTGTTCCGTCGAGGAACCGTGCGCTGATCCCGTTGCGCTGAGTCCAGTTCCAAACAAGAAGGAGTTGCAATGAACCAGGAATCGTTGGAGGACTTCAAAGTCCCCCATCCCGGGGACTACGCTGGTCTGGCGAACCCCGAGCGGGCTTCAGCGCGCCATGCGGAGTTGGCCGGCCACGAGAATGCTGTTCCTGAGTGGGTGACGCAAGCACGTCGGTCCATTCGCGACAACCCGCTGGGTGCGCTCGTGACGGCACTGGCGGCAGGTCTCCTGTTTTCGCGCCTCATGCGGTGAGGCCATGAGCAGGGCAGCGCCAACGTCCTTCAAGGAACCGGGTGAAACGCCCGACTCCTTGATGGACACCTTGAGGGGCCTTTGGCACGACATTCCCCGGTTGTTCAGCGATCGCGTGGAATTGCTTTCGCTGGAGTTGCACCGCGCAGGCTTGGCCTTGCTGCAGATCGTGGTGCTGGGCATCAGCCTGGCGGTGGTGGGCATCACGGCCTGGCTGATTCTGTGGAGCCTGATCATCACAGCCCTCACGCTGGTCGGACTTCACTGGATGGGCGCCTTCGCCATGGCGCTCGCGGTGCACCTGGTGATCGGCGCATGGCTGGTGCAGCGGGTGAAGCTGCTGCTGCCCAAGCTGCGCCTGCCGGCCACGCGGCGCCACCTGATGTTTTCCTCCTCTCCCGTGCCGGTGTCTTCTCCACCGCGCGCCCACGACGTTCCCACAACTGAGCGCACTGACCATGAGCGAGCCTTCCTCCCGTGAAGTGCGACTTCCAGACAGGACAACGCCTTCGAAGACCGAGCCAGGGCTGTCCGAACTGGATCAGCAGATTCTGGACGTCGAGCAGCGTCTGATCGCGCGCGAAGAGGGTCTGCGCAGCCGCGTGGTGAATTTGCGCCAGCGCGCGGAGGTGGAGTCGCGGCGGATGGTCGGTCCGGCATCGGTGGGACTGGCCGTGCTGGTCGGGTTGTTCTGGATGATGCGTTCGCGGCGAAGTCCCTCCACGGCTCAAGCGCGAACCGTTTCATCGAAACAAGGCCCCACCTGGCTGCGCTATGTCGGCCTGGTGTTGCCGTTGTTGCCCGCCCAGTGGCGATCGCGCATCCATCCCACAGCGGCCCTGGCGGTGGCAGGCTTGCTTGCCCCGGCACTGGAGCGCGTGGTCGGTGGTCGGCAAGTGCTCCCACCCTTGACCACAGCGCCCATGGTGGATCTGGACCGCTACGGTGGTCTTTGGTATGAGATCGCTCGTCTCCCCATGCCGTTTGAAGCTGCATGCAGGGGCCAGCCCACGGCCGAGTACCGCCGACGGCGGGGGGACGCACCGGGTCGGCTGCGCATCGAGGTGATCAACCGCTGCATGGACCGTTCAGGGCGGGTGCGGCAGGCCCGCGGGGTGGCAGCGCCCATGCTGGGTGGCGGGGGGGCACGGCTCAAGGTGAGTCTTTGGCCTGTGTGGTTGAGCTGGTTGCCACTGGCCTGGGCGGACTACTGGATCCTGCATGTGGACGGGGACTACACCGAGGCGCTGGTTGGTGAGCCGCGGCGGCGTTTCATGTGGGTGCTCTCAAGGCAGCCCACCATGCCCCCGGAGCGCCTGCACGCGCTGCTCGCGCAGGCCCACCAGCAGGGCTTCGACATCACCCGGGTGGTCTACCCGGGCCGGTGAACACACGGCCAGCAAGGGCCAGGCCTCCTCTTTTCGGCATTTTTTGCAGCAAAGGACCGCCGTTTCGTGAGGAGATGCGTCATTGGCATCTGAATGAAACGCCGTGGGGTGTGATGACCCCGGTGAAGGGCCGGCTTGACGCCCCTCGCGCTGTTCAGTTGTTTGAATTTGTATCGAGGGGGCCTTCGCGGCATGGTGGTTGCAAGCGTGCTGATTTCGAGGCCGCATGCGGGCCAAAACACCAACGACGAGGAGGTACCCGTGATCCACATGGACGTTCGCGCCGAGCAGCGCCAAAGCCAGACGCTGTCCCCCCGCCTGCAGCACGCAGTTCGCCTGCTGCAGATGTCTTCTCTGGACTTCGGTCAGGTGGTGCGAGACACCCTGGGCCGCAACCCGTTTCTGGAAGTGGAAGAGGGTGCCGACGATTCCGAAGAGCTTGACGCCGCTGCTGCACTGGAATCCACGGAGCAGGACCGGTCTGACCAGGACGACGAGTACGCGCGGGTGGCGAGCGAGTCGTCGGATGCCGGCCTGGAGAGCGATCGTGATCTGTGGCATGCCGACGCAGGCTCGGGCTCCCGCCAGTCGTCAGACGGCGACACATCCGCGCTGGATCTGATGACGGCCTGCAGCTCACTCAGCATGCACCTGACCAGCCAGCTCAACACCATGCCCTTGTGCGAGCGCGACCTGAGCCTGGCCCGCGTGATTGTTGAGTCGCTGGACGACGATGGATACCTCAGGACTCCTTTGGCCGATCTGCTGGACGTGGTGACCATGGACCCACCCGCGGAGTTGGCGGACATGCAGATCGCGCTGAAGATGGTCCAGTCGCTGGAGCCCGCTGGCGTCGGGGCACGCAGCGTTGCCGAATGCCTGGAACTTCAGTTGCACGAGATCGAGTGCGTGGAGATGAGGGCGGTGGCCCACACCATCGTTGCCGCTCATCTCAGCGCGCTGGCCGCCAGAGACATTCAGGGCCTGGCGCGGCAGTTGGGCAAGACGCCCGCGTTCATCGAAAGTGTCTGTGACCGCATTCGCCGGCTGGATCCCCGGCCGGGATGGCGCTGGGGCTCGTCGCACATCGCTTACGTGGTGCCCGATGTGATCGTGAAAAAGATTCGCGGTGAATGGAATGTGCAGTTGAATCCGGCCATCGTGCCGCGTGTAAGGCTGAACCAGATGTATGCCGATCTCTACCAGCGCCACCACACGGCCGAGACGGCGGAGATGGGCGCGCACCTGCAGGAAGCGAAGTGGACGGTGCGCAATGTCGAGCAGCGCTTCTCCACCATTCTGGACGTGGCCCGGGCCATCGTGAAACGACAGCGTCATTTTCTGGAGTTCGGACCGATGGCCATGAAGCCGTTGGGCTTGCGTGAGATTGCCGAGGAGGTCGGCAGTCACGAGTCCACCGTATCGCGCGTGACCAACAACAAGTACATGGCCACGCCCCTTGGCGTGTTCGAGCTCAAGCACTTCTTCTCGCGTGCCATGGTGAGCGCCAGCGGCAAGGCCTGCTCGGGCACGGCCATCCGTGGATTGATACAGGACCTCATCACGGAAGAGGCGACCGACAAGCCCTTGTCCGATGCGGAGATCAAGCGCCAATTGGCTCAGCAAGGCTTGGTGGTGGCTCGACGCACCGTCACCAAATACCGGCAGATGCTTCGCATCGAAGCGGTGGGCCGGCGACGCCGGCACGACGCCTGACGGTTCGGCAGCTGCGCACATGAAAGAAGCCGACACCGGCACAGCGGTGTCGGCTTCCTGTTTCAGGGGTGCTGCTTCTTTCTGATGTCGTTGTCTTTGTCGTGCTTGTTGGTTTCCCGGATGCTGAGAGCGTCATCAACGCTTTGGTCCGCGCTTCCCTGCTCGAATCGTTCTCTCTTTCCATTGCGCCCGCTCCAGTCTCCAGCACCGCGTGCCCGGTAGGACGGATGGTCGGACTCGTAGCCGTAGTTGCTCTCGTGTCGAGCGGGCTGACGATCCGCGTTGTCGTGTCGAGGCATGTCGTGTGTCCTTTCAAGGGTTCATTCAAGGGATGCCACACGCGGCAAACCTTGTTCCCGGTTCCCTTCCTTCAGAAGGGATCGCGCGGTGCACGGGCGCGGCGATTGCCATGAGTTCATCGATCTCCATCGAGGTCATAGCGAAACCGAATCCACACACTGAACAGGAGCAATCATGGCCACCGACAACCGATATCTGACAGGCATTTTTCCAGACCGCGAGAGCGCCGAGATCGCATACCAGGGCGTTCTCGATCGGGGCTACGACAAGGACGAGGTGAACCTCGTGATGTCCGAAGAGACGCGAGAGCGCCATTTCGCGAACGATGGTCGTGAAACCGAACTCGGCACCAAGGCGTCCGAAGGCGCGGGCATCGGCGCGGGCATTGGCGGCGTCCTGGGCGCGGTCGGTGCTGCCATCGCAGCCGTGGGCACCAGCATCGCGATCCCGGGCCTGGGCCTGGTGATCGCCGGGCCCATTGCAGCCGCCTTGGCCGGCGCAGGCGCAGGTGGGGCCGCCGGTGGCCTGGTGGGGGCCTTGGTGGGTTGGGGCATTCCGGAAGAGCGCATCAAGAAATACGACGCCGGGATCCGCGAAGGGGGCATCCTGATGGGTGTTCGCCCGCGCAACGACGACGATGCCACGCACCTCGAAGGCCACTGGCGCGGCGCTCGGGGCGCTGACATTTACCGCTAAGGGCTTGACGTTTCCCCGGTCGCGTGAACCGGGAAACTTGCTGCAAGAAAGGAACGCCCGGGCGGTCTCTTACACAAGATCGCCCGGCCGTGACGCAACAAATTCTGCGAACGCGTCCACCAGCAGCTTGAGCAATTCGTCCGGAGCCACGGGCTTGATCAAGTGGTGGTCGAAGCCCGCGAGTCTGGCGGCCTCCTTGTCGGCCTCAAAGCCCCAGCCGGATATGGCCACCAGGTGGATGCTGCTCGTGAGTTCAGACCGGCGCAACTGCCGCGCCACTTCATGGCCGTCGAGTTTGGGCATGCCGATGTCGAGCAGCGCGATGTCGGGCGTCGTGGCTTGAGCCAGGCGCAATGCCGCCTCGCCGTCATGCACCACATCGACGGTATGGCCGTTTGAGCGCAGCAGTTCTGCAAAGTTGTCCGCCGTGTCCACGTTGTCATCGGCAATGAGGATGTGCAATGGACGCAGGTGCATTGCATCAGGTCGGTAGGGTTGTGCTTCATCGTCGCGGGCACATTCCAGCCGAGGCAGGCGAACCATGAAGCACGAGCCAAGGCCTGCACCGTCGCTGGTCATGGTGACTTCGCCGTTGTGAAGTTCGACGATTTGCCGGCACAGCGTGAGACCCACGCCCAAGCCCGCGTTCACCCGAGCCAGCGATTTGTCCGCTTGCTCAAACATGTCGAAGATGCGGGTTTGCATGTCGGGCGCCACCCCCATGCCGTTGTCCCGGACCGCGATCAGCACCGAAGACTGTTCGGTCGTGAGGACCACCTCCACGCGTCCCCCGCGAGGGGTGTACTGACAGGCGTTGTTGAGCAGGTTGGCGAGCACCTGAACCAGTCGGACTGCATCGCCGTTCACGCAAACGGTTTCTGAGGGCAGGTCCACGGAAAGTGCCAGTCCTTGCCGGTGTGCGAGGCATTTCGCGTCCTCCACCGCCCTTGAAATCAGATCACCAATGTCCAGCGGCTCCAGATCCAGCGTGAGCTTTCCCGTGGTCGCACGCGATGTATCCAGCAGGTCGTTGACGAGCCTGACCATGTTCTTGATTTGTCGGTCCAGCACGTTCACAGCCTTGTCCCGCATGTCGGGTGGCGTCCTGGACATCTGAAGCAAGGCAAGGGCACTCGTCATGGGGGCCAGCGGATTGCGCAGCTCGTGCGCCAGCGTTGCGAGAAATACGTCTTTCTGACGGTCTGCTTCGCGCAGCTCATGCTCCGCGTTCCGTCGCGTCGCCACTTCCTGTTCCAGCTCGCTGGTGCGGGTCTGGCATTCCTGCAGCAATCGGTTGATGGCTTCCACCAGCAGGCCCACGTCGCGGGAGTCTGTCGCCGGGGCTCTGAGCGCCCAGTTGTGGGTGGAGATGACTTCCCGCGCCACTTGTGTGATGTCCTCCAGCGGCGCGGTGATGCGCCGCTGCATGTTTCCGAAGAGGTAGAAGGCGATCGTCAGACCCACGCCGCCGAGCGCGAGCAGCGTCACGGTGAAGCCGAGCAGCCGAGGCCAGATGTCGTGTCGGGCAGACAGGTAGAGCGTGCCGAGCCGTTGTCCTGCTCGCTCGATGGGGTAGGCGACTTCAAGTATCGAACCCCGAAAGCGGGGTTCGAAGGTGGGTACGTCCACCGTCCTTCTGGCGTTCAGTCGGGTGTTGGTTGAAGCGTAGGACGCGAACAGGCGGCCGTCGAGGTCATACAGTGCGGCCGACTGGATGTGCGGCTGCGACTTCAACAGAAAGAGGCTCTCCCGCGCTGCTTCCGGATCACCGAGTTCGAGCGCCGTGGTCGAAGCGCCTGCAACGAGATCAGCGTGCGTGCGCAGGTCGGCCACCCAGGCCTTTCGGTTGGATACCAGCTCGTAAAGAAGCAAGGTCACTGCGCTCAGCAGCAACACGACCAGGGTCGTGAGCATCGCAGCCCGCATGAGCTGTTCTCTCAGAGAGGCTCTCCCCTGGCTCGGGGGGAGGGCCGGCGACTGCGGCTGCGCATGGGCCGCCGGTTCTGGGTTGATCGCAGGTTGAGGTTTGTGTTGAGCGAGCATTTGATTTCAACTCATTGACTCGATTGCACGAATGGAACCTGACGTCGAACGTCCCTAACCAGAAGCGAGATATTAGTTAGTTTTTGAGGTGGTTCGCAAGAACCCGGCTCCGCATTTCACACCCCGGGCAATCGTGTCATTTCATGCGGTAGCGGTATACGCCGTCCGCACCCACTCCGCGCGCGGCTTCGCCGCGCACCAGCAGGTGGTTCAGGTGGGCCACGCCTTCGCCGGTGGCCATGCCCAGCAGCTCGCCGTTCGCATCGATCGAGCGGGCGAACAGGGCGCCGAACACGTCGACGGTGCGCTTGGGCGATTCGGCCAGACTGCGCCGCAGGCGTTGCAGGCCGCGCTCGTGCCCGTGGGCCAGGCGGTCCAGCCGCGCGTGCAGGCCGCGGAAGGGCTCGCCGTGCGCCGGCAGCACCAGCAGCTCGTCGCCCAGCGTGGCGCGCAGGTGCTCGATGCTGTGGATCCAGTCGGCCAGCGGGTCGGCGTCGGGTTCGGTGGGGAAGACACTCACGTTCGACGAGATGCGCGGCAGCACCTGGTCGCCCGAGACGAGCACGCCCAGCTCGTCGTTCAGCAGGCAGGCGTGTTCGGGTGAGTGGCCACGCCCGACGATCACGCGCCAGTCGTGCGCGCCGATGCGCACCGTCTCGCCATCGGTGAGGCGGCGAAAGCTGTCGGGCAGCGCGTGCATGTACTTGCCGTAGCCGCCGAAGCGGGTGCGGTAGATGTCCAGCGATTCCTCGTTCCAGCCCATCTGCCGGTAGAAGCTGATGGCCTCATCCGGCGCTTCGCGACCGGTGTCGGCCACCAGGGTGCGGCAGGTGAGGTATTCGAGCCGTGTCATCCACAGCCTGCACTGGAACTTGCGCGTGAGCCAGCCCGCCATGCCCACGTGGTCGGGGTGCATGTGGGTGCAGAAGATGCGCGTGATGCGCGCGCCCTGGGGCGTGGCGGCCAGCGGGCCCTCGGGTGAGATCAGCTGGCGCCAGGCGCTCAGCGCTTCGGGTGTCTTGGTGCCGGTGTCGATGATGGCCCAGCCAGGACCCTGTTCGTCCACGTCGGCCACGGCCCAGAGGTTGATGTGATTGAGCGCGAACGGCAAGGGCATGCGCAGCCACAGCACGCCAGGCGCAACTTCGCGCACCTCACCGGGTGCCGGTGGTTCGCCACAGGGGTATTGCAGCGCGTAGGGTGTGTCGGGAGCAGCGGCCGGATCGTCCGGTCGGCCGTCGGGAGTGGGGGTATCGGTCATGCGGGGATTGTTCCAGATGGGCGTGCCGATCGGCTCACGCCTGTGCGACAAGGACAACCCGGGCCAGTGGGAGCAGGGCGCCCGTGCGATCATTGCGGGCATCACGATGTGTGATGGGAATGCCGGAGAGCGCCGCTTGGAACTTCGACAACTGCGTTATTTCGTTCGGGTGGTGGAGCTGGGCTCCATGGGCCGGGCCGCGCTCGACCTGAACGTGGTGCAGTCTGCGCTGAGCCAGCAGATCAGCCGGCTGGAGGGCGAGCTCTGCACGCGCCTGCTGCAGCGCACGCCGCGCGGCGTGGTGCCCACCGAAGCCGGGGCCGCGTTTTTCCGCGAGGCCCAGCTCACGTTGCGCCACGCCGCGCAGGCGGTGCGCGCCGCACAGCAGGCCCGCCTCTCGGGCACGGTGAGCGTGGGTCTGGCGCCCACCACGGCCGCCATGCTGGGCCTGCCCCTCATGCAGGCCATGCAGGCGCGTTACCCCGACGTGCGACTGCACATGGTGGAGAGCATGTCTGGCCACCTCGCATCCCTGCTCAACGCACGTGAACTCGACCTGGCCGTGCTGTTCGACGCGCGCCTGCAAACCCATCCCGACGCGCCTGGCAGCCGAATGTGGCAGGTGCAACCCCTGCTGTCGGAAGACCTGTTTCTGATTGGTCCGCGTCAGGACGCCCAGCCCCGCCCACCCGGCATGACGCTGGCCGAACTGGGTGACGAGCCGCTGATCTTGCCGACCGGGCCGCACGGCCTGCGCAGCACACTGGACACCGCCTTCGCCCGTGCCGGCGTGGTGCCCAATGTGACGCTCGAAGTGGACTCGCTGCCCATGCTGATGGCCGCGGTGGACGCCGGCCTGGGCGCCACCCTGCAGCCGCGCGCCGCCGTGGGCCGCTTCCCCGATGCCGAGCAGCGCTTCGTGCTGGTGCGCATCGACGATGCGCAGGCCAGCCGCGTCAACCTGCTGTGCAGCCTGTCCGAAGACGAGCTCTCGCCCGCGGCGCTGGCCACGCGGGTGGTGATCCGGGACACGGTGAAGCTGCTGGTGGACGGCGGGCATTGGCCCGGCACGCGGCTTTGGCATCACGAATCGTGATGGCCTCATGACCCAATCGGAGTTCACCCGCAGGGGTTGAATCTCTACAGTGCTCCCCATGGCCGGAGCGTTTCCGGCGTGTGGCAAGGAGCGAATGTGGAACCCGACGTGTTGGTGATCGGCGGTGGCAATGCCGCCCTGTGCGCGGCCCTGATGGCGCGCGAGGCTGGTGCCAGCGTGCTCCTGCTCGAAGCCGCGCCGCGCGCCTGGCGCGGCGGCAACTCGGGCCACACGCGCAACCTGCGCTGCATGCACGACGCTCCGCAGGACGTGCTCATCGACGCCTACCCGGAAGAAGAGTTCTGGCAGGACCTGCTCAAGGTCACCGGCGGCAAGACCAATGAAGACCTGGCGCGCCTGACCATCCGCGCCTCGTCCAACTGCCGCGACTGGATGCGCCGCCACGGCGTGCACTTCCAGCCACCGCTCTCGGGCGCACTGCACGTGGCACGCACCAACGCCTTCTTCATGGGCGGTGGCAAGGCACTCGTGAACGCCTACTACCGCAGCGCCGAAAAACTCGGCGTGCAGATCCGCTACGAAACCCCGGTGGAGCGCATCGACATCGAACACGGGCAATTCGTGGCGGCGCACACCCGCGCCGGTGAGCGCATCAGCGCGCGCACCTGCGTGCTGGCCGCAGGCGGCTTCGAGTCCGACCGCGCGTGGCTGCGCGAAGCCTGGGGTCAGAACGAGCGCGGTGAGTGGCCAGCCGACAACTTCCTCATCCGCGGCACCGCCTACAACCAGGGCGTGCTGCTTCGCCACCTGCTCGACGACCACGGCGCCGACCGCATCGGTGACCCGACGCAGGCCCACATGGTCGCCATCGACGCGCGCGCGCCGCTCTACGACGGTGGCATCTGCACCCGCATCGACTGCGTTTCGCTCGGCGTGGTGGTCAACCAGGAAGCCCGGCGCTTCTACGACGAAGGCGAAGACTTCTGGCCCAAACGCTACGCCATCTGGGGCCGCCTCGTGGCACAGCAGCCGCAGCAGATCGGCTATTCGATCATCGACAGCAAGGCCATCGGCCGCTTCATGCCGCCGGTGTTTCCCGGCGTGAAAGCCGACACCCTGCCCGACCTCGCGCGCCAGCTCGGCCTGGACGAACACACCTTCATGCAGACCCTCAACGACTACAACGCCGCCTGCCGTGTCGGCACCTTCGACCACACCGCGCTCGACGACTGCCACACCGAGGGCCTGGCACCCGCCAAGACCCACTGGGCGAGGCCCATCGATACCGCGCCCTTCTACGGCTACGCGCTGCGCCCCGGCGTGACCTTCACCTACCTCGGCCTGCGCACCGACGACACGGCCGCAGTGCGTTTCAACGACGAGCCCAGCCGCAACCTGTTTGTGGCCGGCGAGATGATGGCCGGCAACGTGCTCGGCCAGGGCTACACCGCCGGCGTGGGCATGTCGATCGGCACCGCCTTCGGGCGCATCGCCGGCACCCAGGCGGCACAGGCTGCCCGCGCGGTGCGCACCGCAGCCGAAGGAGCACAACATGCACGCGCTTGAAGCCCTCACACGCGACGCGCGCGCACTCGCCCAAGGCGAGATCGTGCTTTCAGCGCCCGAAGCCGAGGTGGCGCGCCAGATGCAGATCTGCAACGCCTGCCGCTACTGCGAAGGCTTCTGCGCCGTGTTTCCGGCCATGACGCGCCGGCTCGAGTTCGGCAAGGCCGACATCCACTTCCTGGCCAACCTCTGCCACAACTGCGGTGCCTGCCTGCACGCCTGCCAGTACGCGCCGCCCCACGAGTTCGCGGTGAACGTGCCGCAGGCCATGGCCACCGTGCGCGGGCAGACCTACGCCGACTACGCCTGGCCCCCTGCGCTGGGAAAGCTGTACCAACGCAACGGCCTCACGCTGTCGGTCGCGCTTGCCGCTGGCCTCGCGCTGTTCCTGCTGCTCGCGGTGGCGATGAAGGGCAGCCTGTGGCCCACCGACCTGGCCGGCAACTTCTACAACCTGTTCCCGCACAACCTGCTGGTGAGCATGTTCGCGCCCGTGTTCTTGTTTGTGGTGTTCGCGCTCGGCATGGGTGTGATGCGCTTCTGGCGCGACGTGACCCCCGCCACCAGCGGCGCACCGCTGAACCTGCCCGCCGCCACCGAAGCCACACAGGACGCGCTGCGCCTGAAGTACCTCGACGGTGGCCATGGCGAGGGCTGCCACAACGAAGACGACGCGTACACGCTCTCGCGCCGCCGTTTCCACCACTTCACTTTCTACGGCTTCATGCTGTGCTTTGCAGCCACCAGCGTGGCCACGGTCTACCACTACGTGTTCGGCTGGGTTGCGCCCTACGAGCTGCCCAGCCTGCCCAAGCTGCTGGGCGTGGTGGGTGGCGTGAGCCTGCTCATCGGCACCGCCGGCCTGTGGTGGCTCAACCTGCGCCGCCATCCGCTGCACGGCGACGTGGCGCAAAAGCCCATGGATCTGGGCTTCATCGCGCTGCTGTTCCTCACCAGCGCCACGGGCCTGGCGCTGTGGCTGGGGCGCGGCACACCGGCCCTCGCGGTGCTGCTGTGCCTGCACCTCGGTGCGGTCATGGCCCTCTTTGCCACGCTGCCCTACGGCAAGTTTGCGCACGGGGTGTTTCGCACGGCTTCGCTGTTGCGGCATGCGGTGGAGAAGCGCTTGCCCAACCCCATTGGATTGAGTGCCGACTGACCTTCGACAGAACGAATCATTGACCCAGAAAGAGAACCACGATGAACAAAAGACAACTGCTGCGCGCCACCGTGCTCGCCACCTCCACCCTGGTGCTCGGAAGCACCTTGCAGGCGCAAGACTTTCCGCCCAGGAAGCCGGTCACGCTGGTGGTGGGTTTTGCCGCTGGCGGCGCTGCGGATGCAGCGGCGCGCCTGATCGCAAAGAAGCTGGCGGCGAACATCGGCCAGTCGGTGGTGATCGACAACAGGGGTGGCGCGGGCGGCAACATCGCGCACCAGTTCGTCGCCAACGCGGCGGCCGACGGATCGGTGCTGTTGTTTGGCTCCATCGGCCCGCTGACCATCGCCCCGCACATCATGAAAGTGCCCTACGACCCTTTCAAGGATCTCGCCGCCATCTCGGGGGGTGTGAACTTCCCCAATGTGCTGGTGGCACACAAGGCACTGGGCGTGAAGAACCTCGCCGAGTTCGTGGCGCTTGAAAAGAAGAAGCCCGGCAGCCTGGACTTTGCGTCCACGGGAGCCGGCTCGGCATCCCATTTGGCCGGTGAACTTTTCAACCAGCGCGCGGGCATCGACATGGTGCACGTGCCCTACAAGGGCGGAGCGCCCGCGCTGCAGGATCTGCTCGGCGAGCGCATCGCTTCCTACTTCTCTGCGCCGCCGACTGCCATGCCCCACATCGAAGCCGGCAAGCTCGTCCCGCTGGCCACCACCGGCCTGACCCGCCCGGCCTATCTGCCCAACATTCCCACCGTCGCCGAATCTGGGTATCCGGGTTTTGAAGCCCTGAACTGGTACGCCTTCGTGGCGCCGGGCAAGACGCCAGAGCCGCTGCTTGAGCGTTGGAATCAGGAGATCGTCAAGGTGCTCAACGACGCCGAGGTGAAGGCCGCCCTCAACCAGCACGGCCTCACCCCCCAGCCCACGACACGCGCCGAACTCACCACCTTCATGAAGAAGGAAGACGCGAAGTGGAGTGCCATCGTGCGCGAGCGGAAGATCACCGCGAATTGAGCATGTACCACCGGATGACAACCTTGAAGGAGACCCAAATGTTCACAATTTCTCGCGTTCGCCGTGGCCTTGCATTCGCTGCAATCGTCTGGATTTCAAGCGCACTCCCAGCCCGGGCGGCCGATGACGTTGTGCGTGTCGTCGTTCCCTACGCATCGGGCGGTGGCGTTGACGTCGTTACCCGCACCCTGACGCCCAAAATCGGCGAAGTGCTGGGCGCGTCCGTCATCGTCGAGAACCGCGCAGGCGCCTCCACCAACATCGGCAGCGAGCTGGTTGCGCGAAGCGCTCCCAATGGCCAGACCTTGTTGACAGCGTCCAACACCCTGGCCAGCAATGGCGCCCTGTTTCCCAAACTGAATTTTGACCCTGCCACCGATCTGGTGCCCATCGGATCCATTGGCTACGCCAGCCTGGTGGTGGTGGTGAATGCCAGCTCGCCCTACAAAACCCTGGCAGACCTGATTGCCGACGGCAAGACCGCTCCCCAGAAAATCAGCTACGGCTCGGCCGGAAACGGCAGCTCTGGTCATCTTGCCTGCGAGCTGCTGCAACTGGAAGGCGGCTTCCAATCCTTGCATGTACCGTACAAAGGCGGTTCGCCAGCCGTGACCGACTTGCTCGGCAACCGTCTCACCATGATGTGCATCAACCCGATCGAAGTGGTGGAGCACATCAAGAGCGGAAAGCTGCGCGCGCTGGCCGTGATGGACAACAAGCCCAATCCGCTGCTCCCCAATGTGGGTACCGTGGTGTCCATGGGTTTGCCCGGTTCAACGGCCTCGGTGTGGTGGGGCTTGGCGGGCCCCAAGGGTCTGCCGGCCGACAAGATCAGCGCCATCAATGGTGCCCTTCAGAAGGCCCTGACCGATCCCGCCATTGCGAAGCAACTGAGTGATCGAGGTGTGACGGTGATGACGGGCACGGCTGACCAGTTCGGCAAGTTTGTGAGCGTGGAACGCACCAAGTGGACCAACGTCATCAAGACGGCCAAGATTCAAGCGGACTGAGCAAAGCCGCGCCTGGGCCACTCTCTGCAGGGAAGCCCGACCCAACACCCACAAGATGAGGAGACTCCATGAATATCACGCGCCGCGCATGGCTGGCCACAACACTGGGCGCAGCCGTATGGGCTGCGGGTTGTGTGGCAACCCCCACCTTGCCCCATGCCCAAAGCGACGTGTCTTTGCACCGCGCTCGATTGGCACCATCTGGAAAGCTGAAAATCGGTGTGTACATGGGCAGTCCGACTTCCATGGTGCTGACCAAGGATCAATCCAGAGTGGGGGTGAGCTACGAGCTGGGCCAGACACTCGCGAAGTCGCTGGGCCTCCCGTTTGAATTCGTGGAGTTCAAACGCGTTGCGGAGATCGTTGACGCGATCAAGAAAGGCGAGGTGGACTTCACCGTCACCAACGCCTCCGCCGCGCGAGCCCTGCTGGTTGATTTCTCGGACCCGATCATCAGTTTGGAGTTGGGGTATCTGGTCCCCTCCAACAGTCAGATTGCAGAAATTGCGGACGTGGACCGCAAGGCCACGAAGGTCGGTGTCAGCGAGGGAAGCTCTTCGCAGGGCGTCCTCACGCGTGAGTTCAAACAAGCAGTGGTGGTTCCTCAGCCTTCCATTCCGGTCGCGACCAGCAAGATCCAGCAAGGGCAACTGGATGCGTTTGCCACCAACAAAGCCATACTTTTTGCCATGCAAGACACCTTGCCGGGCGCCCGCATTCTGGATGGTCGCTGGGGCTTGGAACACATGGCCATCGCCATTCCAAAAGGTCGCGAGTCGTCTTTGCCGTATCTGAATTCGTTCGCAAGTACCGTCAAGTCCAACGGACAACTGAAAGGGATCATTGATCGGTCCGGGCTTAAAGGCTCGATCTGATTTTTGACAGAAGCTGCTCCACCAGTTTGAAAAGGTCGGTCGTCGTTCGGTCAGGTTGCCGGCGGGGCGCCATCTGTGACCACCGCGCTTTCGTAGCGCCTTGCCGCCAACGCAGAAATCAGCTGCGATGGCGCCACGTTCGCCTCTGCTGTGACCCTCACACGGCCAGCCCGCAGGTCCACGTCGACGCGATGCACGCCGTCGATGGGAGCCAGGGCCGTCGTGACGCGCTGGACGCAGGCACCACAGGTCATGCCTTGCACGTCGAGATCGATGGCATTCATCGTGTTCTCCTTCACTTGCTGGCGGGTGGCATGCTTCCACCGGGCATGCGCTGCATCATCATTTCCATCATGGTCTGCATCATGTCCATGCGCATCTCCATCATCTGATGGCGCTTGGCCATGTCCATGGGCATGTCCGCCTTGCCGTGCATGCCTCCCATTCCCTTCATGTTCTTCATGCCTTTCATCATGGCCATGCCTTCGTGCATGGCTTTCATGTGCTCGTCCATCAAGGCCTGGCGTTCTGCTGGCGTCTTGGCATTCATCATCTTGTCGCGCATGGCCTGCATGTCTTTCATGTGGTCGTGCATGGCGGACGGCGCCCCAGACGGTGCCGCGGCCGCTGTATGCGCAGCGTGTTGATCTGCATTTGCCGCCGACATGGGGCCCGCTCCCGGTGCGTTCGGGTTCGCGCAAGCGGTCAGCAAGACGGCGGTGGAAAGCGCGAGGAAGGTGTGGATGGTTTTCATGAGGATGTTCTTGAAGGAATGGGGGAGCCGCCGCGGGCGGCAACAGAATGGGGATGCCAGACAGGAGACGGGACGCCATCAGGGTGACCCAGACGGCAGGAGCGCTCTTCGCAATGGCTGCGAAGCGGTCTACAACGTCAGACGATGGGGTCGCGCGGCGATGGGCGATGCCATGTGCGCGGGTCTGTTCTCATGCACCCGCATATGGACCGCGGTTGCAGAGGCCATGGTTGGTGGCGACGTTCGGTACAGCATGCCCACCCAACCTGGACTGCCATCGGCGATGGGCTGATCGACCTTGGGGATCGCCAGCGGTGCCTCATCGCAGAACTTCAGGCATCCCGCGTTGGTGTGCTCGGTTTGTGCGCCGTGGTGGCTTTCAGCAACCAGCACATCGTGTGGCGTCGCCTGGGTCGAAAAGTCGCTGCCGTGGACTCGCTCGGTCAAGAAACACGCGTTGGCCACGCCCGCACCCAACGCAAACAACCACACCGCCAGGATCAACCAGGTGGCAGGGCGCAGCGAACGGCGGTGAATGGGCATGTCGGTAGGACGATCAGAAAAAAGCAGTTCAAGGCTAAACCTGAGGGCTCAAGCTGCATTGACGCAGATCAATCAAGCTGCCTCGGAGACTGACGACAACACCAGTCTGCGGCGGGGCGGGTCGATCGTCGGTTCGTCACCGCACAGAGCGGGTTGCTGCCGCGCAAGCTTCGGTTGCTTGCCTCAGCGAGCGTCATGGTGAACGTGTACGCCGCGCATCCATGCCATGAGGTCGATGGGGCTGGATGCGCCTGTGCTGGTTGCCTCGGCCTGAGCACGGGACTTCTTGAGCTGCGGCTTCTGCTGAGGCTGGTGCTGGGTCAGGGTGCCGCGCGAGAGCTTGTCCAGGATCGCGCAGTGAGGCTGTTCGTTGCCGTGGCAGGCCTTCACCAAGACCGAGAGCCCGTTCATCATCTGTTCGATTTCACGCCGCTTCTCTTCCAGGTCCGCCAAGTGACGTTGCGCGACGGCCTTCACCTCGCGGCTCGTGCGCTGTGAATCGCTCCACAGGCCGATGAGCTCGGCGATCTGCGCCACTGAAAACCCCAGATGGCGCGACTGCCGGACGAATCGCAGTACCGAGACTTCACGATCACCATACAGACGGTAGCCCGCATCGCTGCGCTCTGCCTCAGGCAGCAGGCCGATCTGTTCGTAGTGGCGAATCATCTTGGCGGAGACGCCTGCGGCGGCAGCCGCCTCGCCAATGTTCATCAGAGTGGTCATGGTGCGCTCCGGGGTTTGAATGACTCCAACGGTCGAAGGATGTAGCTTGTCATGGTGGGAAGGTCAAGGCCCTCACCGGGAGAGCCCTGAGGAGCGGGGTTCAAAGGGTTGGATAGCCAGCCTCAGCCAGCGCTTCGACCAGAACATCGCGGTCTTCACCGCTTTTCACCGTGATCAGACGTCGCGGAAGATCGACCTGTATCTCGCATGCTGGATCAACCAGTTTCAGGGTGACGTTCACCTTGGAAGCGCAGTGGCCGCAGGTCATGTCGGGGAGGTGGAATTCGTGCATGGATGACTCCGTAAAAGGGTTGAGGGAACCCGCACTGTGGGTATTGCCACGGTGGCAAGGTCAAGTCGCATCTGCCGTTGCGCTTGCCACCGTGGCAAGGCCAACCATTCGCTCCACCCTCAACCCTTGGAGTGCCTCATGAACACCGCCACCTTGTCGCTCATCGAGCATCAGTTTCCCATCGAAGGCATGACTTGCGCCTCTTGTGTGGGCCGCGTCGAAAAGGCCTTGAAAGCCGTTGCCGGCGTAAAGGAAGTCAGCGTCAACCTGGCTACCGAACGGGCCACGGTGAACGCCGCTGCTTCCACTCTGCCTGCCAGCCTGGTGGCTGCGGTGCAAAAGGCAGGCTACAGCGTGGGCAAGGAACCCAGCGTGGATGAGGGAGCACAGCCCACAAGAAGCAAAGGCGAGCCCTGGTGGCCTGTCGCGCTCGCCGCTTTGCTGTCGCTGCCCTTGGTGCTGCCCATGATTGCCATGCTGTTCGGCTCTGACTGGACGATCAATGGCTGGTTGCAGCTCGCGCTGGCCACACCCGTTCAATTCTGGCTGGGCGCGCGCTTCTACCGCGCGGGCTGGAAGGCCCTGCGTGCAGGTGCCGGCAACATGGACCTGTTGGTGGCCCTGGGCACCAGCGCCGGATATGGACTGAGTGTGTATCTGCTGTTCAAGCACGCCGAACACGGCATGCCGCACCTGTACTTTGAAGCATCGGCAGTGATCATCACGCTGGTGCTGCTGGGCAAATGGCTGGAATCACGCGCCAAACGCCAGACCACGGCCGCCATCGCCGCCCTCAATGCGCTCAAGCCCGAGGTGGCGCGCGTGCGCATGCCCTATGGCGATGTAGACGTCGCCATTGCACAGGTAAAGGTGGGTGACACCGTGGTGATTCGACCGGGTGAGCGCATTCCGGTGGATGGCGTGGTCACCATCGGCTCCAGCCAGGTGGACGAATCGCTGATCACGGGCGAGAGTCTTCCGGTGGCCAAACACGCGGGTGACAAAGTCACCGGCGGCGCCGTCAATGCCGAGGGACTGCTGCTGGTGGAGACCACTGCGGTGGGTGCCGAGTCCACGCTCTCGCGTATCGTGCGCATGGTCGAATCGGCCCAGGCGAAGAAAGCCCCGATCCAGCGAATCGTGGACCGGGTGAGCGCCATCTTTGTGCCGGTGGTCCTGCTGATCGCCGCACTCACCCTGCTGGGCTGGGGCCTGACCACCGGAAACTGGGAGCAGGCCATTTTGAACGCGGTGGCGGTGCTGGTGATCGCCTGTCCTTGTGCACTGGGCCTGGCGACACCCACCGCCATCATGGCGGGCACCGGGGTGGCCGCTCGCCGGGGCATCCTGATCAAGGATGCCGAAGCGCTGGAGGTCGCGCACCGCATCGACACCGTCGCGTTCGACAAGACGGGCACGCTCACCGAAGGCAAGCCCACGCTGGTCGCGGCGGTGGCGGCCCCCGGCCACGACGATGAGTTGCTGTCCTGGAGTGCCGCAATCCAGGCGGGTAGCGAGCACCCGCTGGCACGCGCCGTGATGAACGCCGCTGAAGCGGCGGGCCTTGCCTTGCTCTCCGCCTCCAAGGTGAGCGCTGTGCCCGGGCGCGGCATGTCGGCTGAAGTGCAGGGTCGTGCCTTGCGTCTCGGAAGCCCGCGTTACATGCAGGAGCTGGGCGTGGACACATCGGCGCTGGCCGAGCCAGCGCGCCGGCTTGAAGACGAAGGACGCACGGTGTCCTGGCTTGCCGACGTGACGAACGCACCAGCGCTGGTGGGCATGCTGGCCTTTGGCGATGCCCCCAAGGCCAGCGCCATCACAGCCATTCAGAGCCTGCAGGCTTTGGGCATTCGCACCGTGATGGTCACCGGCGACAACCGGGGCAGTGCGCGGTCGGTGGGGCGTGTGCTGGGCATCGACCACATCGAAGCCGAGGTGTTGCCCGCAGACAAGGCGGCCATCGTGAACCGGCTCAAGGAGGGTGGCCGCTCGGTGGCGATGGTGGGCGATGGGATCAACGACGCCCCTGCGCTGGCCTCGGCCGACGTGGGCATCGCCATGTCAACCGGCACCGACGTGGCCATGCACGCCGCCGGCATCACCCTGATGCGGGGTGACCCCGCGCTGGTGGCCGACGCGATCGACATCTCGCGCCGAACCTACCGCAAGATCCGCCAGAACCTGTTCTGGGCGTTTGCCTACAACGTGATCGGCATTCCGCTGGCGGTGGCCGGCCTGCTGAACCCGGTGGTGGCCGGTGCGGCCATGGCGCTGAGCAGCGTCAGCGTGGTGAGCAATGCGTTGCTGCTGCGGGGTTGGAAACGCCGGCGGTGAGGTTGGAAGTGCATGCCCCAGAGCAAGGCCCGGCGCGCAACACCGGCCAGCGTCACGCGGTTGCGGACGGTTCAGACGTGGCCGCCGCCGCGGCGGCACCGTCGCGCAGTTCGCGGCGCAGGATTTTGCCGATGTTGGTCTTGGGCAGCGGCTCGCTGCGAAACGCCACCATGCGCGGCATCTTGTAGCCGGTCAGGTGCTGCTTGCAGTGCGCGAGCACGTCGGCTTCGGTCAGATCGGGGTCGCTGCGCACGATCACCACCTTGACCGCTTCGCCCGAACGATCGTCGCGCACGCCGACCGCCGCGGCCTCCAGCACACCGGGGTGCAGGGTCAGCACATCCTCGATCTCGTTGGGGAACACCTTGAACCCCGAGACCACGATCATGTCTTTCTTGCGGTCGGTGATGCGGATCCAGCCGCGCTCGTCCATCACCCCCATGTCTCCGGTACGCAGCCAGCCTTGGGCGGTGAACGCCTTGGCGGTCTCTTCGGGGTGGTTCCAGTAGCCCTGCATCACCTGCGGGCCGCGCAGGCAGATTTCGCCCACCTCGCCAAAGGAAAGCCGCTCGCCATCGTCGTCCAGGATCGCCGCCTCCGTGCTCGGCACCGGCACGCCGATCTGCCCACTCCATTCCTCGATAGTGACCGGGTTGGCAATCGCCACCGGTGCGGTTTCGGTGAGGCCATAGCCCTCCACCAGAGGCACGCCGGCCCGCGCTTTCCAGCGTTGGGCCACCACGCGCTGCACCGCCATGCCGCCGGCCACCGCCAGCTTCAATGGGCGCAGGTCCACCTCGGCAAAACCTGGCGCATCGAGCAGGGCACGAAACAGGGTGTTGACACCGATGATCGCGGTGAAGCGGGTCTGCCGCAGCACCCGGAGGAAGGCCGGCAGATCACGCGGGTTGGGAATCAGCACCGCCAGCGCCCCATTGTTGAAAAACGACAGGGCGCCGGTCAGGGCGAACACGTGGTACATCGGCAGTGGGAGGATCAGCGTCTCCTCGCCATCGATCAAGTTGGGTGACACCCAAGCACCGACCTGGAGCACGTTGGCGACCATGTTGCCGTGGCTGAGCATCGCCCCCTTGGCCACGCCGGTGGTGCCACCGGTGTACTGGAGGAAGGCGAGATCGCCGTGCTGGAGCGGCACATCGTCCAGCGTCTGCGCGCGGCCGGCGGCCATCGCGTGCCGAAAGTCCACGGCACCCGTGAGCCGCCACGGTGGCACCAGCCTCTTCACATGCTTGACCACGGTGTTTGTCAGCAGCCGCTTCACTGGTGACAGCAAGTCCCCTACCTGTGTGGTTACCACGGTGCGCACCTGCGTGGCGCCGATCACCTGTTGCAGCGTGTGAGCGAAGTTCTCCAGCACCACAATGGCCCGGGCGCCAGCGTCTTTCAACTGGTGTTCCAGCTCGCGCGGCGTGTAAAGCGGGTTGACATTCACCACCACCATGCCCGCACGCAACACACCGAACAGCACCACCGGGTATTGCAGCAGGTTGGGCATCATCAGGGCGACGCGGTCGCCGCGCTGCAGACCCGCCACCTTCTGCAACCACGCCGCGAAAGCGCGGCTGGCGTCGTCGAGCTGGCGAAAGCTCATCGCCGTGCCCATTGAACGGTAGGCCGGCCGATCGGCAAAGCGCGTGCAGCTGGCGGTCAGCACATCCTTGAGAGACGCGTAGGACCGCACGTCGATGTCCGCCGGCACGCTGGCCGGGTATTGGCTGAGCCAAGGTCTGTCCATGTGTTTGCCCCCCCTTCTTGCGTAATCCAGCCGCGCGGCCGCGACCATCAAAAGGCAATATGCCACGCGCACGCCGTTGGCGGTTGCGCGAGATCAATATCGGTGCAGCCCGGTGACAGTAAAACCCGCTGAAGCGGGTTTCTCAGGAGCGCAGGCGGTGACTCACACCTTCGCCGGCGCCTGCTCCAGATCAGCCATCAGGTCGTAAACAGGCTCGCCCGGCTTCAATCGAGGCATTTGGTGAACTGTCGCTGACGTCGTAGTCGCTTCACGAAACTCGAACGCGCTGGAGCGGGCGGCGGCTCTGCAGCGATTGCTGCCAGTGGCGGGCAAACTCCCAAAGGGTGGTGCCGACTACCTTGCTGTCATCCAGCCGACAGCTGAGCCTGAGATCGAGCGTCTGTTGCTGCGTGACATGCTGACGTTCGATGCAAACGCCGAAATCGTGATTGTTGTAGGCCACGATTTTTCTCAGAGGACCACAGGTGAAACCAAGTGGTTTCTGATGTTGGGTTAGGTGTTGAGCACTGCTTTGCCAAGGCTCGGAGATCAGCTTGCGCCGTCAGCCCTGCTGGCTTTCACCGCCACCCATCCGGCGAGAGATCTCAAGTGCGCACTTGCGGAGCGGCGTGGCGATGGCTCCTTCCCACGCGCTGTCGAATCTTGCCGCTGGTCCCATCACAAGAATGCCAAGAACGATGTGACCTTCGGGGTCAAACACAGGTGCGCACAAGGCGTCAATTCCTGGAATAGGTTGGCCAAGCGATCTTGACAGACCGTGCTTCCGTGTCTCGGCCAGGGATTGCTCAAAACTTTCGTGTGGGGGTACAGCCTCTGCAGCCGTTCCATACCTCAAACGTGCGAGCTCGTCGGCCAGCAGGCGTTCGACCGTTTTTGGGGGCATGTACGCGGCGAACAGTCGACCTGTCGCAGTGTTGGCAAGCGACATGACGGTGCCCGTGCGCAAGTTCACGTGCAACGGCTCGATGGGCTCTTCGAGTCGCACGATCGTCGGGCCCAGATTTCCCCAGACGGCCACGGCCACGCTTTGCCCGGTCTCGGCGGCCAGCGCTTCGATCAATTGGGATGCCTCCTTGACCGGGTCCATCCGTCGCAAACGGGTAAGGCCGAGCTGGAGTGCCAAGGGGCCCAGCTCGTAGTGCCCTGCTTCGGTCTGCGTGACAAATCCGACCTTCAGGAAACTGACCATGTAGGGATGTGCCTTCCCCGCTGTCATGCCCGCTGCTTTTGCCAAGTCCTTGAGTGCGAGTGGTCGCACATGACGTGCCAGCTGCACCAAGAGGCCAATCCCGATCTCGATCGATTGGATGCCGCGCCTGCTTTTTTCCATGTGGGGTACCGCTGAGCCAGAAAGTTGGAGTTTATCCATAAGGGTTTACCATGACTATTGCAGATAGCTTCGATGGAATCATACAACTTGATAGTATCGAATGCGTTGACAATGGTCAGATAGCAACTAGAATCTGCGCCAGCACCTAGAACTTGGAGACAACATGACTCAGGAAAACATCACTGTTGACGTCCTCGTCGTTGGCACCGGCGCGTCCGGAATGGCCACGGCAGTGACCGCTGCATCGCAAGGGCTCAAGGTCCTGGTGGTGGAGAAGGAAGCTCGCTACGGCGGCACGACGGCGCGATCGGGCGGATGGCTCTGGATTCCAGGTACCCGCTTGGCGACGGAGCAAGGCATCCAAGAGCCGCCCGGCGCCGCCAAGACATACCTGAAGCACGAGACGACGACGCACTTCGATGAAAAACGCATCGACGCCTTTCTGGAGAACGGTCCGAAAGCGGTCGACTTCTTCACCAAGAACACCTGCGTGCAGTTCGACATGCCTGCGGTCTTCCCCGACTACCACGCCGAAGCGCCCGGGGGGCAGCCGGGTGGTCGTTCGATGGTGACCCGCCCATTCGACGGGCGAGAGCTCGGCAAGCACATCAAGCAACTTGCGCCGCCGCTGCCTGAACTGACCGTGTTCGGGATGATGTTGGGCTCAGGACCGGAGATCAAACACTTTATGCGCGCGTTCAAGTCGCCGACGTCCTTTCTCTACGTGACGAAGCGCCTGACCAAGCACTTCTTCGACGTGCTTGGCAACGGTCGGGGAATGACGCTGACCAATGGCAACGCCTTGGCGGGTCGGTTGGCCAAGGCAGGAATGGACCTGAATATTCCAGTCTGGTTGTCGTCGCCGGTGAAGAAGCTGGTCGTCGAGTACGACGGCGTGGCAGGTGCCGTGGTCCAGCACGAGGGCAAGTCTGTCCGTGTCATCGCAAAGCGCGGCGTGGTCCTGGCATGTGGCGGCTTTCCTCACGACATTGAGCGCCGCAAGCAACTCTTTCCGCATGCGCCTACCGGCAAGGAACATTTCTCTCCTTCACCAGAAGCCAACACGGGCGATGGGCTCAAGTTGGCGGAGTCGGTCGGAGGGCGCGTGGATGGGACCATTCCGCACGCTGCAGCGTGGGTGCCGACGTCCGTCACGACCCGAACAGATGGCACCAAGGGCGTGATGCCCCATTTCATCGACCGCGCCAAACCGGGTGTCATCTCAGTCACACCCAAAGGGAAACGTTTCGCAAACGAGGGGAACTCGTACCACGACTTCGTGCAAGCCATGGTGAAGGCCTGTGAAGGTGAGCCCGAAGTGTCCGCCTGGCTACTGTGCGATCACAAAGCGTTGAGGAACTACGGCTTGGGATGCGTGGCTCCTGCGCCGTTGCCCATCGGGCGCCATCTGCGCAGTGGCTACTTGAAGCGTGGTGCGACCGTTAAGCAACTCGCCGAGCAGATCGGGATCGCGCCAGCCACCTTGCAGGCAACGGTGGATGAGTTCAACAAGTCGGCGCAGGCTGGACAGGATCCTGCGTTTGGCAAGGGCAGCAAAGCCTACAACCGCTATCAAGGCGACGCGCTCGTCACGCCCAACCCTTGCGTCGCTCCATTGGAAACGGGTCCCTACTACGCGATCAAGTTGGTCGTGGGCGACATCGGCACCTTCGCCGGTTTGGTGACCGACGAGAACACGCGTGTTCTCGACTCGATGGGCAAGCCCATCAAGGGGCTGTACGCCGTCGGCAACGACGCGGCCAGCGTGATGGGAGGCAACTACCCGGGGGCCGGTATCACCCTGGGTCCGGCGCTGACGTTTGGCTACGTGGCGGGAATGCAGCTGGCAAAGACAGAAGCCGCAGTCCAGATCAGTGTGCAGGTTGAACGCTCAGTGCCCGTCGCGGTCGGTCGGTCTGCATGAACAAGAACATCAGCAAGGAGACAACATGAAATACCCGGAAACTGTCGCGCCACGATTGCTGCAGGGGCGCCTGGCCCTGATCACCGGCGCGGGACAAGGCAACGGCCGTGCGCTTGCTCTCGGATTGGCACAAGCCGGTGCCCAGGTGATCGTCACGGACATGAATGCGAGCACCGTTGAGGAAACGGCCAAAGCAGTGCGGGACGAAGGCGGTGAGGCTTGGGCGTTCGTGCTCGATGTGACTTCTCCGGACGAATGCCGTGCCCTGGCCCAACGTGTCGGTGAAGAGATCGGCAAAGTCGATCTTCTTGTCAACAACGCCGGGATCATCATCCGCGAGACCACTTCAAGCGACAACGCCGAGGCCAACTGGAAGAAGACCATCGACGTCAACGTCCATGGCACGTTCAACGTGACGCTCGCCTGGCTGCCCGCCATCAAGGCCACGAAGGGTTCAATCATCAACATCGCGTCGATCGCTGCCTACGCAGGACAGGCCGCGAGCTTGGGTTACGCACCTTCGAAGGGCGCGATCAAGATGTTCACCCAGTCGCTGGCGCAAGAACTCGCGCCAGCCGGTGTCCGTGTCAATGCCTTGGCGCCCGGGGTCATCGAGACCCCCATGACGGCGGCCACGAGGGCAGACCCGACACGTCTGGAGTCGTTCATGACCCGTATACCCATGGGTCGTGTTGGGCAAACGGAAGACCTTGTGGGGCCGGTAATCTTTCTGGCTTCCGACATGTCCCGCTACGTGACCGGCATCACGCTGGCTGTCGACGGCGGGTTCCTGGCGGTCTGACCGCAGGTCACGGACGACGTGACCATCCTTCTCGTGTGATCGCACTTTTCAACCAAGGAGACAACATGAAACTCACAAGACTCTGCGCCGGACTCATGACCGCTGCGGCGCTCTCAGCCTTCTCCGTGGGCGCATTCGCCCAGGACATCAAGCTGGGCTACAACGGCGACCTTTCTGCGTCGCCATCTGCGCAGAGCGGCCAAGCCGCCGTTCTGGGCATGGAGGCTGCCATTGCCGACATCAATGCTGCAGGTGGTGTTCTCGGTCGCAAGCTGGCGCTTGTGACGCGTGACGACACATCCGCTCCGCCCAAGTCGATTCAGAACATGAGCGATCTGGTTGACAACGAAAAAGTCTCCGCCGTGTTTGGTCCGACCAACTCTGGCAATGCAATGGCCTGGAAGCACATCGCCAACCAGAAAAAGATTCCGGTGTTGGGCAACGTGGGGTCGGGCACCGACATCACCAAACCCATGAGCCCTGGCGCCGACAACTACATGTTCCGTGTGTCGATGGTGGACCGGGAACAGGTTGCGGCGCTGATGGCCTACGTGAAGAAGAACGCTGCCCAGTCGAAAGTGATCGGTCTCATGGCCGAGACCACTGGCTACGGTCAGGGTGGTCTGAAGGACATGCAAGAGATCGCTGAGATCCAGGGCATCAAGCCTGCAGCGACCGAGCGTTTTGGTGTTGGCGATACAGACATGACGTCCCAGCTCAGCAAGATGAAGGCTGCCGGAGTGGACACGGTAGTCGTCTGGGCACAGGGTACCCCGATTGCCCAGCTGGTGCGCAGCATGGAGAAGATCAACTACTTCCCACTCACGCTCACCTCGTGGGCAGCGGACAACATCACCTTCTATGACGCTGCTGGCAAGACCCTGGCCGAGAAGCCTCTCTTCATGCGAACAGTGAGTGAAAACCGAACGCCGGTTCAGCAAAAGCTGTTCGATCGAATCGGATCCAAGTTGAAGGCGCCAGGTTCCTTTTCGTTTGCACTGCATGGCTACGACTCTGTCCTGATCTACGCAGAGGCAGTTAAACAAGCCAAGTCGACGGACGGATCAGCGGTTCGGGTTGCGCTGGAGGATCTGACCACGCCTGTGCAAGGTGTTCTCAAAACCTACAACAAGCCCTTCAACAAAACCGACCACGAAGCGCTTACTGCGAAAGACCTGGTGTGGATTCGCTGGAAGGATGGAAAACTGATGCCCTACACCGACAAGCTGATCGAGTCGTTCGCGCCTGGTGACTTCAAACAATAAACAGTAGAGACAAATCTCGGGGCCTCTGAGGCCTCGGGACCAGAAGGAGATCAACATGGCCGAAGCGCTCTTGCAAGCGATCATCAGCGGGCTCGCCGTGGGCGGTGCCTACGCGTTGGTTGCGCTGGGATTCAGCATCACGTTCACCACAACCAAGACACTCAATTTCTCGCACGGGGAGTTCGTGTCGGCGGGTGCCTTCATCGGAATGAGTGCGCTCTTCCTGGTGATTGGCGTGCCCGTCACCTCAACCACCTTTGGTGAAGCAGTGCCTGGTGCAAGCGCTCAATTGCTGGCCCTCGCCGCTGCCCTGGGCGTCATGGGCCTGCTCGGCTGGATGCTCTATGTCATCGGTGTCCGGCCCTTTGCTGGTCGCCCCGGCATGGCGTGGGTCATGAGCACCTTGGGCTTCGGCGTCATCCTGCAGAGTATTGGCCTGGCGATCTGGGGGCCCAAGCCCGTGGTTGTCCCAGGCCCTGTCGGAGACGCGGTGATTCGCGTGCTGGGGGTGGGAGTTCGACCCCAGGAAATCCTCATGCTCGTGGTGGCCGTTGTCATCATGATCGGCTTTGACTGGGTGATGAACCGCACGATGGTGGGCAAGGCCATGCGAGCGGTGGCAAGCAACGGCAACGTTGCCAGCCTCATGGGCATCAACACCAATGCCGTGATGATCTGGGCGTTCGTGGTGAGTTCGGCGCTGGCGGGCCTTTCCGGATTCCTCCTAGCCCCCATCGCACAGGCCTCGCTTTACATGGGCCTGGCGGTTGGGTTGAAGGGATTTTCAGGCGCCATGATCGGCGGGTTGAGCAACCCGCGCGGCTGCGTCATCGGTGGATTCGCATTGGGCGTACTCGAATCGCTCGTCAATCTCTGGCAGGCACAGTGGCGCGAGGTCGCGGTGTTTGCCCTCGTCATTCTGGTCCTTGCTTTCCGTCCCACCGGCTTGTTCGGCAAGAAGATGGTGGAGAAGGTATGAAGCACGTCCAACACCCTCTGGCAGTCTTGCTGGTCGTGGCCGCGCTGTTCGGCGCTACCTCGATGCTCGGCAACGACTACTACCTGCGCATCGTCTTCATGATGTGCGTGTATTACCTCTGTGCAGTCGGCATGAACGTGCTGGTGGGCTATGCCGGGCAGAAGTCACTCGGCCAAGCAGGTCTCTTCGCCGCGGGCGCCTATGCCGCCGCGTTGTTGACCACGCGCTTTGACATGAACCCCTGGCTGGCACTCGCCGCGGCAGCGGTCATCGCAGGCATCTGCGGCGTGCTGATTGCACTTCCTTCGCTTCGCGTCAAGGGTCCCTACCTCGCCATGGTCACACTGGCCTTCGGCATCGTGGTGGAGAAGCTCGTCGGGGAGTGGACCGAGGTCTTCGGAGGTGCCCAGGGTATCTATGGCATCAAGCCGTTGACCTGGAATGACCAACCCTTGACTTCGTTGCAATGGGTCTGGCTGGGCATCGTGCTCTGTGCAGTCACCCACCTCTTGCTGCGCAACCTCCTGAAGGGACGCTTCGGACGTGCACTGCTGTCGCTGCAGGCCGATGAGATCGCCTCGTCTTCGGTGGGCGTTCGCGTGTACCGAGCCAAAGTGATTGCATTTGTGGTTGCAGCCGTCACTTGCGGGATCGCGGGTGCACTGGTGGCTCAGCAGAACCAGTACATCAACTCCGACTTCATCACCTTCCACCTGTCGATCTTCATTTTGCTGCTGGTGTTGTTCGGTGGAGCGGGCTCAACGTATGGTCCTCTGGTGGGAACCGTGATCCTCACCTTGACCGACGCCATGCTGGCACAGTGGCCATCTGCACAACACTTCCTGTATGGCTTCCTGCTGCTCTTCGCGCTCTATGTCATGCCTGGTGGCGTGACGGGGCTGTTCGGGAAATGGTTCCGACGGCCGACCAAGGCGCCGGAATCCGCAGGTATCTCGACCACGCCAACACGCATCGGACCCGACGCCAGCGGCGACTTGCTCGAAGTGACTGGTGTGACCAAGAACTTCGGCGGCGTGAAGCCTGCGCAGGACGTCTCGTTCAAGCTCAGGCGTGGACATATTCATGCGCTGATCGGTCCCAACGGCGCTGGCAAGAGCACGATGATCAACATGCTCACCGGATTGATTGATCCCTCTGAAGGATCGATTCGATTCCTGGGTCAGGAGGTGTCGGGTCGGCCGGTGCACACGATCTGCTGTATGGGCATGGGCCGCACGTTCCAGAACCTGCGCCTGTTTGCCGATCTCTCCGTGTTGGACAACGTCATGTTGGGCCGTCACAGCCGGATGACGAATGGCTTCTTTGCCTCGCTCACCGCGATGCCCAGTGCGCTGAAGCAAGAGGCTGCTACCCGTACGCGCGCGCTGCAGTTGCTCGAACTGGTCGGCCTGCTGAATCTGGCGCACAACGAGGCCGGCAGCTTGCCCTACGGTTTGCAGCGCCGCGTTGAACTGGCGCGTGCGCTCGCAACCGAACCGCAGCTGCTTCTGCTCGACGAACCGGCTGCGGGCCTCAATCCCCAGGAGACTGCCGAGCTGGGACAGCTGCTGGTTCGCATTGGGAAATGCGGCGTCACCATCCTGATGGTGGAGCACCACATGGACCTAGTGATGTCTGTCTCCGACCACGTGATCGTGCTGGACTACGGAATCAAGATCGCCGAAGGAAAACCCGCCGAGGTGCAAGGCAATCCTCGCGTTGTCGAAGCCTACCTGGGCGTTGACGAACCCGAAGTCGCTTTGGCAGAAGGGGAGAGCAAACCATGTTGAAAATCGAATCGGTCAAGGTCGCCTACGGGGCCATTGAGGCGGTCAAGGGCGTGAGCCTGGAAGTCCGCCAGGGCGAAGTGGTGACGATCATCGGCGCGAACGGTGCCGGCAAGAGCACCTTGCTCAAGAGCATCTGTGGGTTGGAGCCGCTAGCCGGCGGGCGGATCCTCATTGACGGCAATGACGTTGCAAACGTGCGCGCGCACCAGCGCGTGGGTCTGGGTGTGGCCATGTCGCCCGAGGGGCGGGGTGTGTTCGCCGATCAGACCGTTCGTGAGAACCTGATGCTCGGTGGCTATTCACGCAAGAAGGATGCAGCCTCGATGGAGGCGGCCATTGAGCGCGAATTCAATCGATTCCCCCGTTTGCGTGAGCGCCAGGATCAGCTGTCCGGGACCCTATCTGGGGGAGAGCAGCAGATGCTGGCGATCGCGCGTGCCCTCATGAGCGATCCGCGCTTGTTGCTGCTGGACGAGCCCTCGCTCGGACTGGCACCTTTGATCATCAAGGACATCTTCAACGCCATTCGCGAGTTGCGCGCATCTGGTTTGACCATCCTTCTGGTCGAGCAGATGGCCAAGCAGGCGCTGGGGGTTGCCGATCGCGCGTATGTGCTGGAAACAGGATTCATCACGCTGGAGGGCTCGGGCCGCGAGCTTCTTAACGATCCGAAGGTCAAGGCAGCCTACCTGGGCACGCACTGACCACTTCACTCACCCCATTCAAAGAGCCACCCATGAACACCACCAAGAAATTCGCCAGCCAAGCCGACCTCGAAGAAAAGAAGGTCACCTTCAGCCAGATCTCGGAGCACGCCTGGGCCTACACAGCCGAGGGCGATCCGAACACCGGCATCATCATTGGCGATGACGCGGTGCTGGTCGCCGACACCCAAGCCACGCCCGCCATGGCCGCCGATGTGGTGCGACGCATCCGCGAAGTGACGGACAAGCCCATCAAGTATGTGGTCCTCACGCACTACCACGCAGTTCGCGTCCTGGGTGCTGCGGCCTACAAGCCCGACCAGATTCTCGCCAGCCAGGACACCTACGACCTGATCGTCGAACGTGGAGAGCAGGACAAGGCCAGTGAAATCGGTCGCTTCCCGCGGCTCTTCCAGAACGTGGAGACCGTGCCGCCGGGACTCACCTGGCCCACCATGACCTTCACGGGCAAGATGACCTTGTGGTTGGGCAAGCTCGAAGTGCAGTTGTTGCAACTGGGTCGTGGACACACCAAAGGCGATACCGTGGTGTGGCTCCCGCAGGAGCGAACGCTGCTCAGCGGCGATCTGGTCGAGTTCGATGCGACGCCCTATGCGGGCGACGCGTACTTCAAGGACTGGCCACAGACGCTCGACAACCTGGCGGCGCTCAAACCCAAGGCGCTGGTTCCAGGACGTGGCGCAGCACTGACCACCCCCGATGAAGTGGCCAGGGGTCTTGCCGGCACCCGTGAATTCATCGCCGACGTGTACGCCCATGTGCAGAAGGGTGTTGCAGCGGGCAAGGACCTCAATGCGGTCTACAAGGACACATTCGCTGCCATGAAACCCAAATACGGCCACTGGGTGATCTTCGACCACTGCATGCCGTTCGACGTGACGCGCTGCTACGACGAGGCAACCAAGTACACAGACCCGCGGATCTGGACGGCAGAACGCGATGTGGACATGTGGAAAACGCTTGAAGGTTGACGCGTCAACGGCTGATTGAATCTGCGGGTCGGCCGGTGTTTTTGAGAAGAGGACTTCATGACGAAGCAATCAATAGCCTATCGTCGCTACCAGAGTGGTTTTGGCAACGAGTACGCCACCGAGGCTGTCGCGGGCGCATTGCCGCAAGGTCGGAACAGCCCGCAACGGGCGCCCCTTGACCTCTATCCAGAGCTGATCTCCGGCACCGCGTTCACGGCGCCACGCCATGAGAACCGGCGCACCTGGATGTACCGGCGTCAGCCCTCTGTGGTGGTCGGGCGGTACCAGGTATTTGCACAGCCGCTCTGGACCACGGGGGCAACGCGGGACATGGCGCTGGCACCCGAGCCCTTGCGCTGGTCGCCAATATCCCTTGAAAACGTCAACGCCGACTTCGTTGAAGGCATGCACACCCTGGCGGCCAACGGCGACGCTGAAGCGCAGACCGGTGTTGCCGCGCACGTGTACCTTGCCAGCCGCTCGATGGAGCACCGCGCGTTCGTCAACGCCGACGGAGAGATGTTGGTGGTGCCGCAACAGGGCCGCCTCGTGATCGCGACCGAAATGGGTGTGCTGGACGTGAGGCCCGGTGAGATCGCCCTGCTGCCGCGCGGCGTGGTGTTCAAGGTCGGGTTGCCGGATGGCCCCTCGCGGGGGTACGTCTGCGAGAACTATGGCGCGCAATTCCGTTTGCCAGAGCTGGGCCCCATTGGCTCCAACGGTCTGGCCAATGCCCGCGACTTTCAGGCGCCGGTAGCTGCATTCGAAGAGACAACAGAGCCTTATGAGCTGGTCAAGAAATCGGGTGGTCGATTCTGGGCTGCACCTGCCAAATGTTCGCCGTTCAACGTGGTGGCGTGGCATGGCAATCTGGCACCGGTCAAGTACGACACGGCGCACTTCATGACGATCGGCTCGATCAGTTTTGATCACCCGGATCCGTCGATCTTCACCGTGCTGACGTCGCCCTCGGACACGCCGGGTACTGCCAACTGTGACTTCGTGATCTTCCCGCCACGCTGGCTGGTGATGGAAGACACCTTCCGGCCACCCTGGTACCACCGCAACCTCATGAGCGAGTTCATGGGTCTGGTGATGGGTGAGTACGACGCCAAGCCAGGAGGGTTCAAACCCGGTGGCGCCAGCCTGCATAACTGCATGGTGCCGCATGGCCCGGACGAGGAAGCGTTCACAAAGGCCAGCCATGCGGATCTGACGCCCCAGAAGCTCGACAACACGCTGGCTTTCATGTTCGAGAGCCGCTACCGATTCATCCCGACCGACTACGCCATGCGAAGCCCGGCACTCGACCACGCCTATGCAGTCTGCTGGGCCGGTCTGAAAGACAACTACCAGCCATGAGTGACACGACCGATACCTCGCACGATCCACAACTCCGCAGCTGGGTTGCTTCGGCCAATCGCACCGGGTGCGATTTCCCGATCCAGAATTTGCCATTCGGTCGTTTCAGCGTGGGCAACGATGCGCGGCCCCGCATCGGCGTCGCGATCGGCGATCAGATTCTCGATCTGCGCAAGGCAGGGCTGATCGACACCGACGACATGAATGTGCTCATGGCCGTCTTGCCGGAGAAGCGCTCAGCGCTGCGTGCATTGATTTCACAAGGTCTGGCGGAGGGAAGCGCGCGGGAATCGCAATGGACCTCGGCCCTCGTTGGCCAATCGACTGCAACGATGCACTTGCCGTGCCGAATCGGGGACTACACCGACTTCTACACCAGCGTTCACCACGCCACCACCGTTGGAAAGCAGTTCCGTCCGGACAACCCGCTGCTCCCCAACTACAAGTGGGTGCCGATCGGCTACCACGGCCGTGCCTCGTCCATCGGCGTCAGTGGTCAACACGTCAAGCGGCCAAAAGGGCAGACGAAGGCCCTCGATGCTTCGACGCCGAGTCTGGGACCCTCCAGGCGCCTCGACTACGAACTTGAACTGGGTTGGTTCATTGGTCAGGGAAACGCGCAAGGGCAGGCCATCGATATCGGTGAGGCCGATGCACATCTGTTTGGCGTGACGCTGTTCAACGACTGGTCGGCACGAGACATACAAGGATGGGAGTACCAGCCGCTGGGTCCGTTCTTGTCGAAAAACTTCGCCAGCACCGTGTCGCCATGGCTCGTGACCATGGATGCACTGGCGCCGTTTCGAGCACCGTTCGAGCGACCTTCCGAGGATCCTCAGCCATTGCCTTACCTGGACTCGGCGGGGAATCGTTCGCATGGCGCATTTTCGATCTGCTTGGAAGTCCTGCTGCAGACGGCGGCCATGCGCGAAGCGGGGATTCCCGCCACACGGTTGTCGCTGACGAACTCGGTCCGCGCGGCGTATTGGACGCCCGCGCAACTGGTGGCGCATCACACCATCAATGGCTGCAACTTGCAGCCGGGCGATTTGCTGGGGTCGGGAACACTGTCTGGCCCGGAAGCAGGCGAGGCCGGCTCGCTGATGGAGCTCAGCATCGGAGGAAAAAATCCGTTGGTCCTTCCCAATGGGGAGACGAGAACGTTTCTTGAAGACGGCGATACGCTGGTCATGCGTGGCTGGTGCGAACGCGAGGGCGCCGTGCGCATTGGTTTGGGAGAAGTGTCTGGAACGGTGCTGCCCGCATGACACTTCGGGCCTTGCCATGGCTCTGCGTTTGTGCATTCTCCAGCATGGCCTCGATGCGTATCTGCGATGCCATGCTGCCGGCCCTCGCGACCGATCTTTTGACCACAACCGGGCAGGCAGCCATGGCTGTGTCCGCCTTTGCGTTGGCGTATGGCCTCATGCAATTGGTGTGCGGACCGCTGGGAGATCGATTCGGAAAACTCCGTGTCGTTGGAGCGGCAACGCTTCTGTGCACCGCAGGCAGCGTGGTTTCGATGGCATCGCAAGACATCAACGAACTGGTGGTGGGTCGTGTGCTGTCGGGTGCGGCGGCGGCGGGCATCATCCCATTGACCATGGCATGGATCGGAGACCACGTGCCCTATGTAGATCGGCAGTCCGTGCTGGCGCGCCTACTTGGTGCCACTGTGTTCGGGATGATCGGTGGCCAGTGGCTGGGCGGGTTGATCGCGGAGATGCAGGGGTGGCGCGTGGCATTCCTTCTGCTGGCTTCCATGTTCCTTGTATCGGGGTCGGCGCTCTTGTGGCAGTTCCGGGGAAGTGACTCGGCGCATCCACCCGCATCCATCAGCATGGGCGTGCAGCTGCAAAGTGTGGTGCGTTCAAAGTGGGCCCGGTGCGTGTTGCTGGTGGTGTTCATTGAAGGTGCGCTGGTGTTCGGCGTGTTGGCCTTCATACCGAGCTATTTGCACTCCCGCTTCGGGCTGACGATGTCCGAGGCAGGCGCCGTGGTTGCGTTGTATGGAGTCGGTGGGCTGCTTTACAGCCGCCTGGCCACGAGGATCCTTGCCCGGTTGGGCGAGAGAGGCCTTGCGACATGGGGCGCTGCCGCATTGGCGCTCTCCTTCACGGTGCTGGGCTTCAGCGGCGACTGGGGCTGGGCACTGCCGGCGTGTCTGCTCGCCGGGTTTGGCTTTTACGCCTTGCACAACACCCTGCAGACCCACGCCACACAGATGGCCCCGCACGCGCGCGGTACCGCCGTTTCCTTGTTCGTGTGTTGCCTCTTTCTCGGCCAGTCGCTCGGGGTATCGGCGGTCTCTCAGCTTTTGAAGAAAAGTGACTTGACGATCGCATTCGTCATCTCCGCGGCAGGTGTCCTGATCCTGGGCATGGCGTTCGCAAGCGCATTGAGACAGCGTCAACCCCTTGCGCAGAGCCTCTGAAACATGAACGCCACAGCCCGACCGACCCCATCGGTTCAGTCCATCCTGATCATCGCCATGGCGGTATGGGGATTGAACGTCTCGGCCGTCAAAGTCTTGACGGGCGTGCTCGATCCCCTTGTCGTTGCTGCCGTGCGGATGGTGGTTGCGTGTGTCGCACTCACCTTGATCGTGGTCTGGAAGCGCTACGGCCTGACGGGGTTGACCTGGAGACGAACGCTTGGCCTGGTGGTGTGTGCCGTGCTCATGGTGTATGCCAACCAGATTCTGTTTGTCGAAGGTCTGGTGCGCTCCACTGCGACCAATGGTGCGCTGATCATGGCGCTGAGTCCCTTGTTCTCGGCGCTTCTGGCCGCCTTGGCGTTTCGAGAGCCGCTGACGTTTCCCCGCATTTGTGGAGTCACTCTTGGCTTTGGTGGCGTGGCGGCGGTCGTGCTGAGCCACCCCGGTGCGGGCTTGTCTCGCGCGGGGATGGGCGACCTGATGCTGGTGGCGTCCGTCTTGAGCTTTGCAACGGGTGGCGCGCTCGTTCAACGTCTGGCACGGCATCTCCACACGGTCACGATCAGTTGGGTGATCTACGTCATCGGAACGTCCTTGCTCGTTGTTCACGCGTCCCTGTCGTCCTTTGGACAGGTCGCTGCGACAGCGATTCCCAATGCGAGGCAATGGGTCCTCATTCTTTTCTCAGGTGTTTTCGCGACCGCCGTTTCAAACCTGATCTGGAATCACGCCATCAGTCGGATCGGCGTCGCGAGAACGTCGGTCTTTCTGTACCTGGTGCCTGTCTTCGGAATTTTCTTCGCCGCGGTTGTGCTCGATGAACGGCTCACGGCATGGCATTTCGGTGGATTTCTGGCCGTGATGGCCGGTACTTACCTGGGCACCAAACCTCCCTCTGTAACAACGGCTCCAGCGCCTTGAACCTTGGCTCCCATGAATCAAACCACTCCCTTGCTGTTTCAGCCACTGAAGCTGCGCGAACTCGAGCTCGGCAACCGGATCGTGATTTCCCCCATGTGCCAGCACGCCGCAGACCGCGGACACGCAACGCCCTGGCACATGGTTCACCTTGGAAAATTTGCACTGGGTGGTGCAGGGCTGATCCTGACCGAGAGCACCGCTGTTGACCCACGCGGCCGGATTGGCACTGCCGACCTGGGGCTCTGGAAAGACAGTCAGATCGAACCTTTGAAGGCGGTAGTCGACTTCGTTCATGCAAACAAAGGCGCGATCGGTGTACAACTGGCGCACGCGGGTCGCAAGTCCGGCAGTCAGCCGCTGTGGGAAGGTGGCGCGGCGCTCAGCCCTGAGAGCATGGCAGGCGACGAGGAGCCGTGGAAGCGGCTGGGCCCCAGTGCCATCCCGGCGGGTCCGGGGTGGTCGGCGCCAGAAGTGCTCGACGAGATTGGCATCGCGAATGTGGTGAAGAGTTTTGCGGATGCGACGGTGCGGGCAGATCGCACTGGTTTCGACGTGGTTGAGCTGCATTTTGGGCATGGCTATCTGGTGGCCAGCTTCCTGTCCCCCAGCTCGAACCAGCGCCAGGACGATTGGGGCGGCAGCCTCCAGAAACGCATGAGGCTGGCGCTCGACATTGCACGCGCCGTGCGCGCAGCTTGGCCTTCTCACAAGCCGCTGTTCTGTCGCTTGTCTGCCGTGGATGGCACGGTGGACGGCTGGTCGCTGGACGACTCGGTGGTGCTCGCGAAAGAGCTCAAGGCCTGCGGCGTCGATGTCATCGATTGTTCCTCGGGCGGGTTGACCGAGGAGACCCGGGCATTGCCCGTGCCGCGCGGCCTGGGCTTTCAGGTTCCGTTCTCCGAGCGGATTCGCCATGAAGCACAGGTCACTACGCAGGCCGTTGGAATGATCGTGGGTGCGCACCAGGCGCAAGCGGTTCTCGAAGAAGGAAAAGCCGATCTGGTTGCACTCGGACGGGAGGCATTGCTCGACCCCTACTGGGCGCACCACGCGGCCATCGAGCTGGGCGTCGATCCAGGGTTCGAGCGATGGCCCGTGCGCCACGGTGTCTGGCTCGCCAAGCGAGCCCCCGCACTGCGCAAGTTTCTTGACGCGGCGAAAGGCACCGCGCACGCCACTTCAACCCTTCAGGAGAACACATGAAAGTCCGCCTTGGATTGCTCAACAAATTGAGCACGCTCGACACCTCTGAATTCCAGAACTACTGGCTAAAGAACCACGGCCCGCTGGTGAAGGCTGGACTGCCGAACCTGCGCGAGTACTGGCAAAACCATGTGATCGACCGTGAGCAGCGTGGCATCGCCTTTGCGCGCGGGCCTTGGGACTTTGACGGATTCTCCCAACTGTGGTTTGACGACTCCGCGTCGGCCCACCATGCGTTCAATGACGGCAGCTTTGCCGAGGCCCTGATCGCCGATGAGGCCAAGTTCATTGGCCAGCTCCACATCGTCACGGCGGAACAGGAAGTGGTCATTCCTCTGCCCGAAGCTCAAGCAAGAGCCGGCCTCCTCAAGCGCATCTCGACATTGCGTCGCCCGGATGGCATGTCCGAAGCGGAGTTCCGTCGCGAGTGGCGAGTGCACGGTGAGTTCGTGAAGAAGATGCCCGGGGTCAGCGCGTATCGACAGAACGTCATCATCGAACGAGAGCGGGTCAAAGGGACGCCGTGCGACTACGACGCTCTGCCCATGGACGGCATCGTCGAGCTGTGGTTCGAATCCGCGGAGACGCTCGAAGCCGCGTTTTCCTCTGAGTCAGGGCAGCGCACGATGGCACACGCCAAAACGTTTCTCTCGGAGATCACTGCCTTCCTGGTGAAGGAGCATCGCGTTGTCTGAGCACGCGCGGCTTCACATGACACGATCAGGATGTTGAAGGAGTCGCGATGAAACGCATGACACTGCTGGCCAGGAGAGAGGGCATGTCAACCAGCGATTTCCGTAGCTACTGGGCCGGACCCCACGGAAAGTTGGCGCTTGAAATGGAGGGCATAAACCGCTACACCCAGAACCGGGTGGACAAGGTGTTGTGGTCGCGCTTCGGTGTGCCTGCGTTCTCCGTAGACGGCATTGTCGAACTGTGGTTCGAAGGTGAGGACGCGATGCGCCGGGCGCAGGCGTCTTCGATCGGGAAGCTGCACATTCCTGCGGATGAGCCCAACTTTCTACGAGGGTGGACCTTGTGCCTTGTCGACGATCCCCTCGCCGAGGCGGTCTCTCAACATGTGAAGGTCATGGTGCCCTTCGTCCTGAAAGCCGATGCGGACAGAGAGATCATCGATGGTCAATTGGCGAGGCTTGTTCGCGAGGTGGGGTCGGAGAACCTGGGTTCTTTCTCCCTCAACTGGACCGCTTCTTCGGCGCGACGAGATCGCCTGTGGGCTGAACCACTACCGCCCACCGGGTTCGCGGTATTCTGGTTCGCGAACCTTGGCTCGGCGCACGATGCGTTTGCTGCGGATGGCCTGCTCGCTCTGGGCTTGCAATCGCTGGTGGACGAAGGCACGGCATACCTCGTCGATCCACTGAAGATGCGGTAGCCTCAGGCGCCGTCGCCGCGTGTCATGCCCGCGATGTAAGTTCGGAGGACAGAGGCTTGCCGCGCGCGATGCGCATGGCGTCCTGCAGCACCGCCAGGTCTCCAATGTGGTTGGACAGCAGCAGCACCAGGCGTGCGTTCATGGCGTGGCTTTCACTGGAGTCCAATCCCTGGTGGGAAGTCAGAAGTGCCTCATAGAAGTCGTCATACGAGGCCATATTTGTGCCGTTGTTCAACAAGGTCGTGTCCTCAGAGTTCAGGTTGGGTGCTAGTGGCCTTGGCCAAGGCAGCCCGCACGGCGGCCTCAGTGGGCTGGCGCCAGCGGGCGCACACGTGCTGGTCAGGACGCAGCAGATAGGCGGTGCCTGGCGTGGCATCCAGGCGCTGGGCCACCAAGCCCCGGACATCGTGCAAGTCGGCCCCAATGCAAACGACAGATACGTTGCTCAGCTTGGTGGCCCAGGTCGGCGTATCTCCGAAGACCAGCAGCGTGAACTCCTGACCCATCGAGCGCAGCAGCCAGCCGGCCTTGCCGTGGGCTTCGATGGGTGCGTCGGTCAGCGCGGCGCCGGGTACCATGCGGCCCTTGAACGTGTCCACGTCAGGCGTGTTCAGCGGCGATTCGCTCAACGTGGCCGGTACCGACAGGCGGCCGCTGTTGACGAGGCGGCGAGCGAATTCGTGCTCGCGGGCGAGGGCCAGTACCTGGTCGCGAAACAGACGACTGATTTCACTCTTTGGCGTGATGAAGTCGGTGGCGCGCGTGGAGTTGAGGATGTTTTCGTCGGCCGCGAACTCTCGCTCAGGGCCGAAGGTGTCCAGCAGGTCTGCGCCCGCGCGATCCTTGAGTACCCAGTCGAGCTTCCAGGCCAGGTTGTCGGCATCCTGTACGCCGCTATTGGCACCCCGAGCACCAAAGGGTGAGACGCCATGTGCGCTGTCACCTGCGAAGACAACGCGACCGTGGACGAAGCGTTCCATGCGCTGGCAGGAGAATGTGTAGACGCTGGCCCATTCCAGGGTGAACTCGGCGTCCTTGCCCAGCAGGGCCTGCACGCGCGGGATGATGTTTTCCGGTTTTTTCTCTTCGCCCGGGTCGGCGTCCCAGCCCAGCTGAAAATCAATGCGCCAGACGTTGTCGGGCTCGCGGTGTAGCAGCACGCTCTGATTGGGGTGAAAGGGCGGATCGAACCAGAACCAGCGCTCGGTTGGGAAGTCTGCCGTCATCTTCACATCCGCAATAAGGAAGCGGTCGCGGAAGGTGCGTCCCTTGCTCTCCAAGCCCATATAGCCCCGCATGGGCGAGCGTGCGCCGTCGCAAGCGACGACCCACCCGGCATCGACCTGATATGTGCCCTCGGGCGTCTCCAGGGTTAGCAGTGCTCCGTCATCGCGCGTGGTTACTCCGGTGCAGGTGTTCTTCCACCGGATGTCGATGTTGGGCAACTGCAAAGCGCGCTCGACCAGATGCGCTTCGCAGTAATACTGTTGAAGATTGATGAAGGCTGGACGCTCGTGTCCGTCTTCTGACAGGAGGTTGAACTGATAGACCTGCTCGTCGCGCAGGAAGATTTTTCCAACGTTCCATGAGACACCCTTGTCAACCATGGCATCGCCCACGCCCAGCCTGTCCCAGATTTCCAAGGTGCGCTTTGCAAAGCAGAGCGCGCGCGAACCTACGGACAACTTGTCGTCGTTGTCCACCACCAGCACGTGTTGGCCTCGCTGGGCCAAGTCAATCGCCAGGGTCAGCCCGACTGGTCCGGCGCCGACGATAACGACAGGGTGACGGACCGGCTGTATCGCATCCTGATCTGGCGAACGCTCATAGCCAAATTGGATCGCTTGGACCTGCTCGCCATTGCCTCGAAAGGCATGGGGAGGAACGTCGTTCGGTTTCATGTTCTTGCTTCCTTGATTCTTGGGATAGTGGGGCTGGATGCCTTCCAACAAGCTGGAGCCGCGGCACAGGACGCAGCCCGTAGCTCCTCAGCGTTTGAAGTCTGCCGGCTTGAGCTGGCCTGCGACACCGTCAGTGACTTGTGTGAGCTTGCCATTGCTCCACTTCACGAAGGCAAAATCATCGGCGGTCAATGCCTCGTGCTGTGTCTTGCTGAAGGGTTTTTCATAGCTTTTCATGGCCCCCTGCACAGGTTGTTTCAGGTCTTCCAATGCCAGGCGCATCTTCTCGCCGTCAACGCTAGAGGCCTGGCGAATGGCGGCAGCCACAAGTTGCACCGCATCGTAGCCATGGACGACGAACGGGAACGCGCTCGGGGAGGCGAGTTTGGATTTGGTGCGTTCAAACAGCGCTTTCTGCTGGGGAGTGCGGGGGTCGACCATGGTCCGCATGAACACCGGCTTTTCGGCCAATGTCTTACCTGCTGCGTCAAAGAAGGTCACATTGTCAGCTGCCCAGGAGGACAGCACGGGCGGGTACCAGTTGATCTTTTCCATAGAGCGCATCAGCTGCGCGGTGGGCGTGCCTTGGGCCCATACAGCGATCGCATCCACGCCGGCAGATTTGAGCTTGTTGAGCTGCGAGGTCATATCCGTGTCAGCAACGGCAAAACGCTCGACGACTGAGACGTCCAGGTCCTGCAGCTTGCCCAGCTCCTGCATGTCTTTCAGGCCGCCGGATCCGAAGCCCGTGGTCTCAGCCATAAGGCCCAGCTTTTTGTAGCCTGCCCTCTTTGCAAAGGCCATCAGACCGGCGACCTGCTCGCGGTCCACCATGGACACTCGGAACATGTAGTTGTCAGCACCGACGCTCATGGGCTTGGTGATGTCCGTGCCACCGCCGACCATGCCCATAGACACCACCTTCTTCTGATTCGGAATATGTTTCCATGCCATGGCGTTGCCGGAGTTGGTGGGTCCAAACACGGCCACCACCTTCTCGTTGTCGATCAGGTCACTCATGTTCTGGATGGACTTGGGCGGCTGCGACTGGTCGTCGCGGATCACCAGAGTGAGCTTGCGCCCGAGGACGCCTCCAGCGGAATTGATGTCATCAATGGCGGCCTGGATGCCCAGCACGCCGGCAGTGCCGCTTTGGGCTGATGGCGAGGCGGACAAGTCACCGTTGAAGCCCAGCTTGATGTCCTGAGCCTGTGCCTGGGTGAGGTTGGCCATGATGACCAGCGAGGCCGATGCGAGCAGGGCCATCCGGCGGGTGATCGTTGATGTCTTTTTCATTGCAGTGTCTCCTTGTATCGACGTGGCACGAGGGGGGAAACCGGTATGGCCCGTCAGCATGCCGGTATAGAAAATGACTTAGGGGGTTATGCAGCGAGGAAGCCGCCGTCCACCGGGACGGTGATGCCTGTCACGTAGCTGGACATGGACGACGCAAGGAACAGCACAGCGCCCACCAGCTCATCGGGTTCGCCCACGCGGCCCATGGGAATGCGGCTTAGAAAGCGGTCCAGTTTCGAAGGGTCGGCCCGGGTGGAAGCCGACATGTCGGTGGCAATGACGCCGGGCGCAATGGCATTCACTCTCACACCATCCTTGCCGACCTCGGCAGCCAGCGATTGGGTCAACTGCTTGATGGCACCTTTCGACGGTGCGTAGCCCACCGCGTTGGGCCAGCCCGCGAAGGCGGCCACCGATGCGACGTTCACGATGGCGCCGCGACTGGTGCGCAGTGCGGGGAGAAAGGCCAGGGTCACGTTGAGCGTGCCTTCGTAGTTCACCTTCATGACCTGCCTCGCTTGGGCCGCAGCCTCTGGACCTTCGAGCCCGCCTCGAATCAGGATGCCCGCGTTGTTGACCAGCACATCCAGACGGCCTTTGTCTTTCTGTATCTCGGCGGCAAGCGCCGTGCACGCAGCAGCGTCGGTGATGTCGAGTTGGTGGCTGTGAGCCTGTCCACCGGCCTCACAGATCGCTTGCGCAGTGGCGGCGGCGTTGTCGGCGTTGATGTCTGTGGCGATCACGTAGGCACCGGCCGTGGCAAGGCCGCGAGCAATGGCGCGGCCATTGCCTTGGCCTGCGCCTGTTACGAGCGCCACGTGGCCTTCCAGGAGGGGAAAATTAGTCATGCGATGTATATGAATGGTTCAGGTGGACAGCGCTTCGCGCGAGGAGGAGGCTGTCAAGCTTGCGGAGTGGGCGGCACTTTGATCGGCAATGTGCTGGGCCGCGATGTAGCCGAAGGTCAGGCCCGGGCCCAACGTGATGCCGGCGCCGGTGTATTCACCGCCCATGATGCTGGCCGCGTCATTACCCGCGGCATAAAGACCCGCAATGGGGGTGCCCTTGGCATCGATCACTTGGGCGTTTTCATTGGTCTTGATGCCCATGAATGAGCCGAGGTCGCCTGGCACAAGCTTGATGGCGTAGAAGGGCCCGTTGCGCAGAGGTGCAACGCAAGGGTTTGGACTGTGGAGAGCGTCTCCCTGGTACCGGTTGTAGGCCTTGCTTCCACGGCCGAACTCTGGATCGCGACCCTGCTGCGCATCCTCGTTGTAGCGGCGGATGGTCTCTTCCAGCGTGGCCGGGTCCACCCCGATTTGGCGGGCAAGCTCGGCCGGCGTACTTCCCTTCTTCAGGTAGCCGCTGCGCAGATGGCCACCCAGCGGGAGCGGGAAGGGCTTGACGAAACCCAGGCCGTAGCGACGGATGGCGCGATGGTCAGCCAATAGCCAGCAGGCGCTCTCGGCCTTTCCTGTCGATGCTTTGATGATGGCCTGAACGACGTCGTGGTAGGAGTTCGCTTCGTTGGTGAAGCGACGGCCGACCAGGTCGACAGCAATCACACCAGGCTTGGCGCGATCGATGAAGTGGGGAAAGATGCCTTGCGTGCCGTCTTTGCGCGACACCAGCGACATGGGTGTCCAGGCTGCGGCGCTTTGCAGGGACGCATCGAACCTACCACCGACCGCTTCCGCCATGCGGGCACCGTCGCCCGTGTTGGTTTCAGATGTGGGCGACCAGTGTTCGTGGCCAGAGGTGACATGGGGATAGGTGGCCTTGCGACGGGCCATGTCGTGCGGAAAGCCGCCGCTGGCCAGTACCACGCCTTGGCGTGAAAGCACCCTTACTTGCTCGCCGCCGCGTTGCACAACCGCACCTGTCACTCGGTCGCCGTCGCGCAGCAACTCAACTGCGGGCGACGATAGCCACAGGGGAATCGACAGGTCTGCCGCCGAGCGGGCCAGCCGCGCTGCCAGTGCATTGCCATTGGTCAGCAGCATGCCTCGGCCGTAGCGCAGCACTTCCAAGAAGTGCTTGCTCAGTCGACGTGCCACGTACCAAGCAGACTCCAAGGAGCGGGTGGCCCGCATGAAATGGATCATGTCCTTGCCCGAACCGATGGTCACGCCAAAGACCGTGAGTTCCGGCAGTACCGGGCCCAGCGTCTTGAGCAGGTCACCGAGTTCGCGGGCGTCGTAGGGACGCGTCACCATGGAGCGGCCGCCGTGGGCGGCCCCGGGCGCCTCAGCGTGGTAGTCCGGGAAAGTCAGCGGCATGTCGAACTGCACTGCTGTTTTCGACATGAAGAACTCGATAGCCTTCGGACCCTCGTCCAGGAAGGCGCGGGTGCGCCGCTCGTTAAAAGCCTGACCGGCTTGGTCGCGGATGTACTCCAGCGCTTGATCTGGGCGCTCTCGGTGCCCCAGGGCCGCGGCCAGATGCGTGTTGGGCACCCAAAGCCAGCCACCGGAACGGGAGGTAGTGCCACCGTAGCGGGACGCCTTCTCGACCACGATCACCTTGAGCCCACGCGATGCGGCGGTGATCGCGGCCGCCATGCCCGCGCAACCCGAACCCACCACCAGGACATCGCACTCCACTTGCGCTTCTGACATCGACATCTCCTCGTCGGCCTCGATACACCATCGAGGCAAGATGTCGCTAGATTAAGCTTAGTTTGCTAAAGATAAACTAGTACTTACCCTAGTCTAGCATGTTAGATATTGTTTAAAGAGTGGGGTCTATGATGAGACAAATGTTGATAAAACCTGAAAACGAGTTGCTAGCCGATGGTGCCGATGTGGTTCCGGATCGAGGACGCCGTGGTATCCAGTCGATTGAAGTGGGTGGAGAAATCCTCAAGGTGCTGGCCTCGGACGCGCGTCCGATGGCACTGAAGGACTTGGTCAAGGCCGCTGGCATGCCCTCAGGCAAGATCCACCCCTACTTGGTGAGCTTCGGCAAGATTGGCTTGGTGATGCAGGACCCGGTGACGGGCCGTTACCTCTTGGGACCCTTGGCGATCCAGCTGGGCTTGACCAGTCTGCAAACCATGAATCCGATCCGCGAGGCAACTCCTTTTGTGGAGGCATTAGCCAGTGAGACTGGCCACGGTGTAGCACTGGCCGTCTGGGGCAACTTGGGCCCCGTGATAGTGCGGCTCATCGACGCGACATACCCATTCCACACGAACATGCGCACCGGCACGGTGATGTCATTGGCGAACACTGCCACTGGCCGCGTGTTTTCGGCGTTCCTTCCCGCACCGTTGGTAGAGAAGATGCTCCGTGACGACCGCATCCGCCTGGGCCCCGACATCGCCCACCCCCTCGATGAGGAGGTCGTGAACAAGATGATCCGTGACGTGCGAATGCGAAGGATGTCCAACGGCATTAACCATCCGACGCCAGGCATCGCATCCTTCTCGGCACCGGTGTTTGACTACTCGGGCAACATTGCGCTGGTCGTCACGATCAGCGGCCCGACGGGCATAGTGGATACCGATTGGGACGGGCCGGTTGCCCATGCATTGCGCAACTGTACTGACGCAATCTCCAAGCGTCTGGGCTATCAAGTGTCTTGAAGCGGGCTGATGCTCGGCAGTTGGCGGAGGTGGGACAGCCTTTCTTGGTTGTGACGGAGAAACAGCTCACCAAGGAGCGGTTCGAAATGGCTCAGCTGTGGCGTCGGTACAAACGCGCAGAATTTCCCAAAGATTCCATTGACTTGGCCCATCGTATGCATGGGGCAACGGGAGGCAACATGCGCCAGCTCAAGTGGCTTATCAGCGAGATGGTGATGGTTGCGGTCGATGCCTCCCAAACCGAGCTTCGAGTTGTTGACATGTCATTGGCATTTCAACGCCTGAATGGATCAGGCTGCCTGCGCAGCAATCCGTGGGGAGCTTGACATGCAGCAACTTCCGATCAAGGTACTCCCTGCTGAAGACGAAGGTGGCCACGGGTTTGTTTTACGCGCGCTCACCAGAAATGGCGTCTCTTTCGGTCGCGCTGCGACGTGGTTAAACCTGCCCTGGAAAACAGCCATACGGGACACAGATGTCAGACAGTGGAGCTGGTCGGTTCGCGTGGACTCAGACTGGCTGGACCACCGCATTCCGTCTTCGCGAAGACATGAGGGGCACATGAGCTATGACTTCATGGGCTCCCGCTGGAGGGGAGCACACAGCTTTCGCTTGAGGAATCCGCAAGTCTGCACAGCGTGCATCCGCGAACGTCAGTATTGCTCCGCCATTTGGGACCTCATGGGCGTCTGTCTCTGTGCAACGCATCGTATCCATCTGACCGACACGTGCTTCCATTGCAGAAGACCCCTGCAATGGAACAGACCAGGTAGAGACGAACACACAGGACCAACTCAAGGAGATGAAGCCGTTGGCGAACATTGAGCCTGCCGAGTCGGCCTTGCAGGAGAAACGTCTCATGCAACAGCTAGTGTCCATCTCCACAGGAAAGCAGCAGCGATGCTTGTACACCGGCCAGGAGGAAGAATCGCTTAGATCAGCGCCTGCCGAATTTCGGCCCCCTCAATTCGCCTTGGATGGGCTCCATAGGTATTTGCAGCAGCGCCAGCCCCGGACTTTTCTCTTTGTGCACATCTCCCTCTCAGTTTGGGACATCCCGTTCCAGCATCACCGAAAGGAAGGCATCAAATGCAATTCAACAAAAGCCAGCGAGGCGGCCTCGCACGCGTTTGCAACAATCTAGCCGTCGGATTGGCGGCCATTTCGATCATTGGATCGTTCGTGTTTGGCATCAGCATCCTTGCTGCGGCCGTACTGCTCACACTGTCGACTTTGCTTGTCGTCGTCGCCCTTGTGATCCAAGGGCTCAAGTCGAGTGATGAAGACTGAGGAGACTCATTCATTCGTACATTCGAATCCGAAAGCATCGATACGAGCATTCACACAGCCCACCTCGGTGGGCTTTTTCTCTCTTGGTCAGGACCACCACGCTCGTTGCGGGATCGCCCACAGCTCATGGAACCCATGGATGCGATCAACGGGCTTACGGCTAAGGGACGGTACACGCCGCATCTGCTGAAAAGGTCGTTCCCCAGCGGGTGTGGGGCATGAAGCAGGAGAGCCGCACGCGGCATACGCTACGCGGCTTGAAGATGTGCCGGTGGCACGCCAAGGGGGAGGTGCGATCCACCAACGAAGATCGCCGATCCGAACCGGGACGTTTGTAGCCCGCACCAAGTGCTGATATGCAGCGATTGGAGCCGGTCGCCGGGGGTGGATGAATTCACGCTGACTGGTACCAAGCGGTCGTTGGGTATGGCGACAGGCGACGGCCCGACCGGCAGTTTTGTGGGGCACTGCAGTAATAGGAAGAATGCGAAATGGTCCGTGCAACACCGTCGACCCCTGCCCTTCTTCCTGATTTTGAATGGACCGTTTCCTTACAGGCGTTCGATCATCTGTGGCACAGCAATGAACAGATCGGCCTCCAGGCCGTAGTCGGCCACCGAGAAGATCGGGGCCTCGGGATCCTTGTTGATCGCCACGATCACCTTGCTGTCCTTCATACCGGCCAGATGCTGGATCGCACCCGAGATACCGGCGGCGATGTAGCTGTCCGCGGTTGTTGCCAGGCATACGCACGCTGACCGCCACGAAGCTGCCGTTGGATATGGAAAATGGCACTCACTGGAATCGCGGCGGTACGAAGCGCAGCGGTCACAAGTCTCCCGCTGCGCGTCTGGCCCTGCTTCATCAGCCGTTTCCTCATTATTTGGTCTGGCGATTCCGACCCTGATGATGACAATTTCTTTTCGTGTGGGCAGCTCAGCGGATCTGCAAAAGACGTTTTGTAAGCCTGCCCTTAGCCACGCCAACTTTGTGAGGCATGCCTAGAATTTCTGCTTGCCGACACAAGCAGGTGTCGGAAAAGTTGACAGTTGTGAAAAGCTTTCCATCAAGAAATCCGGAAAGTCTAAGAAAATCAAACCTTTGGCTCACCAGGCACCAAATATGCTTTGTTCCTGTACACCATAAATCCACAGGAGCGGACGAAATGGACAAAATACTGTCAAAAATTGTTTCAGCGGGTGCAGCCGCCCTTGTCTCGGCTTCCGCATTCGCTTCGCCGATCAATATCTCCGCAGCACTCACTGGCGATCCGCGACTTCCTGCCCAGTACCAAGATCTGCTGATCAACGTTTCAATTGTTGGAGACACGACCAGCAACGTCGTGAACTGGCTAGTTGACATAGCATCTCCGCTCCATCCGGAGGCCAAGCTTGATGAGTTCTACTTCAACATGGTCGCTCCAGCCAGCCAGTACAGCTTTTCGAGCTTCCTTCCCATCGACTGGGCGGTCAATAGTCCTGCATCAACAGCAGGGGGTGGCACCATCACACCAACATTCCTCTTCGAAGCTCTTGACCCCTCCGGTCCCCCCAACGCAGACGACGTGACCAACACGCAGAATCTAAGTTTCGTGATGACAAAAAGCACGGGTAACTTCACTGCAATGGACTTCCTAAGTGGAGCGACTTCGTGCAGCACAGACATTACTTTGGGTTGCGGGCAGCTGGGTGCCCACCTGCAAGCCCTGCAAGAAGGCGAAAGCGGGTTTCTGTTCGGTTACTTTGTTGATGACACAATTCGACCGCCGGAGGAAGAAGTCCCGGAGCCAGCCTCTCTGGCGCTGATGGGGCTTGGAATGCTAGCCCTTGTAGCTTCGCGCCGTCGAAGGAGTTAATTTCTTTGCGCACCAGTGGCCCGCTTCGGCGGGCTTCTTCGTTTTTACATTGCAGTCACGCACGCGTGCTCCGCTCTCTTCAAATGGGCCTGCGGAAGTCTGAACGACACAGCATGCCTGGTGGCCTACTAATGAATTATTGTTTTCTCACCGTAACCGATCGGGCAGTCGTGTTACCAGCTGCATCGCGTGCCACTGCCTGAATGGTGTGACTCCCTGAAGAAGTCTTGCGAGCATTCCAGTTGTAGGTGAGCAAGGTTCCTGAGGACGAAATCACAGCTTGGCCGTCGATGTACAAGGTCTGACTGATGCCGGTAGTGTCGCCATTGTCAGAAACGCTCACACGGATACCCACCATGCCTGTCACTTGAGAACCATCAAGTGGGTTCGAGATGACAACAACGGGCGCTTGAGTGTCAACCATCGCTGAATTGGAAACGTTCACATCCACGGCTGTTGAATTGGTGGCATTTCCTGCAGCATCGTAGGCAGTTGCAACGAGGCTCTTCATACCGTTCGTAACTGCCGCAGAGTTCCAACTGAACGCGAATGGCGCAAGAGAATCCGTGCTTGTTAGAACTCCATTCACTCGGAGTTCGACCTTTGTCACGCCGACATTGTCGCTTGCATTAACGTTTACGGGGATCAGTCCAGTGACGGTGCTGTTGGTGAATGGCGCAGTGATTGAGGCAATGGGGGGCGTCGAATCGACAGTGGAAACTGCAGCTTTGGCGGCCAGCACTGCGCGTTCCGCATTGACGCGACCATACCCGTACAGGTTGTCCCGACCTGCAGCCCCCAGATCCACAGCATTGCTGTAGAGCAATCCTTCGATCACCGTATTGGACAAAGTTGTATTGGCAGCCATCATCAAAGCCACGGTGCCCGCAGTCACAGGACTTGCGAATGAGGTGCCCGATACAGATGCATAGCCGCCGCCACGGGTGGTCGTGTAAATGCCCACTCCTGGAGCGGACATACTCACGTAGGGACCATAGCTTGATGAGCTGGCCTTGATGTCACTGCTATCAACGGAGGACACGGGAATCATTTCCGAAGTTGCCGCAAACGACTCTTGGACGCTGTAATTGCCTGCCGCACTGGTGACCAGCCCACCCTTGCTTTTAAAGTAACTGGCAGCGCTGAGCACTGTGGGGCTATCAGCGCAGACGTAGCTGATGTTGGCCACCCGGGCACCGTTGTCGGCGGCCCAAGTCAGACCCTGGGCCATGGCACTCAGGGATGCCCCACCGTTCGTTGCGCTGATGCGAATTGGCATGATCTTGGCATTGCCTGCAACACCAGCAACGCCGATCGAGTTGTTGAAGGCCGCGGCGGCAGTTCCGGCTACTTTCGTACCGTGACCGTATACATCCGCGGTGTTCGAGTTGTTATCGTACACGTTCCAGCCGGGCACCATGCGTGATGAAAGATCAGGGTGCGTGCCGTCCACCCCTGTGTCCAGGATGGCCACCGTGACACCAACACCGCTTGCGATATCCCACGCTGCCATCGCACCAATCTTATTCAAGTGCCATTCGCTGCCAAGGAAAGGGTCGTTACTGACCATTTCAGGTCGAACGATCTTGTCTAACTCCGCGAACTCGACGTGTGGGTTCCGCTTCAACTGTTCCACCATGCGTCTCTCGCTACCAGCGGGCAGGTCGACAATGCGCAGTTCACTTTTGCCGACGCGGCGCGCTTTGCCACCACCTTGTTCCTTAAGTATTTTGTCCATCGCAGCGTCAGGCATGCCGGCACGTGGCATCACCAGAATCCGCCCTGGAGCGAAATCGACCCCGGCTGGCTGTGCAGCAGCTCTGCCACATGCAAGTGCTGCTGCGATCGAAAGAAATGCGATCGCGTAGGGGCTATTCAATCTCGAGGCGAAAACCTCGGCTTTTGTAACGACGTTCTGCATAATGAATTCCCGCTTTATGAAGGGTTTGAAACCCAAAACGGGAACTGCGCAGAAGGTAGAAGACAAGCATGGCGGATGGGTAACGAATGCTTTCGTTCTTCGGCCATGGCTCCGCCAGCGCGCATGTTTTGCACCCAGCAACCAACCTCGACTGGCAGTCCTGCCGCCTTGGGGCTTACGCCCTTTAGACCGATGACTTTGCGTCCCCTGCTTTCGCAGGGTTTGCCCTTGACAGTGTGTGTATCGTACCGACGACGATGAATCTAAACCGCCACCACCGGTAGTACGTGCCGCACGGCATGTTCGGGCGCACCAGCGGTGGGAGTGTCATCCGTGAAGCAACACACGAACCGAGATTGAGCCACCCGGTCGCTCCGCTACAACGTCATCCTCCGACCTCGTAACCGCTGATATCCTGCGACGTCCTCACTGAAAAATGTTGGTCAATTCAGTTGGGTACTGCATGGGTGAGCAAGCGATGTTAGGTGCTGGCTTGCACTGGCAGGACTTGCGGGTTGGGTCGGTAGTTCCAGTTCGCCTCGCGCTCCACTGGTCAGTGGCAGACGGGTTGCCGCCACTGCTAGTCGAGTACCAGGTCTTGGAGGCACAGCTGTCACACATACCGCTCCCCTACGAATGCCCGGTTATGACCGCCGCTGTCTTTCGGGAGGTCGGCCTCAAGTGACTCAGTCCAGTCTGAAAAGGGCGTTCAGTCGCCCGTTTACGACTTACGTCCGGTGTATTTGCGCAGGCGATGCGCCGCCGGTCACCCTCGCGCGTCAACGTTGATTTTGACTGTATATTTGTACAGTTATATCAATTTCTTCCCTCCTACATTCTTCCCGCCTGATGCCGCCATGCGCGTGAGCCTGCAGATCCTGCGAGAGAGCGGCCGGTGGATTGGCCCCGATGAAAGAAGAGCCCTGCACGGTGACCTCCGAACGAAGAAGTTCGTGGCAGGCAACAGTTTGGTCAAGGTCCTCGAATTCGTCGAGGTGCGAAGTGCTCCGGGCATGTACCAACTGAGCGACCCGAAGGTGAAGGAATGCTGGGCTGAAAAGAGCACCATCGTGTACTCAGGTCTTGCGTGTGAAGGCGGTGCCTGGGTCGCCCAAGAGTGGCTGGTGGATGTGAATCCACGGCCCTCCACGGGAGGTGCGTATCCGCACTGGGGTGAGGTCGATAAGCAACCACCGAAGGAAACCTCTGTCGGAATAGGTTGGATCAAACCAAGGCACCGCCACGAACCACGGAACTAGCTCAGAAAAGCGATGGCGCGGCGGCTGTAGAAGGACCAGCGGTGAAGGTTTCGACAGGTGCGAGCCTGAGCAATTGCTCCGCTTCTTCCTGGGTGCCGGCCAACCATTGATCCACATCCGCCTGCTCGATGGGGATCACGCCTCGCTTGTCCTGTTCGGTTGGCTCAAGCTTGAGATCGGGCTTGTGCATTCGTCGCATCAGCGGGTGGTCATCCGCATTGATCGTAAGCATGGTGAAACTCTCGTGAATCACGCCCGACGTGGTGTCGTTCCAAATGTTCCAGATGCCTGCCAGTCCCCAAGGCTCGCCATCAGCACGACGGAAGCGCCACCAAACGTTCTTGCCGCTCTCCCAATTCGGTTCATCGAACCAATCGGCCGGAATGATGCAGCGTTGCCCTCTCGCCCAAGGCAGCTTGAAACTCGCCTTATCCGCAAGCTCCTCGGAGCGGGCGTTGTTGGTTGCGTACTTGATGTCCGGCGTTTTGGAGAACCAGGGGATCAAACCCCAGCGCCCAACCACCAACTCGCGCGAGTAGCCGGCATCATCGCGCGTGCGACGGATGAATGCGCTTGGCTTGCGAGGGCCGATGACCCCGCCGCTCCAACCCACCGAGTTTTGGGGACGCCAGTACTTGTAGATCGCATCTTCTCCGGTGCTGCCGTACAAATTGCACATAAACAAAGGATACCGCTGCCCAGACAAGTGACACTGAAGGCCAGCATGTCGACTACCTGCACCCGTTCGAATTCAAGGCGTCGATCCAGGAGACCTGAATGCGAGAAAAGCGAGGACAGCAGCATGCCGGTTGTCGGGCATAAACTGATCAAATTGCGTCCAACCGATGGCGCGAATGCCTTAGGCCCATTCAGATTCCAAGGAGGCTAAATGTCTGGAGGCAACTGGAAAGAAATGTATGCCGCGGCCGAAAGCGGCGATCTCCCGCTGGTCGAGTACTACGTGAAACTCGGCGTCGATATCGACTACGCTCATCCAGAGTTTCTCTCGACGCCGCTGGTGGCCACCATCCTCGCCAAGCAAGAGGAAGTCGCCCTCTACTTGCTCGACGCTGGCGCCAACCCCTGTCTGCATTCCGAGTTCGATGCCATGACGCCAGTTCAGGCTGCCCGACATGTCGGATTGGCCAGTCTTGAAGCAACGTTGGTTCAACTCGGTGCTCCTGCACCCCCGCCTGCGGAAGTCGAGAAGAGTTGGCTGTCCAGGATGTTTCGTCGTAGCGCCGTGTGATGCAATACCCGCGGGGTTGCCACCGCACCCCTCCTACCAGCCCATTCGTATTCCTTGGGAGCTCATGCCGGTAGGTCGGGTTACACCGGACCACTTAGGACCTTTGGGACGAGTAGCGTGCGTCTGTATGAATCCAAATGAAATCGATCCAGTTTTGTTGCGCCGCTCAATGCGGTTTGCACTTGACCTTGTGGCAGCTCATCGGATTGCCAAGGGACTGACGCTTGATCTTGGACGGGTGACCGCTATTCGGGAGACTTTGGAAGAACGGCTCACTCTAGCGTTGACCGAGGGGGACATGGGTTCAATGCCCTCTTCCTGGTCGTGGCCAAAAGCCGCCGAGACACTATCTGTCGAGATCGCGCTGCAAATCATTCGTGAGCAGAAAAACGAACCACAGGATCCTGCGTATCGAGCAGAGTGAAAGTGGCAACGCCACGCTCGGACTGTTCCCAGGGCCAACCGGCGCTCTGGTGGTCATGTCCAGACTGGTCTACGTCACTCGCCCTCGGAGGCTGAAGGTGGTTTTGCAGCGGTTACGGTCCTTGGCCGCGCCGGAACGACCTCACGGTGATCGGCACAAAGCAGTCACTGGGCTTTGCGAGCATGTGGGCTCGGCACACGCAGAGCCCACATACGCGGCAACTTACTTGTTGGCATATGAAGTGCTGCCACAGTTCGCTCATGCGGATAGCAAAGCCACCTCCGCTTCTTGCTGCTCACGAACTCCAGAGCAATGACCCACCAAAGCCATGGGAATTTCAAGTGAAGAGTGATGAATCAACTGCGTATGCGTTGACATGACAGGTCAGATGCAACTCGAAACTGACCGTTGTTTCACGATCAATTCAAGTGCTCATAAGGCTGTTGAGCCAGTAGCCTGACAAGGCCTGAGACACCGGCTTGGGAAAGCCCTCCGGGCGGAGGCAAGCGCCTTCGCCCGGAGGGCCACAAGCGGCACAGAAGCGGTCATGCTGCCGCGCACAACTCTCCCACCAATCTTCATGAACTACATCCCCAGCGTTGCGCGTTTGACCTCACAAAGCCGAAGCAAAGTAATGCCTGAAGCCGGACAGCAGCGAGGCAAGAGAAAAGACAACATCGACAAACGCGCCTCACGCCATGCCGTGTCGGCCGCCGCTGTCGGTGCCCTGGTGTTCTTGGGCGGAAATCCGATGCTCGTGCATGCGTGCACTGGCTCGGGCACCGTCACGCTCACCGGGTCAAGAAGTTCCTTTTGCGACCTGGTAGCAAACACCTCGCTGACCATCGCTCCTTCAGGCGTCATCAGCAGGCCGAGCTCTGGAATCGTGGTGCAGTACCTGAGGCCCGGTGTGTCCATACTGAATCAAGGCACCATCCAAGCCAGGTTCGAAGGGATCTACAACGCTGGACAGATCACCCAACTCACCAATTCCGGCTCCATCACTGTGTCGCCTTCCACCGTTGCAGGCTACTACGCCATCGTCAACTACGGTGAGATCGGACTGCTGACGAACATGGCTGGAGGCATCATCGGAACTGCTTCCAGTTCCTACGGTATCTACACATTTGGTCAGAACACCACGATCACCAACGAAGCAGGAGGCTCCATCGGGGGAAATCGCGCGGCCGTGTACGCCCGTTACGAACCCATGACTCTGAACAACGCGGGCGCCATCATCGGCAACGTCGATGCCGAGTTGGCCACCCTCAACCTCGTGGGTACCCAAGCCAGCATTACCGGCACGGTGGTCAATACGGGTGGCTCAGTGAACGTTCGCAGCGGCGCTGACTTCTCGCCACAGAACACCTTCAACTCCAGCACCTTCCTGATTGAAGCCGGCGGCACCTTGCGCGCTTCGGGTACCTCGCACGCGCTGACCGTTCAAAGCACCGATGCGGACGCCTTCCGCAACGACGGCACCCTGGATGTGGCCGAAGGCTTGGTGGGCAACGTGCAAGGGAACTACACCCAGAGCGGCACGCTGCGCGTCGGCGCCAGCAGCACCACCAGCCATGGCCGCCTGGCCGTGAACGGCAATGCCACGCTCACCAGCGCGGCACGCTTTGAAGTGGATGTGAACAGCACGAACACCCTGGCGGTGGGCCAGACACTGACCAACGTGTTGACAGCCACCACGCTGTCCAACAGCGCCTCCGCGAACAACGTCACTGACAACAGCTACCTGTTCGACTTTGAATCGGTCACCAACGGAAATGCGGTGGACTTGGCGATCGTGGCGGCTGCGGTTGCGGCTGCGGCGCCACCCCCACCTGGCCCGGCACCCGTCGGCATCGTCTCTGCCGTGCTGCAAAACAGTCTGCGCAACGGGGCACCTGCTGCCGGTGTGCTCGACGGTTTCATCCGGGGCGGCGCCACCGGCACAGACTTCGACAACGTGGTCACCACTCTGGGACGTCTGCCCGACAGCCAATCCGTCGCGTTGGCCGTCGGCCAGGTCATGCCTTCCCTGCAGGGCAACGCGCCGGCGACGCTGATGCACCTCGCGGGTAGCACTGGGGTTGTGATTCAGCAGCAACTGCAGGCTGTGCCCTTGGCCAATCTGCTGGAACGTTACCTTGCTGTCGGCGGTAGAGCAGTTGGCGGTAGAGAAGGTGGCACCCATCCCCCAGGCCAGGGCTTGTGGGTCAAGACCTTGGGCAATCGGGTCAACCAGGACGCGATGGACGGCGCCAGCGGCTACAAGCTGGCCACCGACGGCCTCATGGTAGGCACGCAAACCGATCTGAATGAAACCACTACTCTGGGCGTTGGTCTGGGTTACCTGACCAGCCATGTCGACGGTCAGGACTTCGCTGTCGGCCACAGCAGCGACGTCGAGAGCGTGCAGTTGGTGGGCTACGGCCAGGTCGCCCTGTACACCACCGGCTGGCAGATGCATTGGCAGGGCGACTTCACCCGCAGCCGCGTGGAGTCCGAGCGCAACATCTCTTTCATCGGCAGCGTCGCGCAGGCCAATTACAACGGCAACGCGTGGCACCTTGGCGTGGGTATCAGCAAGGCCTACAAGTTGAGCCCGCACACCACGGTTCGACCGATGGTGGCGTTGGACTGGCGGCGCTTCAAGGCGGAGGGCTACACCGAAACGGGTGCCGGCGCGCTGAACCTGCAGGTCGACGAACAGACCGCCCATGAAGCGATCCTGAAAGTGGGGGCACAAGTGCAGCAGCAGTTCACGCCGAAAACCGAGTGGCTGGCGAGCGCGGCGCTGGGCCATGACCTGCGCAACCAGCGCAACGCTGTGACCGCGCGCTTCACCGGTGGTGGCGTGGCCTTCACCACCGAAGGCCTGCCGGCCTCACGAGCGTTGGCGGAACTGGGCATGGGCCTCCTCTACAGGGCCAGCGACAATCTGGATGTGGTTGCCCAGTACGATCTTCGGCTTCGTAAAGGGCTACGCGATCAGACCGCTACGGTTCGGCTGAACTGGGCGTTTTGAACGATGGCGACTTTCGGTTTCGACGATTTGCTCACGCCAACTTAAGCGCAGTGCAATGGAACGCCGGCCCGGTCTTGGTGGCACAGCTTCCGTACGGCCGGTGTCAGTTGAATGGCCGCTTATGGTCGCTGCGGCCTTTCGAGGCAATGCATTCGAACGACTCCATGCAGTCTTCAGCTGCCACGAGAAATCACCGGGTCACTTCGCCGGGATGTCCCCCAGAGGCGTGCTTCCTGACCCAGCGTTGTTTGCCATGTTGCAGTCATCCAGACCCCAGCTGGCATCCAGATTGAAGTCGGCCTCTAGTGGCGCAGCCCTGCCTGCCGTGCCGACCTGCGCCGCTGGCGACCGGCCGAACCTGTCACGCAGACCTGAGCAGCCACATGCCCCACCACCAATAGGCCGACGAAACGGCCAAGGTCCACAAGCTGGGACCGAGCAACCAATGCAGGCAACAGAATTGGCGTTTCATTGAAAGTAGTTCATTCAAAGTCGTCAAAGTTCACAAACTCCCGTACGGTCCGGCGCGGCATGGCGATGCGGTTGACGGCAGCGTCTTGCTGCGGGTAGCCCAAGGACATGCCGCACACCGTGAGTTCGTGCTCGCCCAACGCCAGGTGCTGCGCGATGACCGGGTGGAAACGCGCAAACGACACCTGCGGACAGGTGCCAAGGCCTCGCGCGGTGGCCGCGATCATCACGTTCTGCACCAGCAGACCCAGGTCCAGCCAGCTGTGTGGCGCCAGGCGCTGGTCGATGGTGAAGATCAGGCCGACGGGGGCGCCGAAGAAGTCGAAGTTCCTGGCGGTCTGTCGTGCGCGGCCCGCCATGTCGGCCACGTCGATGCCCAGCGACTGGTAGTACCGCGCACCAAAGTCCCGCTGACGCTGCGCGTACTCCGCAGGCAGCGGGTCGGGAAAATGCAGAGACGGCGGCAACGTGCCTTCGTGAAAGGCGGCCAGCAGCGCCGCGCTGAGGGTCGCCTTGGGAGCGGCCGCGACGGCGTGGATCTGCCAGGGTTGCGTGTTGGAGTTGCTTGGGGCGCTGGCGGCCACCTCCAGGAGTTCCGCCAGCAGTTCGCGAGGAACGGGGTCGGACCTGTAGGCGCGCAGGCTGCGGCGCAAGCGCAGCACGCTGTCCACTACGCGCGTGATGTCGGCGGTTTCGTGTTCGGACATGATCAAACCTCCACCGCCGATGCGGCCGGCGGTTGATGGTAGGCGATGCGTCCGGCGGGCAGGTAGAACAAGGCGATGACGGCGCCCCCACGGGCTTCCGGGTAGTGGTGGCTGCCGGGGCCCGGCGCCGTCCAGCCCGCTTCGCACCAGCCGTTGGGGCCGGCCAGCGCAGCACCGGGGTTGAGCGGGATCACCATGTTCAGCTCGCCGTAGGGATGCGCGTGGTACTGGCCGCGAAAGCTGTTGTCGGGATTGCCCTGCGTGTTGCCCCGGCTGTCCATGTACACGGCCGTGATGCTGAACCAATGTGTTCGCGCCGAGGGCTCGGCGATGCGGCTGCGGCGGTAGGTCGGACCTTCGATCTCGACGTTGGCAGCCCAGCCATCGCGCACACCGGCCTTCACCAGGTGCGCCAGGGTCTCATACACCTCGCTGCCCGGCCCGCAGCGCTCGTTCAACCAACGCTCCACGTCGGTGCCGGCGGTCATGTCCTTGACTTCGTCCAGAAACTGGACGCTGCGCAGGATCAGTGCTTCGCGTTCGTCGTTCTGCATGCTCATTCCTCCGACCGGAAGCCCGATGCTTTCACCACCGGCCCCCACTTGTCGCGTTCCTGCCGGATGTGGCGCTCGTACGCATTGGGCGTGAGCGTGAGCAACTCCAGGCCGACCTCCTCGAAACCCGCGATCAGGGCCGCGTCCTGGGTGGCCGCCAGCACCGACGCATGGAGGACATTCACCACCGCCTCGGGCGTACCGGGGGGCGCGAAGATGCCGTAGGTCTCGACGCCGTTGATAGCGGGATAGCCCTGTTCGGCGAACGTCGCGACCCCGGGCAAGAAGCGCGATCGCTTGTCGCCACTGACCGCGAGGATGCGCAGCTTGCCGCTTTGCAGGTAAGGCAGGAAGTCGGCGACAAAGCCCAGGTAGGCGGGGATCTGGGCGCCGAGCAAGTCGTTCATGGCGGGCGCCGATCCGCGGTAGCCGACGTGCTGCAACTTCAAATGGGCCGCCTCGGAGAACTGGAAGCCCAGAAAGTGCGCCATCGAGCCAGCCGCCGGCGATGCGTACATGGCGTGGCTGGGCGAGAGCTGCACCCACTTCACGTAGTCGGCGAGCGTCTTGACAGAAGCCGGCACCGCCGTGCTGACCGCCAGCGCGCAAGTGGCCGAGACCACCGGCGTGACGGGCACGAAGTCCGCCACCGCGTCGTACATGAGCTTGGTGTAGACGTGGGGGTAGATGCTCAGTGCGGAGGTGTGCGTGCACAGCAAGGTGTTGCCATCAGCGCGCTCGCGCTTGAGCATGGCGTTGGCGATGCGACCCGCCGCTCCCGCACGGTTGTCCACGATGGTGGAGGTGCCCTGCTTGCGCCAGGCTTCGGCCACGCGCCGCGCGGTCTGGTCCAGTGTGCCGCCGGCAGGGTAGCCCACCAGGATCTTGCGGTTCGTTGCAGAAGCCTGCGCGACCGCGGCCAGGGGCCAGGCCAGGGAGACCAGGGTGGCCAGGCTGGTGGCGCCAAAGTGCCGACGTGAGTGAGTGTTCATCAGGGCTCCGTGTGTTTGCGTGGTGGGAATGCGTTGAATGATCGGCACACTTCAACTTGAACGGAAGCGCTGGTTCTGCAAGAGCAGAATGCATGCCATGCAATATGTCAGGAACCTGCAATGAGCATCGGACGCATCGACCTGAACCTGATCAAGGTGTTTGACGCGGTGTTTGAAGACCGCAACCTGCTGCGCGCCGGCAAGCGGCTGAACCTCAGCCAGTCGGCGGTGAGCCACGCGCTCACGCGTCTGCGCGAAGTGGTGGGCGACGAGCTGTTTGTTCGCACGGCCAAGGGCATGGTACCCACCGCGCGCGCGATTGCCATGGCCGACGACCTGCGAAGTTCGCTGCGCAGGATCGAAGCGACGCTGGGTGTCGAACCGTTCGACCCCGGCCAGTCGACACGCCGTTTCGCCATCGCTGCCAACGACCATCTGACGGTGGTATTGGTGGCCGAGTTGACCCGCCTCATGGCGACGGAGGCCCCGAGCATCGATCTTGTGGTCCGGCCCTCCACGCGGATCGACCTGGCCGAGCAGATCGATGTGGGCCGGATCGATCTGGCCTTGGGGATCTTTGCCCAGGTGCCGCCTCGCCTGAGCGCGCGCACGCTGATGACCCAGGGCGAGTTGATCGTCATGCGCAAGGGCCATCCCGCTGCGCGCCGCAAGCTGGTGCTGCAAGACCTCGCACGTTATCCGCTGGTGACGGTGTCGGTCGGCGGGCAGGAAGAAGGCGCAGTGAGTGGCTTCATCCTGGAACGAGGCCTGGCGCGCCAGGCCGAAATGTTTGACCGCCATGCATTGGAAGAAGCCTTGGCAGGCATCGGTTCGGTGCCCCGCTACCGCACGACGGTGCCGCACTCACTGGCCATTCCCGCGTTGCTGCGCGGCTCCGACATGCTGTCCATCATGCCGTCGTCGCTGGCTCGGAACCTGGCCGTGGGCGGCGATCTGCTCATGCGCGAGCCACCTTACCTCTCGGTGCTGTCCACGTTTCGCGGGGTCTGGCACAGCCGCAACGACCACGACCCCGCGCATGTGTGGCTGCGGGAATGCGTGGCGCGCGCCGCACAACAGGTGGCGTAGGGTCTGCTCAAGCCGCGGCGAGTGCGGCCTGCATTTCCCCCCTGTTGAACGGCACGCAGTAGGCCGGCGCGTCCTTCTGGAAGCGCCATTCCTCGGTGAGCGGACCCGCGTCCACCACGTCGTAGCCGATCTGGTCCAAGAAGTTGGCAACCACCTGCTTGGCCTCGAGTTCATCACCAGCGATGGGGAGCGCTCGTCTCTGCGGCGATCCCGTGGGAAGACCATCCTTCTCGATGTCGCCGGCTGCAATGGCATTGAAGGCTTTCACCACCCGGGACTCGGGCAAGTGGCGAGCGAGCAGTCCACTGCTACGGCCCGGCCAATGAAGCCCGCTCCAATGATGCCGATCCTCACTTCTGTTCTCCCGAGGCGGCGCCCATGATGACGTTGGCCACAGCCTGTGGCTGAGACAGGAAGATCGCGTGGCTTCCATCGATTTCCGTCACGCGGGCCTTGGCACGGGCGTACATGAACCGCTGCAGGTCGGGGTTGATCATCCGATCCTGCTTCGAGACGATGCCGTGGCTGGGCTTGACTTTCCAGGCGGGTGCGGTGAACGGCGTTCCCCAGGCCTTTCCATTGATCGGCATCTGGGAGATCGCCATGAAGCTGGCCAGCGGCAGAGGCAAGTCGGCAGCGAAATCTGCGGGGAACTGCGCCGCATTGATGAACAGGTAGCCGTCTGCGGTCGGTGCGATGCTATGGGCGGCTGGTGGCCGGGTGCTCGAGAGTTTCCCCAGGATCTCACCATCGTCCGGAGCGAAGCCAGCGACATAAACCAGACTGGCCACCTTGGGGTGGTTCCCGGCTGCAGTGATCACTGCTCCGCCATAGCTGTGTCCAACCAGCACGGCGGGGCCGGATTGCAAATCCAGCACGCGGGTGGTGGCGGCAACGTCTTCGGCCACGGAGGTCATGGGCTGTTGAACGATGCTGACGGTGTAGCCGTCCTTGCGCAGGATGTCAGCGACCGGCTTCCAGCCGGAACCATCGGCGAAGGCCCCGTGAACAAGGACGACATGGCGCACGGGTCCGGTAGCGGGGGAAGCGTTGGCGATGCCGACGGTGGCTGCAAGTGTGGCCGCAGCGATGAGGTGAAGAGGCGAGAGGGAGTTCATTCGGGTTCCTGAGGGTTGGCGTTGGTGAAGCCCGAATGATGGTCAATGGTCGGCTTTGGCAGAAGCGATGGTTCTGCAGAAGAAGAATGCACGCCGTTCAACAAGCCGCAAACGGTCCGGCGCAATTCAGCACGGCGAAGAAGCCCGCCAGGGATTCGGCGCGACTTTGCCGAGCCGCCGCGGGTGGAGCCCCTGTGACGACTCTGAGCCCGGTGCAACACCAGAAGCGCATCCGTTTGCTGCAGGCACGCACGCTGCTGGTGGTGGGTGGCCAAAGCGTCGCCAGGGCGGCCTTCGATGTCGGGTACGAGAGCCCCACCCAGTTCAACCGCGAGTACGCCCCGCGTTCGGACTCCCACCGGGACGAGACGCGGAACGGATCCTGGCCACCTATGCACCGCCTCGCGAGCGCGTTTCTCAGAGGCGCCCGTCACGAGCGCCCCGACTCGCAAGCTCTTGATCCCGTTCGGAAGTATCTTGGTCCCGGCTTGTCGCGGTCACACAAACACGGCCGCCGTCGCGCGCTCTGACGGGGTTTTGAACCGAGCAACATCCCGCGCAGGCGGCATGCCAAACAAACGCGCGTATTCGCGGTTGAACTGCGACGCACTTTCGTAGCCCACGGCAAAAGCGATCGAAGCTGCATCGCGCGGCTCGAACAGCAGCAGCCAGCGTGCTCTGAGCAGACGAAGACGCTTCTGGTACTGGATGGGCGTCATCGCCGTGATCGCTTTGAAATGGCGGTAGAAGGCCGCAACGCTCATGTCGGCCATTGCAGCGAGGTGTCCCACGCGAAAGGCCTCGGTGTGGTGCTCGCGAATCCACTGGGTGGTGCGCCGGATTTGCGCCAGTCGTCCGTCGGGGCGCGCCATGTCACGCAGCATGCCGCCCAGCGGCCCCTGCAAGGCGCGAAACAAAATCTCCCGTTCGATCATGGGTGCCAGCACCGCTGCCTCCACCGGGCGATCCATCAGCCGCATCATGCGCAGCCAGGCATCCACCATCTCGTCAGGAGCTGACACGCCCGAGAAACAGGGCGCCTGGGCGGGAACGCTGTCGCCGACCTCACCTTGCAGCAAGCTGGCGATGACCTGGGGGTCCAGGGTCAGGCTGATCGCCAGATAGGGCCGCCCTGGGCCGCCTTGACGGATCTGTCCGGTGGCGGGAACGTCCACGGGCACGATGAAGTATGTGGAGGCCTCGTACTTTTGAAGCTTGTCCCCGATGGACAAGGTCTTGGAACCTTGGAGCACCAAGTGCAACATGGGTTGGTAAACCTGATCGGCACACACCTCCGCTCGCACCATCGCCACGCGCGGTAATCCGATGTCGGTCCACTTGTTTTCTGCGCGCATCACGATGCTGCGCAATTCGTTCAGCGAATGGGTCATGCGCTCATCATGTTGCAGACCCGTAGACGGCACAAGGTGAGTGAGAAGAATAGGCAAGGATGCGATACGAATCGGCACCCTTGGGGACTCCGTTGACCGAATACTTGAATCCAGCGGCATCGGGTTGAGACACCACGGCCCGACGCCTTGATCCCTGGAAAACAAAACATCTTGAAAAGGTCAACCATGAAGCTCAAAGGAAAAATTGCCATCGTCACCGGCGCATCGAGTGGCATCGGTGCGGGCATCGCCAAGGCGCTGGCCGCCGAGGGCGCAACCGTTGTCGTGAACTATGCCAGCAGCCAGAATGGCGCCGACGCGGTCGTCGAGTCCATCAAAGCCGCAGGTGGGCACGCGGTCGCTGTACAAGCGGACATTAGCAATTCGGCTGACGTTGCTCGCCTCTTCGACACGGTGAAGGCAGCCCACGGCAAGCTGGACGTGCTGGTCAACAACGCCGGCGTCGCTGTGTTCGAAATGGTCGCCGACATGACCGAAGAGGCCTTCCACAAGCAATTCAACATCAACGTGCTGGGGTACTTCCTGGCGATCCGGGAGGCGGTGAAGCATTTCGGTGATGACGGCGGCAGCATCGTCAACATCAGCTCGATCCTGAGTACCGACCCCTTCCTGGCCTCCAGCGTCTATGCGGCCACCAAGGGTGCCGTCGACACGATGACATTTGCGTTGGCCCGCGAGCTGGGCCCGCGCAAGATTCGGGTCAACTCGATCTTGCCGGGGCATACCAACACACCGGCCACTGACGGCAACTTTGCTGGCGAGTTGGGCGTGAAACTGCTTGCCGGTACGCCTCTGGGTCGATTTGGCGAGCCAGAGGACATTGCACCCGTCGCGGTGTTCCTGGCGTCGGAGGATTCGCACTGGGTCACGGGCGAATCGCTTCGAGCCTCAGGTGGCGTGCGCGGCGTTGGGTACTGAACATCGGGGCGACGACGCATCAGCGGCGAACTGCGGCCGCCCTGGGTGTCCACCTCACCTCGAACATTCCGTCAAATCAAATTCACCCCCCGCCACCCCCCACTCACCACCAGATCCTTCACCGTCTCCCGCAGCTCCGCGCGCACCGCCGCCGCTGCAGGTGTGAGCCGGTCCGCCACCACCGAGAACAAATAGTTCGGCCGCTTCATGTCGGCGTCGGAAAACGCCAGCGTGCGCCAGTTCTCGCGCATCTTGCCTTCGAGCAGTGCAGCGGCCATGGGCTTGATGGTGGCGCCCATGCCGTCGCGCACGCAGGTCATGAGCAGCGAGAGTGAATCGATCTCGGCCACCACGCGCGTGGTGAGGTTGCGTTGCTCGAATTCGGCCGATATGCGTCGGCGCAGGCCATGGATGCCTGTGGGCAGGATCAGCGGCAGTTCGGCGGTTTCGGCGCAGCTGAGTTTGATGCGCCTGGGTGCGACGAGGTCGCTGTCGTCCGGCAGCATCACGAACAACTCCTCTTCCACCAGTGGCTCGGCCGGCAGGTCGGGCACGGCGTCGCGGCTGAAGAGGATGGCCAGGTCGAGTTGACCCAGCCGCATCATCTGCGCCAGGTGCCCGCTCATGCCCTCGACCACGTTGAGCACGATGCCGGGGTACTTCTCGCGGATGCGGCGCATGAAGGGCACACCCACCGCGCACACCGTGGTGGCCGCCAGGCCCACCGACACCATACCGTGCACCGTGCCCGGCTCCTGCCGCGCGATGGACAGCGCCTGATCGAGCTGGCGCAGCATGAAGCGTGCGTGGTGGTGCAGGGCCGCGCCGTTCTCGGTCGGCGTCACGCCCTTGGCGGTGCGGATCAGCAAGGGTTTTCCCACCTCCGCTTCGAGCTTGGCCACGTGCTGGCTCAACGCCGGCTGTGCGATGTAGAGCTGGCGCGAGGCCTTGGCCAGGCTGCCGCTTTCCACGATCTGCACGAAGTACTTCAGTTGCCGCAGGTCCATGCCGTGTCTCCAGTTGTCGTGCGCCGAGCATAGTGGACAAGCCTATAAGTAAAAGCGATAGCCCATCTCGGAAAACAGTATTTTCCCTCTGAGGAGCTCCTTCCTATGATCGCGCCTGCATCCCGGCAGAACCAACAACAGGAGACAAGCGCATGGAATCGAAAACGCAATCACAGGTGGCTTCGGCGCATCGCCGCACGATGCTCAAGACCGGTGCCCTGGTGGCCGGCAGCGCGGCGTTGGGTTTGCCCACGCTGGTCAGCGCTCAAGCGGAAAAAATCAGGATCGGCCACCTCACACCACTCACCGGCTTTCTCGGCGCGCTGGGCGACTACGCGGTGCAGGGCATCAAGATGGCGGTGGAAGAGGTCAACGCCGCCGGTGGCGTGCTGGGTCGCCAGATCGACTTGATCAGCGAGGACTCGGTCAATCCGCAGACGGCTTCCACCAAGGCGCAGCGCATGATCGAGCGTGACAAGGTGGCCTTTCTCATGGGCGAGATCAATTCGGCCTCGGCACTCACCATCTCCCAGGTCGCGGCGCGCAACAAGACGCTGTTCATGAGCATCGGCGCGCGCTCCGACGCGCTGCGCGGCAAGGACTGCAACCGCTACACCTTCCACGTCGACATCCCGGTCACGGTGATGGTGAACGCCGCCGGCGAAGCGCTGCTGCGCGAAGGCCTGGTCAAGGGCAAGAAGGTCTACGCGCTGACCTCCGACTACCTGTTCGGCCACGACCTCTCGCGCCAGGCCAAGCGCTTCTTCACCGCCAACGGCGCCACCGTGATCGGCGACGAACTGGTGCCGACCGACCTGACCGACTTCAGCTCGCAGATGATCAAGATCCGCCAGGCGCGGCCCGATCTCATCGCCACCAACCTCGGCGGCAACCAGGTCACCAACTTCGTCAAACAGTATTCGGAGTTCGGTCTGCAGATTCCGGTGGCCGGCTTCAACCTCAACACTGCGGACGCCTGGGCCGCGGGCGAAGGCAACCTGGGCGGCATCTGGCCCACGGTTTGGCACCACGAGCTCAAGACGCCGGGCACGCAGGCCTTCGTCGAGAAGTTCACCAAGAAGTACGGCCGCATCCCCGAGAACCACGCATGGATCGAATACGTGTCTTTCATGATGCTGGTGCAGGCGATGAAAGAGACCCAGTCCACCGACACCGACAAGGTCATTGCCTACTTCGAGAGCGAAGCTCAGTTCGACGTGCTGAAGGCACGCAAGGCGTACTTCCGCAGCTGGGACCACCAGTTGATGCAGGAGGCCTATCCGTTCACGGTCAAGCCCAAAGGGCAGTCGAAGAACAAGCAGGATTTCCTGCAGTTCGGTGAAGCCGTGCCCGGCGCCAGCGAGCCGCTGGACAAGCTGGCGCCGCCCAGGTCGGAGAGCGTCTGCAAGATGTGAACACGCCCTGAGCGGCCTTGGCCGGCACCCGACGGTACCGGTTGTCTCTTCTTTTCCGGACTCCCATGCAAATCGTTTTTTTGCTCGAGCAGGTCGTCAATGGCCTGGTGCTCGGGGGCTACTACCTGCTGCTCGCCCTGGGCCTGTCGCTGATCTTCAGCGTGGGTGGCATCGTCAACCTGGCGCACGGCGCGTTCTATGCGCTTGGCGCCTACCTGTCGCTGGAGGTGATCCAGGTCACCGGCTTCGGTCCCAGCATCTTCATCACGCCGGTGCTGGTGGGCCTGCTCGGTGTGCTGTTCGAGCGCTTTCTCCTGCGCCGCTTTTACTCGGCCGATCCCATCCTCAGCCTGCTGGTCACCTTCGGCCTGGCCCTGGTGGCCGAGCAGGCGTTGCGCATGATCTGGGGTTCGGCCCCCCTCGCGTCCAACATGCCGGACGGTTTCAAGGGCAACGTGATGCTGGGCGAGTTCATGCTGTCCAAGTACCGGCTCTTCATCCTGGGCGTGGTGATCGTGGTCATGACCGGCATCTGGCTGCTGATGCACAAGACGGCCTTTGGCCGGGTGGTGCGCGCCGGCGTGCAAAAGCCCGACATGGTGGCCGTGCTGGGCATCAAGCTGCAGCCCTACATGACGGCCATCGTGGTGCTCGGCGTGGCCACGGCCGCGCTGGGCGGTGTGCTGTTTGGCCCCATCGCCATCGTGCATCCGGCCATGGGCATGGAGATCATGACGGTGGCCTTCGTGGTGGTGGTCATCGGGGGACTGGGCAGCTTCTGGGGCGTGGTGGCAGCGGCATTGCTCGTCGGCGTGGTGCGCGGCGTCACCACCCACTTCATGCCCTCTGCCAGTGAGGCATCGATGTACGTGCTGATGTTCCTGGTGTTGATGTTCCGCCCGCGCGGCCTGTTGGGTGAACGCATCGAGCGCTTCGAGTGAGAACCAGAACAATGAATGCTTTCCTCACAACCAAATACCGCCCTCTGTGGATCGGTGCGGCCGCCCTCGTGGCGTTGCCCATCGTTTTTCAGGCCATCGGCCTGACGCTGGACTCGGCCACTGTGGTGGTCATCCTCGCCGTGGCGGCCATGGGCCTGAACCTGCTGGTGGGCTACACCGGTCTGGTGTCCTTCGGCCACGCGGCCTGGTTCGGCATCGGCAGCTACGCGGCTGGCCTGGCGCAACTGCACTGGTTCAAAAACCAGATGTTGCTGCCCATGCTGTTCTCGTTGCTGTTCACGGCCACGCTGTCGCTGATCGTGGGGTTCCTGATCCTGCGTCGGCGCGGCGTCTACTTCTCGCTGCTCACGCTCGCCCTGTGCGCGCTGACCTTTGCGGTCTCGTTCCGCTGGACCAGCCTGACGGGCGGGGAGGGCGGTCTCGGCGGTATCGAGCGCGCCACCTTCGGCCCGATCGATCTCAACGACCACCTGAGCTTCTATGTCTTCACGGCGCTGATCGGTCTGGCCGTGCTCTGTGTGCTGCACCGCGTCACGCGTTCGCCCTTTGGCCACGTGCTGGTGGCGATTCGCGAGAACCAGCAGCGCGCCACCTTCCAGGGCTATGACGTGGAGCGCTACAAGCTGCTGGCCTTCGTGCTCTCGGCCACCGTCACCGGCCTGGCCGGCTCGCTCATGGTGTTCCTGCACCGGCTCGCTGCGGCCGAGTCGACGGCGGTGCACTTTTCGGGCGAGATGCTGGCCATGGTGGTGATCGGCGGCATGCACAGCTTTCTCGGCCCCGCGCTGGGTGCGCTTTTCTTTTTGCTGTTTCGTGAGCTGTTCTCGATGTGGACCGACAACTGGCTGCTCTGGTTCGGCCTGATCTTCGTCGGCTTCATCGTCTTCTCGCCCTCGGGCCTCACCGGCATCTGGGGCCAGATCCAGCGGCGCCTGCGCCCGCCGCCCGAAGACGGCGCGGCCATGAGCAAGCGCCAGATCTTTGAAGGCCTTCCCCTGCCCGAGTTCTTGCGGCCCAAGCGGCTTGAGGGTGCGGTGCTGGAGGCCCGCGACGTCGGCATGCGCTTTGGCGGCATCCAGGCGGTGAAGGGCGCCAACATCGCGGTGGAGGCCGGGCAGATCCACGCGCTGATCGGCCCCAACGGTGCGGGCAAGACGACCACCTTCAACCTGATCTCGGGCATGTTCCCGCCCAGCACCGGCACCGTGCGATTGCACGGCCGTGACATCCACCACCTGGCGCCCGACCGCATTTGCCAGCAGGGCCTGGCGCGTTCGTTCCAGATCACCAACCTCTTCAAGGGCCTGACGATCCAGGAGAACCTGCGGCTCTCGCTGCAGGCGCGGCACCCGGCCCGCTTCAATGCCTGGCGCGACATCGACAGCTACCCCGAGATCCACGCCGAGACCGCGGAGCTGATGAAGTTCCTCGGCCTGCAAGGCATGGAGGCCGTGGGCGGCGGCGACCTGTCTTACGGCGGCCAGCGCCTGGTGGACCTCGGCATTGCGCTCGGCTCCAAGCCGCAGGTGTTGCTGATGGACGAGCCGCTGGCCGGCCTGGCCGCCGCCGAGCGCGAGCGCGTGGCGCGGCTGGTGAAAACCATTGCCAGCAACATCCCGGTGCTGATCGTGGAGCACGACATCGACCGTGTGCTGGAGCTGTCGCACCGCGTGACGGTGATGAACCAGGGCGAGGTGCTGATGAGCGGCACGCCCGACGAAGTGCGCGACGATCAGCGCGTGCAGGAGATCTACACCGGCACCGGCACGCCACCCGTGACGGGCCGCACCGGTGTGGCCATGGGTGAGCGACCGCTGGTGCTCGACTTTGACAAGGTCAACGCCTTTTACGGCAAGAGCCACATCCTCAACGACGCCAGCCTGCAGGTGCGCGAGGGCGAGATCGTGGCGCTGCTGGGCCGCAACGGCGCGGGCAAGTCCACGCTGCTCAAGAGCCTGGTGGGACTGGTGCCACCGGCCAGCGGCAGCGTGAAGTTCAATGGTGTCGACATCGCGGGCATGAGTGCACCCGACATCGCGCGGCTGGGCATCGGCTACGTGCCTCAAGGCCGTGGTCTGTTTGCCGGCATGACCGTGGCCGAGAACCTCTCGCTGGGTCGCCTGGCCCGGCGCACCGATGGCAGCACCGGTGTGGTCTGGGACGAGCAGAAGATCTTCGAATATTTCCCGCGCATCAAGGAGCGCATGCACATCGCCGCCGACTACCTCTCGGGCGGAGAGCAGCAGATGGTGGCCGTGGCGCGTGCGCTCTCGGGCAACGTGAAGCTGCTGCTGCTCGACGAGCCGTTCGAGGGCCTGGCCCCCACGGTGGTGCAGGAGTTGTTCACCGTGTTCGACCGCTTGCGCCAGCACATCTCCATCGTCATCGTCGAGCACAACCTCGACCTCGTGCTGGCTCTGGCCGACCGCGCCTACGCCCTGGAGCGCGGCGCAGTGTTCCACGACGGACCGGCCGAACCCCTGCTCACCAATCTCGACTACCGCAAGCAGATCCTCTGGCTCTGACACATTGACAAGGAAGGAACCACCATGACCCAGAAACCAGAGCTCCGACTGCTGTTGGAGAAGATGGCCAACATGCCCTGGAAGGAATACCCGGGCCATTTCGGCGGCGCGCTGTCCAAGGAACTGGCAGGGCCGGAAACCACCGGCAGCAAGCGCGTGGACTTCCGCATCTCGCGCTACGCGCCCGCCGCCTACGTGGGCGAACACGTGCACCAGGTGCAGGAGCAGGTGTATTACGTGCTTGAGGGCGAAGGCATCCTCACGCTCGACGACACGAAGAACCTGATGCGCCCGCACGACTACGTGTATGTGCCCCCCGGCGTGCGCCACAGCTTCACCAACACCGGCACGCAGGGCCTGGTGTTTCTCGTGATCACCACACCCGCCAGCGACGAAGAGGAGGTGCATTGATGGACCGCCAAGCCACCGCCGTGCAAGACATGCCGATCACTGCCCATCACCTGCTGATCGATGGCGAGCCCGTCGAGGGCGCGGGCGCGCGTGTTGACGTGTTCGACAAGTTCCGCTTGCAGCGTTTTGCCACCATCACCACCGCCGACGCCGCGCAGGTGCGCCTGGCGGTGGACGTGGCACACGCCGCCTTTCGCCGGGGCGCGCCCGTGGCCTACGAGCGCGGTGTGACACTGGACCGTGCCGCCGCGCTCATGGAGACGCGGCTCGACGAATTCGTGCGCACCATGCAGCTGGAAGCCGGCTTCACCCAGTCGGACGCCACGGGCGAAGTGCGCCGCTGCATCCAGACGCTCAAGCTCTCGTCGGAGGAAGCGCGCCGCCTGGCCGGCGACGTGATCCCGCTGGCCGGTGCGCCGGGCCAGGCCGGGCGCCTTGGCTTCACCTTGCGTGTACCGCTGGGTGTGGTGGCCGCCATCACGCCGTTCAACTCGCCGCTCAACACCGTCACGCACAAGGTGGCGCCTGCACTCGCGGCGGGTAACGCGGTGATCCTGAAGCCGTCGACGCACACGCCGCTCACCGCCATGCTGCTGGCGCAGGTGTTGCTGGACGCAGGCGTGCCACCGGGTTTTCTGTGTGTGCTGCATGGCAGTGCCGAGGTGGTGAGGTACCTGCAGGACGATCCGCGCGTGCGCTTCTTCGCCTTCACCGGCAGCACCGAGGTGGGCCGCCAGATCCAGCAGGCCGCGGGCCTGCGGCGCACGCAGATGGAGTTGGGCTCGATCGCCTGCACCATCGTCTGCGACGACGCCAACCTCGACACGGCGCTTCCCAAGATCGTCAATGCGGGCTTCCGCAAGGCCGGCCAGGTCTGCACCTCGGTGCAACTGCTGCTGGTGCACGAATCGCTGCAAGAGAAAGTGGAGACACGCCTGGCACAACTGGTGCAGGCGCTGCCCTTTGGCGACCCCATGGACCCCAAGACCTTTGTCGGTCCGGTGATCAGCGAGCAGGCGGCGCGCCGCATCGAAGCCTGGGTGGCGGAGGCGGTGGCTGCCGGTGCGCAGTGCCTGGCTGGCGGCACGCGCGAAGGCGCGGTGGTGGCCCCCACGCTGCTCACACGCATCGACGACCGCATGCACGTGGGCTGCAGCGAAATCTTCGGTCCGGTGGTCTGCATCGTGCCTTTCAAGACGCTCGCGCAGGCGATCGACCGCGTCAATGCCACGCCCTTTGGCCTGGCCACCGGCCTCTTCACCAACCGCCTGGGCGATGCGCTGGCCGCGGCCCTGAAGCTGGAGGTGGGCGGTGTGCACATCAACGAGACATCGAGCTCGCGCGTGGACCTGATGCCTTATGGCGGCTCCAAAGACAGTGGCTTCGGGCGCGAGGGCCCGCGCTATGCGGTGCACGAGATGACCGAAGAGCGCGTCGTGACCTTTACCCTCGCATGAGACATTTCAAAAAAGACCGACAACCGATGGAAAGCAAGACATGCCCAAGATGAAAGGTGGCGAACTGATCGCCGAGTACCTGGTCCAGGAAAAGGTGCCGTACGTGTTCGGCATCTGTGGCCACGGCAACGTGGGCATCCTCGATGCCCTGTATGACGTGAAGGACAAGATCCAGATGGTCTCGCCGCGCCACGAGCAGTGCGCCGGCCACATGGCCGACGCCTACTTCCGCGTCAAGCACAAGCCGGTGGCCACGCTCACTTCCACCGGCCCCGGTTCGGCCAACATGGTGATGTCGCTGGCGACAGCGCTGGCGGACTCGTCGGCCTTCATGGCCATCACCTCCAACGTGCCGACCTCGCAGCACAACCGCGGGCCTTTCCAGGAGCTCTACAAACACAACCAGGCCGACTTCGCGCAGGTGATGCGCCCGGTGGTCAAGAGATCGTTTCAGCCCTCGCGTGTTGACATGTTGCCACTGGCCCTGCGCCAGGCGATGGACACCATGGTCACCGGCCGGCCCGGCCCGGTGAACCTGGACATTCCCTACAACGTCTACCAGGAAGAGGCCGATGTGGAGCTGCCGCCGGCGTCAAACCTGCACTGCGCGCACCGCCCTGGCGCGAGCGACCTGGACGTGGCTGCCACGCTGGACCTGCTGGCCGCAGCACACAAGCCGGTGCTGTTCATCGGCCACGGCGCCACGCTCTCCGAAGCCGGCGTGGAGATCACCGCGCTGGCCGAGTTGCTCGGCATCCCCGTCATCACCTCGCCCAACGGCATGGGCTGCATCGCGGGAGACCACCCGCTGGCGCTGGGCTTCATCGGCCGCAACGGTGCATACCCAGCCAACGAAGCCGGCCGCCGCGCGGATCTCGTGATCACGCTGGGCACGCGCTTCGACGACCGCAGCTCGTCGAGCTGGCACGACGGCTATTCGTGGAACTTCCCCAAGACGAAGCTGGTGCACGTGGACATCGACCCGCAAGAGCTGGGCCGCAACTACGCACCCACGCTGGGCATCATCGCCGACATCCAGGTGTTCACGCGCCAGCTGCTCAACGCGCTGCCCGCGCGCACCGGCATCACCGCCACGCGCTACGCACCCTGGCTGGCCGAGGTGCAGGGCTGGCAGGCCGAGTGGGAGGCCTTCGTGCGTCCGCACTTCGGCGACTCCACCAACCCGCTGCGCCCCGAGTTCGTGGTGGGCACGCTGCAGAAGGTGTTGCCCGACGACGTGATCCTCGCGCTCGACTCCGGCGTGCACCACAACTGGTTCATGCAGTTCTGGAAAGCGAAGCGGCCGCAGAGCATGTTGAACAGCTGGGGTTACTCCAGCATGGGCTTCGGCGTCTGCGGCGTGATGGGTGCGGCGCTGGCCGAACCCAACCGGCCCTGCGTGGCGGTGGTCGGCGACGGTGGCTTCACCATGGCGCCGTATGTGCTCTGCACGGCGGTTGAATACAACCTGCCGGTCGTCTGGATCGTCTGGAACAACTTCGCCTGGGGCGCGATCCGCGATCTGCAGTACGGCTTGTTCGACGGCCGCGAGATCGGGACCGCGTTCTACCACGGCGAAACCGGTGCGCGCTACAACCCCGACTTCGCCGCCTGGGCCCGCGCCTGCGGTGCCGACGGCTACACCGTCACGCGCCCGCAAGACCTGGGCACCACGGTGCAGCAGGCGCTCAAGAACAAGCGCCCCTGCGTGATCGACGTGCACGTGGACGCCGACGTGCGCCCGCCGTCCACCGGCACCTGGCAGCTGCCCCCCATCCCGTTCAAAGAACCGATCTACGGCAAGCCTTTCAAGGCCTGACCGAATCACCGACCAAGGATTTCCCATGAGCAAGAAGACAGCACTGGTGTTTGGTGGCACGCGCGGCATCGGAGCGGCCTGTGTGCAGAAGCTGGCCGAGAGCGGTTACGACGTGGCCTACACCTACGTGAGCAGCGCGCCCGGCCTGCCCGACACCATCGGCGGCGCGCGCACGCGCGGCTACAAGGTCGATATTTGTGACGCCGCCCAGGTGGAGCAGGTGTTCGCCGACGCAGCGCGCGACTTCGGTGGCGCCGTGCATTGCGTGCTGGCCAACGCCGGCATCAACGTGCCACCCGGCCCGCTCGCCCAGTTCGATCCCGCCAACTTCCGCAAGCTGGTCGAGGTCAACATCGTTGGCGCCTTCAACGTGCTGAGCGCGGCCGCGCGGCACGTGGCCGACGGCGGCAACATCATTGGCCTCACCACCTCGATGGTGCGCGTGGCCGTGCCGGGCGGCGGCCCCTACACGGCGAGCAAGGCGGCGGTGGAGAGCCTGTTGCGCTCCTTGTCGAAGGAACTGGCTGGTCGCAAGGTGCGCGTCAACGGCGTGGCACCAGGCCCGGTGGACACGGACCTGTTCCGAGCCGGCAAGGACGACGCAGCCATCGCGCGCTCGGCTGGCATGAGCCCGTTCAATCGCGTCGGCCAGCCCGATGAGGTGGCCGAGGTGGTGGCCTTCCTCGCCTCCGACAAGGCCTCGTGGATCCACGGCCAGATCATTCAACCCAACGGCGGCATGGTGTGATGCGCCTCGCGGTCTTCACCAAGAACCTGACGAACCCGGCCTACGGCGCGGCGCGGCTCGGTGCCGATCGCGTGGCCGCTGCGCTGGGTGGCGTGGAGGTGCTTCACTTCGTGCCGCAGACGCCCGACGACCCCGAACAGCAGAGCGCGCTGATCGACGAGGCGCTGGCGCTGCGTCCCCTGCCCGATGCCTTCGTGCTCTCGCCGGTGCACGCCAGCAAGGTGAACCCTGCGATCCGCCGGGTGGCCGAAGCCGGCATCCCCATGATCGGTTTCGTCAACCCGATCGATGCCGCGCCCAGCGTGGCCTACGTGAGCTCGGACGACCAGGCGTTGGCGACGGGCATCGCGCGCCACCTGTTCACCTACCTGCAGGGCAAGGGCCGTGTGCTGATCGTGACCGGGCCGGCGGAGTCCTTCACCAGCAACGAGCGCCTGCGCGGTTTCCGCGAGGCCGTGGCCGCTTTTCCGGGCATCACCGTGGTGGACGTGATCGCGGGCGACTACGCGCGCGACGTGGCGCGCGAGCGCACCGCGCAATGGCTGCAGGACAACGCAGGGCTCGATGCATGCCTGGTGGCCAACGACATCATGGCCGTGGGCGTGCTGGACGCGCTGGACGCAGCCGGGCGCACAGCCACGGTGGTGGGCGTGAACGCGATCCCGCAGGCCATCGAGGCCATCGCCGCCGGCCGCATGCTGGCCACGGCCGATTTCAACGCCATGCAGATGGCGTATCTGGCGGCCGAATGCGCCGTGCGCCACCTGCGCGGCGAAGCGGTGCCCGAGCGCATCGAACTGCCGGTGCAGATCGTCGACGCCGGCAACTGCCCGCAATGGAACCTGCCCTACGAAAAGCGGCCGGTGATCACGCTCGAACAACTCCAGGAGACAACGAAATGAAAAGACGTTCACTCGGCCACCTCGGCCTGGCCGGCCTGCTCGCGCTCGGCGGTGCGAGCGCCATCGCCCAGCAGGACTACCCCAACCGCACCGTCCGCATCGTGGCGCCGCTCGCGCCCGGCGGCGCGGTCGACATCCTGGCGCGCATCCTTGCGGAGCGGCTCGCGGCGCAGTACGGCCAGCCGGTGATCGTCGAGAACAAGCCCGGTGCCAGTGGCCACCTGGGCGCGCAGTTCGTGGCCAAGTCGCCGGGCGATGGCTACACCCTGATGGTCGGCACCATCGGCATCCACGCCGCCTACGCCAGCTACAAGAAGCTCACCTACAACCCGGCCACCGAGCTGCAGCCCATCATGATCCTCGGCGACGCGCCGAACATCGTGGTGGTGCCGGCGAATTCGCCGTACAAGACCTTCGGCGACTTCCTCGCCGACGCGCGCGCCCACCCCGGCAAGGTCAACTACGCCTCGGCCGGCGCGGGCACCTCGATCCACATGGTGACGGCCCTGTTCGAACTCGCCAGCGGCACGCGCATGGCCCACGTGCCCTACAAGGGCAGTGGACCCGCGCTGATCGACCTCATGGCTGGTCAGGTGCAGGTGATGTTCGACAACATGTCGTCGAGCATGCCGCACGTGCAGGGCGGCAAGCTGCGTGTGCTGGCCGTCACCGGCCCCAAACGCGACCCCCGTTTCCCTGACGTGCCCACCATCGCCGAGTCCGGTGTGCCGGGCTACAGCGGCACCTCGTGGTTCACCCTGGCCGCGCCGGCCAGCATGCCGGGCGCGCTGGTCGACAAGCTCAACAAGGATGTGCAGCGTGTGCTGGCCTCGCCCGAGGTGGTGGCGCGCTACGACAAGCTGGGTCTGAATTACACGCCCAACACGCCGGCCGAAGCGGCCGCGTTCTTCAAGACCGAGACCGTCAAGTGGAACCGCGTGATCGAAGCGGCCAATCTGCAGCTCGACTGAACACACAACAAGAAAGACCGGAGACAAGACCATGTTGAAACGCCTCATTCACCAATCGCTGATCGTCCTGGGCCTGTGCGCGCTGCCGGTTGCCGCCATGGCGCAGGACGCCTTTCCCTCGCGCCCGATCAAGCTGGTGGTGCCTTATGCCGCTGGGGGGCCGGCCGACCTGCTCGCGCGCATGGTGGCCGAACGCCTGGGCCCGCGCCTGGGGCAGCCGGTGGTGATCGAAAACAAGCCCGGCACGGGTGGCCACACCGGCGCCGAGCAGGTCGCTCGCGGCCCGGCCGATGGTTACACCCTGGTGCTGGCCACCATCGCGCACAACGGCGCGGTCAAGCTCTACAACAACCTGCGCTATGACCCGGCGAAAGACCTGCAACCCGTCATTCTGGTAGCCGAGAGCCCGAGTGTGCTGCTGGTGAACGCGGCTGTGCCGGCCAACTCGGTGAAGGAGCTGCTGGCGCTGGCCCAGAGCAAGCCGGGCCAGCTGAGCTACGGCTCGGCCGGCAACGGCTCGGCCATGCACATGGCGGCCGAGCTGTTCCGCTACATGACCAAGGTCGATTACGTGCACATTCCCTACCGCGGCGGCGCGCCGGCCATGGCCGATCTGCTCGGTGGGCAGATCCAGCTGCTGTTCGAAAGCCTGGGCACCGCGCACCCGCACCTCAAGACCGGCAAGGTGCGCGCGCTCGCCGTCACCGGCACCCGGCGCGACCCCAGCCTGCCGGATGTGCCCACCGTGGCCGAGGCCGGCGTGCCGGGCTATTCGTCTGTGCCCTGGTACACCATCTCCGCGCCCAGCGGCGTGCCCGCCCCCATCGTCAACAAGCTCAACACCGAGATCAACGCGGTGCTCAAGGCGCCCGATCTGCTGGAACGCTGGGCAACGCTGGGTGTGGTGGCGCTGGGCGGAACGCCTGCCGATGCGGTCAAGCGCAACCAGCTCGAAACCACGAAGTGGAACGCCGTGATCGAAGCGGCCAACATCAAGCTGGATTGACACCACGTGACGCGAAGCGAAGAGACCTTCGACGTGGTGGTGGTCGGCGGCGGCGGCGCGGGCCTGGCCGCGGCCATCGAGGCGCGCGAGTGCGGGCGCAGCGTGGTGCTGCTCGAGAAGAACCCGCAACCTGGCGGCTCCACCGCCTGGTCGATCGGCTCGGTCACGTCCAGCGGCACGCCGCACCAGCGCAAGCGTGGCATCGTCGATTCACCCACGGACCACTGGGCCGACATGCCCGGCTTCGCCGGCGAACTCGCGGGGCGCGACAACGACGCGCTGCGCCGCGTGCTGTGCGACGAGATCCCCGCCACCTTCCAGTGGCTGCTCGATTCGGGCGTGCGCTTCATGGGGCCCATGCCCGAGCCACCGCACCGCCAGCCTCGCATGCACAACGTGCTGCCCAACTCGCGCTCCTTCATCTACCACCTCACGCGGCGTGCGCGGCGTGCGGGTGTGGAGATCCGCACCGGCATGCACGTGAACGCGATCGTGCAGGAGCGCGGGCACGTGACCGGTGTCGATGCGGAGTGCGCAGGCGCGCCCTGGCGTTTCAGCGCGCGCGGCGGCGTGGTGCTGGCCGCGGGTGACTTCACCAACGGCGCCGAGTTCAAGGCGCGCTTCATGGGCCCGCAGGAGGCCAAGGTGGAGGGTGTGAACGTCACGGCCACCGGCGACGGCCAGCGCCTGGGCGAGGCCCTGGGTGCGCGCATCGTCAATGGCGACCTGGCGCTTGGACCCGAGATCCGCTTCATCGCCCCGGCCACCGAAACCTTCGTGCGTCGCCTGCCGCCCTGGCGCTGGCTGGCCATGGCAATGGAATGGGCGCTCGACAACGTGCCGCCGGCGATCTTGCGGCCGCTGATGATGAAGTTCCTCACCACCGCGCTGGCGCCGTCCACCGCGCTGTTCGACGCCGGCGCGGTGCTGGTGAACCGGCGTGGCGAGCGCTTCGGCGACGAGCGCGAGCGGCCCGCCTGGCGCCTGCCCGACCAGCCCGACAAGGTGGGCTATATCGTGATCGACGCTGCGCTGGCGCAGCGGTTTTCGGTGTGGCCCGACTTCATCTCCACCGCGCCCGGCATCGCCTACGCCTACGTGCCCGACTACCGCCGCAACCGGCCCGACGTGTTCACCGAGGCGCTCACGCTGGAGGCTCTGGCCGCGCGCCTGGGTATGGACGCGGCGGCGCTCAACGCCAGCGCGGCACAGGGTGCCGTGCGCGCGCTCGGCGCCGGCCCCTATGTGGCACTGGGCCCGGTGCGCTCGGTCTTTGTGCACAGCGAAGGTGGCCTGATGGTGGACGGGCAGCACCGCGTGCTCGGCGCCGACGATCAACCACTGCCCGGCCTCTACGCGGCCGGCTCCACCGGCCAGGGGGGCCTGCTGCTCAAGGGGCACGGGCACCATCTCGCTTGGGCGTTCGTGTCGGGGCGGCGCGCGGGGCGTTTCGCTGCAGAAGCCACTGCGCCGTAACGCGCACGGAAACGTCGAAGGAACCCGCTCAGGCGGATTGCGCGTCCAGCTGCAAGCGCAGCGCAGCCACTTCTTCGCGCAGCGCGGTGTTGTCTGCCTGGAGCTCAGCCACCTTCAGGCGCAGGGCCGCGAGTTCATCGGAGGGTGAGGACGCGGGGGCTTCGTCGCCTGCTTCGGGTGGCTTGCGGCGCGATTCGCGCGCGCGTTTGGCCGCCAGCTTGAGTTCGTCCTTGCCGGCCAGTGCGGCGGCCTTCTGCTCGTCCACCGGCAAGCCGGCCACGGCGGCAGCGGCGTTGAGTGAAATCGCGCCGGCCTTGAGCGCCTCCACGAGTTCAGGCGCGGCCTGTTTCTGGATCTTTTCGATCTGCACCACCTGGCTGCTGCTCAGCCGCGCGGCCTTGGCAATGTCTTCGCGGCTGTGCAGCGGCCTGGGCGCCGGCACCACCGGGTTGTCCGGCGGCGGGGTGGGCGTCGTCTCGTCGTCCGCCACGTCGTCGGGCGACGGGGCCGAGGCCAGAAAACGCGAGCGCCGCTCGGCCATGATTTCGCGCTTGCGCAAAGCCAGCACGCCGCGCTGGAAGTCCGAGACGCTGCGCCGCCCCAGGTGCTGGTCGATCATCCAGAGGTGCACGTCTTCCATCGACTGGAAGTGGGTGTTCTGCACGGTCTGAAACGGCAGGCCGTGTTGCTGGCAGATGCCGTAGCGGTTGTGTCCGTCGATCAGCACGTCGCCCCACAGCACCAGCGCGTCGCGGCAGCCCTCGCTCAGGATGCTGCGCTCCAGCGCCTCGAATTCGTCCGGCGTCAGGGGGTCTATGTAGGCTTTGAGGTCCGGGTTGACGGTGATGTGCATGGGTCGGGGTTCGGGGGAGGGAAGGGGGCGCGAATTGTAGATGGACCGCGATGGGCCACCCGGGGGCGCAGCGCCATGGCGGGTGGGCGTGTGGAGCCGAACTGCTTTGCAAATGAGAATCGTTCGTATATGATCCGGGGTTCTCAGCCAGCCAGCACCCGGGCACAGCACCCGCGGTCGTGACGCCAGCCTTGTCCTCCAACCCTTGGATCCAGGTGCCGTCGTGACCCTCACCCGCTTTGCCGTTCCCTGCTTCGCCGTTCCCGTTTCTCCGTTTGCCTTCAGCCCGCTCGCCGTGGCGTGCGCCGTCCTCTTGGCCGGGCCTGCACAGGCGCAAGGCGCAGCCGATGCCGCCACCACCGTTGCACAAACCGGCCACGCCAGCGCCTTGCGCGAGGTCGTGATCAGTGGCGCGCGCAGCGAGCGCGTGCTGGACGAAGTGCCCGCCGCCATCGACGTGCTCGATGGTGAAGACCTGGACCCCGCGCGGGTGCAGAACATCCGCGATCTGGTGCAGGAGCTCCCCAACGTGAGCGTCAAGCGCGCACCGGTGCGTTTCGGCGGTGTCACCGGCAACGTCGGGCGTGACGGCAATGCGGGTTTCAACATCCGCGGGCTGGAGGGCAACCGCGTGTTGCTCACCATCGACGGTATTCGCGTGCCGCGCGAACTCAGCAGCGGCGTCTTCGGCCCGGCTGCCTTCGGGCGCGATTACTACGACCTCGGCCTGATCTCGCGCGTGGAAATCTTGCGCGGCGCGAGCTCGGCGCTGTATGGCTCCGACGGCCTGGCCGGCATGGTCGCGATGTTCACCACCGAGCCCAAGGACCTGCTCAAACCAGGCCAGACGCTGGGCGGGCGGGTCGGCCTGGCCTACGACGGGCAGGATGACACGCGCCGCCTCGGGCTCACCCTGGCCGGTGTGGCCAGCGACAGCCTGCAGTGGCTGGGCAGCGTGCAGGTTGGGCGCAGCGAAGCACTGGACAACCAGGGCAGCAACTTCGCGCTCAACAGCACGCGCACCGCGCCCAATCCGCAGAAGGACAAGAACACCTCGCTCATGGGCAAGCTGGTGTTCACGCCGGGCGGAGGCCAGCGCCACGTGTTCACCGCCGAGCACGTGGACAAGAGCAGCGAGGTCGAGGCCTACACGGGTCGCGCGCCCGTCGTCTCGGCGCCCGCCCACGTGGGTGATCTGGACGGCACCTCCGACATGACACGCACCCGGGTGAGCTGGGACGGCCGTTTCCCGGTGGTCTCGGCCTGGGCCGACGACATCCGCGCCATGGTGGGGCTGCAGTCCTCCGAATCCCGGGAGACCACGCACGAGGTCCGCCCGCTTCAGCCCGCGGCCACCCGCAACCGGGTGCGCGACGTGACCTACAACGAGCGCATCGTGCAAGCCGTGTTGCAGGCCGAGAAACTGCGCCCGCTCGGCGGAGACTGGTCGCAGAAGCTGGTGTACGGCGTCGACCTCTCGCGCGCCAGCCTGGACAACCTCGTCACCGGCGTCAACGGCCCGACGTATGAGACCTACCCGCTGCAGCGCTTTCCCGAAACCATCGAGACCACCTCGGCGCTGTTCGTGCAAAGCGAATACGCCAGCGGCCGCTGGAGCGTGATCCCGGCCTTGCGCTACGACCGCGTGTCGCTGGACGCACGCACCAGCGCGCTTTATCCGCTGCAGCCGGCCTCGTTGTCGAGTGATGCGGTCACACCCAAGCTGGGCGTGATCTTTCGCGGCAGCGATCAATGGAGCCTCTTCGGCAACTTTGCCGCGGGCTTCAAGTCGCCCAGCCCGCTGCAACTCAACAACTTCTTCCAGAACCCGCTGGGCAATTACGAATCCATCCCCAACCCCAATCTGCGCCCGGAGAAGAGCCGCACGCTGGAGCTGGGCACGCGCGGCCTGGTGGGTGGTTTTGACTGGGAGGCGGTGGCCTTCACCGGGCGCTACAAGGACTTCATCGAAGACCTGGTGACGGTGCAGACCACGCCGAGGATCCAGTTCCAGTCGGTCAACCGCCAGGCGGTCACTTTGCGCGGTTTTGAACTCAAGGGCTCGGCCCGCCTTACCGCCAGCACCACGCTGCGCGCGGCCTACGGGCAGACCACGGGTACCGACACGGCGCGCGGCCTGCCGCTGAATTCGGTCAACCCCGCCAAGCTGGTGCTGGGCGTGGATCACCGCATGGGCGACTGGTCGGTGGGTGCTTCGCTGGCGCACAGCGCGAAGAAGGCGGCCAGCGACATCGACACCACGGGCGCTGCCAACCAGTTCGCCACGCCGGCCCACACCACGCTGGACCTGCGCGCGAGCTGGCAGATCAGCCCGGCCACGCGCCTGAGCGCGGCGGTCCACAACCTGACCGACCGCAAGTACTGGGAATGGACCAACGTTCGCGGCATTTCCGCCAACGACATCGCGCTGGACAGTTACACCGCGCCGGGTCGCAGCCTGTCGGTGGCACTGGTCACGACTTTCTGACACCACTTTTCCATCACCGAGGAACCCACCATGAGCATCCAGGACATCCGCACCGCTTTCCAGACCGCACGCAGCGGCGGCCTGCGCGCCAGGGAGGCGGCTGAAGCGATCGGCGTGAGCGAGGGCGCTGCCATCGCCGCGCACCAGGGCACGGTCGACGCGCCCCTGCACGCCGCCGCGCTCAAGCCCGACTGGCTGGGTCTGCTGCAGGCGCTCGAAGCCTGTGGCCCGCTGATGGCGCTCACGCGCAACGAGACCGTGGTGCACGAGAAGACCGGCGTGTACCAGAAGGTCTCGGCCAGCGGTCATGTGGGCCTGGCGCTGGGCGAACACATCGACCTGCGCCTGTTTTTCCACCAGTGGCATGCGGGCTTCGCGGTCACCGAGGCGCTGAAGTCCGGCCCCGGCACGGCGCCGCCCAGCCTGCAGTTCTTCGACCGCCACGGCGTGGCGGTGCACAAGATCTTCGTGCGTGAGCAGACCGATCTGGCCGCCTGGCTGCAGGTCGTTGCGCAGCACACCGACACGCAGCCCGCGCGCGATTTCGTGCCGCGCACCGCGCCCGCCGTGGCCGCACCCCAGCCGGCGCCCGATGCGGCGGCGTTTGCCGCCGCGTGGGGCGCGATGACCGACACGCACCAGTTCTTTCCGCTGCTCAAACAGTTCGGTATCGAGCGCCAGCAAGGCTTTCACCTGGTTGAAGGGCGCTACACGCACCGCGTGCAGACCAGCGCGGTGCGCGGCCTGCTCATGGAGGCCGCCTTCGACGGCACGCCCATCATGGTGTTCGTCGGCAGCCCGGGCTGCATCCAGATCCACACCGGCTCCGTGTCGCGCGTCGAGCCCATGGAAGTGCGGGGCAAGACCTGGCTCAACGTGCTCGATCCGGGCTTCAACCTGCACCTGCGCGAAGACCTGATCCAGGACGTGTGGGTGGTGGAGAAGCCCACCAGCGACGGTGTGGTGACCTCGGTGGAAGCCTTCGACGCAACGGGCGAACTCATGGCCATGTTTTTCGGTGCGCGAAAGCCCGGCCAGCGCGAACTCGCCGCGTGGCGCCACATCGTGAGCCACGTGCAGGCCATGGGCCAGCCGCACGATCCGGTGGCCGCATGACGCCCGCCTCCACCAACCGCACCCGACACCATGAAACCCTTGCCACCACTCTGTCCATCCGCGAACACCTCGCGCAGAAGCGCGCTGCGCGCCTTGTCGAGCGCTGCGCTGGCTGGCTCGGCAGCGGCAACCGCTGGATGGCCATCGCTGTTGATGGCTGCGCCTGCGGTTGCGAACAACCCGAGCGGCGCCGCGCCCGGCGCTGAACGCAAAGTGCTGCCCCGCCTGGTCACCGTGGGCGGCGGCATTACCGAGGTGGTCTATGCGCTGGGCGCGCAAGACCAGCTGGTGGGCACCGACACCACCAGTCTCTACCCCGTGGCGGCGCAGGCCACGCCCAAGGTGGGCTACATGCGCCAGCTCTCGGCCGAAGGCCTGCTCGCGCTGCGGCCCGACGCGCTGATCGCCGGCACCGACGCCGGCCCGCCGGTGGTGATCGACCAGCTGCGCAGCGCCGGCGTGCGCGTGGAGCTGGTGAACGCGGACCACAGCTGGGACGAGGTGCGGCGCAAGGTGGCGGCGGTGGGCCGCGCCTCGGGCCGCGAGGCGGCGGCACGCGAACTGCAGGCGCGGCTTGACGCGCGCTGGCAGGCGGTGACGGCGCGTGTGCAGGCCGCGAAGAACCCCGGGCCACGCGTGTTGTTCGTGCTCTCGCACAGCGGCAGTCCCATGGTCGCGGGGGAGCAGACCGCTGCGGATGCGCTGATCCGTTTCATCGGTGCGCGCAATCCGCTCATGGGCTTCAAGGGCTACCGGCCCATGACGGCCGAGGCCATGGCCCAGGCCGCGCCCGACATCATCCTCACCACCACACAAGGCATCGAAGCGATTGGCGGCGAGGCGAAGTTCTGGCAACGCCCCGAACTCGCGCTCACGCCCGCCCACGCCCGCCGCGCGATGGTGCACCTGGACGCTCTGGAGCTGCTGGGCTTCGGCCCGCGACTGCCCGATGTGGTGGAGCGGCTGCACGAACGCATGGTGAGGGCATGAGCGCAGCGCCGTATCCAATGAGTCAGTACCCCGCCACCGTCAACCTGCGCACACCCGACCTGCAGCGCGCGTGGGCCGACTACACGCAGGTGCTGGGCTTCGATGGCCAGCAGCATGTGCCGGGCGTGTTCGCGCGCCTGACCCACGGTTCTTTTTTCGTGCAGCTCTGGGCGTTCGGCGCAAGGCCCGGGCGCTGGGAGCAGCCAACGCCCGGTGAAACCGCGTTTGCACCCGGACACCACCGGGTCGAGGTGGTCGGCCTTCATGCCTTGCACGCCAGTCTGCGCAGCGCCTTGCAGCGGCCCTGTCGCACGCGCCTGGCCGGTCGCACGCTGCTGCACGCGCAGCGCCTGGGTTCCGACACACCGCAATGGATGGACTGGTGTGCCTGGGAGAGCACCTTGTTCGACATCGACGGCCATGTGCTGCATCTGATCGATCGAGCCCCGTGGCGCCCCGGCGCACCAGCCCGCCACCCGCCCGGCACGGAGGTGACCGAATGAACGCGTCGGAGACCACGGTAACCGCACGGCAGCAGCGCACGCCGCGCCGCCTCGGCGGCGCGGGCCTGCTGGTCTTGCTCGGCCTGCTGCTGCTCGCCACCCTGCTGTGGGCCGCGGGGCAGGGCGCCTACAGCCTGCCACTGAGCGCCTTGCCCGGCGTGTTGTTCGGCGTTGACGGCGCAGAGCGCGGCGCCGAACTGGTGTTCTTCAACATCCGCCTGCCGCGCCTGGTGCTGGGCCTGACCGCGGGCGCCGGGCTGGGTCTGGCCGGCGCGCTCATGCAGGGTCTGTTTCGCAATCCGCTGGCCGACCCCGGGCTCATCGGCGTGAGCAGCGGCGCGGCGCTGGCCGCTGGCGTGAGCATCGTCATGGGCAGCCTGTGGTTTCCCAATCTGCCACGCGCACTGGGCAGCTGGACGCTGGTGCTCATGGCCTTCGCCGGCGGCCTGTCGGTCACGGTGCTGATCTATCTGCTTTCGCGCGGCGAGGGCGGCACGCGCGTGGGGCTGATGCTGCTGGCCGGCATTGCGGTCAACGCGCTGGCCGGCGCCGGCCTGGGGCTGCTCAGCTTCCTCGCGACGGACGAGCAATTGCGCAATCTGCAGTTCTGGCTGCTCGGCAGCCTGGGCGGCGCGCGCTGGAGTGCGGTGGCGCTGGTGAGCGCCATCACGCTGATCGCCGGTGGCGCCGGCCTGGGACTGGCGCGCGCGCTCAATGCGCTCGCGCTGGGCGAGGCGCAGGCGGTGCTGCTGGGCGTGCCGGTGGAGCGTGTGAAGCTGATCGCCATCGTGGTCACGGCGCTGGTGGTGGGTGCCGTCACGGCCACCACCGGCATCATCGGTTTCGTGGGCCTGGTGGCGCCGCACATGGTGCGCCTGCTGGGTGGGCCCGACCACCGCTGGCTGCTGCCCGGATCGGCGCTGCTGGGCGCGGTGCTGGTGCTCTTGGCCGATGCGGTCGCGCGCACTGTGCTGCAGCCGGCCGAGCTGCCGCTGGGCGTGATCACGGCCATGGTCGGCGTGCCCTTTTTCCTGCTGTTGCTGCGCGGCGCGCACGGGAGGCGGCTGTGAACGCGCGCCTGCTCGACGCGGACTGGCGCAGCGCCTGCGACGGGCTGCCCGCCGGCGAACGCCCGCTGTGGTTGGACGACGACGCGCAAGACAGCCCCACCGGGCATGGCGGCACCGCGGGTCTGTGGGCCAGTGGCGTGGGCGTGCGTGCCGACACGAGCACCCTGCTCGAAGGCGTGCACCTTCGGCTTGCGGCGGGTGAGGTGGGCGCGATCCTCGGCCCCAACGGCGCGGGCAAGTCGACCCTGTTGTCGGTGCTGGCCGGCTTGCGCACGCCCGACACGGGCGCGGTCTGGATCAATGGCCAGCTCGTGAATCCGGCCCAGGCGCACCGCATGGCGCGACAGCGTGCCGTGCTGCCGCAGGAGACCGCCGTGGCTTTCGACTTTCGCGTGCATGAGGTGGTGGCGCTGGGCCGTTACCCGCACCGCCAGCAGCCTTCGCGTGACGAGGCGGGGATTGTGGAGGCGGCGATGCAGACCACCGGCGTGGCGATGCTGGCCGAGCGCACCGTGGCCAGCCTCAGCGGTGGCGAGCGAGCGCGCGTGCAACTCGCGCGCGTCATGGCGCAGATCTGGGACATGGATGTCGACGGCGCGCCGCGCTGGCTGATGCTGGACGAACCCACGGCAGCACTCGACCTGCACCACCAGCACGAAACGCTGCGCACCGTGCAGCGCTGGGCGCGCGAACGGGGCGTGGGCGTGGTGGCGGTGCTGCACGACCTCAACCTGGCGCTGCGCTACGCCGACCGCGTATGGGTGCTGGATGGCGGCGTGTTGCAGGCCAGCGGGCACCCCGCACGCGTGCTGACGCCCGCGCTGGTACGGCAGGTGTGGCGGGTGCAGGCGGCCACAGTGCGCGCGCCCGATGGATTGGCGCAGTTGCTCATCTCCGGCAGCGACGCGCCCTGACGCCGGCCGCGCTCGGGCGCGGTCTGGCCGAGTCACCCAGGTTGCAACCCGGTCAGACTTCTGCGGGTCCGTGAGCCGGACGCTGTCCGCCGCCCGCGTGGAGGCGTACATTAGGGTGGCAGCGTGCGCCACGGACGCGTCGATGTCGGATGCCCGGGGTTGCCGCCTGAAAATGGTCACCCAGCTATCGTGCTGGACACCGGTACCAGTTGACTCACACCACAGAGCACGCATGCCCGAAGCTGCCTCAGATCCTGCCTCCAACGAGCAGGTCTTCCAACCGTCTGCCCCCGCGTGGGCGGGGGCTTCCCACCTTCCGTTCGATGCCATCTTCATGGCCGCACCGCTGCCGGCCTCGGTGTCCCACTGGCACGACGGCCGGCTGCTGGCCGTCAACGAGGCCTGGCTGAAGATCACCGGCTTGTCGCGGGAAGAGGCCATCGGCCGCACCACGATCGAGCTCGGGCACTGGCGGGACGCAGCCGAGCGCGACCGGTACCTGCGCGACCTGCCCGGCCCGGACGAGGTGCAGGTGCTGCATCTCAAAGGGGGACTGGCGCACCGGGTGCGGATGCACGCCACCGCGCTGGAAGCCGGGTCCGACAAGTTGCTGCTGGTCTATTTCACTGAAACCACGCGCGAGCAGGAGGCCGAGGCGGCCCTGGCCCAGTCGAACGAAGCCCTGAAACAGGCCAACGTGGAATTGCAGCAGCGTGTGGAGCTGCACATCGCCATCGAGAAGCTGGCCCGGGTGGGCCACTGGACGGATGCGGAGAACCACGGGCATGTGCAATGGTCGCCGGGCCTGTATGACATCACGGGTGTGCCTTACCAGCATCCGGTCCCCAAGGAAGTCGGGCGCGGGGGCATTCATCCTGACGACATGCCCGCCTGGCTCGAAGCCCGGGCCGCGCTGGACAGCCGCGAGGTTGAATTCCGCTGGCTGCGGCCCGATGGCCGGCAGCGCTGGTTTCGCTCCCGCATCAGCCAGACCACGGTGGCCGGCAGTCCCCAGACCGATTTTGGTGTGGTGCAGGACATCACGGCCGAGCGTGAGGCCACCGAGCGGCTCGCCGAGCAGCTCAAACTGCTGCAGGGCGTTGCCGCTCGTGTGCCCGGCATGATGTACCGCGCCCGCCTGGCACCCGACGGCAAGAGCACGGTCTCGTATGTGAACGACGCGGTCCGCGACATGCTCGAGGTGGAACCCGAGGACTTGTTGCGCCATGCACGCATCCTGTTTGATCGGGTGCACCCCGATGACCGGCCCACCTTGGTGGCATCGTTGAACACCGCGTCCCGCGATCTGGTGCTGTGGCGGCAGGCCTACCGGGTGGTGCTTCCCCGACGCGGAATCCGCTGGTACAGCGTGGAGGCGGTGCCCCAGCGTGAGCCCGATGGCTCGGTGGTGTGGCACGGCTTCACCACCGACGTGACCGAGGCGCGCATGGCCGCGCAGCGCGTGGAGCGGCAGCAGCGCATGCTGGAGGCGGTGCGCCGTGCGCAGGCGGTGTTCATTGAAACCGAAGACAAACGTGAGGCTTTCCAGGGCTTGCTGGATGCGTTTCTGCAGCTCACGGGCAGTGGCTACGGATTCGTGGGCGAGGTGCTGTACGACGTCAACGACCACCCCTATCTGAAGACCCATGCGATCACCGACATCTCGTGGGACGAGGAGTCCAGACGCCTGTACACCGACCAGCTCGATGCCGGCATGACGTTCAGCAACCTCAAAACCTTGTTCGGGCACGCCATGACGAGCGGGCAGCCGGTGATTGCCAACGATCCCGCCAGCGATTTGCGGGCCGCCGGCATGCCCTCGGGGCATCCTCCCATGGACGCGTTCCTGGGCATCCCTCTGGCCGTCGGCGATCGCCTGGTGGCCATGGTCGGGCTGGCCAACCAGCCCGGTGGCTACAGCGACGCCGACATCGAGTTTCTGCAACCCCTGCTGGGTGCTGTGCGGCAGCTGGTGCTGGCCTGGCGCGGCTTTCAGGAGCGCAAGCGCACCCGCAGTCAGCTGGAGGCCACCAGTGCCTTGTTGAGCGAAAAGAGTGCGGCGCTGCAAGCCACGCTGGACAGCATCAGCCAGGGGCTGACCAAAGTGGACGCGCAGGGGCGCATCCTTTTCTACAACAAGCGCACGCTGGAATTGCTGGACCTGCCCGATGAGTTGCTGGCCCGGCGACCCTTGCACGAGGAAGTGGTGAAGTTCCAGCGCGATCGGGGCGATTTCGGCGCACAGCTGCTGTTGGTGGATCCCTTGGCGCGTCGCTACATGGGTGAGCCCGATCCGATCCACATGCCCGATCACTACTGGCGCAAGACGAGGGACGGGCGCACATTGGAGATCCGGTCCCGGGCCTTGCTTGATGGGGGTGTGGTGCGCACCTTCACCGACGTGACGTCTTACATCTCGACCCAGGAAGCCCTGCGGGATGAACGCCAGCGTCTGGCCTGGGTGCTCGACGCCACGCGCCCGGGCATCTGGGAAACCAACCTCACCGAATCGACCTTGACCATCAACGAGCGCTGGGCCGAAATGCTGGGCTACACGCTGCAAGAACTCGAGCCGATCGACTACGAGACCTGGCGCAGCCGCGTGCACCCCGACGATCTCGTGAGAGCCAATGTGGTGCGCGAGAAGCACCTGAGTGGTGAACTGCCTTTCTACGATTGCGACCTGCGCTTGCGCCACAAGGATGGTCACTGGGTCTGGATCAACACGCGAGGTCGCGTGCACAAGCTCGACAACGACGAACGCGCGCTTTACATGTCGGGCACGCACCTGGACATCAGCGAGCGCGTTGCCGCGCAGGAACAGATCCGTGCGCTCAATGCCAGCCTGGAGCAGCGGGTGCGGGCGCGCACGGCCGAGCTGGAACGATCGATGCGGGACATGGAGGCGATCTCGTATTCGATCGCCCACGACCTGCGTGCGCCGCTGCGTTCGGTGAATGGTTTTGCGCAGGTGATCGCCGAAGAGGAAGGTGAGCGGCTGAGCGAGAACGGGCGCCAGATGTTCGAACGCATCGCGCGCTCGTCACGCAACATGGGGCAGATGATCACCGACATGCTGGAGCTGCTGCGCGTGGTGCAGGTCGAACTGGTGCCCCAGCCGGTGCCGATGGCGCCGCTGGCCTGTGCGGTGGCCGATGCATTGGCACCGCAAGTGCCCGACGCACGCATCGACGTGGGTGACCTGCCCGACGCGCTGGGTGACGCCACACTGCTGCGGCAAGTGCTGAGCAACCTGCTGGACAACGCCTTGAAGTACTCGCGCCACCAGATCGAACCGGTGGTGAGCGTGGGCTTTGATGCAGAAACAGGGGCCTATTTCGTGCGCGACAACGGCATGGGCTTCGACATGGCGCGCGCCAACAAACTGTTCGGCCTGTTCCAGCGCCTGCACGCCGGCACCGATGTGCCGGGCATGGGGGTGGGGTTGGCGATCGTGGCGCGCATCATCGAGCGCCACAACGGCACCATCTGGGCCGAGTCGGCCCCCGGGCAGGGCGCCTGCTTCTGGTTTCGCGTGCCGCGGGCCTGAGCTTCAGAAGGGCGCGTCGCCCTGGGAGGCGGCATCGGACGACGGGGCCTCAGCCGCGGCTGCACCGGCAGTGGGTGCGCCCAATGTGCGGGCCTGACGCACCGAGGCCTTGTCACCGGCGCTGGCGAACTTGCTGTACTTGGCTGTAACGCCGACCAGTTGGCCGTAGATCTTGGGGTTGGCGGCCATGCATTCCTTTTGCTCCAGGAAGTCGGCTTCCCCGGTGAAGTTGCCGATCAGGCCACCGGCTTCGGTGACCAGAAGCGCACCCGCGGCCACGTCCCAGGGCGAGAGGCCCATCTCGAAGAAGCCGTCGGTGAAGCCCGCAGCCACGTAGGCCAGATCGAGTGCGGCCGAACCGGGGCGGCGCACGCCGGCCACGCGCGGCATCACGTCGCCGAGCATCTGCAGGTAGGTCTGGAAAGCGTCGCCCGGGCGGAACGGAAAACCGGTGGACATCAGGCACTCGCGCAGTGTGGTGCGCTTGGCCACGCGGATGCGGCGGTCGTTCATGTAGGCGCCGCGACCGCGCGTGGCGCAGAAGAGGTCGTTGCGTGTCGGGTCGTAGATCACGGCTTGTTCGAGCTTGTTGCCGACCATGAGCGCGATGCTCACGCAGTAAACCGGGAAGCCGTGAATGAAGTTGGTGGTGCCGTCCAGTGGGTCGATGATCCAGACGTGGTCTGCGCCGCCGTGCCGTCCTTCGCGCTTGCCCGATTCCTCGGCCCAGATCGCGTGATCGGGGTAAGCGGTGAGCAAGGTGTCGATGATCGCGGCCTCGGCGGCCTGATCGACTTCGGTCACGAAATCGTTGGTCTGCTTGACCGAAACGCGGACCGATTCCACATCCAGGGCAGCGCGGTTGATGATGGTGCCGGCAAGGCGTGCGGCCTTGATGGCCACGTTGAGCATGGGGTGGAGCGTGGACGACATGAATTGTGAACCTCGGCGCGACACGGGTAGCGGCGCGCGGCAGTGGAAGAGCAGACAGAAACGCCCCGGCGATGCGGGGCGGCGACAATACCCGTGATTTTACCGCCCCCTACCCACCCCAGCATGCGCACCCGTTTTATCCTGATCCAGACCAGCCACGCCGGCAACGTCGGCGGCGTGGCCCGCGCCCTGAAAGTGATGGGTTTTGACGACCTCGTGCTGGTGCAACCGCGCTGGGCCAACGTGCTCAAGCGCGAGGAAACCATCCAGCGCGCCAGCGGTGCCAACGACGTGCTGGCCAAGACCCGCGTGGTCGACACGCTCGACGAAGCGCTCGATGGCATGACCCATCTGTGCGCCACCGCCATGACGCCGCGCGACTTCGGTCCGCCCACGCTGGCTCCACGCGAACATTTCCAGACCCTGCTGAGCACGCCCGAGCCACCCGAAGGCGTGGCCTTTCTGTTCGGCTCCGAGCGCTTCGGCATGCGAAACGAAGACGTGTACCGCTGCCACGCCGCGCTGAGCATCCCCACCGCACCCGATTTCGGCTCGCTCAACCTGGCGGCTGCGGTGCAGCTCATAGCCTACGACTGGCGCCAGGCGCTCGGTGGCTTCGCCCCGCTGCCGAGCGCGCCACCGCGCCAGCAGGCCGACGCGCAGGCCATCGGCGGCATGTTGACCCACCTGGAACAGGCGCTGGTGGCGGTGGACTTTCTCGATCCCGCTGCGCCCAAGAAGCTCATGCCTCGCCTGAACCAGCTTTTCAACCGCGCTGCACCCAGCGAGGAAGAAATCCACATCCTGCGAGGTGTTGCCAAGGCGATGCTGCAGGTGGCTGACAAGGCCAGGCGCTAGACTGCCGCCATGTTTGCCCGCATCCGCTCCGACATCCAGTGCGTTCTTGACCGCGATCCCGCTGCGCGCAGCGTCTGGGAGGTCGTCACCTGCTACCCCGGCCTGCACGCGGTCTGGCTGCACCGCCCGGCCCACTGGTGCTGGACGCACGGCCTCAAATGGCCGGGCCGTTTCATCTCGCACATCGCGCGCTTTTTCACCGGCATCGAGATCCATCCCGGTGCCAAGGTGGGTGAGCGTGTGTTCTTCGACCACGCCATGGGTGTGGTTGTGGGCGAGACGGCCGAGATCGGCGACGGCTGCACGATCTACCAGGGCGTGACGCTGGGCGGCACCTCGCTCTACAAGGGCACCAAGCGCCACCCCACGCTGGGCAAGGACGTGGTGGTGAGCGCTGGCGCCAAGGTGCTCGGCGGCTTCCTGGTGGGCGACGGCGCCAAGATCGGCAGCAACGCGGTGGTGATCAAGCCGGTTCCGGCGGGTGCCACGGCGGTCGGCATACCGGCCCGCATCATCCCGAGCAAGACCGGAGAGAGCGCCGACGTGACCGACCCCAAGTTCCAGGCCTACGGCATCACGCAGGAAGACGACCCGCTGTCGCAGGCCATGCGCGGCTTGATCGACTCCACCGCCAGCCAGGAACACCAGATCGCGCTGCTGTGGTGCGCGATCGAGAAGCTCTCGCAGTCATCGCGTGAGGGAGACTGTGTGCCGAAGGATGCGGCGCGTGAAGAGTGCTTCGAGGCCGAAAAACTCAATCAGCTGGTTGGCAAGTGATCGCAGCGCCGTGAGCGCTGCGATCAGTGATGATGGCCATGCGCGCCGTGTGCGTGGCCGTGCGAGATCTCTTCGGCGCTCGCCGCTTTCACGTCCACCACCTTCACCGCGAACTTCAGCGTCTGCCCGGCCATCGGGTGGTTGCCGTCCAGGTGCACCGTGTCGCCCTTGATCTTCATCACGGTGAACACGTGCTGCTGGCCCTTGTCGTCGCTGCCCTCGAGCTGGCCGCCCACCTTCACGCCCGGCGGAAAGTCGCGCTTGGGCATGGTGGTCACCAGGCTTTCGTCGCGCACGCCAAACGCGTCTTCGGGCGGCAGCACCAGCGTGGCCGCAAAGCCGGGTTCCTGGCCTTCCAGCGCCTTTTCGATGCCGGGCAAGGTGTTGCCGTAGCCGCCGTGCAGGTAGGCGCGCGGCTCCTTGCCGTCTTCAAGCACCTTGCCCTGGGCATCGGTGGCGCGGAAGGTGAGGGTGACGATGGTGTCTTTGGTGATCTTCATGGTGTGTTTCCTGGAGATGTCAGCGCGCGGGGCGCACAGCGGATTTGGGGCGGAAGGCCTTGCAGACTTCGTCGTTCGTTTCGAGGTAAGGCCCGCCGATCAGATCGATGCAGTAGGGCACGGCGGCAAAGATGCCGTTGACCTTCTGCGTGCCGTCGGCGTTCTTCAGGCCTTCGAGCGTCTCGGCGATTGCCTTGGGCTGGCCCGGCAGGTTCAGGATCAGGCTCTGGTCGCGGATCACGGCAACCTGGCGCGAGAGGATGGCGGTGGGCACAAACGTCAGGCTGATCTGGCGCATCTGCTCGCCAAAGCCCGGCATCTCCTTGTGCGCCACGGCCAGCGTGGCCTCGGGTGTCACGTCGCGCAGCGCGGGGCCGGTGCCGCCGGTGGTGAGCACCAGCGAGCAGCCCGCGTCCACCAGTTCGATCAGCGTGGCGCTGATGCGCTCCACCTCGTCGGGGATGAGACGGGGCTCGAAGGTGATGGGGTTCTTGAGCGCCCTCGTGAGCCACTCCTGCAGCGCGGGCAGGCCCTTGTCTTCGTACACGCCGGTGCTGGCGCGGTCGCTGATGGACACGATGCCGATGCGCACCGGGTCTTCGGGCAAGCGGGTTTGTTCGTTCATGCCGGGTCGTCTTCCTCAACGGGCGCATCGGGTTCGTCCGAGCCCTGGTTCAGCGCGCCCTTGACCAACTGGAAAATCTCGCGGTACGCCTTGCCGTGGCGCACGGCCTCGCCCGCTCGCTCCTGGGCGGCGTTGGCCTGTGCATCTTTGCGCGCCTGGCGGATCAGGTTGCGCAATTGCTGCACGTCGGTGTCGGGAACCTGCTCCAGCCAGCGCGTGAGCGCGTCGTCGTTGGCGATCAACTGGTCGCGCCACTGCTCGGCCAGGTGCAACGACAAGGTGCCTTTGGCGGAGCCCTTGTTCTGCTCGTCCAGCGCGGCTTCCACCTCGGCCAGCGTGGCTTCATTGACGCCGCGCATGAGCTTGCCGATGTACTGCATCTGGCGGCGGCGGCCTTCGAAGTTGGTGATCTTCTTGCAGTCGTTGACCGCGTCCACCAGTTTTTCCGACAGGTCGAGCCGCTTCATCAAGTCCGCGCGCAGCGTGAGCAGGCTCTCGCCCAGCTCCTGCAGGCGGTCGCTGTACTTCTTGAGGTCGGTCTTGCTCATGTCGTCCGAACCCTTGAGCTCGCGCTTGAGTTCCAGGTCCAGTTCGCTGCCGAGGGCGACGAACTGGCCACGGACGAAATAGCCTTTGGTGGGTTTGCGGGACATGTGGGTACTCGAAAGGGGAGGGCTGCACGCTGGGCAGCATGGGCATCTGCGCGCGATGCAGCGCCCGGACAGGGCGGCCAGTATCATAGCCGTCGATATGAAAAATGCCCCCCACACCCCGGCCCAGCCCACCCCTTCGGTCTCGGCCAACGCCCCACTCCCCGGATTCCAGTACGCCCGCAGCCAGTTTGAAGAGCTCGTCGATCTCGCGCTTTCCCATGCGAAACAGCTCGGAGCGGTCGATGCAGCGGCCGAGGTGTCCGAGGGCGCAGGTCTCAGCGTGTCGGTGCGCAAGGGTGAGCTGGAGAACGTGGAACGCAACCGCGACAAGTCGCTCGGCGTCACGGTGTACCTGGGCCAGAAACGCGGCAACGCGTCCACCTCCGATTTCTCCGCCGCCGCCGTGCGCCAGACGGTGCAGGCCGCCTACGACATTGCCCGCTTCACCGCCGAAGACCCCATGGCCGGCCTGCCCGACGCCGCCGACGTGGCCGACAGCTACCTCGATCTCGACCTCTTCCACCCCTGGGTGCTGAACTCCGAGGAGGCCATGCGCATCGCGCTGGAATGCGAAGCCGCGGCCTTTGCCACCAGCAAAAAGATCAACAACAGCGAAGGCGCCGGTGTGTCGGCCCAGCAGTCGCATTTTTTCACCGCCCACATGCGCGACGGTGCGCGATCGGGCGCCGGCATCTTCAGCGGCGGCTACGCCAGTTCGCGCCACAGCCTGTCGGTGGCGCCCATTGCCGGCCGGGGTGCCAACATGCAGCGCGACTACTGGTACAGCTCGCAGCGCTCGCCGCAAGACCTGGCCACACCGCAAGCCGTGGGCCGCTACGCCGCCGAACGGACACTCGCACGCCTGAACGGTCGCAAGATCGCCACCACCGAATGCCCGGTGTTGTTCGAGTCGCCCATGGCCGCTGGCCTGCTGGGTGCCTACGTGCAGGCCACCAGCGGCGGTGCGCTCTACCGCAACACCACCTTCCTGCCCAACAGCCTGGGCAAGCGCGTGCTGGCCAAACACATCGACATTCTGGAAGACCCGCACGTGCGCAATGGCAAGGGCAGCTCACCGTTCGACGACGAAGGCGTGCGCACCGCCAAGCGCAAGGTGGTCTCGGCCGGCAAGGTGCTGGGCTATTTCCTGTCCACCTACTCGGCGCGCAAGCTGGGCATGCGCACCACCGGCAACGCCGGCGGCTCGCACAACCTCACGCTCACCAGCCGCCTCACCCAACCCGGCGACGACCTGCGCGCGATGCTCAAGAAGCTTGGCCGCGGCCTGATGGTCACCGAGCTCATGGGCCAGGGCGTGAACTACGTGACCGGCGACTACTCGCGCGGCGCCTCGGGCTACTGGGTGGAAAACGGCGAGATCGCCTACCCGGTGCACGAAATCACCATCGCCGGCAACCTCAAGGACATGTTCCACGGGATCGAGGCGGTGGGTGCGGATGCATACAACTTCGGTGCCAAGACCGTGGGTTCCATCTTGATCAACCGGATGAAGATCGCAGGCAGTTGATGGCCCCCACGTTCCACCGCTGCGCGGGTCGCTGCCCCCCAGGGGGGCTGGCCTTGCTCGGGGCGGCCCTTCGCTGCGGCCGCTGAGCTTCATGCGCCCGGAAGTGCTCGCGCTGCTCGCCGCAGCCTGCTGGGCGGTCTCCAGTCTTTTCTCGGCAGGTCCGGCGCAGCGCCTGGGCGCATTCGCCTTCAGCCGCTGGCGCATGCTGTTTGCCAGCCTGCTGCTGTGGGCGCTGGCTTTGCTGGGCGGCGGCTGGCGCAGCCTGGACGCATCGGCTTTTGGCCTGCTGGCCCTCTCGGGCGTGATCGGCATTTTCATCGGTGACACCGCGCTGTTCGCCTGCATGAACCGCCTGGGGCCCCGCCGCTCGGGCGTGCTGTTTGCGTGTCATGCGCTGTTTTCGGCGGTGCTCGCCTGGGCCTTTCTGGGCGAGGTGCTCTGGGGCTGGGCGCTGCTGGGCAGCGGGTTGCTGGTCGGCGGCGTGATGCTGGCCATCATCTGGGGCCGGCGCAGCGACGAACTGCACGGCTGGGAGCAGACACATGGCCCGCTGATCATCGGCGTGGGTCTGGGGCTGGCCGCCGCGCTGTGCCAGTCGGTGGCCACGCTCATGCTCAAGCCCCTCATGACCACTGGCGTGGATGCGGTGGCGGCCAGTGCGGCGCGCATGAGCATGGCGCTGCTGGCGCACACCGTGCTGCTGGTCAGCGGATGGCAGGGCGCACGCGCCCAGGTGCCGTTGCAGTGGAAGGACGCTGGACTCACCTTCCTGAGCGCCGCCGTGGCCATGGCCCTGGGCATGACACTCATCCTGGCCGCCATGCGGCTCGGCCAGGCGGGACTGGTGGCCGTGCTGTCCTCGGTCTCGCCGATCCTGATCCTGCCGTTGCTGTGGCTGGTTTATCGGCGCCGGCCTGCCGCAGGGGCCTGGCTGGGCGCGGTTTTGGCGGTGCTGGGCACCGCACTCATCATGAACTGATCCGCGGAAGAGGTGACGATCCGCCGCCGGGCCGCCCCAAGGCGGATCAGCCCCCTTGGGGGGCAGCGACCCGCGTAGCGGCGGAGCGTGGGGGGCAAGGTTTCGCCGCCGGGCCGCCCCAAGGCGGATTAACCCCCTCGGGGGGCGGCGACCCGCGTAGCGGCGGAGCGTGGGGGCTTAGCCAGCCAGTGCCGCCTTGACGGCAGCCGACACCATGCCCATGTCGGCCTTGCCGGCCAGGCGGGTTTTCACCGCGCCCATGACCTTGCCCATGTCGCCCGGGCCTGTGGCGCCCAGCTCGGCCACGATGGCTTTGACTTCGGCGGTCACTTCATCGGCCGACAGGCGTGCGGGCAGGTAGGCCTGCAACACCTTCAATTCAGCGCTTTCCTTGTCGGCCAGATCCATGCGATCGGCCTTGGTGAAGGCCTCGATGCTGTCCTTGCGCTGCTTGATCAGCTTGTCGACGATGGCCACCACCATGGCGTCGTCGAGTTCCACGCGGTCGTCCACTTCCTTCTGCTTCATGGCCGCGGTCAGCAGGCGGATGGTGCCCAGGCGCTCGCTGTCCTTGGCGCGCATGGCATTTTTCATGTCTTCGGTGATCTGTTCCTTGAGGCTCATGGTGGCTCCTGTGGGCGGTGAAATGGGTGGTTCGGCAACATTCAGGCAATAAAAAAGCCCGCCTGAACGTCTTCCAGCGGGCTTTCTCGCAACCGGGCGGACCCGGCGGCAGGTGCTTAGTACAGCTTCTTGGGCAGCTGCATCGAGCGCACACGCTTGTAGTGGCGCTTGACGGCGGCAGCCTTCTTGCGCTTGCGCTCGGCGGTGGGTTTTTCGTAGAACTCACGGGCGCGCAGGTCGGTCAGCAAACCGAGCTTTTCGATGGTGCGCTTGAAACGGCGCAGGGCGACGTCAAAGGGTTCGTTGTCTTTTACACGGATGGTCGTCATGGGCGAGAGATGTCCAGAATGCGCGGAAAGAGGATGTTCGGGAAGATCGGGCCCAAGCGTCGTTTCCGCAAAATGTCCCGTCGTTAACTAGTATTGGCAGACGGGTATTTGCCAGCAAAGCCTTGGATTATAGCCACTTCGGTACCTCGGGCAAGCCAGCGGCCCCGGTGTGAAAGGCCCGGGCGTCGGCCGGGGCCTGCTCGCGGGCGTTCAGGCCGTAGTCGCGCTGCACCAGGGCCACGCGCAACCGGTAGTCCGAGAACACACCCGCACGGCCGGCGGCCTGGGCCTGGCGATGGGATGGGAGGGTGCGCCAGCGCGCAACGGCAGCCTCGTCGCGCCAGTACGAGAGCGACAGCAGCTTGCCGGGCAGGCTCAGGCTTTCGAAACGCTCGACCGAGACGAAGCCGTCAATGGCCTCCAGCTCGGCGCGCAGCACGGCGGCCATGTCCAGGTAGGCCTGCCGGCCCGCTTCGCTGGGGATGACCTCGAAGATCACGGCGATCATGACACTGCCTGGCGGTCGAAAGTGCCTGCCACCAGCTCGGTGAACGTGCGTTCTTCGCGCAGGATGAAGCGCAGCCGGCGCGCCATCTCGAAGTTCGCGCGTCCCTCGTCGTCGGCGCGCAGGCGTGCCCGGTAGACCTCGTAGGCGGCCAGGCTGTCGAACGCGATCAGTCCCCAGGCTTCGTCGTTGGTGCCTTCGCTGGGCAGGAAGTAGCCGATCAGGTGGCCGCCACAGCGCGGGATGATGCGGCCCCAGTTCTCGGCATAGGTGCGAAAGGTGTCGACCTGGAACGGGTCGAGCTGATAGCGAATGAAACAGGTGATGGTCATGCGAGGTCTTTGATGGGTTGGAAGCCGCCATGCTGCCGCGCTTGTGCTCATGCATGCTTCGCTGTGGAGCGAAGCATGTTGAAGTGCGTTTGCCGCACACTCGCCGCATGAACACCAACCGCATCGCACACGTGGCCGCGCTTGTCGGTGAGCCCGCCCGCACGGCCATGCTGCTGGCTTTGATGGACGGGCGCGCGCTGACCGCGCGCGAACTGGCCGATGTGGCCCGCGTCACACCCGCCACCGCCAGTCGCCACCTGGGTCTGCTGGTGGAAGCCGCGATGCTGCGCGTGGAGCGCCAGGGGCGGCACCGTTACCACCGCCTGGCTTCGCCCGAGGTGGCGCGTGTGCTCGAAGGCTTGATGCAGCTGGCGGTATCACCCCAGGCGCCGCTGGCGCCGCGCCGTGTGGTCGTGGGCCCGCGCGATGCCGCTCTGCGCGCCGCCCGCACCTGTTACGACCACCTGGCGGGTCGCCTCGGTGTGACCATCTCGGATCATCTGCTGGAGTCGGGCGCGGTGGTGTTTGACGACGAGGCCGGCGCGGGACATGCGACCGACCGCGTCGCGGATGCCTTGCGGGGCCTGGGGCTGGATGCGGATGCCGCGGTGGCCGGTCGTGCGGGCGGGCGAGCGCACTGCCGCCCGTGCTTGGACTGGAGCGAGCGGCGCATGCACCTGGCAGGCCGGCTGGGAGCGCTGATCTGCCACCACTGCCTGGAGCGGGGCTGGCTCCTGCGCGGCCAGGGCACGCGCGCCCTCATCATCACGCCGCCGGGTGCCCTGGCCCTGCGCGACTGGCTGGGCACCACACGCTGGCGCGAGGTTGTGGGCGACTAAGGGCCTGGCAGAGCCTGCGCACACGCATGCGCGCTGGCCCAGGCCCACTGGAAGTTGTAGCCCCCCAGCCAACCGGTCACGTCCACCACTTCGCCGATGAAATACAGGCCCGGCTGCTTCGATTCCAGGGTTTGCGACGACAGCTCGCGTGTGTCCACGCCACCCAGCGTCACCTCGGCCTTCTTGTAGCCCTCGGTGCCGGTCGGCGTGATCTCCCAGCGCGACAGGCGCTCGGCCAGTCTGGCCAATGCCTTGTCGGAGGCCTCGGCCACGGGGCGCTGCCAGTCGGCGTCCTGCTGCACCCAGGCGTCGGCCAGGCGGCTGGGCACGAGGCTGGCGAGCTCGTTGGCGATCAGCTTGCGCGAGGTGGCTTTGGCGCGTGCCAGCGCGGCCGGCAGATCGACCTCGGGCGCCAGGTTGATGCGGATCGGGGTGTTGTCGTGCCAGTAGCTGGAGATCTGCAGGACGGCGGGGCCGGAGAGGCCGCGGTGGGTGAAGAGCAGGTCTTCATTGAACGCCATGCGGTTTTTCTTGCCGCCGGGCCGCCCCAAGGCAAGAGCGGCTCCCCCGGGGGGCAGCGACCCGCGCAGCGGCCGAGCGTGGGGGCCAGTGTGATCGCCGGTCTCGATGCGCACCGGCAGCGCCAGCCCGGACAGCCCGGCGTAGGGCGCCCAGCCCTCACCGTCGAATGTCAGTGGCACCAGTCCCGGGCGTGGCTCGACCAGGCGCAGGCCGAACTGCCTGGCCACGCGGTAGCCGAGATCGGTGGCGCCGATCTTGGGGATGGACAGGCCGCCGGTGGCGACCACCACCGCAGGGCTGCGCACCGGGCCACGGTCGGTGTCGAGTTCGTAGACGCCGTCGCCGCCCACCCGGATGGCCTTCACGCTGCACGGCTGCCAGCGCTGCACGCCACCGGCGTCGCACTCGCGCAGCAGCATCTGGATCAGGTCTTCGGCCGACCGATCACAGAACAGCTGGCCTTTGTGCTTTTCATGAAAGGCGATGCCGTGGCGCTGCAGGAGCTCGATGAAATCGTTCGGGGTGTAGCGCGAGAGCGCGGAGCGGCAGAAATGGGGATTGCCGCTGATGAAGTGCTTGTGCGGCGCCTGCACATCGATGTCGCGGTTGGTGAAGTTGGCGCGGCCGCCACCCGAAATGCGGATTTTCTCGGCCACCTTCTCGCTGTGGTCGAGCACCAGCACACGCAGGCCGCGTTGGCCGGCGATGCCGGCGCAGAAGAGGCCGGCGGCGCCAGCGCCGATGACGATGGCGTCGAAGTTTTGCATGGCGCGCAGTGTAGGCGCACCTGCCAGAAGAGCGATCTGCACTGCGCGGAAGTGCCTTGCCCAGGGGTGCCGCGGAACCGGCTTTGCCGGGCCGCAGGCGCCGCCCCCTTGAGGGGGGCGCGCGCAGTGCGGCGGGGGTGTCTCACTGTCCTCTGCTGCGCTCGGCGAGCACGGCGGCTTTTCTGGTGAGCCTGTCGATTTCGCCGGTGATGTCCGACAGGACATTGGCGACCACCGCGAATTCACGGCCGTGTTGGCCGGCCCGCGCGGCCATCACCTGCGCGTTGAAGCTCACCACCTTGGCTTCCTTGGCCACGCTCTGGATGTCGTCGACGATGCCTGCCAGCTCTTTCATCATGGCGTCGGAGCGCAGCCTGGCGACATCGTCGAACGCGGTGGTGGCGGTGTTGAGCGCTTCGAGGATGCGGTCGGTGTGGTCGACCAGCTCGGCCGTGGTGGAGGTCAGGCGGGGGCTGGCGGCCTCGATCTGGTCGAGCGCGCTGCGCACGAGCTGCATGAAGGCCTGCACCACGGGGCCGACGCCGCGCGTGCCCTGGTAGGTGTCGGTGATCTTGCGGGCGCTGGCGGGCTCCAGGTTCGTGGCGGTGGTCAGCAGGTGCTGCTGGCTTTCGGTGAACATCTGCAAGCTGCGATGCGCGGCCGCCAGCCGCCCGGTGTCACCGTGAGCGGCCAGCACGGTCTGCAGGATCATGCGTTGCGACAGCATGCGCTGGCGCGCCGCCAGGTTGACCAGCGAGAGGCCGGCGATGTGGTCCGGCGTGTCGTTGCGCTTGAAGGTGGTGGAGGCGATGGTGTGAGCGGTGGGTGATGTCATGCAGGACACCAAGCAATCGCCGGGCCACGGCAGCTCATGGGCCGCCGGCGTGGCGCGTGAGCGCGGATTCAGGCGGTGCGCACGACCTGATGGGGCATGTCGAGTGCGGCGATGCCACTCACCACATCACCCACCACGATCACGGCCGGGCTGCCGAGTCCTTCGCGCTCGATGGTGGCGCGCAATTGCCCCAGCGTGGTGACGGCGTGCCGTTGCTGGGGCAGGCTGGCGTGCTGGATCACGGCAACCGGCGTGTGGGCTGGCAGGCCGGTGAGCAGCTCGGTCTGAATCTGCTCCGAGCCGCTCACACCCATGTAGATCACCAGCGTGAGCTTGGCGTCGCGCGCGGTGGCGGCCAGGGCAGGCCAGTCGGTGCCTTTGTCGCCGGGCTTGGCATGGCCGGTGACGAACACCACGCCGTGGGCATGCTCGCGGTGCGTGAGTGGCACACCCAATGAGGTGAGGCCGGCCAGGCCCGCGGTGATGCCGTTGATGACCTGCACCTCGATGCCGGCGGCGCGCAGGTGCTCCACTTCTTCGCCGCCGCGTCCGAAGATGAACGGGTCGCCACCCTTGAGACGCACCACCACTTCGCCTTCGCTCGCGGCCATGACCATGAGCTTTTCGATGAAGGCCTGTGGCGTGCTTTTGCAGCCACCGCGCTTGCCCACGTGCACGATGCGCGCACTGGGGCGAGCGTGGGCCAGCACTGCGTCGCTCACCAGATCGTCGACCAGCAGCACGGTGGCCGCGCTGATCGCTTTCACGGCTTTGAGCGTGAGCAACTCCGGGTCGCCCGGGCCCGCGCCAACGAGTGCGACGGTGCCGGGCAGGAACTCAGATGGCGTGTGCATGGGCTGGGGATTCATGGTGTTGAACCGCTCGCAAGATGTGTTCCACCTGCAGTGCGATCGGTGTGGGAATTGGTAACGAGCCGTTGAGCACGGCGCGGATGTAATGCGCTGTGTTCGATGCGCCCACCGAAGGCAGTGAAGGCAGTTTCGCCAGTGGGCCGTCCTGTTGCGGCTGCACCTCGGTGCGCTCGCCGTCTTGAAAGATTTCCATGCGTGGCGTGCGGCGTGCGTCGGCCACCGGTTCACCTTCGGTGCCACGCAGCAGCAGCGCGTGCGCGCCGGTGAGTGCCCAGGTGGCGGCCATGGAGCTGGCGTATTCGGGGTGGGTGTAGCTGCCGACGATGAAGGCTTTGCCTTCGCACGGATTCATGAGCTTGACCAGGCTGTGCGCCGGGTTGCGCAGGCCCACCGCACGGCGCACATCGAGCAGGCGCTTGAGGCCCGGTGACAGCACCTCGGTGGGCACGAAGGCCACTTCGCCAGCCGCGAGTGCGGTCATGCGGGTGGCGGGCAACACACCGAGCTCGGCGAACACGCTGGACGCGAACACACGCTTGTCTTCGGTGGCCGTGCCGTGCACCAGCACCGCCGCGCCCCGGCGCGCCAGCAACAGCGCGAGCAGGGGCGTGAGCACCGGCAGCTTGCGTGCACCGTTGTAGCTGGGCAGCACCACGGTGGTGAGCGCGTTGTCGGGCAGCTTGTGCAGACGCGCGTGTGCCGCATCCAGGAAGCCGGCCATCTCGTCCGCGGTTTCGCCCTTGATGCGCATGGCCAGGCAGAAACCACCGACCTCCAGGGCGGTCACCGTGCCGTCGAGCACCTGGCCCAGCAGGTCGGTGGCCTGATCGCGCGTGAGCGAACGCGCTCCGTCCTTGCCGCGGCCGATTTCCTTGATGTATTGGCTGATTCCCATGGCGCGCGATTGTCCGGCAAGTTTGATGACTCGGCGTTATATGGTCAAAGCGAGGGTTCAGGCGGCCAGCAGCGCCGGGGTGGCGCGCACGAGGCGTTTGAGTTCGGGCACGCAGGAGCCGCAGTTGGTCCCGCAACGCAGGCTGGTCTGCAGCGTGGCCAGGCGCTCGTCTTCGCTGCCCTCGCAGGTGGCGAGCCGCCCGGTGATGGCCAGGTCGGTCACGTTGAAGCAGGTGCAGATCTGCCGGCCTTTGGCCTCGATGGCCACCGGCGGCTTGGCGCCCGGCATCAGCAGGCGCCGGCCATAGGCGTCCGCCGCCAGCTCGTCCTGCAGCAGGGGCTTGAGCCAGGCCTCGGCACGCGTGTCGCCAGCGAGCATGAAACCGTCGAGCTGTGTGACCTCGCCCACCCGCACCAGCCGCGCGGCGCGGCGCTGGCCCAGGCGTTTGTCGGCGTAGCGCAGCGCATCCGGCGTGTTCAGGCCCAGCAGGTCCTCAATGCGCTCCATGAGGGCTGTGTCGGGCGCGTCGTGCGCGGCCGCGCGGAACAGCACGCCGGTGCGTTCCCGGCCGAACGGGACACACGAGGCAAACGGGAACCGCGCCATGAGTTCGCGCAATCCTTGCAGGGCGCTCAGCGCACCGGTGTCGGGCAGCCAGGCCATGGCCAGCAGCGTCCAGGGCAGTTCGGCCTTGAGCACTTTCACCGCCGCGTGCTTGAGTTCGGGTTGCTTGGACGAGGGGCAGTAGGCCGAGGTGGTGAGCGCGTTCACACCCGCCAGCGCCGTGCCGGTGCTGCTGAGGCCGCTGAGGTATTCCGCGCCCCAGTGCATGGCGATGAAGGCCTGCGACAGACCGATGTCGGCCGAGCCTTGCAACGGCACCAGGATGGAGCCGCGCTTGCTGGTCACGTGCACCAGATCGCCTTCTTTGAGGCCACGCCGCACCATGTCTTGCGGGTTGAGTTGCACCGCCGGCTCGGCCACGTGGCCGAACAGGCGGCCCAGCGTGCCGGTGCGCGTCATGCCGTGCCACTGGTCGCGCAGCCGGCCGGTGGTGAGCGAGAAGGGGTACCGGGACTCGCGCGGCTCGGCCAGCGGCACGAAGGGCAGGGCGGCGAAACGGGCGCGTCCGTCGGGCGTGGGGAAGATGCCGTCTTCGTACAGGCGTTCCCGTCCCACGGTCTCACCGGTGCGCATCGGCCATTGTTGCGGGCCTTGTTGTTCCAGCATGGCGTAGCTCAGGCCGGTGATGTCGAGGTCGCGCCCGCGGGTGGATTCGCGGTGTTCGTTCCAGATGGGCTCGGGTGACGCGTAGGGGAACAGTGTGGCCTCGTTGGGCCGCAAGCGGGCTTCGAGCCGCTGCGCGAAGTCGACCACGATGCGCCAGTCGTGGCGGGACTCACCGGGCGCGGTCACGGCCGGGCGCACGCGGCTGATACGCCGCTCGCTGTTGGTGACGGTGCCGTCCTTCTCGCCCCAGGTGGTGGCGGGCAGCAGCAGGTCGGCGAAGTCGCAAGTGGCGGCTGTGGCATAGGCCTCCTGCACCACCACGAACTCGGCGCGCTGCAGTGCGCGGCGCACGGTGGCCTGGTCGGGCATGGACTGCGCCGGGTTGGTGCAGGCGATCCACAGCGCCTTGATCTCGCCATCGGCCGCCGCCTGGAACATCTCCACCGCGCTTTTGCCCGGCTTCTCGGGCACGCTCGGCAATCCCCAGAGCGCTGCCACTTCGGCGCGGTGCTGCGGGTTGGCCAGGTCGCGGTGGGCGCTCAGCAGGTTGGCCAGGCCGCCGACCTCGCGCCCGCCCATGGCGTTGGGCTGGCCGGTCAGGCTGAAAGGGCCGGCGCCGGGCTTGCCGATCTGGCCGGTGGCCAGGTGCAGGTTGATCAGGGTGGCGTTTTTCGCGGTGCCGCTGCTGCTCTGGTTCAGGCCCTGGCAATAGAGGCTGAGCGTGGCCGGTGACTGCGCAAACCACTGGGCAGCGGTGTACAGGTCTTCCTTTTTCAGGCCGCAGGCCTGCGCCACGTGCTCGGGCGTGCACTCGCGCACCAGGGCCTTGAGCGCATCAAACCCGGTGGTGTGGGCTGCGATGTAGGCCGCATCCAGCCAGCCCTCCCACAGCATGATGTGCAGCAGACCGTGGAACAGCATCACGTCGCTGCCGGGTTGCAGCGGCAGGTAGAGGTCGGCGAAGCCGGCGGTGTCGGTGCGGCGTGGGTCGGCCACGATCACCTTCATGGCCGGGTTGGCCTTTTTCGCCTCTTCGATGCGGCGAAACAGCACCGGGTGGGCAAAGGCCGCATTGCTGCCGACGATGAACAGGCAACTGGCGTGGTTCACGTCGTCGTAGCAGGCGGGCGGCGCGTCGGCGCCCAGCGTGAGCTTGTAGCCGGCCACCGCGCTGCTCATGCACAGGCGCGAGTTGGTGTCGACGTTGTTGGTGCCGATCAATCCCTTGGCCAGCTTGTTGAAGACGTAGTAGTCCTCGGTGAGCAACTGGCCGCTGATGTAGAAGCCGACCGCGTCGGGGCCGTCGCTTCCGATGACCGACGCGAAGCGCTCGGTGGCCAGGTCGAGCGCGGCGTCCCAGGCCAGGGGCTGCGCGCTCGCGCCGCGTTGCAGGCGCTGCATGGGTTGCAGCAGCCGCGTCTGCAGCGCGATCGCGGGCGAGGCGGTGAGGTGCAGCGTCTGGCCCTTGGTGCAGAGCTTGCCGAAGTTGGCCGGGTGTTGCGGATCGCCGCGCACGTCGGTGATCTGGCTGCCCACGCTGTCGATCAGCACCCCGCAGCCCACGCCGCAGTAGGGGCAGGTTGAGCGGGTGGTGGTCGGGTTCATGCGGTGAGGGTTCGGCGTGCCGGGCCGGCGATCGGGCGGGTCAGATCGGTGGCCTGGGTGGCCAGTTCGTTCGTGTCCAGGAACACCTGACCGTCTTCCACCTTCACGGCGAATTTCGGCGTGCAGCCTTCGTCGGGCGCGGCGGCCTGGCCGGTGCACAGGCCGATGGTCCAGTTGTGCAGCGGGCAGGCCACGCTGGTGCCGAACACGATGCCTTGCGAGAGCGGGCCGCCCTTGTGCGGGCAGCGGTCGAGCAGGGCGAACACCTCGTTCTGGTCGTTGCGGAACACGGCCACGTCCAGGCCTTGCTCGCGCGTCACACGGCGCGAACCCAGCACGGGGATGTCGTCGACGCGGCAGATGGGCTTCCATTGACTCATGATGCTTCCAGTCCTCAGGTTTTGATGGCGGCGTACAGACCGGTGACCCGGTCCATGACGCTGAGCAGGTTTTCACTCGTCACGAACACGTCGGACAGGGTTTTGGCGGCGGCGCCCGCGGTTTGCATGCGCTGCAGCGCCTGGTCGAAAAAGAACCACTGGCCATCGGCCAGTTGCAGTTCCGAGCGGATGCGTTCGGTGGCCTCGGGGGCGTTGCGCAGCAGCTCCATGGCGCTCAGGAACTCGGTGCGCGCCTTGGCGATTTCGTTCGTGGCGGTGGGCACGTCGACGGGCAGCGTGGCGGCGAAGTAGAACTTGGCCATGCGCTGCGAGAGCATGCGCTGGCGCCCGGCCACGTTGACCAGCTTGCCCACCGGGCGGCCCGAGCTCGCTTCGTACTGCAGCGTGCCCTGGTGGGCCAGCGCCAGCACCCGCGCATCGGCCTGCAGCACGGCGGCAGCGCCCGACTTGCCCGGCGTGGCACCCACGAGCGCGGTTTTGTAGTCGCTCCAGGCCGCTTCGAGCAACACGTAGGTGTCGCGGATGTCGGGCGACGGCGCGAAGGCCTTGAGCTCGACGAGCTGGCGGTCGAACAGGGCCATCGACTTGTCGAGCACCGCCTGGGCGCTGCCGCTTTCGGTCTTGTGCACCAGCGCCAGCCAGCCCTTGCCCATGCGTTGCGACAGCATGCGTTGGCGGCCGGCCTTGTTGATGGCGTCGTTGAGGTCCAGCACCTGGGCCCGCGCGTTCAACAGCGGCAGCCCCGCGGCGGCGGCGATGATGGTTCTGCGACGGATCTTCACGAGACCGTGCTCACGGGTTCGAACTGACGTGTGTCCACCGCGGCTTCCTTGAAGTCGAACCACGGGTCGGGCTCGCCGTCCAGCGCGAACTGCAGCTGCTCCCAGAGGGCCTTGCGGCCTTCGTGGTCTTCAAGAATGCGCTTCTTCACGTAGTCCAGGCCCACGCGGTTCACGTAGTGCACCGTGCGCTCCAGGTACCAGCCTTCCTGGCGGTAGAGCTCGCAGAAGGCGCCTGTGTATTCCAGCACCTCGGCCGCCGTCTTCACCTTGACGAAGAAGTGCGCCACCTCGGTCTTGATGCCGCCGTTGCCGGCGATGTACATCTCCCAGCCGGAGTCGACACCGATGACGCCCACGTCCTTGATGCCGGCCTCGGCGCAGTTGCGCGGGCAGCCCGAGACGGCGAACTTCACCTTGTGCGGCGCGTACATGCGCCACATGGCGCGCTCCAGGTCCTTGCCCATCTGGGTGCTGTCCTGTGTGCCCATGCGGCACCACTCGGAGCCCACGCAGGTTTTCACCGTTCGCAGGGCCTTGGCGTAGGCATGACCGGAGGGCATGCCGATGTCTTTCCAGACGTTGACCAGGTCTTCCTTCTTCACGCCCAGCAGGTCGATGCGCTGGCCGCCCGTGACCTTCACGGTGGGAATCTTGTACTTGTCCACCGCGTCGGCGATGCGGCGCAGCTCGTCGGCCGTGGTCTCGCCACCCCACATGCGCGGGATCACCGAGTAGGTGCCGTCTTTCTGGATGTTGGCGTGCGAGCGCTCGTTGATGTAGCGCGATTGCGGATCGTCCTTGGCTTCCTTGGGCCAGGTGCTGATCAGGTAGTAGTTGACGGCTGGGCGGCAGCTCGCGCAGCCGTTGGGCGTCTTCCAGTTCAGGTGGGCAAACACCTGGGCCGTGGTGAGCAGCTTGCCGCCGTCGGGCAGTGGCGTGCGGATGGCTTCGCGCACCGCTGCGTGGCCGTGGTCGGTGCAGCCGCACATGGCTTTCATCTTGGGCGTGGCCGAGTAGTCGCCACCGGCGGTGAACATCAGGATCTGCTCCACCAGGCCGGTGCACGAACCGCAGGAGGCACTGGCCTTGGTCTGCTTGCGCACCTCCTCCAGCGTGAACAGGCCCTTGTCCTTGATGGCCTTGCAGATGGCACCCTTGGTCACGCCGTTGCAGCCGCAGACCTCGTCGGAGTCGGCCATGGCCGATGCCTTGCTCTGGCCCTGGTGGCCCACGTCGCCGATGTTGGATTCGCCGAACATGAGCTTGTCGCGGATGTCGCCCACGCTGCGGCCATCGCGCAGCAGCTTGAAGTACCAGGAGCCGTCCACCGTGTCGCCATACAGGCAGGCGCCCACCAGCTTGTCGCCCTGGATCACGAGTTTCTTGTAGACGCCGCCCGAGGGATCGCTCATCACGATCTCTTCGGTGTCGGCGCCACCGGTGAAGTTGCCGGCGGAGAACAGGTCGATGCCGGTGACCTTGAGCTTGGTCGAGGTGAGCGAGCCGGTGTAGCGGCCGATGCCGAACTCGGCCAGGTGCGTGGCGAGCACCTTGCCCTGCTCGAACAGTGGCGCCACCAGGCCGTAGGCGATACCGCGGTGTGCCGCGCATTCGCCCACCGCGTAAATGCGCGGATCGGTGACGGTCTGCAGCGTGTCGCTCACCACGATGCCCTTGTTCACGTGCAGGCGCATGCTCTCGGCCAGCGCCGTGTTGGGGCGGATGCCCACGGCCATCACCACCAGGTCGGCCGGCAACTCGGTGCCGTCCTTGAAGCGGATGGCTTTCACGCGGCCGTCATCACCCCCCACCAGCTCCTGCGTCTGCGCGCCGATCAGGAACTTCATGCCGCGCGTCTCCAGCGAAGCCTGCAACAGCTTGCCCGCCACGTCGTCGAGCTGGCGCTCCATGAGCCAGGGCGCCACGTGCACCACGCTCACCGTCATGCCGCGCTTCATCAGGCCGTTGGCCGCTTCCAGGCCGAGAAGGCCGCCGCCGATGACGACCGCGTGCTTGTATTTCGTGGTCGCGTCGATCATGGCCTGCGTGTCGGCGATGTCGCGGTAGGCCAGCACGCCTTGCAGATCCTTGCCGGGCAGCGGCAGCATGAAGGGGTTGGAGCCGGTGGCCATGATCAGGCGGTCGTAGGGCGCTTCGATCACGCTGCCGTCGGCATCCGTGGCGCGCACGACGCGCTTGATGCGGTCCACCTCGGTCACGGTCTTGCCCGCGTGCAGGGTGACGCCGTTCTCGGTGTACCAGGCCCAGTCGTTGAGCACGATCTCGTCCAGCGTCTGCTCACCCGCGAGCACCGGCGAGAGCAGGATGCGGTTGTAGTTGGGGTGGGGCTCGGCGCCGAACACCGTGATGTCGTAAAGGTCGGGCGCGATCTTGAGCAACTCTTCGAGCGTGCGCACACCGGCCATGCCGTTGCCCACCATCACCAGTTTTGATTTCTTCATCGCGGCTACTCCAGTTGTGATTCGCTAGACGTCAGGTGCATACCCCGTGCCAGTGACCGGTGCGCGCACGCGCGCTGTGAGCCGGGTCACCAGAAAAAGACAGGGATATTCGGTTGTTCCGGCCGAGAAGCCGGGCTGAGGCGCGCCCATGGCGGGCCCCGTTTCCTCGCTGCGCACGTCGTTGTGCACAGTCCCGCGACACTGCGGTCGGGGTCAGACGCTTCGTCACGTCCGAGGTGAACCATGCAAAACGTGTGCCATATCATCGAAACGTGTTCTCCGGTGTGCGTGCCGCGCGCCGCGGACCCGGCACGCGGCATGCTGCAACCTTTGGGGGCGGGCCCGGTTTTACTTACAAGCCATTGATTCTTATGACATCTGCGCTGGTTTTTCGGAGCGGTCCCCTCGCCACGCTGCCCCTCGCTCTCGACCTGGAAGCCATGGGCATCGAGGTCCTTGCGCAGGAAGAGGGCTGCAGCAAACTGGTGCAGGGCGCCGTGCGCCATGCACCAGATCTGGTGATTTGCGAGGTATCGGCGAGCGCCGATGCACTGTTCAAGGCCACCCAGGCGCTGGCCGAAACCGCACCTTGTCCCGTGATCGTGTTCACCACCGACAGCGATGCCGGCCACATCGAAGAGGCCATGGCCGCCGGCATCCACGCTTATGTGGTCAACGGCTACGGAGCACAACGCCTGCGCCCGCTCATCCACCTCGCGCAGGCGCGCTTTCGGCGCGAGCAGGCGTTGAAGGAACAGTTGCGCGATGTGTCCCAGCGGCTCGAGGACCGCAAGATGGTGGAGCGCGCCAAGGGCATCCTGATGCGCGCGAGACAGGTGTCCGACGATGACGCCTTTCAGCTCCTGCGCACCGCCTCGATGCACAGCAACCAGCGGCTGGGCCAGGTGTCGCAGCACATCATCCAGTCGGCCCACTTCGCCGAAGGGGTGAACCGGGCCGGGCAGCTGCGCATGCTCTCGCAGCGTCTGGTCAAGCTGTACCTGCTGCGCCTGGCCGAGGTGCAGACGCGTCAGCAGCAGGCGCTGCTGGACGATTCGATCCAGCGCATCGACGCCAACATCGCGCTGCTGAGCAAGACGCTCTCGGCGCCCACCTTCGGCGACTTGCTGGCCCAGGTGGAGACCACCTGGCAACGCCTCAAACCGGCTCTCAAGGGCAAGCCCGCCGCAGCGCAGGTGCTGCCGGTGGACGAACTTGCCGAACGCCTGCTGCACGATGCCGATCGCCTGACCGCGAGCCTGGAGAGCGCAGGGTCGGCCCCGCCGCTGAAGTTGCTCAACATCGCCGGGCGCCAGCGCATGCTGTCCCAGCGTGTTGCCAAATGCGCGCTGATGGCGCTGGTAGAGGCCGGCGCGCGCGCGCCGGGCAGTGACGCTGCCCTGGTCGCAGCGCAGCGGGAATTCGAGTCGGGCCTGGCCCTGCTCAACGGTCTGCCCCTGTCCACACCCGAGATCCGCCGCACGCTGGAGGTCGCGGCCCGGGAGTGGGAACAGGTGCTCGCCGGCGCAGCTCACATCCATCGCCCCGCGGGGCGCGACCGGCTGCTGCGGCTCGAAGGCCTGGCGGCGGCCAGCGAAAGCCTGCTCGAAGCTTTCGAACAGCTCTCGGCCGAATACGAACGCAGCATGCAGATGCTGATGGGGTGAGATCGCATGGCCTTTGACATCGACATCGGTTTTGTCTGCCTGGCGGGCCGCAAGGAGAACAACGAAGACTTCTGCGCCGCCATGCTGCCGCCCGGGGGGCAGGAAGACATGGGCTCCATCGTGGCCATTGCCGATGGGGTGAGCACCGGTGGCATGGGGCGGGAAGCGGCCCAGACCACGGTGACCAGCCTGGTGCGTGACTACCACGGCACGCCCGAAACCTGGGATACCACGGTCGCGCTGGACCGCATCATCGGCGCGCAGAACGCCTGGCTGGCCGGGCTCAACCGCAGCCGGCAGCCCGCCATGGGCCTGACCACGCTCACCGCGCTGGTGCTGCGCGGCCAGTCGTACACGCTGGCCCATGTGGGCGATTCGCGTTGCTATTTGCTGCGCGAGGGCCAGATGCTGCGGCTCACGCACGACCACGTGGTCAACCACCCCGACCTGCAGCACCAGCTCCTGCGCGCGGTGGGCCTGGAAGACCACCTCGTGGTCGACTACGTGCAAGGTGATTTGCAGGTGGGCGACACCTTCGTGCTGCTCACCGACGGCGTGCACGGCAAGCTCTCCGTGCGCCAGCTCGCCGAGTGCGTGGCCCAGGCCGCAGGCGCCCAGCCCGCCGCCGAGCGCCTGGTGGCCCAGGCATTGGCCGCCGGCAGCGACGACAACGTGACCGCCATGGTGGTGCGCGTGCTCGATCTGCAAGGCCCCAACCTGCAAGACGCCAGCCGCGCCGCCCAGAGCCTGCCCGTGCCAGCCAAGCTCAAGGTGGGCGAGAGCATCGACGGCTTCACTGTCACCGCCACCGTGGCCGACAACGGCATCAACCTGCTCTACCAGGTGCGCGACCCCAAGAGCCAGACGCTCTACGCCTTGAAAACACTGCACCCCGCGCGCGCCCACGACCAGGACGAACGCGCCATGCTCGCGCACGAAGCCTGGCTCGCCAAACGCATGATGTCTTCGCGCGCGGCCGGCCACCTCGTCGCCATCCACGATCCCCTGCCCAACCACCAGCCGCGCAGCGCCTGCTACCTGCTGTACGACTGGCACAGCGGCGAAACCCTGCAGCAGCTGCTGGATCGCCAGCAAAAGCTCGGGCCGGTGCAGGCGGCCAGCGCCGCGATGCAGACCCTGCGCGTGCTCGGCCTGCTGCACCGCCAGGGCGTGATCCACCGCGACATCAAGCCCGCCAACCTGCACCAGGGCGAAGACGGCGTGTTGCGCGTGCTCGACCTCGGTGTGGCCCTGAGTGGGCGTGAGCCCGAGAGCATGCGACGGCTGCACGCCGGCACGCCCAGCTTCGTCAACCCCGAGCAATGGGGCCACCACGGCAAGGCAGCCGCCGGCGCCGTCGAGGGCGAACCCGAACTGCCCGACGCCCAAAGCGACCTGTTCGCGCTCGGCGTCACGCTCTACCAGATGCTCACCGCCCGGCTGCCCTATGGCGAAGTGCTGCCCTACCAGGTGGGCCGCTACTACCGCGACCCGACGCCGCCCAGCCGCCACAACCCCGAGGTGCCCATCTGGCTCGACCATGTGGTGCAGAAAGCCGTGGCGCGCGACAAAAGTCAGCGCTTCGAGACCGCGGAGGAATTCCTGTTGGCGCTGGAGCGTGGTGCGTCCCGGCCGCTGACCATGCCGCCGGCATCAGCGCTGCTGCAGCGCGATCCGACGATGTTGTGGAAGCTGCTGCTGGGCCTCAGCGCCTTGTTCAATGTGTTGTTGATCTACTGGCTGCTGTTTCTGCCCACGTAGGGCAAGCGCTCACGCGCTGCGCGCGCGGCCACCTTTCTCTGCCCAGGTGCGCGTCCATCGCATCTGCATCGAGCGCATCATCAGCAGCACCAGCAGCGCGAGCACCGCAAACAGCGCGAAGCCCCAGAAATAGGTGCCGGCATATTGGCGCGACAGGCCCATGGCGTTGGGCACCAGGCCACCACCGAGGGCACCAATCTCGCCGATCATGGAGCCGGCCACGGCCGTGGACAGCGGCCAGCGCAGGGGCACCAGCTGGAACAACGCGCCATTGCCCGCGCCCAGCGCCGCGAAACACAACATCATCAGCAGCGTGGTGATCACCAGAGAACCACCGGCCAGGCCGCAGGCCAGCAGCGAGACCGAGATGATGACGAGCACCGTCGTCAAGGTGTTGATGCCGCCCCAGTGGTCGGAGATCCAGCCGCCGAAGATGCGCAGCGCCGCGCCCATGAAGGCCGCGAGCATGGTGAGCTGACCGGCCTGCACCTTGCTCACGCCGAACTGGTCGTAGTAGTAGCTCGGCAGGAAGGTGGCCAGACCGATGAAGCCGCCGAAGGTGACGGCGTAGATGACGCTGAAGGCCCAGCCGTCCTTCTCGAAAAGACAGGCGACGTGTTCGCGCAGGCCGGCGTGCTTGTCCACGTCGTCGGGTTCCTTGGCCAGGAAGATCATCACCAGCACCGGCACCATCAGGCCCACCGCGGCGATGCCGTACACCGCCTTCCAGCCATAGGCCTGTGCCAGTTGCGGCGCCAGCAGGGCCGACAGGGAGGTGCCCACGTTGCCCGCCCCCACCAGACCCATGGCCAGGCCCTTGTAGCGCGCGGGGAAGGAGCCCGAGCCCAGCGACAGTGCCACGCCGAAGCTCGCGCCGGCGATGCCCAGCAGAACGCCCATGGCGATCAGGTGATTGAAGGTCTCGACGTAGAAATAGCCGAACAGCAGCGCCAGCGCGATGCCGCCCATTTCCACCAGCGTGGCGTTCTTGCGGCCGATGTACTGCGCCAGGATGCCGAGCGGAAACCGCATGAGCGCACCGGCAAAGATCGGCACCGAGAGCATCACGCCGAGCTGGGCCGGGCTCAGGTTGAGCGAGTCCTTGATGAAGGGGGCCATGGCCCCGTTGGTGACCCAGACGCCACAGCAGTAGGTGAAGTAGATGAAAGAGGCCAGCAGCGTGGGGCTGTGGCCTGCTTTCAGGAACGTACGGAAACCCGCCATGGCATGGACCTTTGTGAGAGGGGTGTGGGAGAGATGGGACCCACGCCGCAGACTTCCGGATCGCAATGCCGGGTGCGGGTGCATGGGGTGCAACGGGCCGCCGGAGCGGCAACCTGCTGCAACTGAAAGGCCGTCGTTAGCCTTGAGGTCTCATCACGCAAATTCCATGCCGGAGATCACGCCCCACTTTGGGGATCAGGCCACCTTTTCGACGTGTGCCTGGCGCGTGTAGAGGAAGTCGATCACCGCCTTGCGGCACTGCTGGTACCTGGCGTCGTCGGACAGGGCCACGCGGTTGCGCGGGCGCGGCAGGTCCACGGTGAGCACTTCGCCGATGGTGGCGGCCGGGCCGTTGGTGAGCATCACGATGCGGTCGGACAGCAGCACGGCTTCGTCCACGTCGTGCGTGACCATGACCACCGTGCTGTGTGTGCGGGCCACGATCTCGAGCAGCTCGTCCTGCAGCTTGGCGCGGGTGAGGGCGTCGAGCGCGCCAAAGGGCTCGTCCATCAGCAAGACCTTGGGTTCCATCGACAGGGCGCGGGCAATGCCCACGCGCTGCTTCATGCCGCCAGAGATTTCACCGGGCCGCTTCTGGGCGGCAGGTGTGAGGCCCACCATGGCCAGCGCGGCTTCGGTACGGGCCTTGAGTTGGGCCTTGGTCTCGGTGGCCGCGAAGACGCGTTCGACTGCGAGGTAGACGTTTTCAAAACACGTGAGCCAGGGCAGCAGCGAGTGGTTCTGGAACACCACCGCGCGCTCCGGGCCGGGGCCGGCGATTTCCCGGTCGGCGCAGAGCAGCACGCCGCTGGTGGGCATGGTCAGACCTGCAATGAGATTGAGCAGGGTGGACTTGCCGCAACCCGAGTGGCCGATGAGCGTGACGAACTCGCCTTTGGCCACGGTCAGGTTGATGTCACGCAGCGCGGGGAAGTTGCCCTTTTTCGTCTTGAAGGTCTGCTCGACGCCCTGGATCTCGATGTAACGGGATGCGTTGCTCATGACTTCACTTCCTCGAACGTGAACAGGGTGGCCAGCTTGATGAGGCCGAATTCGAGCACCAGGCCCACGATGCCGATCACGAAGATCGCGATGATGATGCTGGCGACGTTGAGGTTGTTCCACTCGTCCCAGATCCAGAAGCCGATGCCCACGCCACCGGTCAGCATCTCGGCGGCCACGATCACCAGCCAGGCCGTGCCCACCGCCAGGCGCACGCCGGTCAGCAGGTAGGGCAGCACGGCCGGGAACAGGATCTTGGTGAAGATCTTCCATTCGCTCAGGTTGAGCACGCGCGCCACGTTCATGTAATCCTGCGGCACGCGCTGCACGCCCACCGCGGTGTTGATGATCATGGGCCAGATCGAACAGATGAAGATGGTCCAGATGGCCGCCGGGTTGGCACCCTTGAAGACCAGCAGACCGATCGGCAGCCAGGCCAGTGGCGAGACCGGACGCAGCAGGCTGATGAGCGGGTTGAACATGCGGCTCAAAAACTCGAAGCGGCCGATGGCAAAGCCCGCCGGGATGCCCACCGCTGCGGCCAGGCCGAAGCCGATGGCCACGCGCTGCAGCGACATGAGCACGTTCCAGCCCACGCCCTGGTCGTTCGGGCCGACCTGGTAGAACGGATCGGAGAACACCTCGATGGCCTGTTTCCAGGTCTCCAGCGGCGTGGGAATGCCGCTGGAGCCGTTGCCGGCCACCACCGCCCACACGGTGATGAGGAAGACCAGACCCAGCACCGGGGGCAACACGGCGGTCCACAGGAAGCGCAGGTCCCAGCCGCGCTTGACCTGCACCACCGGCGCTGGCGCCGGCCGGGGCACCGCCGCAGCGGTGGCCGTCGGCTCTGTCTTGTTGGAGGCGAGCCCCTCCAGTGGCGAATGAAAAACGGCGCTGACCATGGTTTCTCTCCGGTGCACGTGACTGGGAAAAGGCCCGATCAGGCCGCGTTGATCTTGAAGCTGTCGGCGTACTTGGCAGGGTCCTTGCCATCCCACACCACGCCGTCGATGAACTTGGCACTGCGCATCTCGGACTTGGGCAACGAGGTCTTGCTGGCCGTGGCCGCTTGTTTGAAGATGTCGATGCGGTTGACCTGTTTGGCCACGGCCAGGTAGTCGGGGTGCGACTTGAGCAAGCCCCAGCGCTTGTGCTGGGTCAGGAACCACATGCCATCGCTCAGGTAGGGGAAGTTGGCCGCTCCATCGTTGTAGAACTTCATGTGGTTGGGGTCGTCCCAGGTCTTGCCCAGGCCGTTCTGGTAGCGGCCCAGGATGCGCTGGTTGATCGCGTCCACGCTGGTGTTCACGTAGGAGCGCTGCGCGATCGTCTCGGCCATCTTGTTCTTGTTCTGCAGGCCTGCGTCGATCCACTTGCCGGCTTCCAGGATGGCGGCCGTGACCGCACGCGCGGTGTTGGGGTTCTTCTGCACGAACTCGGCTGTGGTGCCCAGCACCTTCTCGGGGTGGTCCTTCCAGATGTCCTGCGTGGTGTTGGCCGTGATGCCGATGCCGTCCATGATGGCGCGGTGGTTCCAGGGTTCGCCCACGCAGAAGCCGTCCATGTTGCCCACGCGCATGTTGGCCACCATCTGCGGCGGTGGCACCACGATGGCGCGCGCGTCTTTCATCGGGTCGATGCCGGCGGCGGCCAGCCAGTAGTAGAGCCACATCGCGTGTGTGCCGGTGGGGAAGGTCTGGGCGAAGGTGTATTCGCGCTTCTCGGTGGCCATCAGCTTGGCCAGCGACGGGCCGTCCACCGCGCCTTTTTCGGCCAGCTTCTTCGACAGCGTGATGGCCTGGCCGTTCTGGTTCAGGTTCATCAGGATCGCCATGTCCTTCTTCGGGCCGGCGGTGCCCAGTTGCAGGCCGTAGATCAGGCCGTAGAGCACGTGTGCCATGTCCAGCTCGCCGTTGACCAGCTTGTCGCGCACACCGGCCCAACTGGCTTCCTTGGTGGGAACGATCTTCACACCGTACTTTTTGTCGATGCCGAGCTCGGCGGCCATCACCACGCTGGCGCAGTCGGTCAGCGGGATGAACCCGATCTTGACTTCGGTCTTTTCGGGAGCATCGGAGCCGGCCGCCCACACACCGCTGTGGCCGAGCGTGGAGAAGAAAGCGGCGCCGCCGATGGCGGTGCTTTTCTTGATGAAGTCGCGCCGCGAAGCGGCTGCGGCGTCGGTCGTGGTGTCGACCGCGGTCTGGGGAACGGGTGCGCCGGGGGTGTCTGCGTTCATGTCCAACTCCTTGCTGATAAAAAAATCGGTGCCCCAAAACACAACGGCGCCCATTTCCGTGGCTGTGCTTCGCAAGCCGGAAATGGACGCCGTTGTCCTCGTGTCGGGGAGACTGTCGAAACCCGGGCCGCCGTTGGCTCGAATCGCTTTGTCTTGGTTACAGCAGTTTGTGTGCCAGCTTCAGGGTTGACTGGGGGCTCGGTTGCAAGAGACTTGATTTCAAAACAGAAATCGGCAGGGCTGCCGTCGCCTCAGCGGCCAGTCGGTGGTCTGGCCTTGGTTGCATTGCGCCTCATTCTGGTGCGCAATGCTGCCGCGGCACGGTATTTGTGCGCTGCAGCAACCCGCCGCGCGCTCAGCGTTGGCGATCGGGCAGCACATCGGCCATGGCCAGCACCGCTTCGGCCACCTCGATCAGGCGGCGGTTCTGGTTCATGGCCATCTGGCGAATGGTCTTGTGGGCTTCTTCCTCGCTGAGGTGGCGGTGCGCCATGAGCAGGCCCTTGGCGCGTTCGATCAGCTTGCGCTCGTTGAGGCTGGCACGCACGGTGTCGAGCTCTTCGCTCATGGTCTGCAGGCGCCGCGCCTGATCCTGCACCAGTTCCAGAATCGAGCGCTCCAGGTGAAGGCCGTAACTCTGGGTGCCGGTGCCGAAACCGCTGCTGTCCCGCGCGTTCGGCGCCCGGAAGAACGACAGAACGTCCGCCTCGGTGGCAGGGGCTGTTTGCAGCGCGTGAAAACTGTTCAGCTCGGCATGGGCCGCGACGATCTTCTGTTCGCAGGCTTGCAACAGGTCCAGCGCCAGGCGCTCCTCCACCGTTTTCATGCGGTCGATGCGCCGGCTGCAGCAGTCGAACCATGCCTGGCTCATCTGGGCATTGAGCGGTGAGCCATGGGTGGCCGTGCACAGCACGCGGCGCAGCCGTTCCAGCTCGGCCAGTGTGGCGCTGGCCTGGGTGGCGTTCCACAGTTCCACCGCCTGGGCTTTCGAAAACTCGGTGAACACCTCCAGGCAGCGTTCCTGCGATTCGATCAAATGCAGAAGACGCTGCTGGTCGCTCGCCTCTGCACGCCCCCCGGCGAACAGCGCCGACCCGGCCGCACGCTCTTGGCCGGCGAACTCCTTGCCCTGCATGAAGTTGAACAAGGCCACGAGCAAGCGTGAAATCTCGGGATCGCTGGCGGTGTCCGCCGCTTCGAACACCACGGCCAGCAGGCCGGAGATCAGTCGCACATACGCTTCGGTGGCCTGCTGGGTCGTCCATTGCAGCGCCTCCACGCGCGAGCGCAACCCATCCAGCGCATCCAGCCCGTGCAGCACATAGGCGATGCGGCTGAACAGTCGGGCGCCGTTGCCCACCAGGGCCGACTCGGTGTCCAGTTCGTCAAAGCAGGCGCGCAGCTCGGCTTCGATCTGGCGGGATTCCCTGATCTGGTTCGCGCGCATCTCGCCAAACTGATGACCCTGCGAACCGAGAAACAGGTTGGACAAGCCCCGTTCGCGCTGCAGGGCATGCACCAGACGCCCGGTCACGTTCACCAGCGCGCTGGTGAGTGCGAGCTGCTGCAGTTCGGCGATTTCGCAGCGTTTGGCCGCCACCAGAAAGTTCAGGCCCGATTTCATGTTCGCGAGAGTTGTGCACACATGCGCCCAGTGTGAGCAACAAACATGCCGCCCGTACACTTGGGCGATGCTGATTTTGGGAATCGAGTCGTCTTGCGACGAAACCGGCGTGGCCTTGGTCGACGCCAGCGGCGCTCACACGCCGCGGCTGCTGGGCGATGCGCTGCACAGCCAGATCGAGATGCACCGTGCCTATGGTGGTGTGGTGCCCGAGCTGGCCAGTCGCGACCACATCCGCCGCGTGCTGCCGCTCACCGACGCGGTGCTGGCCCAGGTCGGCCTGCCGCTCTCTGCCGTGGACGCCGTGGCCTACACCCGCGGCCCCGGCCTGGCCGGCGCGCTGCTGGTGGGTTCTGGCGTGGCCTGCGCGCTGGGCTTCGCACTGGGCAAACCGGTGATCGGCGTGCACCACCTCGAAGGCCACCTGCTGTCGCCGTTCCTCAGCGCCGACCCGCCCGAATTTCCCTTCGTGGCGCTGCTGGTGTCGGGCGGCCACAGCCAGCTGATGCGGGTGGACGGGGTGGGGCGCTACACGCTGCTGGGCGAAACCATCGACGACGCAGCCGGCGAGGCCTTCGACAAGTCGGCCAAGCTGCTCGGCCTGGGTTACCCGGGCGGGCCTGCACTGGCTCGGCTGGCGCTGCAGGGCGACGCCCAGGCCTACAAGTTTCCGCGCCCGCTGCTGCACAGCGGTGACCTCGATTTTTCCTTTGCCGGTCTCAAGACCGCGGTGCTGACCCAGGTGAAAAGGCTGGCCCATGCCAGCCTGGACGGCCCGGCCACGCTGCACCTGGCCGATCCGCTGACGCCGCGGCAAAAGGCCGATGTGGCCGCCAGCGTGCAGGCCGCGATCGTCGAGGTGCTGGTGAAGAAGTCCATGGCGGCGGTGCGCCAGACTGGTTTGCGCCGTCTGGTGGTGGCCGGTGGTGTGGGCGCCAACACCTCGTTGCGCGAACAACTGGGCGCCGCGTGCGCCAAGGCAGGGGTTCGCGTGCACTACCCCGAGCTGCACCTTTGCACCGACAACGGCGCCATGATCGCGCTGGCTGGCGGCATGCGGGTGCAGGCCGGGCTGGTCAGTCTGGACTCGGCCGCCGGGACCGATGGCCACGGATACAGCTTCGATGTGAAGCCGCGCTGGCCGCTGTCGGATCTCGGTCCGGGCGTGGCGGCTGGCGCCAGCTGACATTGATCGATTAGAGTCCCGGCGCTGGCGCAAAGACGCCAGAAACACCGAGCGTCCGCGTTCGGACACCATGAGCAACGCATCCCCCCATGAAACACCTGCTTGATTCCATCTTCTCCCAGCGCCGCCGCGCACTGGCGGCCATGCTGATCGGCGCTTTCTCCGCCACCGCGTCGCTGGCCCAGACGCCTGCGCCGATCCGCATCGGCATGATCGAGGGGCTGTCCGGTCCGATCGCCAACACCGGCGAGGCCGTCTACCGCAACCTGGTCTGGGCGACCGAGCGGGTGAATGCGCGCGGTGGCGTGAAGCTACCGGGCGGCAACCGTCCGCTGCTGATCGAGCGTTTCGACAGCAAGGGCCAGACCGAAGAGGCGCTGTCGGCGCTGCGTTCGGCGGTGGACCGCGACATCACCATCGTCACGCAGGGCAACTCGTCGGCCGCGGCCAGCGCCCTGATCGAGGCCATCAACAAGCACAACGAGCGCGAGCCGGCGCGCCAGATGCTGTTCCTGAACTACTCGGCCGTCGACCCGGCGCTGACCAACGAAAAGTGCAGCTACTGGCATTTCCGCTTCGACGCCCATGCCGACATGCGAATGACCGCGCTCATGAGCGTGCTGCGCGAAGACCCGCAGCTCAAGAGCATCTACCTGATCGGCCAGGACTACAGCTTTGGCCAGGCCGTGCTGCGCGAGGGCCGCAGCCAGCTGGCCGCGCAGCGGCCCGACGTGAAGATCGTCGGCGAAGAGCTGCACCCCATGGCGCGTGTGAAGGACTTTCTGCCCTACGCGACCAAGATCAAGGCCAGCGGGGCCCAGGCCGTGCTCACCGGCAACTGGGGCAACGACCTCACGCTGCTGGTGAAGGCCGCGCGCGAGGTGGGTTTCGAGGGCACGTTCTACACTTTCTACGGCAACGCGCTCGGTGCACCGGCTGCCATGGGCGAGGCCGGCATCGGCAAGGTGATCGCGGTGGCCGACTGGTTCCCCAACGTGCCCACGCGCGAGTCCGAAGCCTTCTACCAATCGTTCCGCCAACGCTTCCCCAATCCCGCCGACGACTACGTGCACATGCGCATGCAACTCATGATCGAGTCGCTCGCGCAGGCGATCGAACGCGCCGGTGCTGCCGGCCCGGTCAATGCGGCCAGCATCGCCGCCCAGCTGGAGAAAGCCGAAGTCACGCTCGCCGGCCAGACCGCCCGCATGCGCGCCGCCGATCACCAGTTCCAGCAGCCGCTGGCGGTGGCCGTGATGGACCGTCAGGGTGCGCCTGGCGCGAAATTCGATGTCGAAGGCTCGGGCTATGGCTTTCGCGTCATCCGCAACCTGGCTCCCCAGCAAGCCGAACAGCCTCACCGCTGCAACATGATCCGACCCTGATGTCCCCACACACTCCCTTCATGCGCCCCGTCGTTGAAAACCTCGAAGCCTCCCGCATCCGCGAGGTGGCCAACGAAGGCCTGGGCCGCGACAACGTGCTCAAGTTCTGGTTTGGCGAGAGCGACGAAGTCACGCCCGGCTTCATCCGCGAAGCCGCCATGGCCTCGCTGCAGGCCGGTGAAACCTTCTACGCACACAACCTCGGCCTGCCCGAATTGCGCGAAGCGCTCGCGGTCTACACCGACAGCCTGCACCCCGGTCGCGGTGCTGCGCACTGGATGGATCGGCTGGCCGTCACTTCGGGGGGTGTCAACGGGCTGATGCTGGCGTCGCAGGCGCTGGTGGAAGCGGGTGACGAGGTGGTGGTGGTCACGCCGGCCTGGCCCAATCTGGTGGCGCAGCCGCTGATCATGGGCGCGAACGTGAAAAGCGTGCCGCTGCGCGTTCTCACCGACGGACCGCGCGCCGGTGCCTGGGCGCTGGACATGGAGGCCTTGCTGTCCGCCATCACGCCAGCAACGCGCATGCTCATCGTCAACGCGCCCAACAACCCCACGGGCTGGACCCTGACCCGCGACGAGCAGGCCTCCATCCTGGCGCATTGCCGCCGCACCGGCACCTGGATCCTGGCCGACGAGGTCTACGAGCGGCTGTATTACGCGGGCGACACCGCCAACGGTGCGGCCAGCAGCTTCCTGGATGTGGCCGCGCCGGACGACCGGGTCATCGTCGCGCACAGCTTTTCCAAGAGTTTTCTCATGACCGGCTGGCGGCTGGGCTGGCTGGTGTTGCCCGCCGCGCTGACGCCGGCCCTGGGCAAGCTGATCGAGTTCAACACCTCGTGCGCACCGGTGTTCGTGCAGCGTGGGGCCACCGTGGCGTTGCAGCGCGGCGCGGAGGTCACACCCGCCCTGGTGGCACACCTGAAAACCTGCCGCGACACCCTGGTGCCGCTGCTACGCGCCGTGCCGGGCGTGACGCTGGCCGAGCCGCTGGGCGGCATGTATGCCTTTTTCAAGCTGCAAGGGCAGGACGATTGCCTGGCCGTGGCCAAGCGGCTGGTGCGCGAGGCAGGTATTGGCCTGGCGCCGGGCAGCGCCTTCAGCCCGGAAGCGGCCGGCTGGCTGCGCTGGTGCTTTGCCAGCCGCGACACCCGCCGGCTGGAAGAGGGCGTTGAACGCCTGCGCCGCTGGATCGCTGCCCAGCCGGGTGGCGGCACCTGATGCCTTCTGCCCTATAATCCGCGGTTGCCGTTCGAAAGGACAGCATACCCACGCCCGATGCGGCGGCCGGCTCTGGAGCAACTCCACAGGCCGACTGGCTGCGCCGGGACGCATGTAACCCCAAGGAAATTCCATGATTGCTCAATCCATCAAAGCCGAAGTCGTCGCGGCCAACGCCCGCGCCGCCAATGACACCGGCAGCCCAGAAGTGCAGGTCGCCATCCTGACCGCACGCATCAACGAACTGACCCCCCACTTCAAGACGCACGCCAAAGACCACCACGGTCGTCGCGGCCTGCTGCGCATGGTGAGCCGCCGCCGCAAGCTGCTGGACTACCTGAAGTCGAAGGACGCCCAGCGTTACGTCGCGCTGATCGCGAAACTGGGTCTGCGCAAGTAATTGAGCCCGGCTTGATGCACAAAACGCCTGAGTTGGTTCGCTGGCTCGGGCGTTTTTTGCTTGTCAATCCGCTTTTTTGATTCCGGAGCACTGATCACAGAGCGAAGCTGTGTCATTCCAAGCGGGTTGAGCGCCATCGGCGAAGCACTCAACCCACCTGGAATGGCATCGTGTTCTGGGTTGTGTTTCCGGGTTTTGTGCGGGTTTGCCGCACGCTGTGTTTTCCGCCGGGTGGTGGAAAGAATTCCAGGAGATCAACCATGAGCATGTTCAACAAAGTCACCAAGACCTTCCAGTGGGGCCCCCACACGGTCACGATGGAAACCGGCGAAATCGCGCGCCAGGCCACCGGCGCCGTGCTGGTCAACATCGACGACACCGTGGTGCTCGCCACCGTGGTCGCCAAGACCGAAGCCAAGGCCGGCCAGGACTTCTTCCCGCTGACCGTGGACTACACCGAGAAGTCGTATGCCGCCGGCAAGATCCCCGGCAGCTTCTTCAAGCGTGAAGGCCGCCCGAGCGAACTCGAAACCCTGACCTGCCGCCTGATCGACCGCCCGATCCGTCCCCTGTTCCCCGAAGGCTTCTACAACGAAGTTCAGGTGATCGTTCACGTGGTGAGCCTGAACCCAGAAGTGCAGGCCGACATCGCCGCCATGATCGCCACCTCGGCAGCCCTGTCCGTCAGCGGCATCCCGTTCAACGGCCCGATCGGCGCTGCCCGCGTGGGTTACGTCAATGGCCAGTACGTGCTCAACCCGGGCCAGACGCAACTGAAAGACAGCCAGCTCGACCTCGTGGTCGCCGGTACCGAATCCGCCGTGTTGATGGTGGAGTCCGAAGCCGACCAACTGTCTGAAGAGATCATGCTGGGCGCCGTGGTGTTCGGCCACGAGCAGGGCAACATTGCCATTGCCGCCATCAACGAGCTGGTGCGCGACGCCGGCAAGCCGGCCTGGGATTGGCAAGCGCCCGCCAAGGACGAGCCACTGATCGCCAAGATCGACGGCCTGGCCAAGGCCAAGCTCGAAGCCGCTTACCAGATCCGCAACAAGCAGGCCCGCACCCAGGCCTGCCGTTCGGCTTACGCCGACGTGTTTGCCGCTCTCAAAGCCGAAGGCGTGGCCTTCGACAGCGTGGCCATCGAAGCCCTGCTGTTCGAGATCGAAGCCAAGATCGTGCGTGGCCAGATCCTGGCCGGCGAGCCCCGCATCGACGGCCGCGACACGCGCACCGTGCGCGCCATCGAAATCCGCAACGGCGTGCTGCCCCGCACCCACGGCTCGGCCCTGTTCACCCGCGGTGAAACCCAGGCGCTGGTCGTGGCCACGCTCGGCACCGACCGCGACGCCCAGCGCATCGATGCGCTGGCCGGGGAGTTCGAAGACCGCTTCATGCTGCACTACAACATGCCTCCCTTCGCCACCGGCGAAGCCGGCCGCTTCGGCACGCCCAAGCGCCGCGAAATCGGCCACGGCCGTCTGGCCAAGCGCGCGCTGATCGCCGCGCTGCCGAGCAAGGAAGACTTCCCCTACACCATGCGCGTGGTGTCCGAAATCACCGAGTCCAACGGCTCCTCGTCGATGGCTTCCGTTTGCGGTGGCTGCCTGGCGCTGATGGATGCCGGCGTGCCGATGAAGGCACACGTGGCCGGTATCGCCATGGGCCTGATCAAGGACGGCAACCGTTTCGCGGTGCTGACCGACATCCTGGGTGACGAAGATCATCTGGGCGACATGGACTTCAAGGTCGCCGGCACCACCAACGGCATCTCGGCGCTGCAGATGGACATCAAAATCCAGGGCATCACCAAGGAAATCATGCAGGTCGCGCTGGCCCAGGCCAAGGAAGCCCGCATGCACATCCTGGGCAAGATGCAGGAAGCCATGGGCGAAGCCAAGACCGAGGTGTCCAACTTCGCGCCCAAGCTCTTCACCATGAAGATCAACCCCGAGAAGATCCGTGACGTGATCGGCAAGGGTGGCGCCGTGATCCGCGCGCTGACCGAAGAGACCGGCACGCAGATCAACATCGACGAAGACGGCACCATCACCATCGCTTCGACCGACTCGGCCAAGGCCGACGAAGCTAAACGCCGCATCGAGCAGATCACCGCCGAAGTGGAAGTCGGCAAGGTCTACGAAGGCCCGGTCACCAAGATCCTGGACTTCGGTGCCTTGATCAACCTGCTGCCCGGCAAGGACGGCCTGCTGCACATCAGCCAGATCGCGCACGAACGTGTCGAGCGAGTCACCGACTACCTGACCGAAGGCCAGATCGTTCGTGTGAAGGTGCTCGAGACTGACGAAAAAGGCCGGGTCAAGCTGTCCATGAAGGCACTGGCCGATCGCAACGCGGTTGAGCCGCAGCAGCAGCCCCAGTCGTGATCCCGTCGGTGATGCAAGCGGTCGAGATCAGCAGCTTCGGTGCGCCGGAGGTGCTGCGTCTGGGTGAACGCCCGGTGCCGGTGGCGGCCGAGGGCGAGGTGCTGATCCGCGTCAGCGCGTCGGGCGTGAACCGTCCTGACGTGCTGCAGCGCACCGGCAATTACCCGGTGCCACCCGGCGCGTCCGACATTCCGGGCCTCGAAGTGGCGGGCGTGATCGCTTCAGGTGACGCTGCGGCCATGGCCGCCGCCGGCCTGAAGGTGGGCGACCGCGTGTGCGCGCTGGTGGCCGGTGGCGGCTATGCCCAGTGGTGCGTGGCGCCCGTGGGCCAGTGCCTGCCGGTGCCCGAGGGGCTGGACGACATCGCTGCGGCATCGCTGCCCGAGACCTTCTTCACTGTGTGGAGCAACGTGTTCGACCGCGCGCGCCTGCAAGCGGGCGAGACGCTGTTGATCCAGGGTGGCACCAGCGGCATTGGCGTGACCGCGATCCAGATGGCCAAGGCCCTGGGCGCGCGCGTCATCGCCACCGCGGGCAGCGACGACAAGTGCGCGGCGTGCCTGGCATTGGGCGCGGATCACGCCATCAACTACAAGACGCAGGACTTCGTTGCCACTGTGGCCGACCTCACGGGCGGGCAGGGCGTCAACGTCGTGCTCGATATGGTGGCCGGCGCCTACGTGGCGCGCGAGATCGACTGTCTGGCCGAAGACGGCCGTCTGGTCATCATCGCGGTGCAGGGCGGTGTGAAGGCCGAGTTCAACGCCGGCATGGTGCTGCGCAAACGCCTCACCATCACCGGGTCGACCTTGCGTCCGCGTCCGATCGCATTCAAGGCCGCGATCGCACAAGCGCTGCGCGAACGCGTCTGGCCGCTGCTGGCTCAGGGACACATCAAGCCGATTGTCCACCAGGTGTTTCCCGCCAGCGAAGCTGCTGCTGCGCACGCGCTCATGGAATCCAACCGCCACATCGGCAAGCTCGTCCTGACCTGGGCATGACGACACTTCAGACATGAAACCACTGATTGCAGGCAACTGGAAAATGAACGGCTCGCTGGCCGCCAACGAGGCGCTGGTGAAAGCCATGCTCGACGGCCTGGGTGGCCAGACGCCTGCGGCCGACATGGCGTTGTGTGTGCCCGCACCGTATTTGCCGCAACTGCAGTCGCTGTTGACCGGCAGTGCTATCGCCTGGGGTGCACAGGACGTGTCCAGCCACGAGCAGGGTGCCTACACCGGCGAGGTGTCGGCCACCATGCTCAAGGACTTCGCCTGCCGCTATGCGATCGTGGGCCATTCGGAGCGACGTCAGTACCACGGCGAGACCGACCAGCTGGTGGCCGACAAGGCCAAGACGGCATTGGCCCATGGCATCACGCCCATCGTGTGTGTGGGTGAAACGCTGGCCGAACGTGAGGCGGGGCAGACCGACGCCGTCGTCAAACGCCAGCTGGCCGCGGTCATCCACACCGTGGCGCATTGCACCAGCGAGATCGTCGTGGCCTACGAGCCCGTCTGGGCCATCGGCACCGGCAAAACCGCCTCGCCCGAACAGGCGCAGCAAGTGCATGCGGTCCTTCGTGCCCAGATAGCAGCGGCCACGCAGCATCCCGAGCGTGTACACATCCTCTACGGCGGCAGCATGAATGCAGCAAACGCCGCCAGCCTGCTGGCCCAGCCCGATATCGACGGCGGCCTCATCGGCGGCGCGTCGCTCAAGGCGGCCGACTTCCTTCAGATCGTGGCTTCGGCCCATTGACCTTTTTTCGTGCCCTCAAGGGCACATCGACAACCGTGATTCCGGAGTAAAAAATGAACGTTGTGTTGACCATCCTGCTGGCCGTGCAGATCCTTTCGGCGCTGGCCATGATCGGCTTGATCCTCATGCAGCACGGCAAGGGCGCCGATGCGGGCGCAGCTTTTGGTGGCGGCGGTGCGGGTTCTGCGAGCCTGTTCGGTGCATCGGGAGGTGCCAACTTCCTGTCGCGCTCGACGGCCGTGCTGGCGGCGATCTTCCTGAGCTGCACTTTGGGCCTGGCTTACTTCGGCAACCTGCGCACTGTTGCACCGAGTTCGGGCAGCGTGCTCGAAGGTGTGGTGACACCCGCACAGCCTGCCGATGCTTCGCAACAGATTCCGGGCGCAGCACCTGCAACAGGCACAGCTCCGGCGCCCGCTGCCGCCACACCGGCCCCTACCGGTCCCGCGCAAATCCCGGCGAAATGATCTTGGTGGCGTGCGCGCTTCATGTGCACGCCGATTCATCTTTCATTCGAGTTGAAAAAGGCCCGCCGCCTCTCAAAAGAGGGGTGGTTTCAGGGTAAACTCCAATGCTTGTCAGCAAGGCTCACACAGACCTCGTGAGCCGGCAAATGCAGACCAGCCGACGTGGTGAAATTGGTAGACACGCTATCTTGAGGGGGTAGTGGCGAAAGCTGTGCGAGTTCGAGTCTCGCCGTCGGCACCAATCTTTGGACAACACGGCCCCACGCCGTGTCAGTGGAACAGACCAAGATGAGTCTCGAACAATACCTACCTGTGCTCCTGTTCATCTTGGTGGGTATTTCCATCGGGATCATCCCGCAGGTCCTGGGTTACATCCTTGGTCCGAACCTTCCGGACGCCGAGAAAAATTCCCCTTACGAATGCGGCTTCGAAGCCTTCGAAGACGCCCGCATGAAGTTCGATGTGCGCTACTACCTCGTGGCCATTCTCTTCATCCTGTTCGACCTCGAGATCGCTTTCCTCATTCCCTGGGCCGTGGCCTTCTCCGACATCGGCATGACTGGCTTTCTCGCCGGCGTCGTGTTTCTTGTCATTCTCACCGTGGGCTTTGCCTACGAGTGGAAGAAGGGTGCGCTGGACTGGGAATGAGCGACACGACGACACAAGATTGCACCGGAGCGGCTCATGTTTGAAGGCGTATTCAAGGAAGGTTTTGTCACCACCAGCTACGACTCGGTGGTGAACTGGGCCAAGACCGGCTCGCTCTGGCCCATGACCTTTGGTCTGGCCTGTTGCGCGGTGGAAATGATGCACGCGGCCGCCGCGCGTTACGACATTGGCCGATTCGGCTCCGAGGTGTTTCGCGCCAGCCCGCGCCAGTCCGATCTGATGATCGTGGCCGGCACGCTGTGCAACAAGATGGCACCCGCTTTGCGCAAGGTTTACGACCAGATGGCCGAGCCGCGCTGGGTGCTCTCCATGGGTTCTTGCGCCAACGGCGGTGGCTACTATCACTACAGCTATTCGGTGGTGCGCGGTTGTGACCGCATCGTGCCGGTGGATGTTTATGTGCCCGGCTGCCCGCCCACTGCCGAGGCCTTGCTGTACGGAATCATCCAGCTGCAGCAGAAGATCCGCCGCACCCAGACCATCGCCCGCGCCTGAGCGCCCGCTGCACAACGGCGAACCGAGTCCCACGAGACGCATCCATGACCGACACCTCAACGACCCACTACGCCGTTGCGCCGGAAGCCTTGAAGCTGGCCCTTGCCGAGTTGCTTGGTGACCGCGTGGCTTCGCTCGAAGTGGTCCGCGAAGAGCTCACGCTCACCGTTGCGGCCGCCCACTATTTCGACGTCATGCAAACCCTGCGTGACGCGCCGCAAGCCGCTTTCGAGCAGCTCATCGACCTCTGCGGCATGGACTACCAGACCTATGGTGACGGTCGCTGGGAGGGCCAGCGCTTCGCGGCCGTGGTGCATCTGCTGTCGGTGAGCCACAACCACCGCGTTCGCGTGCGTGTGTTCTGCCCCGAGGACGACTTCCCCGTGCTGGCTTCGGTCACGCCACTGTGGGCTGCGGCCAACTGGTATGAGCGCGAAGCGTTCGACCTGTTCGGCATCGTCTTCGACGGTCACGACGACCTGCGCCGCATCCTCACCGACTACGGTTTTATCGGCCACCCGTTCCGCAAGGACTTCCCGCTGTCGGGGCATGTCGAGATGCGCTACGACGCCGAGCGCCAGCGTGTGATCTACGAACCGGTGAGCATCGAGCCCCGCGAAATCACGCCGCGCATCATCCGCGAAGACAACTACGGCGGATTGCACTGATATGGCTGAAATCAAGAACTACACCCTCAACTTCGGTCCACAGCACCCGGCCGCGCACGGCGTGTTGCGCCTGGTGCTCGAGCTCGACGGCGAAGTCGTGCAACGCGCCGACCCACACATCGGGCTGCTGCACCGCGCCACCGAAAAGCTCGCCGAGCACAAGACCTACATCCAGTCGCTGCCCTACATGGACCGGCTCGACTATGTGTCGATGATGTGCAACGAGCACGCTTACTGCCTGGCCATCGAGAAGTTGCTCGGCATCGAAGTGCCGATCCGTGCGCAGTACATCCGTGTGATGTTCAGCGAGATCACGCGCCTGCTCAACCACCTCATGTGGCTGGGGTCGCATGGCAACGACTGCGGCAGTTCCACCATCCTGATCTACGCGTTCCGCGAGCGCGAAGACCTGTTCGACATGTACGAGGCGGTGTCGGGTGCGCGCATGCACGCGGCTTATTTCCGCCCGGGCGGCGTCTACCGCGACCTGCCCGAAACCATGCCGCAGTACCGGCACAGCAAGATCCGCAACGCACGCGCTCTTGCGGAGATGAACACCAACCGCCAGGGTTCGCTGCTCGATTTCATCGACGACTTCACGAAGCGTTTCCCCACGTATCTGGCCGAGTACCACACGCTGCTGACCGACAACCGCATCTGGAAACAGCGCACCGTTGGCATTGGCGTGGTGACGCCCGAGCGCGCGCTCAACCTCGGCATGACCGGCCCCATGTTGCGCGGCTCCGGTATTGCCTGGGATCTGCGCAAGAAGCAGCCGTACGACGTGTACGACCAGATGGATTTCGACATTCCCGTGGGCAAGACCGGTGACTGCTATGACCGGTATCTGGTGCGCATGGAAGAGATGAAGCAGTCCAACCGCATCATCGAACAGTGCTCGAAGTGGTTGCGTGCCAACCCCGGCCCCGTGATCACCGACAACCACAAGGTGGCAGCGCCAGCCCGTGAGGCCATGAAGGCCAACATGGAAGAGCTGATTCACCACTTCAAACTGTTCACTGAAGGCTTCCACGTGCCAGAGGGCGAAGCCTATGCGGCGGTTGAGCACCCCAAGGGCGAGTTCGGTATCTACCTCGTGAGCGATGGCGCCAACAAGCCCTACCGCCTGAAGATCCGTGCGCCCGGTTTTGCGCACCTCGCCACGATGGACGAGATGGCGCGCGGCCACATGCTGGCCGACGCCGTGGCCATCATCGGCACCATGGACATTGTTTTCGGGGAGATCGACCGATGAGCACCGGGCACCCAGTTGCAGCTGTGGAATTCAGCAGCGCTACCCAGCAGCGCTTTGCGCGCGAGGTCGCCAAGTACCCGGCCGATCAGGCGCAGTCGGCCGTGATGGCATGTCTTGCCATCATCCAGCAGGAGATGGGCTTCGTGAGCACCGGGGCCGAAGAGTCGCTGGCAGCTTACCTGGGCATGGCGCCAATCGCCGTGCACGAGGTGACGACCTTCTACAACATGTACAACCAGCAGCCGACGGGCAAGTTCAAGCTCAACGTCTGCACCAACCTGCCGTGCCAGCTGCGCGATGGCCAGAGTGCGCTGCACCATCTGGAGCACAAACTCGGCATCAGCATGGGACAGACCACCGCCGACGGTCTGTTCACCCTGCAGCAGAGCGAATGTCTGGGCGCCTGCGCCGACTCGCCCGTGATGCTGGTCAATGACCGCCACATGTGCAGCTTCATGAGCAACGACAAGCTCGATCAGCTGATCGATGGCCTCAAGTCGACGGTCCAAGCCTCGGAAGGACAGGCATGAACGCCGAACAGATCCTCTCGCAGTTTCGCGCCAACGGCGTGCAGACCTGCTTCCACGGCCGTCACATCAATCCCCAGATCTATGCCGACCTCGACGGTGGCAATTGGTCGCTCAAGGACTACGTGGCCCGTGGGGGTTACCAGGCTTTGCGCAAGGTGCTGGGCAAGGATGGGGCCGAACCGGCCGGTGATCCACCGGTGGTCGGCATGACGCAGGACCAGGTGATTGCCACCCTGAAGGAATCGGCGTTGCGCGGCCGCGGCGGTGCGGGGTTCCCCACCGGGTTGAAGTGGAGCTTCATGCCGCGTCAATTCCCTGGCCAGAAGTACCTGGTGTGCAACTCGGACGAGGGCGAGCCGGGCACCTGCAAGGACCGCGACATCCTGATGTACAACCCGCACATCGTGATCGAAGGCATGGCCATCGCTGCCTTCGCGATGGGCATCAGCGTCGGCTACAACTACATCCACGGCGAGATCTTCGAGGCCTACGACCGCTTCGAAGCCGCGCTGGAAGAAGCCCGCGCCGCAGGCCTGCTGGGTGACAACATCCTGGACAGTGGATTCAGTTTCCAACTGCACGCCTTCCACGGCTTCGGCGCCTACATCTGCGGTGAAGAAACCGCGCTGCTCGAATCGCTGGAAGGCAAGAAGGGCCAGCCGCGTTTCAAGCCGCCGTTCCCGGCCAGCTTCGGCCTGTACGGCAAGCCCACCACGATCAACAACACCGAAACCTTCGCGGCGGTGCCCTGGATCATTCGCAACGGTGGCGCGGCCTACCTCGCTTGCGGCAAGCCCAACAACGGTGGCACCAAGATCTTCTCGGTGAGCGGTGATGTGGAGATGCCTGGCAACTACGAAGTGCCCATGGGTACGCCCTTCAGCAAGTTGCTCGAGCTTGCCGGTGGTGTGCGCAAGGGCCGCACGCTCAAGGCCGTGATCCCCGGCGGATCGTCCGCACCCGTGTTGCCTGCGTCCATCATGATGGACTGCACCATGGACTACGACTCGATTGCCAAGGCCGGCTCCATGCTGGGCTCGGGCGCCGTGATCGTGATGGACGACAGCCGTTGCATGGTCGAGTCGCTCAAGCGTCTGTCCTACTTCTACATGCACGAATCGTGTGGCCAGTGCACACCCTGCCGCGAAGGCACGGGCTGGCTCTGGCGCATGGTCAGCCGCATCGACCAGGGCGAGGGTCGCCCGGCCGACATGGCGCTGCTGGACAACGTGGCCGAGAACATCATGGGCCGCACCATCTGCGCCCTGGGCGATGCTGCGGCCATGCCGGTGCGGGCCATGATCAAACACTTCCGGCACGAGTTTGAGGCCAAGATCGCGGCCGCTCAGTCGCCAGCCAAGGTTGCTTGAAAGAAAAAACTCCCATGGTTGAAATCGAACTCGACGGCAAGAAGGTGGAAGTGCCCCCGGGCAGCATGGTCATGCATGCGGCCGAAAAGGCCGGCACCTACATTCCGCATTTCTGCTATCACAAGAAGCTTTCCATCGCGGCCAACTGCCGCATGTGCCTGGTCGACGTCGAGAAGGCGCCCAAGCCCATGCCGGCCTGCGCCACGCCGGTCACGCAGGGCATGATCGTGCGCACCAAGAGCGACAAGGCCATCAAGGCGCAGCAATCGGTGATGGAGTTCTTGCTCATCAACCACCCGCTGGATTGCCCGATCTGCGATCAGGGCGGTGAATGCCAGTTGCAGGACCTGGCTGTGGGTTACGGCAGCTCGGGTTCGCGCTACGAGGAAGAGAAACGCGTCGTCTTCCACAAGGACGTGGGCCCACTGATCTCCATGGCGGAAATGAGCCGCTGCATCCACTGCACCCGCTGCGTGCGCTTTGGCCAGGAAGTGGCCGGCGTGATGGAGCTGGGCATGATCCACCGCGGCGAGCATTCCGAGATCACCACGGTGCTCGGCGACACCGTTGATTCCGAGCTCTCGGGCAACATGATCGACATCTGCCCGGTTGGCGCGCTCACCAGCAAACCGTTCCGCTACAGCGCCCGCACCTGGGAGCTCTCGCGCCGCAAGAGCGTCAGCCCGCACGACAGCGCCGGCGCCAACCTCATCGTTCAGGTGAAGAACCACAAGGTCATGCGCGTGGTGCCGCTGGAAAACGAGGCCGTCAACGAATGCTGGATTGCCGACCGCGACCGTTTCTCGTACGAGGCCGTCAACAGCGAAGACCGACTGACCGCGCCCATGCTCAAGCAGGGCGGTGAGTGGCACACAGTCGATTGGCAAACCGCTCTCGAGTACGTGGCCAATGGTCTCAAGCAGGTCAAGGCCGAACACGGCGCAGCTGCCATCGGTCTGCTGTCGAGCCCGCACAGCACGGTGGAAGAACTGGCCCTGGCCGGCGCCCTGGTGCGCGGCCTGGGCAGCCAGAACATCGACGCTCGACTTCGCCATGCCGATTTCTCCAATGCCGCGCCTGCGGGTGCCGCGCGTTGGCTGGGCCTGCCGATCGCGTCGCTCTCCACGCTGCAACGCGTGCTGGTGGTGGGCTCCAACCTGCGCAAGGACCACCCGCTGTTCGCGCAGCGCATTCGTCAGGCCGCCCGCAAGGGTTGCCAAGTGAACGTGCTCGGCGCCGAGCAGCAGGACTGGGCCATGGCGGTGAAAAACACCGTGCTGGCCGACAGCAGCACTTGGGTGTCGGCGCTGGCCGGCATCGCAGCCGCCGTGGCCGCCGACACCGGTGCCACTGCACCGGCGACCGCTGACGTGACCGATGCGCACCGCGCCGTGGCCAAGTCGCTGCTGGGCGGTGAACACAAGGCCATCCTGCTCGGCAACGCCGCTGCACACCACGAAAAAGCGGCCAGCCTGCTGTCGCTCGCGAACTGGATCGCACAGCAGACGGGCGCCTCCGTGGGCTACCTGAGCGAGGCCGCCAACACCGTGGGCGCGCAACTCGTCAACGCCGTGCCAGGGCAGGGCGGTTTGAATGCCGGGCAGATGCTGGGTGGCGCGCTGAAAGCCGTGATCCTGCTCAACACCGAGCCCCAGGACGACACGGCAGCGGGTGCGAACGGGCTGTCCCATGCAGGCATGGTCGTCACGCTAAGCCCGTTCAAGACCAACCTCGACGTGAGCGACGTGCTGTTGCCGATCGCTCCGTTCACCGAAACCTCGGGTTCCTTCGTGAATGCCGAAGGCCGCCTGCAGAGTTTCCACGCCGTTGTTCGTCCACTGGGTGAAACGCGCCCGGCCTGGAAGGTGATTCGTGTGCTGGGCAACCTGCTCGGTCTGGCCGGCTTTGACGCCGATTCTTCGCAGGCCGTGCTGGCCAGCGTGCTGCCCGGTGTGGCGAGTGGTGCCGTGGTGGACGCAGCCCGATTGAACAACGCCAGCACCGCCATGGTCGACATGGCGTCCGCCAGTGCCGAACCCTGCGTGGCCAGCATCTACCAGCTCGACGGTCTGGTGCGCCGCGCCCCTGCGCTGCAGCTGACGGCCGACGCCCGCGCAATCCTGATCGCCGATGAGGTGCACGCATGATCGACGCGATGTACAACGGCGGCCTGGGTTTGTTCGCCGCGACGTGGTGGACCACGGCGGCCTGGCCCGTCATCTGGAACCTGATCAAGATCGTGGCCGTGCTGGCGCCGCTGATGGGCGCCGTGGCCTACCTGACGCTCTGGGAGCGCAAGCTGCTCGGCTGGATCCAGGTGCGCCACGGACCCAACCGCGTGGGTCCCTTCGGTCTGCTGCAGCCGATCGCCGATGCGCTCAAGCTGCTGACCAAGGAACTGATCCGCCCGAGCGCCGCCAGCAACGGCCTGTTCCGCCTGGGGCCGATCATGGCCATCATGCCGGCGCTGGCCGCGTGGGTGGCCGTGCCCTTCGGCCCTGAAGCGGTGCTCGCCAACGTGAACGCCGGTCTGCTGGTGATCCTGGCCATCACCTCGATCGAAGTCTATGGCGTGATCATCGCGGGCTGGGCCTCCAACTCGAAATACGCTTTCCTGGGTGCGCTGCGCGCGTCGGCACAGATGGTGAGCTACGAGATCGCCATCGGCTTTTGCTTCCTGGTGGTGGTCATGGTTTCGGGCAGCCTGAACCTGGTCGACATCGTGAACTCCCAGGGACGCGGGATGGCGGCGTCCGAAGGCCTGAACTTCCTGTCGTGGAACTGGCTGCCGCTGCTGCCCATCTTCTTCGTCTATCTCATCTCTGGCGTGGCCGAAACCAATCGCCATCCTTTCGACGTGGTCGAGGGTGAGGCCGAGATCGTGGCCGGCCACATGGTCGAGTACTCGGGCATGGGCTTCGCCATCTTCTTCCTGGCCGAGTACGCCAGCATGTGGCTGATCTCGATCCTGGCGGTGCTGATGTTCCTGGGCGGCTGGTTGTCGCCCATCGACAGCGCGCTGTTCAACTGGATCCCCGGCTGGATCTGGCTGGGCCTGAAAACCTTCGTCGTGGTGTCCATGTTCATCTGGATCCGCGCCACCTTCCCGCGCTTCCGCTACGACCAGATCATGCGTCTGGGCTGGAAGATCTTCATTCCCGTCACGCTCATCTACCTGCTGCTCGTCGGCGGCTTGATGCAGACGTCGTGGAACCTCTGGAAATAAGAGGGCGATTGACCATGTCCACCATCACCGCCAATCCCGTCGCATCCCCAGTGGTTGTGGCGCCGTTTTCATTCCGTGACTTCCTCAACAGCTTCCTGCTGGTGGAGTTGTTCAAGGGCATGGCCCTGACCGGTCGCTACGCCTTCAAACGCAAGATCACGGTGCAGTTTCCCGAAGAAAAGACGCCGCTGTCGCCACGTTTCCGCGGTCTGCATGCCCTGCGCCGCTATGAAAACGGCGAGGAGCGCTGTATTGCCTGCAAGCTGTGCGAAGCGGTATGCCCGGCGTTGGCGATCACCATCGAATCCGATGTGCGCGAGGACGGCTCGCGCCGCACGACCCGATACGACATCGACCTGACGAAGTGCATCTTCTGCGGCTTCTGCGAAGAGAGTTGCCCGGTCGACTCCATCGTCGAGACGCACATCTTCGAATACCACGGCGAGAAGCGCGGTGACCTGTACTTCACCAAAGAGATGTTGCTGGCCGTGGGCGACCGCTACGAAACCGAGATTGCCGCTGCCCGGGCCGCTGACGCCCCTTATCGCTGATCCGTTCTGAACCCGGACCCCGACCGGCACAGACGACACAAGAACAACGCCATGGATTACCAGACCGGCTTTTTTTACCTCTTCGCCGCGGTGCTGCTGTTTGCAGCCTTCCGCGTCGTCACTGCGCGCAACCCGGTGCATGCCGTGCTGTTCCTGATGCTGGCGTTCTCGCAGGCGTCCGCGCTCTGGCTGTTGCTCAAGGCGGAATTTCTCGGCATCACGCTGGTGCTGGTCTATCTGGGCGCAGTGATGGTGCTGTTCCTGTTCGTGGTGATGATGCTCGACATCAACATGGACGGCGTGCGCAAGGGTTTCTGGAAACACTTCCCGCTTGCCGCCATTCTGGGTGGTTTTGTGGCGGCCGAACTGATTGCCGTGCTGTTCGCCGGCTTCCCGAGTCTGGCGAGCAACCCCGATGCGGCCGGCGTCGGCATCAACGCGGCCAATTACTCCAACACCCGTGAACTCGGCTTGCTGCTGTACACCGAGTACCTGTATCCCATTGAAGTGGCTGCCGTGATCCTGCTGGTGGCGATGATCGCCGCCATTGCGCTCACCCTGCGTCAGCGCAAGGACAGCAAGGCCATCAATCCGGGTCTGCAGGTGCACGTGCGCGCCCGGGATCGGCTGGTGGTGCTGCCGATGAGCGCAACGCAGAAAGCCGCCCCCGCTGTCGATGCGGCGACCGCCGAGGAGGGCAAACCATCATGAACGTGACCCTGGGCCATTTCCTCGCCGTGGGCGCGATCCTGTTCGCGATCTCCGTCGTCGGCATCTTCCTCAACCGCAAGAACCTGATCGTGCTGCTCATGGCCATCGAGCTGATGCTCCTGGCCGTGAACATGAATTTCGTGGCCTTCTCGCATTTCCTGGGTGACATGCACGGCCAGGTGTTCGTGTTCTTCATCCTGACCGTGGCCGCCGCGGAATCGGCGATTGGTCTGGCCATCCTCGTGCTGCTGTTCCGCAACAAGAATTCGATCAGCGTCGAAGAGCTCAACACTCTCAAAGGCTGAGCCCCAGCCCACAGACAAGAACACCATGAGCACCACCCTCTCTGCCAGCACCCTGCTCGCTGTCCCCATGGCGCCGCTGATCGGCGCGGCCCTGGCCGGCATTCTGGGCACCACCTTCGGCGGCAATGTCATCGGTCGCCGCGCTTCGCACACGCTCACCATTCTGGGCGTGTTGATCGCGTTCATCCTGTCGGCCATGACGCTCAAGAGCGTGGCCATGGACGGCGCCCGCTTTAATGAGACCCTCTACACCTGGATGGTGGTCGGTGGTCTGAAGATGGAAATCGGTTTCCTGGTCGACGGCCTCACCGCCATGATGATGGTGGTTGTGACCTTCGTCTCGCTCATGGTGCACCTGTACACCATCGGCTACATGGAAGAGGACGAGGGTTACAACCGCTTCTTCGCCTACATCTCGCTGTTCACCTTCTCCATGCTCATGCTGGTCATGAGCAACAACCTGCTGCAGCTGTTCTTCGGCTGGGAAGCCGTGGGCCTGGTGTCCTACCTGCTGATCGGCTTCTGGTTCAACAAGCCCACGGCGATCTTCGCCAACATGAAGGCCTTCCTGGTCAACCGGGTGGGCGACTTCGGTTTCATCCTGGGCATCGGTCTGATCGTGGCCTATGCCGGCACGCTCAACTACGCCGAGGTGTTCGCCAAGGCGCCCGAGCTCGGCGCGCTGGGCTTCCCCGGCACCGACTGGTTGCTGATCACGGTCATCTGCATCTGCCTCTTCATCGGCGCCATGGGCAAGAGCGCGCAGTTCCCGCTGCATGTGTGGCTGCCCGACTCCATGGAAGGCCCCACCCCCATCTCCGCGCTGATCCACGCCGCCACCATGGTCACGGCCGGCATCTTCATGGTGGCGCGCATGTCGCCGCTGTTCGAGCTGTCGGACACGGCGCTGAACTTCATCATGGTCATCGGCGCCATCACCGCGCTGTTCATGGGCTTCCTGGGCATCATCCAGAACGACATCAAGCGCATCGTCGCGTACTCCACGCTTTCACAGCTGGGCTACATGACGGTGGCGCTCGGCGCCTCTGCCTACTCGGTGGCGGTGTTCCACCTCATGACACACGCCTTCTTCAAGGCGCTGCTGTTCCTGGCCGCGGGCTCGGTGATCATGGGCCTGCACCATAACCAGGACATCCGCTGGATGGGCGCCGTGCGCAAGTACATGCCTATCACCTGGATCACCTCGCTGCTGGGCACGCTCGCGCTGATTGGCACGCCGCTGTTCTCGGGCTTCTACTCCAAAGACTCCATCATCGAAGCGGTGCACTTCAGCAACCTGCCGGCGTCGGGTTTTGCGTACTTTGCGGTGCTTGCCGGTGTGTTCGTCACCTCGTTCTATTCGTTCCGCCTGTACTTCCTGGTCTTCCACGGCAAGGAACGGTACGACCAGAATCCAGACGCGCACCACGATGACCACGGACATGGCCACGGTCATGACGCCAAGCCGCACGAATCCCCTTGGGTGGTGACGGTGCCACTGGTGCTGCTGGCCATTCCTTCGGTCGTGATCGGCTTCATGACCATCCAGCCCATGCTGTTTGGAGAGTTCTTCAAGGACGCGATCTTCATCAATGCCGCGGCCCACCCGGCCATGGCGACTTTCGCCGAAGAGTTCCACGGCGCCTTGTCGATGGCAGCGCACTCGCTCTACACCCCGCCGCTGTACCTGGCCCTGGCCGGTGCCGTGAGCGCCTGGTACATGTACCTGATCAACCCGGCCGTGCCGGTCGCCATCGGCCGCGCGCTGCGTCCGCTGGTGGTGATCCTCGAGAACAAGTACTACATGGACTGGTTCAACGAAAACGTCTTGGCCAAAGGCGCGCGGGGCCTGGGCATCGGTCTGTGGAAGGGTGGCGATCGGGGTGTGATCGAAGGCGGCGTGGTCAATGCCAGCTGGAAGCTGGTTGGGCTGGTCTCGGGCGTGGTGCGCCGCGCGCAGACCGGCTACCTCTACCACTACGCGCTGATGATGATCGTGGGTGTGCTGCTGTTCATGACGTACTTCGTCTGGCTCGCCAAATAAAACAAGAGGAAGAAGAACATCATGGGTTTGCTGAGCCTTGCCATCTGGACGCCCATCTTTTTTGGCGTCGTGCTGCTGGCCCTGGGCCGTGACGACCAGGCACCGATGGTGCGCTGGATCGCATTGGTGGGTGCGGTGGTGGGCCTGGCGGTCACGGTGCCGCTCTACGCCGGTTTTGAGTTGGGCACCGCTGCCCTGCAGTTCGTCGAAAAACGCTCCTGGATCGAAAACTTCAACATCCACTACCACCTCGGTGTGGACGGCATTTCGTTGTGGCTGATCCCGCTCACTGCGTTCATCAACGTGGTGGTGGTCGTGGCCAGTTGGGAATCCATCACGTCGCGCGTGAACCAGTACATGGGCGCCTTCCTGATCCTCTCGGGTCTGATGATCGGCGTTTTCAGCGCGCAGGACGCGATGCTGTTCTACGTGTTCTTCGAAGCCACACTGATTCCGATGTACCTGATCATCGGCATCTGGGGCGGCCCGAACAAGATCTACGCGGCCTTCAAGTTCTTCCTGTACACGCTGCTGGGCTCGCTGCTCATGCTGGTGGCGCTGATCTACCTGTACACCGTGTCCGGTGGCAGCTTCGCGCTGGCCGACTGGTACAAGCTGCCGCTGAGTGGCACCGCGCAGACCTTGCTGTTCTTCGCCTTCTTCGCAGCCTTCGCGGTGAAGGTGCCGATGTGGCCGGTGCACACTTGGTTGCCCGATGTGCACGTGGAAGCCCCCACCGGCGGCTCCGCCGTGCTGGCGGCCATCATGCTCAAGCTCGGTGCGTACGGCTTCTTGCGCTTCTCGCTGCCGATCCTGCCCGACGCTTCTCACGAATGGGCATGGCTCATGATCGCGCTCTCGCTGATCGCGGTGATTTACGTGGGCCTGGTGGCCATGGTGCAGCAGGACATGAAGAAGTTGGTGGCGTATTCGTCGGTCGCCCACATGGGCTTCGTCACGCTGGGCTTCTTCGTCTTCAGCGACCTCGGCGTGTCGGGCGGCATCGTGCAGATGATTGCCCACGGTTTTGTGTCGGCTGCGATGTTCCTGGGCATCGGCGTGCTGTACGACCGTGTGCATTCGCGCGAGATTGCCGATTACGGCGGTGTGGTGAACACCATGCCCAAGTTCGCGGCTTTTGCGCTGCTGTTCACCATGGCCAACTGCGGCCTGCCGGGTACGGCCGGTTTCGTGGGGGAGTGGATGGTGATCCTTGCGGCGGTGAAGGCCAACTTCTGGATAGGTCTGCTCGCTGCGTCGGCGCTGATTTTCGGCGCGGCCTATTCGCTGTGGATGTACAAGCGCGTGTACCTGGGCGCCGCGGGCAACGACAACGTGAAGGCCCTGATCGACCTCAACTCGCGCGAATTCCTCGTGATGGCGGTGTTGGCGGTGGCGGTGCTTTTCATGGGCGTGTACCCCAAGCCTTTCACCGACGTGATGGACGCCTCCGTGGCGGAGTTGCTGCGCCACGTGGCCGTCTCCAAGCTGCCCCAGTGAGCCAGGCCCGCCACACGACACAAGAGAACGAACAATGATTGACAAGCTCAGCTGGGTTGCGGCCTACCCAGAAATCCTCCTGCTGACGATGGCATGCGTGATCGCGCTGGCCGATCTGACGGTGAAGTCGCCCCTGCGCGGTGCCACCTACGCGCTGACCCTGCTGTCGCTCGGCGCGGTTGCGCTCTTGCTCGGCATGGCGGCCGTCTCGGGCACTACCACCTCCGGCTTCGGCGGCATGATCGTCAGTGACCCCATGGGCAACTGGCTCAAGTGTTTTGCCACCATCGCCATGATGGTGACGTTGGTCTATGGCCGTGACTATGCCGGCCAGCGCGACATGCTGCGGGGCGGTGAGATGTTCACCCTGTCCATGTTCGCGCTGCTGGGCATGTTCGTCATGATCTCGGGCCACAACTTCCTTGTGATCTACCTCGGTCTGGAACTGCTCACGTTGTCCAGCTATGCGCTGGTGGCACTGCGTCGCGACGACGTGCAGGCGACCGAGGCGGCCATGAAGTATTTCGTGCTCGGCGCGCTGGCCAGCGGTTTCCTGCTCTATGGCTTGTCCATGGTGTATGGCGCCACCGGTTCGCTCGACCTGTCCGAGGTGATGAAGTCCATCGCAGGCGGCGAGGCCACGCTCAAGGGCTCGGCCCAGGTGCTCACGCTGGGCCTGGTGTTCGTGGTCGCCGGTCTGGCCTTCAAGCTCGGCGTGGTGCCCTTTCACATGTGGGTACCCGACGTCTATCATGGCGCCCCCACCGCCGTCACGCTCATGATCGGTGGTGCGCCCAAGCTCGCGGCCTTCGCCATCGTGATCCGCCTGCTGGTCGAAGGTCTGCAGCCGCTCGCTTTTGACTGGCAACAGATGCTCGCGGTGCTGGCCGTCATGTCCTTGCTGGTGGGCAACTTCGCCGCCATCGCGCAGACCAACCTCAAGCGCATGCTGGCGTTCTCCACCATCGCGCAGATGGGCTTCATGCTGCTCGGCTTGCTGGCCGGCGTGGTGAACGGCGACACGGGCAACATGGCCAACGCCTACAGCTCGTCCATGTTCTACGTCATCACCTATGTGTTGACCACGCTGGGCACCTTCGGCGTGATCCTGCTGCTGTCGCGCAGCGGTTTTGAGTCCGAGAACATCACCGACCTCGCAGGCCTGAACCAGCGCAGCCCGTTGTATGCCGGCGTCATGGCCATCTGCATGTTCTCGCTGGCTGGTGTCCCGCCACTCGTGGGTTTCTATGCCAAGCTCTCGGTGCTGCAGGCGCTGCTGGCCTCCGGCGGGCCCTTCTACGTGGGCCTGGCCGTGTTCGCGGTCGTCATGTCGCTGATCGGCGCCTTCTACTACCTGCGCTTGGTCAAGTTGATGTACTTTGACGCGCCCACGCAGACCGCCGACATCGAAGCGGGCCTGGACGCGCGCTCGGTGCTCTCCATCAACGGTGCACTGGTGCTGCTGCTCGGCATCGTGCCCGGTGGCCTCATGAGCCTGTGCGCCCAAGCCGTGGCTGCATTGTTCGCCTGAAGCCTGCAGGCCATCTCCGGTGAACTCGGCCGGCGGGGCCGGCTCATACCTCCAACATGAACCACAGTTTTTCCGTCTGGCTGGTGTTGATCGCCGCGCTCGTGGCCGCCAACCTGCCCTTCATCAACGAGCGGTGGCTGGCGGTGATTCCGCGCAGCCTGCCCAAGACCCTCGGGATGCGGTTGGCCGAGATGGTGCTGCTGTATTTCCTCGTGGGTGCCCTCGGTCTCGCCCTGGAGCAGAGCTCCGGGCAGATTGCGCCGCAGGGTTGGGAGTTCTACGCAACCACCGGTGCGCTGTTCATCACGCTGGCCTTTCCCGGTTTCGTCTACCGCTATCTCTACCGCCACAGATGAACGACAGCCACTTGCGAGAAACGCCGCTGTCGCGCACCGAGCTGCTGCGCGGCAACTTTCTGCACGTGGTGCGCGACACGGTGCGTCTGCCCGGTGGTGCCGAGGCCACGCGCGAGTACGTGTTGCACCCGGGTGCGGTCATGGTCATCGGATTGCTGGACGATGGGCAGGTGGTGCTGGAGCGCCAGTTCCGCCACCCCATGCAGACCGTGATGATCGAATTTCCAGCCGGCAAGCTCGATGAAGGCGAAGACAGCCTGGCGTGTGCCCAGCGGGAATTGTTCGAGGAAACCGGTTACAGCGCGCGCGAGTGGGCGTTCGCCGGGCGGCTGGCGCCCACAGTGGCGTACTCGGATGAGACCATCGACATCTGGTTCGCACGCGGCCTCACGCTCGGGGAGCGGCAGCTCGACGACGGTGAATTCCTCGACGTGTTCACCGCCACACCCGCAGAGCTGCGGGCCTGGTGTTTCAGCGGCGAGGTGATCGACTGCAAGACGCTGGTCGGCTCGATGTGGCTGCAGAACGTGCAGGCCGGTGAATGGACACTGGACTGGCAGCGAGACGCTGAAACACCTTTGGCAGGACAATCCGTTCCATGAAGGTCCTCAATCTGCAATGTGCGCACCAGCACGACTTCGAAGGCTGGTTCGGTTCGGAAGACGATTTCGTGAGCCAACTGGCCCGCGGGTTGCTCACCTGCCCGATGTGCGGTGACGCCCACATCCACAAGACGCTCTCGGCTCCGCGCCTGAACCTGCGCAGCGGGCGCAATGACGCAGACGCCCCCGACCTCGCGGCGCCCGCCGGTGCGGTTGTGGCGATGAGCAACCACGCGATGCATCCCGAACTGGCCGCCTTGCAGGCCCGCATGCTCAAGGCGCTGCGCGAGGTGGTGGCGCAGACCGAAGATGTGGGGGAGCGCTTTGCCGACGAGGCGCGCGCGATGCACAGCGGCGAAACAGAGCACCGCAACATCCGCGGGCAGGCCTCCCCGCAGGAAGCCCTGGCCATGCTGGAAGAGGGCATCGAGGTGATTGCGCTGCCGATGTTGCCGGCGATCAAGGAAACGCTGCAGTGAACAGAAGGATGGTCCTGGCGACCGTCGTTGTGGCTCTCTCGAGTGTGTGCTCATTTGTCGCTGCCTCTGCGGAGGTGGAGACGCTCAGGATGCAAGATCTTCCTGTGTACGAGGGCAGCGCCGCAGAGTTGTTCTTTTTGACGAGTGGTGCCCCGAGGGGACGCAACCCGAGTCCTGGAACAACAGGAGGCGCTCAGCCAGTTGAAGCCGAGATAAATATCTCCCCCTTCTATCCGCATGTGTTGGGTGGCGCCGACCTGCCTGGTGGCTGGCGGGTGGATACCCGATCCAACGGATGCCGGAGCAGTGACATCCGCATGGAACACGCGGCGACGGGTCGGGTGAGCACGTTCACCACCGCAATGAGTCGCGAATCGGGGTGGTTCGACAGATTGGGCCAATGCATTGGAATGTCTGCAACGACCTACTCCGTGACGGTGCCCAACCAACGCTACTTCGCCTTCACCACGTCCGAGCCGGGCTGGGTCTTTTTTGATCGATCGGATGGTCGGTTCCTGCCATTGGTGGTCGGCACGGATCCCAACAGGCTGTCCCATCTGTTCGTGGATGCGGCAGGCCACATGCTGGTCGACGTGACGTCGCATGGCGGCTCAAAGAGCGAGCAGGCTCGACGGCTGGATACGACAGTTTTCAAGGTTGTCTGGCGTGGTGAATGGTTGCAGGGTGCCATAGCCAAAGATGAGTGGCGCGAGGCTGCAAGAATCAATGCGGCTCGGAATTGCTTGATTGCGGTCGCCATGGGGCGCCTCTGCCAACCGACGGACGCGCCTGCCGCAGGACTGATTCGATAGTTTTTCGAGGATGCCTGCAGCGCGGCATCCGTAGAGCCCGCAACCGAGTCGCCCCCGCCACACAGGAGAGGGTTTCGCCGGAACTTCCAGGTCCCTCGGCGCGAAGTATTTTTATGCCTGCGTGCTTCACTTGAGCGCATCATGCGTTTTGCGCATGAGGGCATGGCATGGGTCCATGCAATCCTTGTCTGGGAGCGTTTCGGGATGGGGAGCGCTCCTAGAATCGCGCACATCTTTCCCTGCCAACCGCCCCCAATCTTGACCGGATGCCGACCATGAACCCGAGCTTTCAGGACCTGTATTTCGCTGCCGCCGACCCCGAGGAAATGCGCAACCGCGACCCCGCCCTGCTCAAGACCATGGCCGCCGCGCACCAGGCCCTGTTGAGCGCATCGGCGCCCGGTGAAGTCATCGTTCAGGTGCTGGACTTGCCGGTGGATCCCGTGCAGGACCCGGGCACGCACGTGCTGCAGATCGTGCACCCCGACATGCCCTTTCTCGTCGACTCGGTGGGCATGGCTGTCAACCGCACCGGACGCACATTGCACTGGATCGTTCATCCGCTGGTGCGTGTTAAACGCGATGCGGCCGGTCATGTGGTGGAAATCCTCGGTGCCGCGCAACAAGGCGCCGGCGACGGGCAGGTCGTTTCGTGCATCCTGGTCGAGTGCGACCGGCTCGCGTCCGACCCTGACGGCGATGCACTGCGCAAGACCATAGAAGACACCCTGCAGGACGTGCGCCTGGCCGTGCAGGACTGGCGCGCCATGCTCTCGCGCGTGCAGGTGCTCAACGCCAGCTTCACCGCGCTGGATGCGTCCGTCGCCGACGAAGCCAAGGCCTTCCTGACCTGGCTCGAACAAGGCCACTTCACCTTCCTGGCGGCCGAAGACTACGTGCTTCAAGACGATGTGCTGGTGCCCGTGCCCGGCACGGCGCTGGGTCTGCTCAAGGCGCCCGGAGCGCAGGTGCTGCCGGCCCAGCCCGCGGCCGCCTTCGTGGCCAACCCCGACCTGGTGCTGTCCACCAAGGCCATGAGCCGCTCCACCGTGCACCGCCCGGCGTGGATGGACGCCATCAGCGTGAAGCGGCTGGACGCCACCGGCAAGCTGGTAGGCGAAAGCCGTTTCCTCGGGCTCTACACATCGGCAGCCTACGCCGCCTCGGTGGAACAGATCCCGGTGGTGCGCCAGCATGTGGCTCAGGTCATGGCCAATGCCGGCGTGGTCACGGGCAGCCATGCCCACAAGGCCTTGCAGGCGATCCTGGAGACCTACCCGCGCGACGAGATGCTGCAGATCGACGCCGCCACGCTGGAGCAGCATGCCATGGGCATCCTGCGCCTGCAGGAGCGCCAGCGCGTGCGCCTGTTCGTGCGCCGTGGCGCCTACGGCAGCCTGGCATCCCTGCTGGTGTATGTGCCGCGCGATGTGTACACCACCGAGCTGCGCGTGAAGCTCGGTGCCTTGTTCACCGAGGCGTTCGACGCGGCGTCGATCGAGTTCACGCCGATGCTCACCGACAGTGCGCTGGCGCGCATCCACTACATCGTGCGCGCCAAGGACAAGCTGCCCGCGCAAGTGGACCTGGCCCAGCTTGAATCCCGCGTGGCCCAGGCGTGCAAGCGCTGGGTCGACGGCGTGAACGCCGTGCTGCTGGCGCAGAACGGCCGCAGCGCCAGCGGCCTGGAGGCCCTGGTGGCGGCGTTCCCGACCGCCTACCGCGAGCACTTCGACGCCGACACCGCCGCCAGCGACGCGGCGGTGCTCAGCGGCCTGGGTGAGCAGCGGCCACTCGCGCTCAAGCTCTACAACCGCCAGGGACAGGTGCGCTTCAAGACCTACGCCACGCAGAAGATCACACTGTCGGACGCCATGCCGGTGATGGAGTCCATGGGCGCGCGGGTGCTCGACGAGCACCCCTATCACCTCGCCGCGCCGGGCTACTGGCTGCACGACTGGGGCCTGCAGTTTGCCCAGCCGCTGGACGTCGAGCGCCTCAAGTTCCGCTTCGAGGAACTGTTCCAGGCCGTCTGGCGCCAGGAGGTTGAGAGCGATGCGCTCAACCGCCTGGTGCTCTCCACCGAGCTCGATGCCCGCGCCATTGCCGTGCTGCGCGCCTACGTGCGCTACTTCAAGCAGCTCGGCTTCGCCTTCAGCCAGAGCTACATCGAAGACACGCTCAACAAGAACCCCACCATCGCGCAGGGCCTGGCCGAGCTGTTCGCGATCCGCTTCGATCCGGCGAAAGCGGACCGCCGTGCGGAACGCATTGAAGCCCAGGCGCAGGCTCTGGAAGCCCTGCTGGCCGACGTGGCCAGCCTGGAGGAAGACCGCGTGCTGCGCCAGTTCCTCAGCACCATCCAGGCCACGCTGCGCACCAACGCCTACCAGCGCGGACATGACTACATGAGCTTCAAGCTCAGCCCGCGCGACATCCCCAACGTGCCCGAACCCAAGCCCCTGTTCGAGATCTGGGTCTATTCACCGCGCGTCGAAGGTCTGCACCTGCGCGGTGGCAAGGTCGCGCGCGGTGGCCTGCGCTGGTCGGACCGGCGCGAAGATTTCCGCACCGAGATCCTCGGCCTGGTCAAGGCGCAGATGGTGAAGAACACGGTGATCGTGCCGGTGGGCTCCAAGGGCGGTTTTGTGCTGAAGAAGGCCCCGCCGGCGAGCGAGCGCGAAGCCTATCTGGCCGAAGGTGTGGCCTGCTACAAGACCTTCCTCTCGGGCCTGCTCGACATCACCGACAACCTGGTCAAGGGCGCGGTGGTGCCTCCGCCCGACGTGGTGCGCCACGACGAGGACGACCCCTACCTGGTGGTCGCCGCCGACAAGGGCACGGCCACCTTCAGCGACATCGCCAACAGCGTGAGCGCGGCCTACGGCTTCTGGCTGGGCGACGCGTTTGCGTCCGGCGGCTCGGTCGGCTACGACCACAAGAAGATGGGCATCACCGCCCGCGGCGCCTGGGAATCGGTCAAGCGCCATTTCCGCGGCCTGGGCGTGGACACGCAGACTCAGCCCTTCACCGTGGCCGGCATCGGTGACATGTCGGGTGACGTGTTCGGCAACGGCATGCTGCTGTCCACGCAGATCCGGCTGGTGCTGGCCTTCGACCACCGCCACATCTTCATCGACCCCAGCCCCGATCTCGCCGCGAGCTATGCCGAGCGCGAACGGCTGTTCAAGCTGCCGCGCTCCAGCTGGGACGACTACGACAAGGGCCTCATCAGCGAAGGCGGCGGCGTGTTTCCACGCAGCGCCAAGTCGATCCCGCTGAGCGCACAGGCGCGCGCGGTCATCGGCACCGACGCCACCCAGATGGCACCCAATGAGCTGCTCAACGCCATCCTCAAGGCCCCGGTGGACCTGCTCTACAACGGCGGCATCGGCACTTACGTGAAGGCCAGCTTCGAGAGCCACGCGCAGGTGGGCGACAAGGCGGGCGATGCCTTCCGCGTCAACGGCAACGAGCTGCGCTGCAAGGTGTTCGGGGAAGGCGGCAACCTTGGTTGCACGCAGAACGGTCGCATCGAATTCGCCCAGGCCGGGGGCCTGATCTACACCGACGCGATCGACAACTCGGCCGGCGTGGACTGCTCCGACCACGAGGTCAACATCAAGATCCTGCTGGGCGCCGTGCAGGAGGCCGGAGGCCTCACGCTGGAGAGCCGCAACGACCTGCTTGCGAGCATGACCGATGAGGTAGGCCACCTCGTGCTGCAGGACAACTACTACCAGACTCAGCAGATCGAGCTGGCCGCCACCCGGCCTGTGTATCTGCTCGACGGGCAGCAGAACCTGATGCGATGGCTGGAGCAGATCGGCCTGCTCAAACGCCCCATCGAATTCCTGCCGAGTGATGAAGAACTGGGCAAGCGCAAGCGCGAAGGCCGTGGACTCACCCGCCCCGAAAACGCCGTGCTGCTGGCCTACGCCAAGATGAACCTGTTCGACGAGCTGTGCGCCAGCAGCCTGCCCGACGATCCGTTCTACGCGCGTGTGCTCAAGATGTATTTCCCGGTGGTGCTGGGCGAACGCCATGGCGACTTCATCGCGCGGCATCCGCTCAAGCGCGAAATCATCGCCACCTTCATGACCAACACCGTGGCCAACCGCGTCGGTGCAACCTTCGTCAACTATCTCGCCAATGAAGCTTCGTGCACGGCGGCCGATGTGGTCAGTGCCTATACGCTGGCGCGCGAGGTGTTTGCACTCGAACCGATCTGGGACCAGATCGACGCGCTGGACAACAAGGTGACGACCGAGCTGCAGCTGAGCCTGCTCACCCAGCTGGCCACCATCGCCCAGCGCGCCAGCCGCTGGATGCTGCGCCACCGTGGCCAGGGTGACCTGCCCACACTGATCGCCAAGTACCGCCCGGCGGCCCGCACGCTGCGCGAGCACGTCGAGCAATGGCTGCCCGCCACCGCTCTGGAACAGTGGAAAGCGGCCAGCGCCAGCCTGGTGCAGGCTGGTGTGGATGCGCAGCTCGCCGATGACCTCACCGTGCTCGACCACCTGTACCCGGTGCTCGACCTGGTCGATGTGGCAGCCAAGGCCGGCAGCACGCTGGAGCAGGCTGCGCGCACCTACTTCGCGCTCGAGAACACGCTCGGCCTGGACCGCTGGCGTCAGCAGATCGGCAAGCTGCCGACGGACTCGCTGTGGCAGACCCAGGCCCGCGCGAGTGCGCGCGACGACGTGTACTCCATCGCGGGGCAGTTGGTACTGTCGCTGCTGAGCAGCCAGCAGACGCTGGCCGAGTGGCAGGACCAGCACGCCAAGGCGATCGAACGCGTCAACGCCATGCACGAGAGCATCGCCAACCTGGCGCCGGATCTCGCCCCCGTGTCAGTGGCGCTGCGCGAACTGCGCCAGCTGGGGTAGATCGGAATTCCCGTCAGACTTGGAACTGCAGCGCGGCAAGGCCGGCGTACACGCCGCCGTGGGCCACCAACTGTTCGTGCGTGCCTCGCTCCACCAGCTTTCCGTGGTCCAGCACCACGATCAGGTCGGCTCGCTGCACCGTCGCCAGGCGGTGCGCGATGACCAGGGTGGTGCGGTCTTTCATGGCCGACTCAAGCGCCGCCTGCACCATGCGTTCGCTTTGCGCGTCCAGTGCGCTGGTGGCTTCGTCGAGCAGCAGCAGCGGCGGGTTCTTGAGCATGGCGCGCGCGATCGCGATGCGCTGGCGTTGACCGCCTGAGAGCCGCACGCCGCGCTCGCCCAGAAAGGTGTTGTAGCCCTCGGGCAACTGGTCGATGAATTCGTCGGCAAAAGCCGCGACAGCCGCCGCGCGCACTTCGGCGTCGCTCGCACCCGGCTTGCCGTAGCGGATGTTTTCCATCGCGCTGCTGGAGAAGATCACTGGGTCCTGCGGCACGATGCCCACGCGGTTGCGCAGATCGTGCAGGCTCATCTGGTGAATCGGCACGCCGTCCAGCCGGATCGTGCCCAGCGCCGGATCGTAGTAGCGCAACAGCAGACCAAAAACGGTGGTCTTGCCCGCGCCACTCGGTCCCACCAGCGCCACCGTCTGGCCGGGTTCCACCGCCAGGTTGAAGCCCGTGAGGGCGGCCTGCGCGGGGCGCGAGGGGTAGTGGAAGGTGATGTCGTCGAACACCAGCGCACTGCCGCCTTGTGGGGACGCGGCCTTCAGCGGTTGCGCCGGTGACTGCACCGGCGAGGCGCTGGCCAGCAGCTCCATCAGGCGCTCGCTGGCACCGGCGGCGCGCAGCAGGTCGCCGTACACCTCACCGAGCACGGCGACCGCACCGGCCAGGATGATGATGTAGAGCACCGTCTGCCCCAGGTGGCCGGGCGTGATCGTGCCGGCCAGCACGGCCTGCGTTCCCTGGTACAGACCCCACAGCAGCAGGCCTGCCGTGCTGATGATGATGAAGGCCACCAGCACCGAGCGCGCACGGGTGCGTCGGATCGCGGTCTCGAAAGCGAACTGGGTGGACTCGTCGAAGCGCGCCGCTTCCCGGTCTTCGGCCGTGTAGCTCTGCACCACCGGAATCGCGTTGAGCACCTCGGCCGCAATGGCGCTGGAGTCGGCCACGCGGTCCTGGCTGGCGCGCGAGAGCTTGCGCACGCGCCGCCCGAACCACATGCTGGGCAGAACCACCAGCACGATGATCAGCAGCACCTGCAGCATCACATAGGGGTTGGTCCACACCAGCATGATGAGCGCACCGATGCCCATGACGGCGTTGCGCAGGCCCATGGAGAGCGACGAACCCACCACCGTCTGCACCAGCGTGGTGTCGGTGGTCAGGCGCGAGAGCACCTCGCCGGTCTGCGTGGTCTCGAAGAACTGCGGGCTTTGCCGCAACACGTGGCTGTAGACCGCATTGCGCAGGTCGGCGGTGACGCGCTCACCAAGCCAGCTCACGAGGTAGAAGCGCATCGCCGAAAAAATGCCGAGCGCCACCGCCACGCCGAACAGGGCGGCGAAGTGGCCGCGCAACGCCAGCGTCTGCTCACCGCGTCCGGCCGGTGCCAGGCCACTGTCGACAAGGAAGCGCAAAGCCAGCGGAAACACCAGCGTGGCGGCCGCGGCGAGCACCAGAAACAGGATCGCCAGACCGATCTGCAAACGGTAAGGCCGCAGAAAAGGCAGCAGGCCGCTGAGTGATGTAGGGGTGGTGGCTTTGGGGCGGTCGGAGGGGGAGGGGGAGCTCATGCAGAGGAGTGTGCCGGGTTTTGCGCGCGCCCGTTTTGAGCGGCTGCACGCAATGCTCAGGGCTGGCCGCAGTAGGTCATTTGTACGAATTTTTGATGCTAGGATCGCCACCAAATTTTCAACAACCAGGAGGACAGGGATGGCACAGCAGGATGATTTTGAAGCGACCGAGTTCTTGTCCGACAGGCGATCCACCAGGATTGATCCGACGCAGACGCTCGAGATTCGCTTCACCGGTTCGGGCAGCGAGTACTTCCGCATCTGGATCGTCAACCTGCTGCTGACCCTGCTCACCTTCACGCTCTATTGGCCGTTTGCCCGCGCCCGGCGCCTGGCCTACTTTCAGAACAACACCCTGGTGGGCAAAGACCCGTTGGGGTTTCATGGCGACCCGTGGAAGATGTTCCGCGGCTACCTGCTCATGCTGCTGTTCGGTGTCTCTTACTGGGCTGTGTACAGCTTCGCGCCGGCCTTTTCTTGGATCCCCTTGCTGGTGCTGGCGGCGTTGTGGCCCGCGCTTTGGCGTGCGTCGCTGCAGTTTCGGCTGCGCAACACCAGCTGGCGTGGCGTGCGCATGTCTTTTGAAGGCGACCTGAAGGGTGCCTACCTGTGCATGCTGCCGTTCTTCATTCCGGGGTTCGCGTTCGGGGTGGTCATCGCCTTGATCGCGCCGGAAGTGCACGACTCAAAAGATCGCGCGGCCGGCGCCATGATTGCCGCGGCGATGAGCCTGTTCGTTTTGGCGATGGCCGCGATCTCGCCATGGATGCTGTCGCGCATCAAGCAGTACCAGCATGGCGGCTACGCCTTCGCACAGGAACGCACGCGGTTGAAGGCTGGCGTTGGCGCGTTCTACGGTTTCTCGTTCCGGGTGGCCGGTGTGTCCCTGCTGTGCACGGCGTTGCTTGCTGGCGTGGGTGGCATCGTGGCGGTGATGCTGGGCACCTCCGGCGGCGCGGCCATGATCGCGCTGCCCTTCGTGTTGGCGTTGGCCTACCTGGTGTTCCCGCTGGTGCTCATGCCCTACACCACGTCGCGCCTGCAAAACCTCCTGTGGTCCAACACCGTCAGTCGACGCATCCGGTTTGACAGCCAGTTGAAGTTCACTCCCTTGATGAGCCTGACGGCGAAGAATTGGCTGTTGATTGCGCTCACCCTGGGTCTCTACTGGCCGTTTGCCAAGGTGAATAGCGCACGCCTGCGGCTGGAGGCCATGGCCATCGCGGTGCAGGGTGACGTGAACGCATGGCTCGCGCAGGCACAAGGCGGCGACAAAGGCCTCCTGGGTGATGCGGCCGGCGACTTTTTCGGTATCGACATGGGCCTGTGATGAACGAAGCGCCCCGGCTGCTCAGCACCTGGTTTGACGGCCACAGCCCGCGCGCGCAGGTCTGCGAACTGTGCATCGAAGGTGATGAACTCGTGCTCACGCTGGTGGGCAGCGAGCGCCGCTATCCGGTGCGGCGGGTGCGCTGGGCCGAACGCCGTTCGCACGGCCAGCGCCAGAGCGAGTTGCCCGACGGCAGCTTGATCCAGCACGCTGCGGCGGGTGAGTGGGACGCCTGGCGGCAGGCCAGCGGCCAGCGCGACGGTGCGGTGGTGCGCTGGATGCAGAGCTGGCGCGCCACGCTGGTGGCCATGGGTGCCACCGTGCTGTTTCTCGGTGCAGCGTGGACCTGGGGCGTGCCTTGGCTGAGCCAGATCCTGGCGCACCAGGTTCCGAGGTCGCTGGAGACCCGTCTGGGAGAGCAGGGCATGCAACAGCTGGACCGGCTGTTCCTGCAGCCCAGCGCGCTTCCCGCACAGCAACAGGAAGCGTTGCGCGCCCGATTCAAGTCGGTCGTGGAGCGCGCCCATCCGCAGGGCGACGCACCGGCCTGGCAGCTCTCGTTTCACAAGTCCAAGGCCCTGGGTGCCAATGCCTTTGCGCTGCCCGGTGGGTACATCGTGATCACGGACGAACTCGTGACCCTGTTGGCCGACCAGCCCGATGCCATCGTGGGCGTGCTGGCGCACGAACTCGGCCATGTGCAGCACCGCCATGGGCTGGATCTGATGGTGCGCGCGAGTCTGGTCAGCGCGCTGGTGGGCGTGGTGCTGGGCGATGCCAGCGGCTTCCTGGCCACGGTGCCCGCGACCCTCGCCACGCAGGCCTATTCGCGCGATGCCGAGCGCGAGTCCGATGCCTTCGCCGCGCGACTGCTCGATCAAAGCCAGGTATCCCCCTCGGTGATGGTCGCGTTCTTCGAGCGGATCCAGCGGGAGGAAGCCGGCCAGGACGCCGATGGCAAGGGCAACGCCCGATTGCCGATCGCCATTTCCAGTCACCCCGACCATGGCGAGCGCATCCGTTTTTTCCGTGAGTGGCAACCCGATTGACCGGTCCCGGCGAAGTGCTTACAACACCAGCCGCTGCGCGTACCCCGTCATCTCCAGATAGCCACGCCCCACGCGCTGGCCGTTGCTGTCGAACAGGTCCGACAGGCCTTCCCAGTACACCGTCCCGGTGCCCTGGCGGCTGTCGAGTTCCTGTGGATCGATCACCGCTTTGACGGTGTAGAAGTCGGCCGGTGTGCGGATCAGCCATTCCACCGGGTACTTCGCGCGGGTGAGTGGGCTGGTCCAGAAACGTTGCGCCTTGAAGTCCACCTCGCCCGGCCGGAAGCGGTAGATGTCGGTGGGGCTTCGTGCGCTGCCCGCAGCCCGAAACGAACCGCCCGCCCAGAGCTTGCTGCCGTCAGCGCGGCGTAACTGGAATGCGGTCACGCTGTGGCCGTCAAACAGGTTCATGCCGATCCAATCCCAGCCCACGGCTTCGGGGTGCAGCAGCGCTTCGCTCCATTCGTGGTCAAGCCAGGCCGTGCCTTGCACGTCAAACCGTTGTCTGCCGATGCCCAGCGTGCCCTGTACCGCCAGGTGCGGCTGAGACACGTAGAAGCTCGCCTGTGAGGTGTCTGGACCCTTGCGCGAGAACCCTTCGTCGCCCTGCAACAACCAGGCCTGTTGTGGCTGCGCGGTGAGGTCGATGCTCAGCGCGTCACCGCCGATGCGCGTGTTGTAGCTGCCGTCTGGCGTGCGCTCGATGTGCCAGTCGCGCAGCACCACGCGGGTGTCGGCCTCGCTGGCGAACACGCCGCGCTCGGCGTGGATGGGCGGCTCGCCGTTCCAGCGTGCGATGCGCTGGTCGTGCAGCAGCTTGCCGCTCTGCACGTCGGTGATGGCCGCATGGGCGAACAGCAGGTGCCTGGCCGCCAGGCGGCTTGGCAGGCTTTGTGTTCCGTCGACGCGGCTTCGGAAGAACGTGACCTGGAAACCGAACTCGCGACCCTTCTCGTCCTTGGCGTGGCCCGTCAGGTACCACCACTCGGTGCGGGTGTCGTTGTGCGTGCCGTGGTCGCGCGGGAACACCAGTGGTCTTGGCAGCAGCGGCTCGCCCGCACGGTGGGGCGGTTGCGCACGGGAACCGGGAAAGGTGAGGGCGCCTGCCGTTGCGATCAACAGGCTGCGGCGCATGCTGTCCGGTCCGGGCTTCATCACCAGTCCTCCTTCACCGCACGCACCGCGTCGCGGCTCGCAGCCGCCTGCCCGGCCAGCCACGCGGTGAGCGTGCCTGCCATCACCACGGCCGCGCACAGCGCGAGCAGCCGCGCCCAGGGCAGCACCAGATCCATGGTCCAGTGAAAGCTCTGCGGGTTGACCACATGCACCAGCACCAGACTCACCGCCAGGCCCAGCCCCAGGCCGGCGAGCGCGCCCAGCAGTGTCCAGGCCAGTCCTTCGAGCGCCACGACACCCAGGATCTGCTGGCGCGTGAGGCCCAGGTGCGCCAGCAGCCCGAACTCGCGCCGGCGCGCCAGCACCTGCGCACTGAAGCTGGCCGCCACGCCGAACAGACCGATGCCGATGGCCACTGCCTGCAGCCACACGGTGACGGCAAAGCTGCGGTCGAAGATGCGCAGCGACACCGCGCGGATCTGGCCCGACGAGGCGAACTCGATCAACCCGCCCGCACCTTCGCTGGAGGCCAGGGCGCGGATGCGCTCGCGTACCGCGTTCTCGTCCGTGCCCGCATCCAGGTGCAATGCGAGGTCGTTCACGCGCGCGTCCCCCGTGAGGCGCACGAAGTCGGCGCGGTCCATCGCCACGCTGCCGTGCTGGCGTGCGTAGTCGCGCCACACGCCCGCCACAAAGAAGCGAACCCCGCGCACGTTCGGCCCTGCAAAGGCCTGCGCCAGACCCGGTAGCCAGCCCCCCGGTTTCGCGCCGTAAAGATCCACCATGGCTTCACTCACATACACGGGGATGACGCTTTCACCCTCGGCCGCGGCCGGGGTGGGCAGCGGGTTGCCCACCAGCGGCAGGCTCAGCGCGGAGCCGGGCGCCATGTTGAGCGGGCGCGAGAGCAGCACCACGGCCGGGCGCACCGGGTCCAGCTGCACCGGCGTGGCGCGCAGCGTGTCCATGCGCGCCACACCGTCCACGCGTGCCACGGCGTCCACAAAATTCGGGGGCAGATGAGCCGTGTCGTTGCCGGTGCTCCCGCTGCTGCGCACATACAGCTGGGCGGGAAGCACCGCGTCGAGCCAATGCGTGACCGAGTCTCGAAAGCTCGCCACCATCACCGTGAGCGCCACCGACAAGGCCAGGCTGGCCACCACGCCGCTGGTGGCCACGGCGGCGGTCTCGCGCAGGCGGCGCGCGCGCTCCACCGCCAGCACCGGCAGTGCGTGCCGGGCGATGTGCGGTGCAATGCGGTCGAGCAGCCAACCCACGGCCAGCGGCAGCGCCGCAATGCCGCCCACCAGCAGCAACCCCACCGAGAGATAGGCGGCCAGTGGAATGCCCCCCACCGGAGGCGCCCAGGCCAGGGCCGCCGCGAGCACGACAAGCGCCAAGGCCAGCGTGTGCCGGCGCGCGCCCGGGCGCACCGGTGCACCCAGGCCTTTCAAAGCCTGCGCGGGCGCCATGCGCGCCGTGGCCCGGGCCGGCCACCAGCCACCCACCACAGAGGCCACCACACCCAGGCCGCCGTACACGAGGGCGGCCCAGGCGTTCCATTGCAGGGGCGGCGCCACGCCGGAGAAATAACCACCGCCCAGATCACCACCGAGCAGCCTCAGCGCGAGCGCTGCCAGCGCCGTGCCCAGAACAACGCCGAGGGCACTGCCCAGCAGACCCAGCAGCGCCGACTCGGCCAACACGAGGCGCAGACGCTCGTTGCCCGAGAGCCCCAGCACGCCGAGCAATGCAAACTGCGGCTGGCGCCGCGCCACCGAGAGCGACAGCACCGAAAACACGAGAAAGGCACCGGTGAACAACGCCACCAACGCCAGCACGGTGAGGTTGACCCGGTAGGCACGCGAGAGGTTGCTCACCCGTTCTCCCGACTGCTCGGGCCGCTGAGCGATCACCTGGGCGGGCAGGGCGAGCGAGGCCAGCACCGCGTCGGCCTGCGCGCCGGGTGCCAGCCGCATGTCGATTCTGCTGAGCTGGCCTGCGCGGTCCATCAGGACCTGAGCGGCCGCCACGTCCATCACCAACAGCGGTGCGCCCGGTGCGTTCACCCGCCCGGCCACGCGCACGCCTCGCAAGGCAATGCCGCTTTGCAACTGCAACGTGTGGGCGCTGCCCAGCGCCTGCTGCGCGGCGGCGTTGAGAAACACCGCGTCAGGGGCAAACAGATCGAAGCGCCGCCCCGCCGTGTCCTGGGTGGTGGTCTCGGGCACCGGCATGAGCGCGGGCGAGAGGCCCGCCACCACCAGTGCGTCCACGCCCAGCAGCTTGACGGCCACGCGTTCGCCACCGGGCAGCACGGCCTGGGTGGGCAGCTCCAGCACCGGGCTGGCCAGCGCCACCTCGGGATGGGCGGCCACCTTGTCCAGCAGGGTGTCGGGCAGCAGGCCCTGGCGGGCGCGCAGCTCCACGTCGGGCTGGCCATTGACCGAACTCACCGCGCTGGAGAACTCGGCGAGTGCCGAGGCGTTGATGAGGTGCACCGCGAACGCCAGCGCCACGCCCAGCATCACCGCCACCACGGCCGTGGCGTTGCGCCACGGGTGGTGGCGCAACTCTTGCAAGGAGAACGTGGAGAGCAGCGCGCGCATGGCGTTCGAGCTTACGCCGAAGCCCTTGCCCGGCGGCAATGCGGGGCAAGGTGTTATGGCGCACAGACGCCACCGTTTCGGGCGCGTAGCATCAAACGAAGTTGTATTTCACCGTCCCACAGGCCTCAGGCCCGTCCACTCTTTTCTTCACGGTGATCCCATGGTTCGCATCCACCTCGCCATCGACCTGCAATACGAGGTCAACCAGCCCAGCGGCGATTTCATCTTCAACGTCCAGGCCGCGCATTCGCCGCAGCAGACCGTGGTCTGGGAAGAGCTGCAAGTCAGTCAGCCCGTGCCCATGGTCATGCACACCGATCCCGCCACCCGCACGCGCATCCTGCGCCTGACCGCAAGCCCCGGCCCACTGCAACTGCGCTACCGCGCCACGCTGGACATCGTGCACCACGTTGCCCAGCCCGACAGCGTGTTCGAAACGCCCATCAGCCAACTGCCGGCCGAGGTGCTGACCTACATCTACCCCAGCCGCTACTGCCAGTCGGACTGCGTCACCGCCATGGCCAACGAGCTGTTTGGCCAGATGCCGCCGGGTTACCGCCGCGTGGAAGCGATCCAGAACTGGGTGCAGAGCCAGGTGAAGTTCGAGTCGAACACCAGCAACTCCATGACCTCGGCACTGGACACGCTCAACGACCACAAAGGGGTGTGCCGCGACTTTGCCCACCTCATGATCACCTTCTGTCGCGCGCTCAACATCCCGGCGCGCTTCACCACCGCGATCGACTTCGGTGCCGATCCGGCCCTGGGTCCGACGGATTTTCACGCCTATGTGGAGGCCTACCTCGGCCACCGCTGGTACCTGTTCGATCCCTCGGGCACCGCCATCCCCATGGGTTTCGTGCGCATCGGCACCGGGCGCGACGCGGCCGACGCCTCGTTTGCCACCATCTTCGGCCCGGTGACGGCCCATGCCCCGCGCATCGACATCTCGGCACAGACGCATCCCGGTCACGGCTGGCAGATGCCGGTGCGCCGCCCTGAGGCCTTGTCCACCGACTCCGCCTTCACCTGGAACGCGGCCGACGCCACCTGACGCCTGCGAAGCCTTGTGGCCTAATAGCGCATTCCGTCACTTTTGCAACTTTCTCAGGATCCAGTCATGGGCAACAAAATCGTCACCGAAGCCGACCGCAAAGCCACCCCCCGCCCCACGCCCGTCGCAGGCGTGTCCCTGACCTCCCCTGGGCGTGGTCAGCGCGTGAGCCTGGAGCGTGGTGTGGCAACCCGCAGCAAGAAGAACCCCGGCAAGCGCTCCAAGAAGGGCGGCTGATCGGGCCGGCCCAGGTGGCCGACCTCGCTGAAATGCAAAAAGCCCGCACTGCGGGCTTTTTGCATTTCAGCGCCGCTTCAGCGCACGAAGCTCAGAAACCGCCCCTTGTAGGCCGTTCCGTCCTCCAGGTGCCGGTCGGCCGCCTGCATGGTCAGCACGAAGCCCAGCATGCCCATGTCGCGGCCAAAGGCGGCTCGGTTGCCCCGGTCGGGGTCGACGATCACGATCTGAGCGCCGACGGCTGCGTGGCGGTGGATGAAGGCGGCCAGCTGCGCCGGCTGTTGTCGCTCGTACAGCAGGTCGCTGCCCACGATCAGATCAAACAGACCCAGCGCCGGGTTGTCGGTGGCGGCCACGCTCTCCCAGTTGCCGGCCTGGTAGGGCAGGGGTCCCAGGTTATTGAGGGCGAGGTTGTGCTGGAGGAATTCTTCGGTCAGCGGGTGCCAGTCGCTCACGGTCACGTTGGCACCGCGCCGGTGCATCACCAGGCTGGCCAGTGCCAGGCCCGCACCGATCTCCAGCACGCGCAGTCCCGCCAGTGGGTGCGTGAGCATGGCGAGCGCGAGCACGCGCGAAGAAGGCCACACCTGACCGAAGTGCGACCAGCCAGCAGAGGGCAGGCCGATGTCGGCGGCGGTGTGGTGGGTGTCGGTGTACTGCTGGTCGTCGATCAGGCTGCGGATGCGCCAGTCTGTGCCGCCAAGCGCGACGGTCTCGGTCTTGACCTGGTAGCCGGGCATGGGGTGTTCCCGTTGTGGCTGAGTCTCACCATAGCATGGGGGTAGCACAATGCTCGTGCACCCGCCCGGCGGTGCATCAACAGGAGTGTTCACATGGGCTGGTTCTCCAAAGCGAAAGACGGCTTCTTCCTCAGCACCACCACGCCCGAGGGCATTGAGCGCTCGCAGTACGTGGGCGTGGTCAATGGCGAAGCCATCATCGGCGCCAACATTTTTCGAGACATGTTCTCGTCGGTGCGCGACGTGGTGGGCGGGCGTGCTGGTGGCTACGAGCGGGCGCTCTCGGGTGCGCGCGACGCGGCGGTGGAAGACCTCATCGAATCGGCCCGCGAGATGGGCGCCAACGGCGTGATCGGCATCGACTTCGACTACGAAGTGCTCGGCGAGACCAACGGGATGATGATGGTCGCTGTAAGCGGCACGGCCATAAAGATGTGAACACCCCCCGCCGCGCTGCGCGCGTCCCCCCTCAAGGGGGGCGCACTCTACGGCCCGGCGAAGCCGGTTCCGTGAGTGCTCTGGGTGAGGGCATTTCGCTTCGGAGACGTCGTGCGGCGGTGGGTCGTCAAGCGTCGATCTGCATCGAGGGGCGTGCCTGCACCTTTTGCAGCCAGGCCAGCGTCGTCGGGTGCGCAGCCAGGGGTGCGCCGATGTAGGCGCTGTAGCCGATCACCGAGCCCACGATCAGGTCGACCAGCGAGTACGCCTCGCCCAGCATCCAGGGCTGCTGGCTCAGGCGGGCATCGAGCAGGGCCAGCAACTCATCAAGGCTTTTGCGTGCCGCGGTGCCGTGGGCATCGTCGGGCGTGCCCAGATCGTTCGCGGCCTGCAGGCGCACGAGCTGCGCGCCGTAGGTCACGTATGACCAGGTGCTCCAGGCCATGGCCTGCAGGTGCGCCGGCGTGCCGGTTGCAGGCCACAGGCCGCTCTTCACGCCGTACTGCTCGCCCAGCCACATCTCGATCGCCAGCGCCTCGAACATCGGTGCCCCGTCCACCGTCAGCGTGGGCACCTTGCCGTTGGGATTGAGCGCGAGGAAGTCGGGCCGGCGCTGCTCGCCGGTGGTGATGTCGACCTTGACGCGCTCGTGTGGCACGCCGAGTTCGGCGAGTGCGCAGGCAACGGGGGTGGCGCTGGACATGGGGTGCCAGTAGAGAACGATCTTGGACATGAGGGGGGCTCCTTGGAAGGTTGAAGGCCGGTCCGACACCGCGCCGAACCCGTGGCTGCAATGTCGCGCTGATTGCGGACACTTTCTGCCCTCGACAAGAGGTAGAGTCTGACCATGCTTTCCTCGTCTTCACGTTTGTTGCGGGTGTTGTCTTTGCTGCAGACCCGCAGCCATTGGGCGGGCCCCGATCTGGCCGAGCGGCTGGAGGTGCACCCGCGCACCCTGCGTCGCGACATCGACCGGTTGCGCCAACTCGGCTACCCCATTCACGCCAGCAGCGGCGTGGCGGGTGGCTATGCGTTTCGCGCGGGGCAGTCGCTGCCGCCGCTGCTGCTGGACGATGAAGAGGCGCTGGCCGTGGCGATCGCGCTGCAGATCGCCGCTGCGGGCACCGTGAGCGGCGTGGAAGAAGGCTCGCTGCGCGCGCTGGTGAAGCTCGAGCAGGTGATGCCCACCCGCCTGCGCCGCCGCACCCACGCTCTGCGCTCGGCCATCGTGCCGATGCAGCGCATGGGCCCGACCATCGATGCCGGCGTGCTGGCCACGCTCGCCACGGCCTGCCGCGACCAGTTGCAGGTGGGCTTCGCGTACCGCGACATGCACGGCCAGAGCACGGTGCGCACCGTGGAGCCGCAGGGTCTTGTGCACACCGGCAGCCGCTGGTACCTCGTGGCCTGGGACCCGGCGCGCGACGACTGGCGCACTTTTCGCATCGACCGCGTGGAAGGCGCGCCGAGCACCGGTGCGCATTTTGCACCGCGCGCCGCGCCGGCGGGTGACCTGCGCGCCTACGTCTCGCGTTCGGTCATGGGCGCGCCGGGCGAACAGGCGCGGGTGGTGCTGCACCGGCCGCACGCCGAGATGGTGCGCAGCATCGCGCACTCGGCCGCCACGCTCGAGCCCATCGACGACACGCGCTGCCTCATGCTGTGTGGTGCCCACCAGCTGGACGCGCTGGTCTACTGGCTCATGGCGCTGGACGTGGACTTCGATGTGCTGGAGCCACCCGCGCTCAAGGAACGCATGCGCGCGGCGGGCATTCGCCTGGCCCGCAATCTGGCCCGCGCCGATGGTGGCGCGGCCTGAGCCTCAACCGCCGCGCAAGGCCTTCAGCAGCTTCTGCCCTGCGCGCCCGCTGGCCTCGTGCCCCAGGCGCTCCTGCTCGGCGCGGATCGCCACGCGGCTCTTGTCGCCCAGCATGCCGTCCACCGCGCCGATGTCGTGGCCGCGCGCGATCAGCAGGGTCTGCACCTCGCGGCGCTCGGCGCGTGAGATGCCCGGGTCGTCGGTGGGCCACGGCGTGGCAAAGGGGCCGCCACCACGCAGGCGGTCCGACAGGTGCGCGATCGCCAGACCGTAGCTCTCGGCCGCGTTGTAGCTGTAGATAGCGTCGAAATTGCGCAGCACGAGGAAGGCCGGGCCTTGCGGGCCGGCGGGGGTCATGAGGCCGGCACTGCCTGTGGCGGGCAGTGGTGATCCGTCAACCCGCTTGAGGCCGCGCGCGGCCCATTCGCTCATGCCGCGTTTGGTGCGGCGGCCTTCGCCCACGGCGCTGAAGCCCTCGGGCAGCTTCACTTCAAAGCCCCAGGGCTGGCCGGTCTGCCAGCCCGCCTTGGCCAGAAAGTTCGCGGTCGAGGCCAGCGCGTCGCTCGTGCTGTCCATCAGATCGGCCCTGCCGTCGCCGTCGAAGTCCACGGCGAGGCGCTCGAAGGTGCTGGGCATGAACTGCGTGTGGCCGAATGCGCCGGCCCAGGAACCGACAAAACGCTCGGGCGCGATGTGGCCAGCCTGCAGGATGCGCAACGCCGAAAACAGCTCGGTGCGGAAGTAAGCCTGGCGCCGCCCGAAGCACGAGAGCGTGCCCAGCGATTGCACCAGCGGTGACTTGCCAAAGGTCTGGCCGAAGTTGCTCTCCACGCCCCACACCGCCACCACCGTGGCCGGGTCCACGCCGTACTTGTCGCTGACCCGGGCCAGTGTCTCGGCGTGGCGCTCCAGCATGGCGCGGCCTTCCGACACACGCTCTTCGTCCACCAGGCCGGCCAGGTAGTCCCAGATGGCCGTGCGGAACTCGGGCTGGAAGTTGAGTTTTTCGATCACGCTCATGTCGGGCGCGAGGTTCTGCGTGTGCATCGCAAAGGTCTCGTCGCGCACCCCGGCGGCGCGCGCGGGTGCGCGCAACGTGTTCAGGCAAGTGTCGAATTCGGGGTTGGGGGCGGGTGTGGGTGACTGGGCCCAGGCGGGCGCGGCGAGCAGGGCGGCGCTGAGGAGCAGGGATTTGCGAAGTTTCATCGGGGTGAGAGTGATGAACACAGGCCGCGTTCCATCGACCGTGTGTGCGGGTGTGTCAGACGGCCCACGTACTGCCATGTTCCGGAACGAGCGCCTGCCAGCGCAGCTCGGTTTCGATGCGGTGGCGCAGCCGGTCGGAAGCTTCCATGTCGCCGTGCGTGACGAACACGCGGCGCGGTGGACGGGGCAGGGCGCGCAGCCATGCCATGAGTTGCCCGGCGTCGGCATGCGCCGAGGCGGATTTGAGCTGCACGATCTCGGCGCGCACCGGCAGGTCTTGCCCGTGGATGCGCAATTGGGCGCCACCGTTGGCCAGCGTGGCGCCGCGGGTGCCGGGGGCCTGGTAGCCGGTGAGCAGCACCATGTTGCGGTGATCGCCCAGGTACTGCACCAAGTGGTGCAACACGCGCCCGCCGGTGGCCATGCCGCTGGCGGCCAGGATCACCTTTGGGCCATGCTGGCGCGCTATCGCCTTGGACTCGTCGGCCGTGCGCGTCATCTTCGCCACCTGCGCCATGGCGTGGCACTGCTGCGCGTTCAGCCGGTGCTCGCCCAGGTGGCGCGCAAACAGCTCGGTGCTGTGGATGGCCATCGGACTGTCGAGGTAGACCGGCAGGCTGTGCGGCAACTGGCCAGACGCCTTGAGCTGTGCAATGGCGTGCAGCAAGGCCTGTGCGCGGCCCACCGCAAACACCGGCACCACGGCCGAGCCGCCACGCGCGGCCACGCGCGCCAATGCCGGGCCCAGCTCGGCCATCACGTCTTCGTCGGGGTGGTCGCGGTCGCCGTAGGTGGATTCGCACAGCACCACGTCGGCCGCGGGTGGCGCATCGGGCGCGAGCATCAGCGCGTCGTCGGGACGACCGAGGTCGCCCGAGAAGAGGATGCGCCGACCACCCACTTCCAGCAGCAGGCTCGCCGCACCGAGGATGTGCCCTGCGCCCGAGAACTGCGCAGTCCAGCCCTTGAGAGGCTCGAAAGCCTGGTGCATGGCCACGGTGCGAAACAGCTTGAGGCTTTGTAGCGCATCGCTCTCGGTGTAGAGCGGCAGGGCGGGCGAATGTTTGGAGAAACCTTTTCGGTTGGCAAAGGCGGCGTCCTCTTCCTGGATGTGGCCACTGTCGGGCAACAGGATCTGCGCGAGATCTCGCGTGGCCGGCGTGGCCCACACCTTGCCGTGAAACCCTTCGCGCGCAAGCAATGGCAAATACCCGCTGTGGTCCAGGTGCGCGTGGGTCAGCAGCACGGCGCCGATGTGGTTGGGCAACACCGGCAGCGGGTCGCGGTTGCGCAGCCGCAGCTGCTTGTAGCCCTGGAACAAGCCGCAGTCGACCAGCAGGCTCTGGCCATCGTGCTCAACCAGGTACTTGGAGCCGGTGACGGTGCCGGCGCCGCCCAGAAATCGGATGTGTACGCTCATGCAAGGCATCTTACGCCCCGCACTTTTGGCGGTCAGTTCAGTGCCGCATCCAGCAGGAGCATGAAGATGAAGCCAGCCAGCAATGTGCCGGTGGCCATGGTCTCGAAGCCGTTGCGGTGTGTCTCGGGAATGATCTCGTGGCTGACCACGAACAGCATGGCACCGGCCGCCAGCGCCAGGCCAAGCGGGAAAAACACCGGCACGCTGCCCAGCACCGCGAGGCCCACGATGGCACCCAGCGGCTCGGCCAGCCCGGTGAGCGCGGCCACGCCCCAGGCCTGTCCCGCGCTGCGTCCCAGCGTGCGCAACGCCATCGCGACGATGAGCCCCTCGGGCATGTTCTGCAGGCCGATGGCCAGCGCCACCGAGGCGCCCGCTTGCGCCCCCGCTGCGTCCTGCGGCCCTGCATAGGCCGCGCCCACCGCCAGGCCTTCGGGCACGTTGTGGATCAGGATGGCGAGCACCATGAGTTTCGCGCCCTGCACTGCGCTGGCGGTGTGCGCAATGGCATGGCCAGTCGCGGCAGGCGGCAGCACAGCGTGTTCGTGCGGCGTGAAGCGGTCCACAGCGAGCATGAGCCCCATGCCCAGCGCCAGCCCCACGCCGCTGAGCGCCGCAGCGCTGGTGCGACCACCGAACAGCGCCTGCCCTGCGTCCAGCGAGGGCAGCAGCAAGGCGAAGATGGCAGCGGCCAGCATGATGCCGGCCGAGAACGACATCAGCGCCGCTTCCTGCAGCTTGCTCACGCGTTGCACCAGAAACACCGGCAAGGCACCCACGGCGGTGGCCACCGCCGCCAGCAACGAGGCCTGCACGCCCGCCGCCATGGCGCTGCCGTGTTCCGCGGCGTCCCACCAGGCGCGTGTGGGCGCCCAGAACGTGCTGAGTGAGGCCAGACCGGCCATCACCAACAGACCGGTGCCCAGCGCAAAAAGCGCGTTGCGCAGGGCGTGCGGCGGCACCGGCAGCTCCAGTTGCTGCACCTGGGCCCAGACGGGGCGGACTTGTCGGATCGGTTCGGCCACGGATGCTCCTGCTGGAATCGAAAGGAGTTGGTAGTTTGGCGAAAACTATCAAGCAAGACCAATCGATGTTGGCAATGATCGAGATAGCGTGGGGATCCGATGCCCTGTACAAGCGCGGTATCGTTCTGCTCAATCTGGAGGTGCCCATGGACGAGGATCTTGAATCCCGGTCGCGCGACCAACTCGTAGCAGAGGTCAAAAAATTGCGCTCGGCCATTCGATCTCATCGAGACGCCAGCGGCCATGATCTGTGCTGGCACCATCCCGATCTGTGGGCGCTGTTGCCGGAGAAGGTCGCTCCATCGCTGGAAATCCCGGCTTGGCCGCAGTTCATGAGAGGCTGTATCAAGTACCGCCAATCTCTGGACGAGCAGCTTCCGAATGCGCAGCGAAGCGATCAAGAATTCAAAGGTTGACGCGCCATGCCCGTTCGCTGGTCCGAATCACTTGACACCCTGGATTGGGACGAGTTGTCCGCGCTCTACCTGGCGGCGCCGCTTGGCAACAAGAGCCCGGCTTGGCTCAAGACTGTTTTCTCCAACAGCATGTTCCGTTGCCTTGCCTACGACGAAGGGCGGCTGGTCGGTGTCGGAAGGGCGCTCGCCGATGGAGCGGATTGCGCGTACATCTGTGACGTGGCCGTTCTGCCCAGCCACCAGGGAACCGGCCTTGGAAAGGAGATCATCACCAGGCTGGTGGCCGCATCGAGCGGACACCGAAAAATCCTTCTTTACGCGGTGCCGGGCAAAGAGTCGTTCTACGGCAAGCTCGGGTTCAGGCGAATGAACACCGCCATGGCCATCTTCGAGAACCAGGACATGGCGTTGAAGCAAGGCTACATCGCTCGTGAGGCCGGGGATCTGGAGTGAAGCGCCGTCCCTCTGCTCACCCCAATGAAAAAAAGCGACGCCGCAGCGTCGCTTTTGTCTTGGAGCGGGCTTCAGATCAACTGAAGAACGACTTCGCCTTCTCGAACCAGCCCTTGTCGTTCGGGCTGTGCTTGTGGCCACCCTTCTTGAACGATTCGTCGAGTTCCTTCAGCAGCTTGCGCTGGTGTTCTGTGAGCTTGATCGGCGTTTCCACCGCGACGTGGCAGTACAGGTCGCCGGGGTAGCTGCTGCGCACGCCCTTCACGCCCTTGCCGCGCAGGCGGAAGGTCTTGCCGCTCTGCGTGCCCTCGGGCAAGTCGATGGTGGCCTTGCCCGCGAGCGTGGGCACATCGATCTCGCCGCCCAGGGCGGCCACCGTCATGCTCACCGGCACCTGGCAGTGCAGGTCGTCGCCCTCGCGCTCGAAGATGTCGTGCTTGCGCAGGCGCACTTCGATGTAGAGGTCGCCTGAAGGGCCGCCGTTCTGGCCGGGCTCGCCGTTGCCGGTGCTGCGGATGCGCTGGCCGTCGTCGATGCCCGCGGGGATCTTGATCTCCAGCGTCTTCTGCTTCTTGATCTTTCCCTGGCCGTGGCAGGTGGTGCAGGGCTCGGGAATGATCTTGCCGGTGCCGGCGCACTGCGGGCAGGTCTGCTGCACGCTGAAGAAACCCTGGCGCATCTGCACCGAGCCCTGGCCGTGGCAGGTGCTGCAGGTCTTCACGCTGGTGCCGGGCTTGGCGCCGGTGCCGCTGCAGGTTTCGCAGTCGTCCCAGCTCGGGATGCGGATCTGCGTTTCCTTGCCGCCGGCTGCTTCTTCCAGCGAGATCTCCATGGCGTACGACAGGTCGGCACCGCGGTAAACCTGGCGGCCGCTGCGCTGGCCACGCGCGCCGCCGAAGATGTCGCCAAAGATGTCGCCGAACGACTCCGAGAAGCCGCCGAAGCCCTCGGCGCCGGCCGCGCCACCGCGCAGGTTGGGGTCCACACCGGCGTGACCATATTGGTCGTAAGCCGCCTTTTTCTGCGGGTCAGAAAGCATCTCGTAGGCTTCTTTCGCCTCCTTGAATCGCTCTTCCGCCGCCTTGGATGCATCGCCCTGGTTGCGGTCGGGGTGGTGCTTCATCGCAAGCTTGCGATACGCCTTTTTGATTTCTTCGTCTGCGGCGTTCTTGGGCACGCCCAGCACTTCGTAAAAATCGCGTTTAGCCATGGTCTTTAGGGAACAGCCCCTGGGGGTTCGGTTGGAACACAAACGCCGCGACAGGCTTCCCTGACGCGGCGGATGATCGAAAAGCTTCAGCCGATCAGGACTTCTTCACTTCCTTGACTTCAGCGTCGACGACATCGTCGTCGTTCGCCTTGCTGCTGCCTTGCGGCGCGCTCTCGGCGGTGGCCGCCTGCTCGGCCTGGGAGGCGGCATACACCTTCTCACCAAGTTTCTGGCTGGCCGTCATGAGCGCTTCGGTCCTGGCTTCGATGGCTTCCTTGTCCTCGCCCTTGGCCGCTTCTTCCGCGTCCTTCAGGGCCGACTCGATGGCTTCCTTCTCGGCGGCGTCGAGCTTGTCGCCGTGTTCGCCCAGGCTCTTCTTCACGCTGTGCACCATGGCCTCGGCCTGGTTGCGCGCCTGCACGAGTTCGACCTTCTTCTTGTCGTCGGCCGCGTTGAGCTCGGCGTCCTTCACCATCTGCTGGATTTCGGCTTCGGACAGGCCCGTGTTCGCCTTGATGGTGATCTTGTTTTCCTTGCCGGTGCCCTTGTCCTTGGCGCCCACGTGCAGGATGCCGTTGGCGTCGATGTCGAACGACACCTCGATTTGCGGCATGCCGCGCGGCGAAGCAGGGATGCCTTCGAGGTTGAATTCGCCCAGCAGCTTGTTGCCGGATGCGATCTCACGCTCGCCTTGGAACACCTTGATGGTCACGGCGGGCTGGTTGTCTTCGGCGGTCGAGAAGGTCTGCGCGAACTTGGTCGGGATCGTGGTGTTCTTCTGGATCATCTTGGTCATGACGCCGCCCATGGTCTCGATACCGAGCGACAGCGGGGTCACGTCCAGCAGCAACACGTCCTTGCGGTCACCCGAGAGCACCTGGCCCTGAATGGCGGCACCCACGGCCACGGCTTCGTCGGGGTTCACGTCCTTGCGCGGCTCCTTGCCGAAGAATTCCTTGACCTTTTCCTGCACCTTGGGCATGCGGGTCATGCCGCCGACCAGGATCACGTCGTGGATGTCGGAGACGCTGATGCCGGCGTCCTTGATGGCCATGCGGCAAGGCGCGATGGTGCGTTCGATCAGCTCTTCCACCAGGGCTTCGAGCTTGGCGCGCGTGAGCTTGATGTTCAGGTGCTTGGGGCCCGAGGCATCGGCGGTGATGTAGGGCAGGTTCAGGTCGGTCGCGGCCGAGCTGGACAGCTCGATCTTGGCCTTCTCTGCGGCTTCCTTCAGGCGCTGCAGCGCGAGCACGTCTTTCGACAGGTCAACGCCCTGGTCCTTTTTGAACTCGGCAATGATGTAGTCGATGATGCGCTGGTCGAAGTCTTCGCCGCCCAGGAAGGTGTCGCCGTTGGTCGACAGCACCTCGAACTGCTTCTCGCCGTCGACATCGGCGATCTCGATGATCGAGATGTCGAAGGTGCCGCCGCCCAGGTCATACACGGCGATCTTGCGGTCGCCCTTTTCCTGCTTGTCCAGGCCGAAGGCCAGGGCCGCGGCGGTGGGCTCGTTGATGATGCGCTTCACATCGAGGCCGGCGATGCGGCCGGCGTCTTTCGTGGCTTGACGCTGCGCGTCGTTGAAGTACGCGGGCACCGTGATCACGGCTTCGGTGACCGGCTCGCCCAGGTAGTCCTCGGCGGTCTTCTTCATCTTGCGCAGGATGTCGGCGCTGACCTGCTGGGCCGAGATCTGCTTGCCGCGCACTTCCACCCAGGCGTCGCCGTTGTCGGCCGCCACGATGGAGTAGGGCATCAGGTTGATGTCCTTCTGCACTTCCTTCTCGGTGAACTTGCGGCCGATCAGGCGCTTGATCGCGTAAAGCGTGTTGCGCGGGTTGGTCACGGCCTGGCGCTTGGCGGAGGCACCCACCAGCACTTCACCGTCTTCCTGGTAAGCCACGATCGAGGGCGTGGTGCGCGCACCTTCCGAGTTCTCGATCACCTTGGTGGTGTTGCCTTCCATGATGGACACGCACGAGTTGGTGGTGCCCAGGTCAATGCCGATGATTCGTCCCATGTTGTTGCTCCGTCTAGAAAAAAGATTGTTGAAAACGATGTGGATGAGGTGTGGATAAGTCGGGCTCTTTTCAAGAGCGCGGCCGCACCGAATGCTTATTTGGGTGCGGTGACCGTGACCAGGGCCGGGCGCAGCACGCGGTCGGCGATGGAATAGCCCTTTTGCAGGACGCTCACCACGGTGTTGGGTTCCTGCTCGGCCGGCACCATGCTGATGGCCTGGTGTTGGTGCGGGTCGAACTTCGTTGAACCCGCCGGGTTGATCTCCAGCACGCGGTGGCGCTCCAGCGCGCTCTTGAGCTGCTTGAGTGTGGCTTCGGAGCCCTCGCGCAGTTGTTCGCGCGTGGCCTCTGAGATCGCCAGGCCGGCCTCCAGGCTGTCTGCCACGGGCAGCAGGCTCTCGGCAAAGCTCTCGACCGCGAACTTGCGCGACTTGCTGATCTCTTCTTCGGCGCGGCGGCGGGTGTTCTCCGCCTCGGCCTTGGCGCGCAGGAACTGCTCGGCCAGATCGGCGTTCTGCGCCTTGAGGGTGGACACCTCTTGCGTCAAAGCGGTCAGGGCATCGGCCTCGTTGGCCGCCGCGGCTGCCATCGCTTCTTCGGCGCTCACAGGCGCACTGGGGTCCGGGGAGGCGTTGTCAGCGGGCTGGTTGTCGTGGCTCATGGAAGTGAATGGAAAAGTTTTTGAAAAAAGTGGGCAGCGCTGGCCGCAGGCAGGCACATGGGGGCGCATGGCCCGGTTTCAAGGAGGCGACAGGCGTTTGACGGGGCGGGGGTCACAATCGGCCCCTTTCCAACAGACGACTCAACAGGTTGAACCCATGAAACTCTTTCGCCATGGACCCGCGGGTGCCGAAAAACCCGGTCTGATCGATGCCAGCGGTACGCTGCGCGATCTCTCGGGGGTGGTGACCGACATCCATCCGGCCACCCTGGGGCGTGATTCTATGGCCCGTCTGGCCGCGCTCGATCCGACGGGTCTGCCTGCTGTGCCCCCAGGCCACCGTTTCGGTCCTTGCGTGGGTGGCGTGGCCAACGTGATCGGCATCGGCCTGAACTACGCCGACCACGCGGCCGAGGCCGGCCTGAAGCCGCCGAGCCAACCGATCGTGTTCAACAAGCACAGTGGCGCGGTCTGTGGTCCCAACGACGACGTGTGGCTGCCTCCAGGCGCGCTGAAGCTCGACTGGGAAGTGGAGCTGGGCATCGTGATCGGCCGCCGTGCCTTCCATGTCAGCGAAGACCAGGCCATGGACTTCGTGGCCGGGTTCTGTCTGGTCAACGACGTGTCCGAGCGCGCCTACCAGATGGAATACGAAGGCCAGTGGGCCAAGGGCAAGAGCTACCCCACCCACTGCCCCCTGGGCCCGTGGCTGGTGACGCCGGACGAGCTGGGCGACCCGCAGGACGTGGACCTCTGGCTGGATGTGAACGGCCAGCGCCGCCAGACCGGCAACACCCGCACCATGATCTTCGGCGTGAAGACCATCGTGAGTTATCTGAGCCGCTTCATGGCGCTGCAGCCCGGTGATGTGATTCCGACCGGCACGCCGCCTGGCGTTGGCATGGGCCACAAGCCGCCGATGTACCTCAAACCCGGAGACGTGATGACGCTGGGGGCTCGTGGCTTGGGCGAGCAACGCCAGGCCGTTGTGGCCAGCCCCGGCGCGTGATCAAGCGCCCGGCTGGTGCGGCGTGGTGGTACTGGCCGCCACGCGCGCCTGCTGGTGCGACCACTTGGTGGCGAACTGCTGCACATCGCTCAGGCGGCGCGCCAGCTCGGCGCCCTGGGTCGTGAGGCGGTAACCGTGGCCACTGTGGTCCACCAGCCGCGCCGCTCGCAGTTCCTTGATGCGGGTGTTGAGGGTGTTGGGGGTCACGCCGCCCACGCTGTCCTGCAGCAGACGGAAGGTCTGGGGGTGGCCGTCGGAGAGGGCCCAGATCACCCGCATGGCGTAGCGCGATTCGAGCAGGTCGAAGAGCTGGATCACGGCAGCGTTGTCTTTGGCACTCATGCGGATTCTCCTGGGAGGCCTGGCGAAAGCCCGAATGAGAACTATAGACACGAAGCCAGGGTGCTACCAGTTTGCTAGCTGCGTGCAATGCAGCAATGTGGCGCAAAGGCACACGCTACGGATTTACCCGGATTGCCAGGGGCTAGCGGCGGTAGACCTTGCGCAGCAAGGCAGTCAGGGTCTGAAGTTCGGCCGCGCTCAGGGTGTGCGTGGCTTCCTGTTCCAGGTTGGTTGCCGTGGTCTGCGCCTGGTCGTGCAGGCGCTGCCCGGCCGGGGTGAGGTGCAGGCCCTGGGCGCGCCGGTCGGTGGGGTGGGGCTGGCGTTCGATCAGGCCGCGCTTGTGCAGCGCCTTGACCATGCCCACCAGGTTGGGCGGCAGGATGTCGAGCGCCGCGCAGATCTGGCGCGAGGTCACGCCGGGGTTGTGCGCCACCACGGTGAGCACCGAGAAGTCCACCGGCCGCAGGTCGTAGGGCTCCATGCGGCGCAGGAACAGCGCGATGATGGTGAGCGCCGCGCGCCGGGCGTTGTAGCCCAGCAGGGTCTCCAGGTACGAGGTGTCGACCTCGCGCGCATCGCCCGTTGCGTTGCCCGTTCCGGTGTCGAGCTGCAGGCTGTCGCCCGCGGCGTTTTTGCGCGGTCCACGGGGGCGGCGCATGGCGTTGGCGGTGGAGGTTTCAGGCATCGTCAGAGCATAGCCGGGCAGGACTGGCCGACCGACAAGGTGGTGTTCATCATGGCCATGCGCATGTCGAATTCGGGCCACACCCAGCGCCAGAAGGCCGCGTGCGCGCTGGCATCGACGTCGGGCGCTGCGGCCAGGCGGCCCCAAGCCCAGGCCATGAGCAGCAAGGCCAGTGCGCGCAGGAAATCATCAGCCAGCCAGAACGGCTGGTCGGGCGCTGTGTCACCAGCGCCGGTGTGCGGCACGACCTGCTCGCGCACGAAAGCGCTGAAGGCCTGGAGTGCCTGCCGGGTTCGGGGGTCTGGCGCGCTGTCTGCCGCCAGTTCGCTCAGCAGTGTTTGCAGCGCGCTCGCCCCGTCGGGCAGGGTCTTGCGCACCAGCAGGTCGATCGCCTGGATTTCGTTTGTGCCCTCGTAGATCATGGCCACGCGGGCGTCTCGCACGTGCTGCTCGATGCCCCACTCGCGCACGTAGCCGTGGCCGCCGAACACCTGCAGGCAGGCGCTCGCTCCTACAAAAGCCTGCTCGGTCCAGGCCGACTTGAGCACTGGTGTGACCAGGCTGCACCAGCGCGCAGCGGCTTCGCGCCGCGCGGCGTCGGGGTGATGCTTCTGTGTGTCGAGTTCAAGCGCGGTACGGTAGGCGATCACACGCCCGGCGTCGATCCAGGCGCGCTGGGTGCCCAGGATGCGCTGGATGGCGGGGTGCAAGGCGATCAAGTCTGCCTGGCCTGCCTTGCTGGCGCTGCCGGGTGCACGCATCTGGCGGCGTTCCTGCGCGTAGGCGTTCGCCTTCTGCCAGGCAGCGTCGAGCAGGCCGATGCCCTGCAGGCCCACCAGCAGGCGCGCGGCGTTCATCATCACGAACATCGCGTTCAAGCCCTTGCCGGGTTCGCCCACGATGGACGCGGCGGCTTCGTCAAACCGCATCACGCAGGTGGGGCTGGCGTGGATGCCCATCTTTTCTTCGATGCGCTCGCAGTGGACCGCGCTGCGCGTGCCGTCCGCTTCAAACTTCGGCACCAGAAAGAGCGAGAGCCCCCGGGGGCCGGGCGGGGCATCGGGCAGGCGCGCGAGCACCAGGTGCACGATGTTGTCGCTCAGATCGTGTTCACCGCCGGAGATGAAGATCTTGGTGCCCGACAGCGCAAAACGCCCGTCGGCCAGCGGCACGGCCTTGGTCTGCACCAGACCCAGGTCGCTGCCGGCGTGTGGCTCGGTCAGGCACATGGTGGCGAGCCATTCGCCGGTGGCCAGCTTTTCGAGGTAGCGGGCTTTCAGGGCATCGGAGCCGTGGTGGCGGATGCATTCGTAGGCCCCGTGCAGCAGACCCGGCGCCATGGTCCAGCCGTGGTTGGCAGCGTTGAGCATTTCGTGCAGCACCGCTTCCACCACGGTGGGCAGGCCCTGGCCGCCGTCTTCAGTGGCACAGGCTAGCGAGGGCCAGCCGGCCTGCCAGAAAGCCTGGTACGAGTCGCGAAAGCCCGGCGGCATGGTGACCGCGCCTTTCGTCCACTGCGCGCCGATCTCGTCGCCGCTGCGGTTGAGCGGCGCCACCACCTCGCCCACGAACTTGCCCGCCTCGTCGATCACCTGGGTGAGCAGGGCGGTGTCGGCGTGTTCGGCCATGGCCGGCAGGTCGGCCAGGTGCTCGTGCGCGCGCAACACGTCGAACAGCACGAAGGCGTGATCGGCAGCGTGGGGCTGGTAGGCATTCATACGGTTGTCGTCTTTCGCGCGCTGCCCAGGTAAGTCTCGATCACGCGCGGGTCGCTGGCCAGTTCGCTGGCCGGGCCGTGCGCGCTGAGTTCGCCCATCTCCAGCACATAGCCGTGGTCCGCCACCTGCAGCGCGGCGCGTGCGTTCTGCTCCACCAGCACGATGGTCACACCGGTCTGGCGCAGCCGCTCGATGATGGTGAAGATCTCGCGCACGATCAGCGGCGCCAGACCCAGGCTGGGCTCGTCGAGCATGAGCAGGTCGGGGCTGGACATGAGGGCACGGCCCACCGCGAGCATCTGGCGCTCACCGCCCGAGAGCGTGCCGGCGAGCTGGGTGCGACGCTCCTGCAGGCGCGGGAAGATGGTGTAGACGTCGTCGAGCTTGCTGCGCCATTTCGCGTTGCCCAGGCGCATCTGGCGAAAGCCGCCGAGCAGCAGGTTGTCTTCCACCGGCATGGTGCCGAACAGCTCGCGCTTCTCGGGCACCAGCGCCATGCCGTTCATCACACGCTCTTCAAGGGTGAGCGTGGTGATGTCCTGGCCGCGGAATTCGATCTTTCCCTGGCCGGGCAGGATGCCCATGAGCGTGTTGAGCAAAGTGGACTTGCCCGCGCCGTTGGGGCCGATGACGGTGATCACGCCACCGGGCTGGGCCTCGATGTCGATGCCGTGCAGGACTTCCGCGCGGCCGTAGCCGGCGCGCAGGCCCTTGACTTGAAGAATGGGTGTGCTCATGTCAATGCTCCGTGCCGAGGTAGGCGGCCCGCACTTTCGGGTCTTGCTGAATCTGCTCGGGCGGTCCTTGCGTGAGCAGCGTGCCGAACTCCATCACCACCAAGTGGTCGCAGATCTGCATCACCAGGTCCATGTCGTGCTCCACCAGCAGGATGCTCATGCCTTCACCCTTGAGCTGGCGCAGCACACCGCCCAGGGCCTGCTTCTCCTGGTGCCGCAGGCCGGCCGCGGGCTCGTCGAGCAGCAGCAGGGTGGGGTCGGCGCACAGCGCGCGCGCGATTTCCATCAGCCGCTGCGGGCCCATGGCCAGGTTGCCGGCCTGCTCGTGCAGGTACGCGCCCATGCCGATGCGCTCGAGCTGGCGCTGCGCTTCGCGAAAGAGTTGTCTTTCTTCCGCACGGTTGGCGCGCAGCATGGCCGGCAGCACGCCCTTGCGGCCGCGCGTGTGGGCGCCCAACGCCACGTTCTCCAGCACCGTCATGTCCGGGATCATCTTGACGTGTTGGAAGGTGCGCGCCATGCCCAGCTGTGCAATCTCGCGCGAGGGCTTGCCGATCACGTTGCCGTTCTGGAACAGCACCTCTCCGCTGGTGGCCGGCAGCACGCCGGTGATGAGGTTGAAGGTGGTGGATTTGCCCGCACCGTTGGGGCCGATCAGGCCCACGATCTGGCCGGCGTGGATCTGGAAGCTGATGTCGTTCACGGCCACCAGGCCGCCGAACTGCATGCGCGCCTTCTGCACATCGAGCACCAGCGCGCCGGTGGCGGGCTTGGCGCGTTCGGGCAGGGCGGCGGCATCGGCCCAGTCCACCTTGCGCGGTGGCTTGGGCAGGTTGCGCCCGACCAGCGACCACAGGCCGTCGGGCAGGTATTTGAGAACGACCACCAGCGCGATGCCGAAGACGATCACTTCGTAGCTGCCGCTGGTGCCGATGAGCTTGGGCAAGAGAACTTGCAACTGGTCTTCGAGCACGCGGATGAGGCCGGCGCCGACGATGGCGCCCCACACGTGGCCCACGCCACCGATCACCGCCATGAACAGGTACTCGATGCCCATCTTCAGCCCGAAGGCCGAGGGGTTCACCGTGCGCTGGAAGTGCGCGAGCAGCCAGCCGGCCACCGAAGCGAACAGTGCGGCCAGCACGAAGATCGTGACCTTGTAGCGGAAGGTGCTGATGCCCATGGCCTCGGCCATCTGTGAGCCACCCTTGAGCGAACGGATGGCGCGACCCGCGCGCGAGTCCAGCAGGTGGAGCAGGGCGGCGGCAAAGGCCAGCAGAATCACCCAGGTGAGCACGAAGAAAGCGCGCCCCTGGCCGATGTCGAAGCCTGCGATGGACAGGCTCTGGATGCCGAGCAGTCCGTCGTACTTGCCCAGCGCATCGAGGTTGCCCATGAGGTAGTAGAGCGACAGGCCCCAGGCGATGGTGGCCAGCGGCAAATAGTGGCCCGACATGCGCAGCGTGATCAGGCCCACCAGCAGCGCGCTGCCGGCGGTGAGGCCCATGCCGATGAACAGTGTGAGCCAGGGCGACATGCCGAGGTTGAGCGTTAGCCAGGCCGTGGTGTAGGCGCCGATGCCGACAAACGCTGCCTGGCCGAACGATGTGAGTCCACCCACGCCGGTGAGCAGGATCAGGCCGAGCACCGTCATGCTGTACATGCCGATGTAGTTGAGTTGCGCGATCCAGAAGTCGGGCAGGGGCAGCACGACGATCAGGGGAATGGCCAGGGCCAGGATCAGCAGGCCGATGTTTTGCAGCTTCGGCATCTCAATGGTCCTCGTCGGAATGATTGCTGCGCAGGGATCTGAACAACAAAACGGGGAGGATGAGCGTGAACACGATCACTTCCTTGAACGCGCTGGCCCAGAACGAGCCGAAGGCCTCGATCACGCCGACGAACAGCGCGGCGACCAGCGCTCCCGGGTAGCTGGCGAGACCAGCGGCCACGGCGGCCACGAAGCCCTTCAGGCCGATCAGGAAACCCGAGTCGTAGAACACCGTGGTGGTCGGGCCGATCAGCAGGCCCGAGAGAGCGCCGATGAAGGCCGCCATGGTGAAGGTGAGCTGACCCGAGGCCTGCGACGAGATGCCCATGAGGCGCGCGCCGGTGCGGTTGACGGCGGTGGCGCGCAGCGCCTTGCCGCGCAGCGAGCGCTCGAAGTACAGCCACAGCAGCACGATCAGCGCCACCGTGGCCAGCGCGGTGATGATGGCCTGGCCCGAGAGCATGACCGGGCCGATGGTGTATCGCACGTCCCAGAACGCCGGGTTGCGGAAACCCTCGGCGCCGAAGAACAGCAGGCCCAGGCCGGTCATGGCGAAGTGCACACCGACCGAGACGATCAGCAACACCAGCGGCGTGGCGCTCTCCAGCGACTGGTAGGCCACGCGGTAGACCAGCGGGCCGTACACGGTGACGATGGCCACGCTGAGCGCAGCCTGCACGGCGAGCGGAAACTGCTGCGGTGCGGCCCAGATGGCCACGGCCGAGACCACGATGGGTGCGATCAGCATGCGGCCCGCGGCCTTGGCGGCCACCAGCGCGCTGCGGTGGTGCTGCCAGCGGCCCGAGAGCTCCATGAGCGCGGCCACACCGGCGAGGATCAGCAGCAGCCACACGGTGCCGGGCACCTTGCCGGTTTGAAAGATGGCCAGGGTGAGCGCGCCGTACGCGACGAACTCGCCCTGGGGAATGAAGATAACCCGCGTGACGGTGAACACCAGCACGGTGGCCAGGCCCAGCAGCGCGTACACCGCGCCGTTGGTCAAGCCGTCCAGCAGAAGAATGCTGGCAATGGAGAAATCCATAAAACCCTCAACGAAAGAAAAAAACGCCCTCGGAGCACGACGCGCCGACATCAGGGACACCAAGGGTCCGGCTACGCCGGCCCGAGGTGTCGCCCCCCTCCCGCCGAAGGCGAGAGAGGGGGGAGCGCCGAAGGCGCGCGGGGGGTGTTATTCGACTTTGAATTTGCCGTCGACAACCTTGAGCATCACACCGGTTTCGTTGGTGAAGCCCCAGTGGTCCGATGGCGTCCAGTTCATCACGCCGTGCGAGAAGATGGTGCGGCCCATGGTCTCCATGCTGTCGCGCAGCGCGGCGCGGAACTCGGGCGTGCCCGGCTTGCCCTTTTTCAGAGCCATCGGAATGATCTTTTCCAGCACGATCTGCGCGTCGTAGGCGTGGCCGGCGAACTGGTTGCGCAGGCCCACGCCCACGGCCTTCTCGTACTTCTGCACGAAGTCGATCGCCACTGCTTTCGATGGGTGGCTGTCAGGCAACTGCTCGGCGATCACGGCGGGACCGGAGACCACGAACGCGCCTTCAACAGACTTGCCGCCCACGCGCATCAGATCTTGCGTGGCTGCGGCGTGCGTCTGGTAGATCTTGCCCTTGTAGCCGCGCTCGATCATGGCCATGTGCGGCATGGCTGCGCCGCTGCCGGAGGCCACGATGAGCACCGCGTCGGGGTTGGCGGAGGTGATCTTGAGCGCCTGCGGGGTCACGCCGGTGTCGGTGCGCGCGAAGCGTTCCGTGGCCACCACCTTGATGCCGGCTTTCTCCAGCAGCGGCGCGCTTTCCTTGAGCCACTGCTCGCCGTAGGCGTCGGTGTAGCCGAGGAAGCCGATGGTCTTGATGCCCTGCTTCTTCATGTGCTCGACCACGGCGTGGCCCATCACGGTGTTGGACTGCGGCAGGCGGAACACCCATTTGTCCTTGCCCGGGGGCAGGCCGACCGGCGAGCCGGTGAGCTGCACCGTGCCGGCTTCGGTCGCGATGTCGCTCATGGCGGCGGCCACGGCGGTGATGCACGAGCCGATGATCATGTCGACCTTGTCTTCGGTCACGAAGCGGCGCGCGTTGGCGGCACCCTTGCCAGGGTCGGTCGCGTCGTCCAGGATGATGAGGTTGACTTTTTCACCACCGATGGTCTGCGGGAACAGCTTGAACTGGTTCTGCATCGGGATGCCCAGGCCGGAGCCGGGTCCGGTGAGCGCCAGGCTCACACCGATGTTGATGTCGGCCAGGGCGGCGGTGCTGCTCAGGGCCGTGATGGCCAGGGCAACGAGGGTTTTGACGGCTTTCATGGAGTGTCTCCTTCTGGGTGGTTTGGGAAAGGGCGGGAACAACAGGGATCAGGTGCAGAGCGCCTTGATGTCTTCGGGCACGGGAATCGCCTTGATGCGGTCGGGCGCCTCGGGCGGGTGGATCACGAAGGCGCGGGTCTCGGTGCCTTCGCACAACACGTCGTCTCCGCGCATGACCACATGCTTGTGCATGAACACCTTTTCGCGCCACTCGGTCACGCTGGTGTGGATCTGCAAGCGCTCGCCGTAGGTGGCGGGGCGCATGAATTTGGTGTGAATCTCCAGCAGCGGCGTGCCGACGATGCCGCGCGTCTTTTTCAGCTCCCGCCAGGGCGGCACGCCGTTTTTCACGAAAAAGTTCAGCGAGGACGCGTCCATCCACTTCGAGAAGTTGGGAAAGAACACGATGCCGGCCGGGTCGCAATCGCCGAACATCACGTCCACTTCAAAGACGACAACCTTGCTCATCGGGGGGCCATCCGCAGGGCGCCGTCCAGGCGAATCACTTCGCCGTTCAGGTGGGTATTGGTGACGATGTGAGCTGCCAGAGCCGCGAACTCCTCGGGCTTGCCCAGGCGGGGCGGGAACGGGATGCTGGCCGCGAGCGACGCCTGCACCGGCTCGGGCAGGGTGCGCATGAGTGGCGTGGAGAACAGGCCGGGCGCGATGGTGCACACGCGAATGCCGTGCTGCGCAAGGTCGCGCGCCATCGGCAGCGTCATGCCCACGAGACCACCCTTGGAGGCGCTGTAGGCCTGCTGGCCCACCTGGCCGTCGAACGCGGCCACGCTGGCGGTGAACACCATCACGCCGCGCTCGCCGTCTTCCAGCGGATCGAGCTTGGCGCAGGCCGCGGCAAACAGGCGGCTGGCGTTGTAGGTGCCGATCAGGTTGACCGTGACCACCTTGGCGAAGTCTTCCAGCGGCGCGGCCGAGCCGTCCTTGCCGACCACGCGCTTGGCGCTGCCGATGCCGGCGATGTTCATCAGGATGCGGGCCGGGCCATGCGCCGCCGCGGCCTGGTCGATCGCGGTCTGCAGGCTCTCGGTGCTGGTGATGTCGCACTGCAGCGCCACGCCACCGATGTCGGCCGCGACGCGTTTGGCGTTCTCCAGGTTCACATCGAGCACGGCAACTTTGGCGCCCAGGCGCGCGAGTTCGCGCGCGGTGGCTTCACCGAGGCCCGAGCCACCGCCCGTGACGAGCGCGGCGTGTCCTTGAATGTTCATGGTCTTGTCCTTGTGTTTCAGGCTGTTGTGTTTTCGATCAGGAGGGCCATGCCCTGGCCGCCGCCCACGCAAGCACTGGCGATGCCGTAGCGTTGGCCGCTGCGCTGCAGTTCGCGTGCCAGCGTGAGCGTCAGGCGCACGCCGGTGGCCGCCAGCGGGTGACCGAGGGCGATGGCGCCACCGTTGACGTTGAGGCGCTCCAGGTCCATGCCCAGTTCGCGCGCCACGGCCAGCGTCTGTGCGCCCTGCGCTTCGTTCACTTCGAAGCGGGCGATGTCGGCCAGCTTCAGGCCCGTGCGCTCCAGCAGCAGGCGGATGGCGGGCGCCGGGCCGATGCCCATGATCTCGGGCGGCACGCCAACGGCGGAAGCGGCCACCACGCGGGCCAGTGGCTGCTTGTCGTGTGCTTTTGCGTAGGCGCCCGAGGCCACCACGCAGGCCGCGGCCGCGTCCACCAGCGCCGAGCTGTTGCCACCGGTCTGCACGCCGCCTTCAAACACAGCCCGCAGCTTGGCCAGCACCTCCACCGGCGAAATGCGCGGGTGGGTGTCGGTGGTGACTTCGGTGGCTTTGCCTTGCAGCTTGATGCCACGCGCCTTGTAGCCGGCGAGTTCGAACTTCTCACTGACCACAGACACGATCTCGCCAGCGAGGAAACCACTCTCCTGCGCGGCCACAGCCTTGGCGAACGAAGCGGAGGCGAACGCATCCACCTCTTCGCGCGTGATGCCGTACTGCTTCGCCAGGTTCTCGGCGGTCTGGATCATGTTGATGCCCGCTGCCGGGTCCTTCAGCGCTTCCCACATGTAGTCCTTGAAGCCCACGGGCGCGCCGAGCTTGAAGCCGGTGCGGTGGTCGAAGGCCGCGATGGGGTTGCGCGTCATGTTCTCGGTGCCCACCACCAGCGCGGCATCACACGCGCCGCCCTGGATGTGTTCACCCGCCTGGCGGAACAGCTCGAAGCCAGTGCCGCAGATGCGCTGCGCCATGATGGCTGGAACCTCTACCGGCACGCCCGCGTACAGGCCGATGTGGCGCGGCAGGAAAAACTGGTCGAAGTCGCCGGGCGCCATGTTGCCGGCGATCACCGAGCCGATGTGTTCACCCGGCACGCCGGCGCGGGCCAGCGCTTCGCGCGCGGCCTTGATGCCGAGGTCGGTGGGCGAGATGTGGCCGAGCGCGCCACAGTAGTCGACCATGGGCGTGCGCACGCCGGCGAGCAGCCAGACGTCGTCAAAGGCGTTGAAAAATCCGCGGGTTGCCATGTCGGTGTGTCTCTATTCAGGTTGGAGGATCGCGTGCAGGGTGCCGTCGTGCAGCCGGTCCACGGTCTCGGCGCGGTGAGCCAGCACGGCGCGCTGGTTGATCGAGCCCTTGTCGGTCACCTCGCCACGGTCGATGGTGGGCGGGTCGGCCAGCAGGCACAGGCGCGCTATGCGGCTGGCGCTGCCGGTGGATGTTTTGGCGAGTTCGGTCACCATGCGCTGGAAGTGCGCGAGCACCGGTGCGCTGTTGAGCACGTCGTGCATGGAGGCGTCGGCGGGCAAGCCACTGAGAGAGCGCACCAGCGGTGTGGGGAACACCATGGCGCCGACTTCTTTCATGTTCAGGCCGGTGATCACCACGTCCTGGATGTAGGGTGCGCCGGCCGCAATGATCTTCGCGCGCAGCGGGCCCACGCTGACGAAGGTGCCGGTGGCGAGCTTGAAGTCTTCGGCAATGCGGCCGTCGAACTTCAGACCGAGGTGGATGTCGGTCTCGTCGATCCACTTGACTGCGTCACCGGTTTTGAAGAAGCCTTCTTCGTCGAAGGCCTCGGCCGTCTCGGCCGGCATGCGCCAGTAACCGGGCGTGATGTTGGGGCCCTTGTAGCGCACCTCGGTCTTGCCGCCCGCATCCACCAGCTTGAGTTCGAGAGCCGGCGTGGGCAGACCGAGGTCTCCGGCTTTCACGTTGGGGCTGGTCACGAAGATGCCGAAGGGGCCGGACTCGGTCATGCCCAGACCGGTGCCCATGACGATGCGCTCGCCGATCTCGCTTTCCTGCACCGCATGCAGGGCGTCCCACACCGGCTGGGCCAGCGCCGCGCCGGCGTAGAAAAACATGCGCACGCGCGAGAGCAGGGTCTTGCGCAGCACCTCGTCGGTTTTCATCGCGTTGGCAATCGCCTCGAAGCCCGTGGGCACGTTGAAGTACACCGTGGGCGCGATCTCGCGCAGGTTGCGCAGCGTCTCGCCCATCAGCGCGGGCGTGGGTTTGCCGTCGTCAATGTAGAGCGTGCCGCCGTGGAACAGCACCATGCCGACGTTGTGGTTGCCGCCGAAGGTATGGTTCCACGGCAGCCAGTCCACCAGCACCAGCGGGCTCTCGGCCAGCACCGGCATCGATTCCATCATCTGCTGCTGGTTGGCACACCACATGCGCTGCGTGTTGATCACCGCCTTGGGCATCTTGGTCGAGCCCGAGGTGAAGAGGAACTTGGTGATCGTGTCCGGACCGGTGGCGGCCATCGCTACGTCCACGGCCGGCGTGGCCTCGGTGGCGAGCAGCGAAGCAAAGGACGTGGTGGCGCGGCCGGGCACGGTGCCCTCGGTCGTCACCAGCTCCACGCCATCACCCAGGGTGGCCAGCATCGCGCGGCTGTAGCGTTGCGCGTCGCTGGCGAACACCAGGCCGGGCGTGAGCGTCTTCACCACGTGGTGCAGCTTGTCGAAGTCCTGGCTCACCAGCGAGTAGGCGGGCGAGGTGGGGCAGTAGGCGATGCCGGCGTAGACGCAACCCAGCGCCAGCAGCGCGTGTTCCAGGTCGTTCTCGCTCAGGATCAGCACCGGGCGCTCGGCCGAGAGGCCCCGGTTGATCAGGCCTTGACCGATGCGGCGCGCGGCGTCGAGTGCCTGCGCAAACGTGATGTGGCGCCAGTCGCCGGTGCTGCCGTCGGTGTTCTTCTCGCGGCGGGCAAACACGGTCTGGTCGGGGCGCGTTTTTGCCCAGTGAACCAGCCGGTCGGTGATGCGTTCGGGGAAGGGTGGCAGGTCCTGGTCGGCGCGCAGGTAGTGCGTGCCCTGCTCACCGTCGCGCAGGGTGGCGCGCGTGACGCCGAAAGTGAGGGGCCGGTAGCGGGCCATGGTCGCGTTCTGACTCATGGCGCTCACTCTTTGTTCACTTTGGCCGCGCGTCCGTCCAGGAAAGCGCGCACGCGTGATTTGGCCTCGGGGTCGCTCTGTGCGATGGCAGCCATCATGGCTTCGGTGAGGTAGCCCTGGTCGGCCGGTTGTTCGGCGATGCGCGGCAATGCGTGCATCAGCGCGTAGTTGGTGAGGGGCGCGTTCTCTGCGATGCGCGCGGCCAGTTCCATGGCCTTCTCCAGCGCCGTCCCCTGCGGCACGAGGTACTGCGTGAGGCCGATGCGCTCGGCCTCGGGTGCCTTGTAGACGCGGCCGGTGAACATCATGTCGGCCATGCGCGCGGCGCCGATCAGGCGCGGGATGCGCACCGAGCCGCCACCCCCCACGAAGATCCCGCGCGAGCCCTCGGGCAGCGCGAAGAAGGCGGACTCGTCGGCCACGCGGATGTGGCAGGTGCTGGCCAGCTCCAGGCCACCACCGACCACTGCGCCGTGCAGCGCGGCCACCACCGGCACCGGGCCGTATTGCACGCACTCCAGCGCGCTGTGCCACATGCGCGAGTGGTGCAGGCCCTGGCCGGCGTCGCGTTCGCTGAGTTCGGAGAGGTCAAGGCCGGCGCAGAAATGGTCGCCACTGCCGTTGATGACGGCGGCGCGCACGCCGTGCGGCATGGCCTGAAAGATGTCGCGCAGCGCGAGAATCAGGCCGTCGTTGAGCGCGTTGCGCTTGGCCGGGCGGTTGAGCGTGATGACGGCGATTTCGCTGGATGCGCCTTGCAGGCTCAGGCTGATGTCGGTTGAATGGATGGGCATGTCGGGGGTCGGCGTTGGCCGTCTGTTCGGGGTTTTTGCGCTTGAATCGAAGGTCGATTATGGTTATAAACAATAACCAAAACAAGCCAAACCCATCCGACCGACCCCCGTGTTTTCCCTAGGTCTGAACCACCATCGAGAGACAACCATGGACCACAAAAACCTCATCGCCATCGACATCCACACGCACGCCGAAGTGAGCTGTCGCAACCCTTTCGACAACTACGGCGAGGAGTACGACCGCGCGGCCGACAAGTTCTTCGGCAGCAACCGCCGACCCACCATCGCCGAGACGGTGACCTACTACCGCGAGCAGAAGATCGGCCTGGTGATGTTCACCGTGGACAGCGAGTCGCAGCTGGGCCGCCGGCGCATTCCGAACGAAGAAATTGCACAGGCCGCGCGCGAGAACAGCGACATGATGATTGCCTTCGCCAGCATCGACCCGCACAAGGGCAAGATGGGCGCGCGCGAGGCCGAGCGGCTGATTGCGCAGGAGGGCATCAAGGGCTTCAAGTTCCACCCCACGGTGCAGGGCTACCACCCTTACGACAAGATGGCCTGGCCGATTTACGAGGTGATCAACGCGCACAAGCTGCCCGCGATTTTTCACACCGGTCACAGCGGCATCGGCTCGGGCATGCGCTGCGGCGGTGGCTTGCGGCTGGAGTACAGCAACCCCATGCACCTGGACGACGTGGCGATCGATTTCCCCGACATGCAGATCGTCATGGCGCACCCGAGCTTTCCGTGGCAGGACGAGGCGCTGAGTGTGGCAACGCACAAGCCCAATGTGTGGATCGATCTGAGCGGCTGGAGCCCGAAGTATTTCCCCAAGCAACTCGTGCAGTACGCAAACACGCTGCTGAAAGACCGCATCCTGTTCGGCAGCGACTACCCGCTGATCACGCCCGAACGCTGGATGAAGGACTTTGAGGTCGCGGGCTTCAAGCCCGAGGTGATGCCCGGCATCCTGAAAGGCAACGCGGTGCGTTTGCTCGGCTTGACATGAAGGCGTTCGCCGCCCTGGCCGACGTCGAGGCGCTGGAGCGTGCGCCGCTGGCAACGGTGGCACCCCACCGAACGCCATACCAGCTGATCCGCGCCACCGCCGAGCGTTTCCCTGAGCGCGAGGCTTTCACGTTTCTCCCCGACGCGTCGCTGGACACACCGCCGCAGCGCGTCACCTACCGCGAGTTGCTGGCCAACATCCACCGCGCGGCCAACGCCTTTCGTGCGCTCGGTGTGCATGAAGCCGATGCCGTGGCCATGCTCGCGCCCAACACGCCAGAGGCACACGCCGTGCTCTGGGGCGCGCAACTGGCGGGCCGCGTGTGCCCGATCAACTTCCTGCTGCAGCCCGATCACATCGCCGCATTGCTGCAGGCCTCGAACGCCAAGGTGCTGGTGGCCCTGGGGCCCAACGCAGAGCTGGCGGTATGGCCCACGGCACTGGCGGTGCAGGCGCTGCACGCCACCGTGCTCGTGCCCATCGAGGTGGATGCGGCGGTGGCCAACAGGCCATCGTTGCAGGACCTCATGGCCGCGCAACCAGAGGCGCTCACCTTCGAGCCCGACCTGCACCCCGACCGTGTGGTGGCGCTGTTCCACACCGGCGGCACGACCGGCGCGCCCAAGCTCGCGCAGCACACCGCCGGCAACGAAGCGCACACCGCCTGGTTCGCGCATGCGTTCTACGACATGGACGAGACGGCGGTGGAGATCAACGGCTTTCCGCTGTTTCACGTGGCCGGCGCCTTTGTCTACGGCCTGGCCCTGCTGTCCATTGGCGCGCGCCAGGTGTTGCCCACGCTCGGCGGCATGCGCAACACCGGCTTCGTGCAGCGCTACTGGCAATTTTGCGAACGCGAGCGCGTGACGCATCTGGCCTGTGTGCCCACTGTGCTGGCCAGCCTGCTGGGCGTGCCGCTGAACGCGAACATCTCGAGCGTGCGCGTGGCCTTCACCGGCGGCTCGCCGCTGCCTGCCGAGCTGGCCCAGCGCTTCGAGGCTGCCACCGGCATCTCCGTGCGCAACATCCTGGGCATGACCGAGTGCGCGGGGCTGGTGAGCATCGAGCCGCTTCTGGGGCCACGCACGCCCGGCTCGGCCGGTCTGCGCCTGCCCTTCACCGAGGTGCATGCCGTGCCCTGGCGCGATGGCGAGGCGCAACTGGACGAACGATGTGCAGCGGGCGAGACCGGCGTGCTTGTGCTGCGCGGGCCGCACGTGAGCCCGGGCTACCTGAATGCGAAGCGCAATGCGGGCCTGTTTGAAGGCGGCTGGATCATCACCGGCGACCTTGGCCATCTGGATGAAGCCGGCCGCGTCCACATCACCGGCCGCGCCAAGGACGTGATCATCCGTGGCTCGCACAACATCGACCCCGGCCTGGTGGAAGACGCTTTCATGGCGCACCCCGCTGTGTCGCAGTGCGCGGTGGTGGCCGAGCCCGATGCCTACGCGGGCGAGGTGCCGGTGGCCTTCGTGGTGCTGCGCGCCGGCGTGGGCCTGGACGCCGACGCGCTGCTGCGCGAAGTGGCGCCGCAGGTGTATGAACGGCCGGCTTGCCCGAAGCGGGTGGTGCTTGTTGACGCGCTGCCGCTCACCGCCATCGGCAAGGTGTTCAAGCCCACGCTGCGGCTGCGGGCCATCGAGATCAGTCTGACCGAGATGGCGCAGGATCTGGCGCCCGATCGTGCGGCGCGCGTCGAGGCCCGCGAAGAGGGTGGCCGCCAGCGTGCGCTGATCACGCTCGGTGGTGCTCCCGACGAAGACCTGTCGCAGCGGTTGCGCGCGGCACTGGCCGCCATTGCGGTGGCGGTCGACATCCGCTTTGGCTGAAGCTCACCAGCCGCCGCGCGTGAGCCAACGGTCGATCTGCTCGAACTTGTCGATACCCCAGAACGGCTCGCCGTCCACCACCACGGTGGGCGAGCCGAACACACCGGCCTGCAACGCGGCGTCGACCTCCGCGCGCAGCAGTGCCGCTGCCTCGTCGCTGGCGGCAGCCTGGGCAAGCTCTTCGCCCACGACGGGGATCAATGACCGGGGCGTTGACAGGTCCAGCCCCTGGCCCCAGTAGGCGCCATAGATGGCGTGCACCGCCTCGGCCGCGCGCTGCGGCTGGTGGCGGTTCACCCAGGCCAGGGCGCGCCCGCAGGCCAGCGGGTTCATCACCGGGTCGTTCGGGTGCCGCTGCAAAGGCACGCTGTGCTCACGCGCGTAGCGCAGCACATCGCGCTCGGTGTAAGGGCCCTTGAGTGGTGTCTCCAGCAAGGGCTTGAGACCCATCACCTTCAACACCGACACGCCCAGCAGCATGGGATGCCACTCCACACTTCGCCCGTGCCGCGCAGCGAGGTCTTCGATGCGCAACGAGGCGAAGTAGCCGAAGGGCGAGATGAAGTCGAAGTGGAACTTCAGGGGTGCCTTCAAGCAGAGCCCCAGACCTCATTCGCCGTTTCCACCACCAGCGCCAGCTTCTTGCGCTGGTCTTCCATGGCGATGTTGTTGCCGTGCACCGTGCTGGAAAAGCCGCACTGCGGCGAGAGGCACATCTGGTCCAGCGGCGCGTATTTCGCGGCCTCTTCGATGCGGCGCTTGAGCGCGTCCTTGGTTTCGAGCTGGCCGAACTTGGTGGTCACCAGGCCCAGCACCACGATCTTGTCCTTCGACAGATAGCGCAGAGGGCGGAAGTCGCCCGAGCGCTCGTCGTCGTATTCAAGGAAGAACGCATCCAGCTTCATTTCGCTGAGCAGGGCCTCGGCCACTGGCTCGTAGTTGCCGGCCGCCGCGTGCGTGCTCTTGAAGTTGCCGCGGCACAGGTGCATGGCCAGCGTCATGCCGGCGGGCTTGTGCGCCACCACCTTGTTGATGAACTGCGCGTATCGGTGCGGCAGTTCGTTCGGGTCGTCGCCGCGGCTGCGGGCGGCTTCGCGCATGCGCTCGTCGCACAGGTAAGCCATGTTGGTGTCGTCCATCTGCACATAGGTGCAGCCGGCATCGGCCAGGCTTTGCAGTTCTTCGCCGTAGGCCTTGGCCACGTCGTCGTAGAACACCGGGTCCAGCTCGGGGTAAGCCTCCTTGCTGATGCCGGCGCGCCCGCCGCGAAAGTGCAGCATGGTTGGCGAAGGAATCGTCACCTTCGGCGTGAGCCCGGGTTGGCCCAGCGCTTCCACCTGCGCCTTGAGGTACTGGAAGTCGGCGAGCTGGATGTTCTTGACGTGGCGCACCTTGTCGATCACGCGGATCACCGGTGGCGCCAGCTCCTCGGTGCCGTCGGGCTTGACGATGGTGACCGGGATGTCGGTCTTCACGCCACCGAGTTGTTCCAGGAAGTCGATGTGGAAGTAGGTGCGGCGGAATTCACCATCGGTGATCGAACTCAGGCCCACGTCGGCCTGGAACTTCACGATCTCGGTGATGGCGCGGTCTTCCACCTTGCGCAGTTGCTCGGCGGTGATGCTCTTCTGGTTGAAGAACTGGTCGCGCGCTTCGAGCAGGTAGGCCGGGCGCAAGAAGCTGCCGACGTGGTCGGCACGGAAGGGAGGGTGGCTGCGCGATGTCATGTGTCGTCCTCGTTTTTGGGGTGGAGCGGTGACTTTACAGCGAATACGGACGGCTTCATTGAATACATCAATCGGGAAAAATGCCGTGAAAGTGAGAATTTCCTTCCGAGAATGGCATGTTCTGTATACATTGCGTATCCATGAACACAGAAAAATCCCATTTTCCATTGAACGCTTGGTACGCCGCCGCGTACGACGTCGAGGTCGGGCGCAGCCTGCTGGCGCGCACCATCTGCAACCAGAAACTGGTGCTTTACCGCCAGACAACGGGCGTGGCGGCCGCGCTCGAAGACGCTTGCTGGCACCGCCTGTTGCCCTTGTCCATGGGTCGGCTGGAAGGCGACGAGGTGGTGTGTGGCTACCACGGCCTCGTCTACAACGCCGAAGGCCGCTGCACCCACATGCCCAGTCAGGAAACGCTCAACCCTTCGGCCTGTGTGCGCTCGTACCCCGTGGTGGAGAAGCACCGTTTTGTGTGGGTGTGGCCGGGGGACCCTGCGCTGGCCGACCCGGCGCTCGTGCCCGACCTGCAGTGGAACGATGACCCCGCATGGGCCGGCGACGGCAAGATGATCCGGGTGCAGTGCGACTACCGCCTGGTGGTCGACAACCTGATGGACCTCACGCACGAGACCTTCGTGCACGGCAGCAGCATCGGCAACCGCGCGGTGGCCGAAGCCCCGTTCGTGGCCACGCACGGCGAGCGCTTTGCCACCGTGACGCGCTGGATGGAGAACATCGAAGCGCCACCGTTCTGGGCCGGTCAGATCAAGGACGCACGCGGCTTTGAGGGGCCGGTGGACCGCTGGCAGATCGTGCGTTTCGAGGCACCGTGCACCGTGACCATCGATGTGGGCGTGGCGCCCGCCGGCAGCGGCGCGCTTCCCCAGGACGGGGGTGACCGCAGCAAAGGCGTGAATGGCTATGTGCTCAACACCATCACGCCCGAAACCGATGGCACCTGCCTGTACTTCTGGGCCTTCGCTCGCAACTACTCATTGGGCGAGCAACGCCTCACGCACCAGCTGCGCGAAGGGGTGGCCAGCATCTTCCGAGAGGACGAGTTCGTGCTTGAAGCCCAGCAAAAGGCCATTGAAGAGCACCCGGACCACAAGTTCTACAACCTCAACATCGACGCAGGTGCGATGTGGGCGCGGCGCTTGATCGACCGCATGGTGGATGCGGAGCGGGGTGGCGCAACGGTCATTCCGATTCGTCGGGTGCTTTGATGGCGATGCTGGGTTGGCGAGCCGAGTGCTTGGGGCGCGCCGCCGGGGGCTTCAATGCGCTGCCCCTTCGGGGTTCGCTGCGGTGCTCGCGGCCCGGGGCGGGTTCGCAAACTCGCTTCGCTCAAACATGCGAACCCGACCGCGCAAGCGCGGCAACCCCGAGCCGCTGCGCTCCTCGCCAGCGCATAGGCGCCCCCGACGGCGCGCCCCAAGCCCTCGGCCATCGGCGTGTTGGCGCACCGGCAACCTCACTCGTCAGCCGCACACCCACCGCTGACACACCAGACCAAGCAGGCAATCAATGACTTCAACCGTGACCCTTGAACCCGCAACGGAAAGCGCCCAGGTCCGCGCGCTGCTGCAGCTGCGCGAACTCATCCTCTCGGGCGAACTGCCGGGTGGCTCGCGCATCGCCGAACTCGCCATCGTGGAACGCCTCGGTGTTTCGCGCACGCCGATTCGCGCCGCCTTGATGCGCCTGGAACAGGAGGGCTTGCTGCAGGCGCTGCCCAACGGCGGCTACGTGGTGCAGACGTTTTCCGAGCGCGACATCGCCGACGCCATCGAACTGCGCGGCACGCTCGAAGGCCTGCTCGCCCGGTTGGCGGCTGAACGCGGCGCGCCGGGCGTGGTGCTGGCCGAGGCCAAACAATGCCTGGACCGCATCGACGCCGTGCTGGCCGCCTCCGCGCTCAACGAAGAAGGTTTCGCCGACTACGTGGCGCTCAACAGCCATTTCCACACCCTCGTGTACGAGCTGGCCGACAGCCCCACCATCGCCCGCCAGCTCGAACGCGTGGCCAGCCTGCCGTTTGCCTCGCCGTCGGGCTTCGTGGTGATGCAGGCGCATTCGCCACAGGCTCGCGACATGCTGGTGGTGGCACAGGACCAGCACCGGCAGGTGCTCGACGCCATCGAACGCCGCGAAGGCGCACGGGCTGAAGCCATCATGCGCGAACACTCCCGCCTCGCCCAGCGCAACCTGCGCGAGGTGCTGGCCGGCCATGCCCTTGGCCACACGCCGGCCTCCATGCCCGCGATCAAGCTGATCCGGCGCCGCTGAAATCTTTCCCTCTCTACCGACCATGAAAAGCAACCTCAACTGGCAAGCCGCCCGGATCGCAGCCCTGCGCGACGTGACCCCCACCGTGCGCGAATTCATCATCACCCCGGCCGCAGGTTCCGCCGAGCGCTGGGCTCCGGGTGCCCACCTGATGGTGCAGGTGAACGTGGGTGGCCGACCGCAGACACGGTCGTATTCGCTGGTCGGTCTGCCCGAGGACGTTGCGGGCTACCGCATCGCCGTGAAGTGTTTGATGGACGGCCACGGTGGTTCGCGCGCCATGTGGCAACTGGCGGTGGGCGACAGCATCGAGGTCAGTGCGCCGCAAAACCATTTCCCGTTGGCCTATCTGGCGCCGGCCACGCTGCTGGTGGCCGGTGGGATCGGCATCACGCCCATGGTCTCCATGGCACATGCCCTGGTCAAACGCGGCCTGCCTGTCAAATTGCTCTACGCCGCCCGGTCCACCGCCGAGCTGGCGTTCGCCGAAGCGCTGCGAGCCCTGCTGGGCGATGCCTTGGTCACCTGTGCCTCGGACCAGGGCGAAACGCTCGACCTGGGGCGGGCCATCGACGAGTTGCCCTCGGGCGCTCAGGTGTATGTGTGCGGCCCCTCGCGCCTGCTCGATGCCGTGCGCCAGCGCTGGCTCGAAGCCGGGCGGCCGGAACCCAGCCTGCGCTTCGAGACCTTCGGCAGCGGTGGTCAACTGCCCCCGGCCGGATTCGACGTGGCCGTGCCGCGCCACCAGACCGAGCTGCATGTGGCGCCCGACCAATCGCTCATCGAGGTGCTGGAGGCCGCAGGCATCGAGGTGATGAACGACTGCCGCCGGGGCGAATGTGGCCTGTGCGCGCTGGACGTGCTGGCACTGGATGGCGAGATCGACCACCGCGACGTGTTCCTCAGCGCCCATGAGAAGCAGGAAAACAAGCGCATCTGCGTCTGTGTGTCGCGTGTGGTGGGGCGGATCACGCTCGACACCGCCTGGCGAGAGGAGGTCGTTTCATAAAATAACGGCATAACTGAAAGTCTCTTCCCACACTGGCGTTAACACTCTGGTCCATGCACAGTCCGGGTGTTCGAATGCACAAGCGATCCGGGGCCGGGCACCATTGATCCAGTGTTCACCCGTCACTCGGGCTCAACCATCCTCTTAGCTGGAGACAAACCATGACCTTTCTCAAACGCCGCAGCACCCTGCTGGCCCTGGGTGCGATCGCCGCTGCCACCTTCGCTGGCTCGGCCCTGGCCCAGACCGTGACGCTGCGCCTGCACCAGATGCTCCCTCAGCAAGCCACCATTCCCGCCAAGGCGCTGATTCCCTGGGCGCAGAAGGTCGAGGCCGACTCCGGCGGCAAGATCAAGGTTCAGTTGTTCCACGCCATGCAACTGGGCGGTGCGCCGCCGCAACTGTTTGACCAGGCCCGCGATGGCGTGGTCGACCTCACCTGGACGGTGCTGGGCTACACCCCGGGCCGCTTCAACAAGACCGAAGTGTTCGAGCTGCCCTTCATGAGCGGTTCGGCCGAGCAGTCCTCGCGCGCATTGCAGGAATACGTGGAGAAGTTCGCCGCCGACGAATTCAAGGACGTCAAGCTGATCGCCGTGCACACCCATGGCCCCGGTCTGTTCCACACCAAGACGCCGGTGACCGGCCTGGAGAGCCTGCGCGGCATGAAGGTGCGCGGCGGCTCGCGCATCATCAGCAACATGCTGACCAAGCTGGGTGCCACGCCCGTGGGCATGCCCGTGCCGGCGGTGACCGATGCGCTCTCCAAGGGCACGATCGACGGCACGACCATTCCCTGGGAAGTGACGCCGGCGCTCAAGGTGAGTGAACTGGTGAAGAACCACACCACCTTCGCCGGCAAGGAAGGCCTGTACACGCAGACCTTCGCGTTCTCGATGAACAAGGCGTCGTACGACAAGCTGCCGCCCGACCTGAAGGCGGTGATCGACAAGAACTCGGGCATTGAGACGGCTGCCATGTTCGGCCGAGCCATGGACGACGGCGACAAGGCCGGCCGCGCCATTGCCGAGAAAGCCGGCAACAACATCGTGGCGCTCGACCTGGCCGAAACCCAGCGCTGGAGGCGCACCGCCGCCACGGTGGAGACCGACTGGATCAACGAGATGAAGGCCAAGAACATCGACGGCGCCAAGCTGGTGTCCGAAGCCCGTGCCCTGATCGCCAAAAACCAGAAGTAACGGACAGCGATAATTCCGGCCGGCCCGAGCGCAACCCGTGCCGGGCCTGCATGACCGGCTCTCCATTGCCGATGCAGGCGGATGGCGGCCGGTTTCTCTTTTGTTGAAGGTGAAAAATTGAAGCTACTGTCCTTGCTGGCCCGGGCCAGCGCGATCCTGGCGGGTGTGCTGTTGACCGTGATCACCCTGATCACCTGCGTGAGTCTGATCGGGCGCAACACCATCGGCGTCACCCTGGTCGGTGACTACGAGCTCACCGCCGTGACGGCGGGCGCGGCCATCGCCATGTTCCTGCCGTGGTGCCAGCTCAAGCGCGAGAACATCATTGTGGATTTCTTCACCTCCAGGCTGTCTGACAGCACGAACGCCCAGCTGGACCGCTTCGGCAGCTTCCTGCTGGGTGGCGCCATGCTGCTGCTGGCCTGGCGCACCGCCGTGGGTGGCTTGAGCGCTTACAGCGCCCAGACCACCACCATGATGCTGGCCTTCCCCGAGTGGATCGTCTACGCCCTCATGGTGCCCCCCCTGATCCTCACCGGCGTGATTGCCTGGACCCAGACCATCTTTGGCAATTTTTCGGAGCAGGGCGCATGAGTTCTTTGTCACTGGCGGGAATGATCTTCGCCACCATGTTGGGCTTGATGGCGGTTCGCGTGCCGATCGCCATCGCCATGTTTTGTGCGGGCTGTTTCGGGTACATCTTTCAGGTCGGCTGGCCGCCGTTCTTCAACAACCTCAACGGCGCGACCTTCGCGCGCTTCGCCAGTTACGACCTGTCGGTGATACCGCTGTTCATCTTGATGGGCAACTTCGCCACGCAGGGCGGCATCTCCAAGGCCCTGTTCCAGTTCGCCAGCGTGGTCACAGCCCGCTTCAAGGGCGGGCTGGCCATGGCGGCGGTGTTGGCCAGCGCGGGTTTTGGCGCCATTTGCGGCTCGTCGGTGGCCACGGCCGCCACCACCACCTCGGTGGCACTGCCCGAGATGAAGCGCCACGGTTACTCCGGCCGGCTGTCCACCGGCACGCTGGCTGCCGGCGGCACGTTGGGCATCCTGATTCCGCCCTCGGTGCCGCTGGTGATCTACGCCATCCTGACCGAGCAGAACATCGCCAAGCTCTTTGCCGCGGCCATGGTGCCGGGTGTCATTGCGATGCTGGGCTACATGATCGCCATCGCTGTCTATGTGCGGCTCGTGCCCGGTCACGCACCCGAGCACGATGACGACCATGCCAAGCTCACCATGGAAGCGTTCATCGGCGTGGCGCCGATCGCCATCGTGTTCCTGATCGTGTTTGGCGGCATCTACGGTGGCCTGTTCACGCCCACCGAGGGCGCGGGCGTGGGCGCCGCGGCGACGTTTGTGGCCGCACTGCTCAAACGCGAGCTCACGATGGCCAAGATCCGCCAATGCTTCTACTCCACCGCCGCGGCCAGCGCCATGATCTTCCTGATCTTCATCGGCGCGGACATGATGAACACCTCGCTGGCGCTCACCCAGGTACCGGCCCAACTGGCCGAGGTGGTGCAAGGCCTGGACGTCTCGCCGGTGATGGTGGTGGCCGGGATCATGCTGTTCTACGTAGTGCTCGGTGCCGTGATGGACGAGCTCTCCATGATCCTGCTCACCATCCCGATCTTCTTCCCTGTGGTCATCGGGCTGGACTTCGGCATGTCGCAGGAATCGGTGGCGATCTGGTTCGGCATCATGGTGCTCATGACGGTGGGCTTCGGTTTGCTGGCCCCGCCCGTTGGCCTGAACGTGTATGTGGTCAACGGCATGGCCAGGGACGTGCCGATCAGCGAGAGCTACAAGGGTGTGATGCCCTTCCTGATCAGCGATGTGTTCCGCACGCTGTTGCTGCTGAGTTTTCCGGGAATTTCCCTGTGGTTGGTCCAATTTGTGGGGTAAACAAGCTATGAACATTCGACACCTGAATCGCCGCACCCTGCTGGGTGTCGCTCTGTCCCTGTCCGCTCTGGCGGCCGGCCCCGTTCACGCACAAGCCGCTTTCCCGTCGAAGACGCTGCGCATCGTCGTGCCCTTTGCCGCCGGTGGTGTGGGCGACCTCACCGCGCGCATCGTGGCGCAGAAGCTCTCGGAGCTGCTCGCGCAATCCGTGGTGATCGACAACCGGCCTGGCGCTGGTGGCGTGGTGGCGGCCGATACAGTGGCGCGCTCCGAGCCCGACGGCCACACCATGTTCCTCATGTCCAACGGCACGGCGGTCACCGCCGGCCTGTTCAAGAGCCTGCCGTTCGACACGGTCAAGGACTTCACGCCCGTCTCCACGCTCGGCTATTTCGACATTGTCGTGGTCGTGCCCGCGGACTCACCGTTCAAGAACCTGGGTGAGCTGGTCGCCCATGCCAAGGCCAACCCCGGCAAACTCAACGTCGGCAGCATCAACATCGGCAGCACGCAGAACCTGGCGGCCGAGTTGTTCAAAAGCACGGCCGACATCAACGTGCAGGTCGTGCCCTTCAACGGCTCACCGGCACTGATCGGTGCGATCCGCGGCAAGCAGGTCGACGTGGCGGTAGAGATCCTGGCCCCGGTGCTGACGCAGATCAAGAGCGGCGCGGTGCGTGCCCTGGCCGTGACCGGGGAGAAGCGTTCCATCGTGTTGCCCGAGGTGCCCACTGCGGTGGAGGCGGGCGTGAAGGAGTTCGTGGCCTCGTCATGGAATGCATTGGCCGTGCCCTCGAAGACCCCGCGCCCGGTGGTTGACCGCCTGCAGCGCGACATTGCCACGGCCCTGGCCGACCCGGCCGTGCGCGAGAAGCTGCGCGGACTCAACATCGACGCCCGTTCGTCCACCCCTGAACAGACCGCTGCGCTGCTGGCCTCCGACATCCGCCGTTGGGGTGCCGTGATCGATCGCGCGGGCATCCCGAAACAGTGAGACCGAGATGGCGATGCAACGCGTCGGCATCGTGGGTTACGGCGAGGTGGGTCGCATCTTTGCGGCCGGCCTGAAAAACGCCGGGGTCGAGTGGGTCGGGGTGTGGGACTTGAAGTTCAACGACCCCCGGCAACGCGACGAGCTGCTCGCGGTTGCAGCTGCACAAGGTGTGCAGGTGTGCGCCAGCGCTGCCGAGCTGTGCGCCCAGGCCAGGCTGGTGATCTCCGCCGTCACCGCCTCCAGCACCCTGGACGTGGCCCGCGAGGCAGTGGCCTACATCCAGCCCGAGGCCTTCTTTCTCGATCTGAACTCCGCCTCGCCCGGCACCAAGCAGGAAGCGGCGGGGCTTGTGGACGCGGCGGGCGGCCGCTATGTGGAAGCTGGCGTGATGACCTCGGTGCCACCGCACGGTCTGCGCGTGCCCATGCTGTTGGGTGGCGCGCATGCGAGCGAGCTGGCCGAACAGTTGCTGGCCTGGGGCATGGACGTGAAGGTGGCGAGCGAGCGCATCGGCGTGGCCTCGGCCACCAAGATGTGCCGCAGCGTGATGATCAAGGGCCTGGAGGCGCTGGTGCTGGAGAGTTATGCCACCGCGCGGCACTACGGCGTGGAAGACGCGATGATCGCCACGCTGCAGGAGACCTTTCCCGGCATCGACTGGCAACAACAGGGCAGCTATTTCTTCAGCCGCGTGGCACAGCACGGCCAGCGCCGTGCGCAAGAGATGCGCGAGGCGGCACAGACGGTGCGCGAGGCCGGGTTTGAGCCCGTGATGGCCAGCGCCATTGCCGACAAGCACGACTGGATGGCGGGCAAGGCGCGAGCCGGTGACTTTGCCGACATGCCCGACAAGCCGCACTGGCAGGCCTGGGCAGACCGCATGCAGGTCGCTCGCAAGCCCCGCTCCTGAGTCCCTGTCACCGCGCGTTCAGTGCCTCCAGCGTCTGGCGGATCAGCTCCAGCGTCTTTTGCTGTGTGAGCGTGGCCGGACGCAGCGAACTGGTGGCCAGGCACAGCCGCGTTTTCAGGGGTGGGTTGACGGTCCGGATGCGGTAGGCCGAGGGGCGGATCGAGCTGGCCACGGCGTTGCGCGAGAGCAGGGCAGCACCCGCGCCATCGGCCACCAGATCGAGGATGGCCGACACACCATCGATCTCCAGCGCCACCGTGGGGCGACAGCCGATGTTGGCCATCTCGGTTTCCACCTGCATGCGAATCGCGTTGGGCCGACTGGGGATCACCAGCGGCATGTTGGCCACCTCGCGCAGGCTGATGGACGTGGGCGGGTCTTCGCTCAGGCCCGGTGGGCGCGGCTCCACCAACAGCAACTCTTCGTCGCGCAGCGGGTGGATCTCGATCTCTGGGGCGGGCTGCGCGTTGTAGAGCAATGCGATGTCCAGCCGTCCGGTGGTCAACCACTCCTGCATGGTGACCGACAGGGCTTCGCTGATGGAGAGGCGCGCCTCGGGCAACTCCGCGCGAAAAGCGCGCGTGAGTGGCACGGTGAGTACGCGGGCGAGGCTGGGTGGCAGACCGATGGCCACGCGCCCGGCGAGCGCGCCGCGCACCCGGCCGAGTTCTTCGCGCGCGCGCTCCACCTGGTGCAGGATGCCGCGTCCGTGCGCCAGCAGCAGCTTGCCCGCTTCGGTGGGCGTGGCACCCCGGCCGTTGCGCACCAGCAGGTTCTGCCGGAGCTCCACCTCGAGCAGGCGCACCTGGCGCGAGAGCGCGGGCTGCGCCACGTTCAGCGCCATCGAGGCCCGTGTGAAGCTCCCGAGCTCGGCCACGCGGACAAAGTATTCGAGTTGCTTGAGGTCCATGTGCTGGCGTGGGAACGAAGGGTGGGACAGGTGTTGATCATAGTTATGTAATTTCGTTCTAGCTGCTAGCCGGTCATGTGACTTTTCTCGCGGAGAGGCAAGGTTCACAATCCACCGACTTCCCCCAAGCCCATGCCGAACACCTCTGCCCCCAATGCTGTCAACACCCGCCTCAAGGGCATCTCGTCCATGGCGACGCGCCAGGTGCTGGCCGAACTGGTGGTCGCCTTCGAGGCCGCCAGCGGCGTGTCGGTGGCGATCGAATCGGTGGGTGGTGTGGACGCAGCCAAGCGGGTGCAGGCCGGCGAAGCCTTCGACGTGGTGATCCTGGCGCTGGATGCGATCGACAAGCTGATCGCCAGCGGGCACCTGCTGCCGGGCAGCCGGGTGGACCTGGTGCGCTCGGGAGTGGCTGCGGCCGTGCGTGAAGGCGCACCTGTGCCCGACCTGGGCTCGGAAGACGCGGTGCGCAGTGCCGTGCTTGCCGCGCGCAGCATCAGCCATTCCACCGGGCCCAGTGGCGTGGCGCTGATCAAACTCTTTGAACGCTGGGGCATTGCCGAGCAAGTGCAGGGGCGCATCGTGCAGGCGCCGCCCGGCGTGCCGGTGGCCTCGCTCGTGGCCAGCGGCAAGGTGGAGCTGGGCTTCCAGCAGCTCAGCGAACTGCTGGGCGTGAGCGGCATCACCATTGCCGGCCCGTTGCCCCCGGCCATCCAGATCATCACCACCTTTTCCGCCGGCATCCCCGTGCACACGGACAAGGCCGATGCGGTGCGCGCCATGCTCGCCCACATGACCGCGCCGCAGGCCGCCGAGGCCAAGCGACGACAGGGCATGGAGCCCGCGTGAGCCCTTTCAGACCCGAACAAGAAAACCAGGAGACAACATGAGCCTCATCATCGATTGCCACGGTCACTACACCACGGCGCCCAAGGCGCTGGAGAACTGGCGCAACGCGCAGATCGCCGGTATCCAGGACCCGGCGGTGATGCCGAAAGTGGCCGACCTCAAGATCAGCGACGACGAGTTGCGCGAGTCCATCGAGACCAACCAGCTCAAGCTGATGAAGGAGCGCGGCAGCGA
>JAZKHJ010000019.1:0-44961 GCA_040385485.1 Pseudomonadota bacterium | reverse complement strand
TGAACAGCAGCACCAGCACGATGTAGATGCACAGCACGCCGGTCAGCATGGCCAGACCGAAGCTGGCGAACAGTTCGCCCTGCACCTCGGCGTCGCCGATCTCCAGCACCGACACGCCCGGTGGCAGGTTGCTGATGCTGGGCAGCTTCTCCACAGCGGTCTTCATGTCGCCCAGCGCGATACCGGCCAGCTCCACCTCGAAATTGATGTTGCGCGAGCGGTCGTAGCGGTCGATCACGGCCGGGCCGCCGCCAAAGCTCAGCGTGGCCACCTGTCCCAGCATCACCGGGCCCTTGCTGCCCGGCACCGACAAGCGTCCGAGCAAGTCCAGGTCGTGGCGCGCCGCGGCATCCAGCTTGACCACGATGGGAATCTGCCGCTGCGCGAGGTTCATCTTGGGCAGGGCGGTGTCGTAGTCGCCCACGGTGGCGATGCGCAGGGTCTCGGCGATGGCGCTGCTGGTCACGCCCATCTCGGCGGCGCGCGCGAGGTCGGGCGTGACGCTGATCTCGGTGCGCACCAGCGACGCGGTCGACTGGATGCTGCCCACGCCGCCGATGGTGCGCAGGTCGCGCTCGATCGCGGTGGCGGCCGTCGTCAGTGCGGCGGCGTCGTTGCCGGTCAGGGTCAGGATGTACTTTTCACCCGAACCGCCCAGCCCCACCTTGCTGCGCACGCCCGGCAGATTGGACATGGCCGAACGTATCTGGTTTTCGATCACCTGCTTGCGTGGCCGCGTGCCGCGCGCGTCGAGCTGGATGGTGAGCGCTGCCTTGCGCGACTCGGCCGTGCCTTGTGGCGCGAACGGGTCGGAGCCGGCCGAGCCCGAGCCGATGGTGGTGTAGACCGACTTCACATGCGGCACCGCCGCCACCAGCAGACGCGCGCGCTCGGCGCTGGCCACGGTCTGCTGCAGCGTCGCTCCCGGTGGCAACTCGATGTAGACCTGCGTCTGCGAGTTGTCGTCGGCCGGGATGAAGCCCTGCGGCAGCAGCGGGATCAGCGCCAGCGAGGCGAAAAAGAACACACCGGCGCCGATCATGGTGATCCAGCGGTGGTGGATGCACCAGGCGGCCCATCCCCGGTAGGTGTCGAGCCAGGCGGGCTCGTCCTGGTTGGTCATCCAGCGCCAGATCGCACCGGTGACACGGTTGCTGCGCGCCCAGCGCGGCATGTCCTTGGCCATCACCACCGGCTTGAGCAGGTAGGCCGCCATCATGGGCGTGAGCGCGCGCGCCACCACCAGCGAGGCGAACACGGCGAACGAGGCCGTCCAGCCGAACTGCTTGAAGAACTTGCCCGGAATGCCCGACATGAACGCGGTCGGCAGGAACACCGCGATCAGCGCGAAGGTGGTGGCGATCACGGCCAGGCCGATCTCGTCGGCCGCTTCCATGGATGCCTGGTACGGCGTCTTGCCCATGCGCATGTGGCGCACGATGTTCTCCACCTCCACGATGGCGTCGTCCACCAGGATGCCGATCACCAGCGACATGGCCAGCAGCGTGACAACGTTGATGGTGAAGCCCATGTAATGCATGCCGATGAAAGCGGGGATGGCCGACAGCGGCAGCGCCACGGCCGAGACCACCGTGGCCCGGAAGTCGCGCAAGAAGAGCCACACCACCAGCACGGCCAGGATGGCGCCTTCGTAAAGCAGGATCATGGAGCCGTCGAATTCTTCCTTCACCGGTGTGACGAAATCGAACGACTCGGTGATGCGCAGATCGGGCCGCGCTGCCTGCAGGTCTTTGAGCTTGGCGCGCACGCCATCGCCCACTTCGATCTCGCTCGCGCCGCGGCTGCGCGCCACCTCGAATCCCACCACGGGTTTTCCATCGAGGAAGGCCGCAGCGGTCGGTTCGGCCACGGTGTCCTTGACCTCCGCGATCTGGTCCAGCCGGACGCGACGACCGTCGGTCAGGGACAGTTCGAGACGGGAGATGGCCTCGGCCGATTGCAGCGACGACAGCGTGCGCAGCGGCTGTTGGCTGCCACCCAGGTCCACCCGGCCACCGGCGCTTTCGATCTGCACCTTGGCCAGCTGGCGCGACACATCGGCCGCGCTCGCGCCCAGGGCCTGCAGTTTCAGCGGATCCAGCAGCACCTGCACCTCGCGGTCCACGCCGCCCACGCGGTTGATGGCACCCACGCCGCGCACCGACAGCAGCAGCTTGGAAATGTCGTTCTCGACGAACCAGGAGATGGCTTCGGCGTCCATCTTGTCGGACGACACGGTGTAGGCCAACACCGCGCCGCCAGCGAGCTCGATCTTGTTGATGATGGGCTCGCGCAGGTCGGCCGGCAGATCGCCACGCACCTTGGCCACGGCCGAGCGCACATCGTCCAGCGCCTCCTGGGTGTTCTTTTCGATGCGGAACTCGGTCGTGATGGTGACCGAACCGTCCTGCACCTTGGTGGTGATGTGCTTGATGCCTTGCAGCGAGGCCAGGCTGTTCTCGATGACGCGCGCAACGTCGTTCTCGAGCTGGTTGGGCGCGGCACCCGGCAGGCTGGCGCTCACCGTGATGTTGGGCACATCCAGGTCGGGGAAGTTCTGCACCTTCATCTGCTGGAACGAGAACAGGCCCGCCAGCGTGAGCATGACGAACAGCATCGCCGCCGGGATCGGATTCTTGATGGACCAGGCTGAAACATTCATGGCCCGGTCCTCACTTCACCACTTTGACGAGGTCGGCTTCGTTCAGGAAGCCCGCGCCTTGCACGGCCACCGGCTCGTCGGCCTTCACGCCTTCGAGCACCTCCACCCGTTCCCCCACGCGCCGGCCGGTCTGCACCTTGCGCTGGCTCGCCTTGTTTTGCGGGTCGATCACGAAGACGTAGTTGCTGCCGTCACGCACCACGATGGACTCGCTCGGCACCGTGAGCGCTTCGCTCTGCCCGAGCTCGAAGAAACCCTTGGCAAAGGTGCCCGCCTTCAGTTCGGCATGGCGAGGCAGGTCCACGAACACCAGGATGTTGCGTGTCTGCGGGTCGGCGCTGGGTGCAATCGCGCGCACCTGACCCGTGATTTCCAGGCCGCTGGCCGCGGTGACCTGCACCTTCTGGCCAGTGCGGATGCGGCCCACCTCGCTGGGCGTGACCTCGCCGCGCCATTCCATGCGGCTCTGGCGGACCAGGCGGAACAGCTCCTGCCCCGCGCTCACCACCGCGCCCACGGTGGCGCCGCGCGCGGAGATCACGCCGTCATCGGGCGCGAGCACCTTGGTGTTGCCCAGACGCACCTCGGTCGCGCTCAACACCGCCTTGGCCGCCTCCAGCTGCGCGCGCGCCACCTTCTCCTGCGTGAGGTACTGCGCCACCTGCGATGCCGACAGCGCGCCGCTGTCCTGAATGGAGCGTGCGCGGTCGGCGTCGGCCTTGGCGTTCTCGAAACTGGCCTCGGCCTGCATCAGGCTGGCCCGGCTCTGCAGGCTGTCGGCCTGCGTGGTTTCGCGCGCGAACTCGGCCAGCACCTGGCCCTTGCGCACCACATCCCCCACGTTCACGTTCACCGACGCGAGGCGCAGGCCGTTGAGTTCTGCGCCCACGCTGGCCTCCTGCCAGGCGGTGATGTTGCCGTTGGCCTGCAGGCGGATCGGCAGGCTGCTGCGTTCGGGCTGGGCCACCGTCACCGTGAGTGAAGGTTTGGGCCCGGCGTCGGCGGCCACCGCATCGGCAGCGGGTGCCGACGGCTTCTTGATGAACATCCAGAAGACCAACAGCAGCACCAGGGCCAGTGCGATGGCCAGCCAGAGCCAGCGTTTGCGCGATTGCGGAGGTGTGGCGTTCATGCGGGGTCTTTGAGTGCGTTGGGGTTGTTCACAGGATCGAAGCCACCGCCCAGGGCGACGTAGAGCTGGATCCAGGCGTTGATGCGTTCCTGCTGCAGCGCCACCGCGCTGCTGTCGGCGTTGAGCTTGAGGCGGCGGGCCTCCTCCAGCTCGTTGAGGTTGGCCAGTCCCACGCGGTACCGCGCCTCGGTGCCCTTGAGCGACTGCTCGTAGCCCGCCACCGCGGTCTCGGTGGACGCCTCGCGCTCGCGCAGGCTGGAGAGCGTCACCAGCGGTTGCTCCACCTCGGACACGGCCTGGCGCAGGGTACTGGCATAAGCCACGGCGGCGGCTTCGTAGCGGGCTTGCGCGCTGTCGGTGCTGGCACGCAAGCTGTCGCGCCCGAGCAGCGGCAGGCTCAGGCTGAGCGGGCCGATGGCCCAGGTGTTGAACGTGCCCTCGGTGCCGCCGCCCGAGAAACGGTTGCGCAGCAGGCTGCCGGAGAGCGAGAGGCCCGGCAGCAGCGCCGCTTTCGCCACGCCCACGTCCTCGCTGGCGGCCACCAACTCGCGCTGCGCGCGGTACACGTCGGGCCGCTGGCGGATCACCTCGGCAGGCACGGCGCTCACCGAGAGCATGTTGGCCAGCCGCTCCGATGACAGCAGGGCCGGCGCACTGGCCAGCCGCTGACGCACCTCGGGTTCGGGCACGCCAGTGAGCGCCGTGAGCGACTTCACCTGACGCTCGCAGATCTCATCCTGCTGCCGGTAACGCGCCACACTCTCCGCGCCGCTGGCGCGAGCCAGCGCAGCCACCGCCGGCGCGGTGAGGCCTGCGCGCTCCGACGTGGTGTTGTTCTGCGCGGTCACCGCCCGCGAATCGCGGTCACGCAAGGCCACCGCGAGCTGTTCGCGGCACAGGCGTTGCGAAAAATAGAGTTGCGCCAGCTCGGAGGCCACCAGCACGCGGGCTTCGTGCCAACCCGCTCCTGCCGCGTCCTGCTGTGCCTGAGCGCTGCCCAGGCGGGCCTGGCTCTCGCCCCACAGGCCAATGGCCCACGAGGCCTGCAGACCGGCGCTGAGCGTGGTGCCCAAGGGAAGGGTCGGGTCCGTGATGCCGCGGGTGGCGTTGGCTACCGCGTTCACCTGCGGCCCGTTCTGCGCCTCCACGCCGAACCTCGCCGCACGGGCAGCAAACACCTGCGCACGGGCGGTGGCGATCGTCGGGCTCTGTGCCTGCGCGCGGGTGATCCAGTCGGTGAGCACCGGGTCGTCAAACCGTTCCCACCAGCGGGTGAGCTCTTGTGTGTTGCCTTGGTGGGCCAGGGGCGGCGCGTACCAGGTGCTGGCCAGGCCAACCGCCACCTCGGTGGGTGGCTTGGTCACGCTGCAGGCGCTCAGCAAGGCGGCGCAGGCGGCCACGGCAAGCATGTGCTTCATGAAATGGGAGTCCCTGTTTTTTGGTTTGCCGGCATGACTCTAGTTGATTTGCCCGCACGAACATTTCAATTCATTTCAATCGCGCGACGAATTGTTTCAATCGTCATCACCTGCGTCCAGGCCCGGGAAGAGCACCTCGGTGAAACCGAAACGGGTGAAGTCGCGCACCCGCATCGGGTAGAGCGTGCCCCAGAGGTGATCGCACTCGTGCTGTACCACCCGCGCATGAAAGCCCTCGGCCTCGCGGTCGATGGCCTGGCCCCACTCGTCAAAGCCCTGGTAGCGGATGCGGCGCCAGCGAGGTACCACGCCACGCAAGCCCGGCACCGACAGACAGCCTTCCCAGCCCTCTTCCTCCTCGTCACCCAAGGGGGTGATGACCGGATTCACCAGCACGGTGCGAGGCACCACCGGTGCGTCGGGGTAACGCGGGTTGGGCGCGCCGCTGCCGAAGATGACCACCTGCAGGTCCACGCCGATCTGCGGCGCGGCCAGACCGGCACCGTTGGCCGCCACCATGGTGTCCTGCAGGTCGGTCACCAGTTGATGCAGTTCGGGCGTGTCGAAACGGGTGACAGGCTGGGCGTGGCGCAACAGGCGCGGATCGCCCATTTTCAGAATGGTGTGAATGGTCATGTGTTTGACAAGCGTCGGTGTTGGGGTAAGTTTCGCTGATCACGGCACTCCGCGTGAACACCCGAGGAGACCCCATGAAGCCCGTCCTGATTGCCTGCGCGTTGTCACTGCCTTTGCTTGCCCAAGCCCAGGGCGCCAACATTTTCAAAGGGGCCGATCTCACCCTGGGCGAAAAGCTCATCGCCGAGAACAAGTGCACCCAATGCCACGTGGGCAAGGTCGGCGGCGACGGCAATGCCATCTACCGCCCACAGGGCCGCATCAACAACGCCGGGCTGTTGCGCGGCATGGTGGAGAACTGCAGCACCCAGTTGAACCTGCAACTCTTTCCCGAAGAAGTCACCGCGATCGCGGCGGTGCTCAACCGGGATCACTACAAGTTCAAGTAGGCATGGCTTCAGGAGGTCAGCAGAGCCAGCATGCCGGCCTCGTCGATCACCGCCACGCCCAGTTCGATCGCTTTGTCCAGCTTGCTGCCGGCCTCGGTGCCGGCCACCACGTAATCGGTCTTCTTGCTCACCGAGCCCGCCACCTTGGCGCCGGCGGCTTCGAGCATGGCCTTGGCGTCTTCGCGCTTGAGCGTTGGGAAGGTGCCAGTGAGCACGAAGGTCTTGCCCGACAGTGGCTGGGGCGCCCGCTCGGCGGGCTCGCCCTCTTCCCAACTCACGCCGCAGGCGCGCAGCTGCTCCACCACCTCGCGGTTGTGGGGCTGGTCGAAGAAGGTGCGAATGCTCTGCGCCACCACCGGGCCGACGTCGTTGACTTCCGACAGGGCCTCCACGCTCGCGTCCATGATGCGGTCCAGCTGACCGAAATGGCGCGCCAGCTCCTTGGCCGTGGCTTCGCCCACGTGGCGGATGCCCAGGCCAAACAGGAAGCGCGGCAAGGTGGTGCGCTTGGATTTCTCCAGCGCAGCCAGGATGTTCTGCGCCGACTTCTCGGCCATGCGGTCCAGCGCCAGCAAGGACGTGAGGCCCAGGCGGTACAGATCGGGCAGTACCTTGACCACGCCGGCGTCCACCAGCTGCTCCACCAGCTTGTCGCCCAGGCCCTCGATCTCCACCGCGCGACGCTGAGCGAAGTGCAGCAGGGCCTGCTTGCGCTGGGCGCCGCAGAAAAGCCCGCCTGAACACCGGTAGTCCACCTCGCCCTCTTCGCGCACGGCGTCACTGCCACACACGGGGCACTGACGCGGCAGGCTGAACGGCTCGGGGTTGCCCACGCGCTTGTCGAGCAACACCGACACAACCTCGGGGATCACATCACCCGCACGGCGCACGATCACCGTGTCGCCCACACGCACGTCTTTGCGGCGTGCCTCGTCCTCGTTGTGCAGGGTCGCGTTGGTCACCGTCACGCCGCCCACGAACACCGGCGCGAGTTTGGCCACCGGCGTGAGCTTGCCGGTACGGCCCACCTGCACATCGATGGCCAGCACGGTCGTGAGTTGTTCCTGTGCGGGGTACTTGTGCGCCACGGCCCAGCGGGGCTCGCGGGTGACGAATCCGAGTCGCCTTTGCAGCGCGAGCGCGTTGACCTTGTAGACCACGCCATCGATGTCGTAAGGCAACTGGTCGCGGCTGCTGCCGATGCGCTGATGGAAGGCGACCAGCGCGTCGGCACCAGTGCACAGCGCTGTCTGCTCAGCGACCGGGAAACCCCAGGCCTTCAGTTGCATGAGCATGTCGTAGTGGGTTTCAAACGCCGGCCCGCCTTGCTCGGGCGGCGTGATCTCGCCCAGGCCGTAGGCAAAGAAACTCAGCGGCCGCTGTGCCGCAATGGACGAGTCGTGTTGGCGCACCGCGCCGGCAGCGGCGTTGCGCGGGTTGACGAAGGTCTTCTCGCCTTTGGCGCCAGCGGCTATCTTCGCGCGCTGCCGGTCGTTGAGCGCTTCGAAATCGGCGCGGCGCATGTAGACCTCGCCACGCACTTCCAGCACGGGCGGCGCATCGACGGGCAGGCGCAGTGGAATGTTGCGAATGGTGCGGATGTTGTTCGTCACATCCTCACCCACCTCGCCGTCACCGCGTGTGGCGGCCAGCACCAGCAAACCGTTTTCGTAACGCAGGCTCATGGCGAGACCATCGAACTTCAGTTCGGCCACGTATTCCACCGGCGGATCGACCTCGGCGAGGCCCAGGGCCCGGCGCACGCGGGTGTCGAAGTTGCGCGCGCCGCTGGGCTCGGTGTCGGTCTCGGTGTTGATCGAGAGCATGGGCAAGCGGTGACGCACGGCCACCAGCTCGTCGAGCACGCGGCCACCGACGCGCTGGGTCGGTGAGTCGGGCGTGAGCAGCTCGGGGTGCGCGGCTTCAATGGCTTGAAGCTCCTGAAACAATCGGTCGTACTCGGCGTCGGGAATTTCCGGCTCGTCGAGCGTGTAGTAGCGGTGGGCGTGGTGGTGCAGCTGAGCGCGCAACTCGGCGGCTCGCTCGGCGGGGCCCGGCCCCGCAGCGAAAAGATCGGGTGTCATGACAGTCAGGTCAAGAAAACAGGCGCCGGGCCTGCGCGGAGCCGGCAGAAAGGTCGCGGCTGTCCAGCGCGTCGTACAGGCTTTCCAGGTCGGCACCGATGCGGTCCATGGTGTCTGTGGACAGGGGCTGGCCCGCGTCGTCGGTCACCACGCCATCCATGGCCTCGGCCAGTGCTTTGGCAGCCTGGCGCATTCGCACGAAGGGCTGCTCGCTGCGCGGCACGTGCGTGACTTCCAGCGACAGTGCCACCTCCCGCAGCGCGCTCTGCTCGGGATCGTCGGCCATGGCGGCCTGCGGATCGAACACCAGACTCAACACGGGTGCCTGACCGCTCTCGCTGCCCGAGAGCACCATGCGCCCGGGCAAGGCGCCGGCCACAAAACCCAGCTTGGACGCGTGCTGTGCCACGTAGCCCGGGCTCCAGGCGGCGCGCCGCGCGCGCAGCGTGAAGCCCAGTTGCGCGTCATGCCCGCTGGCGAAGGCGTCAAGTTCACGCCCGCGTGCCACTTCGGCGCGCATGTCGGGAAACTCTGGGGCAGCGCCCACCGCGTCGGCAAAGGCCTGCGCCTTCACCACGAACTCGGAAAACTCGATGTCGTTGAGCGCCCCGGCGCGGTTGGCGAGTTGCACGCCCGCCTGCAGTGCCCGGTAACGCTGCCCCAGGCGCGGGGTTTCCCATTCGCCGTTTGCGTCGCACAGGCCCTCGACCGCAAACGGTTTGCTGCCCACGCGGCGGGTACCAGGCAACGCGGCCAGCAGTGCGTCACCGGAGACTTCGTGATCGAGCACCAGCGGCGTGATCACGTCGATCAAGGCGTCCAGGCCGGGGCGTTTTTCCGGCTGGTGCAGCAGCGGGTTCACACTGACCGCAGCGGCGGCCACGGCAATCGCCGCCGGGTCGGGTTGGAGCATGGCACCGGGCGTGTCACCCAGCACCGGATCGATGCGCTGGATCTCGTGACCACTCAGGTCCTCTGGCGAATACGGCACGGTTTCGTCACCCGCGGGATCCCCCGTCGGGTGGGCCGTGCGCTCGCGCGCCAGCCGCGGCACGCTGTTGCGCGTGATCCAGGCGTTGTAGGCCACCACGCCCGCGAGCACGAGCCCTCCAATGATGGCCAGTCCGATTTGCAGAGTGCTCATGGTGTTTGTGTTCAGGTGGGTTCGAGCATGCCGGCGGCCGATTCCATGTCCACCGCCACGATGCGGGAGACGCCCTGCTCCTGCATGGTCACGCCGATCAGCTGCTCGGCCATTTCCATGGCGATCTTGTTGTGGCTGATGAACAGGAACTGCGTCTCTTTGGACATGTGGGTGACCAGCTTGGCGTAGCGTTCGGTGTTGGCATCATCCAGCGGCGCGTCCACCTCGTCGAGCAGGCAGAACGGCGCGGGGTTGAGCTGGAAGATGGCGAACACGAGCGCGATCGCGGTCAGCGCCTTCTCGCCGCCCGAGAGCAGGTGGATGGTCTGGTTTTTCTTGCCTGGCGGCTGCGCCATCACCTGCACGCCTGCGTCCAGGATCTCCTCGCCCGTCATCACCAGGCGCGCGTTGCCGCCGCCGAAGAGCTCGGGGAACATCTTGCCGAAGTGGGTGTTGACGGTCTCGAAGGTGCTGCCCAGCAAATCGCGCGTTTCGTTGTCGATCTTCTTGATGGCGTCTTCGAGCGTGTTCATGGCCTCGACCAGATCGGCCGTCTGCGCATCGAGGAAGGTCTTGCGCTCGCGCGCGGCGGTGAGTTCGTCCAGCGCGGCGAGGTTGACCGCGCCGAGGGCCTGGATCTCGCGGTGCAGGCGGTCGATCTCGCCCTGCATGCCGGGCAGGCGCACGTTGTTCTCGGTGATGCTCTGCGCCACGGCGGCCAGATCGGCCTGGGCCTCTTCGAGCATCTGGCTGTACTGCTCCACGCCCAGGCGCGCAGCCTGTTCCTTGAGCTGGAAATCGGTGATGCGGTTGCGCAGCGGGTCGAGTTCACGCTCGAGTGCGAGTCGCCTTTCATCACTTGCCCGCAGCTTGGCGGTGAGGTCGTCGTACTGGCTGCGCAGCGCGCCCAGTGCCTGCTCGCGTTCGAGCTTCATGGCCAGCGCGCTCTGCAAGCCGGCCTGTGCGGCCGCGTCGTTCAGGCGCCCCAGCTCTTCGGCGGCGCGCTGCTGTTCGTCGGCCAGCGACTTTTCCTGCGTGGCGGCCGTCTCCAGCGAGCGCTGCAGCTCGGCCTGGCGCGCCTGCAGGCTGCGCAGTGCGAAGGTGGCTTCTTGCGCGGTGCGCTCCAGCGAGCGCTGTTGCTCACGGGCCTGGTTGAGCGAGCGCTCGGCCGCGATCACCGTGTCGTCCAGTTGCGCATGGCGCTCCTGGCTGTCGGCCAGTTGCATGTCGAGTTCTTCAAAACGCGCCTCCGCGGTCACGCGTCGCTCCTGCAATTCGTCGAGCTGGGCGTCCACCTCGGCCAGGTCCGAGGCAATCTGCTCGCTGCGCGCGCGGGTCTGCTCGGCCAGCTGCGTCAGGCGCAGGGCTTCCACCTGCAGTTCGTGCGCGCGGCTGCGCGATTCGGCGGCCTCGCGCCGGGCGCTCACCAGGCGCTGCGAGGCGTCGGTGTAGGCGGCTTCGGCGCGGATCAGGCTTGAGCGTGCCTGTTCGTTGATGAGCACCTGCGCCTTGAGTTGCTTGTCGATGTTCTCGATTTCCTGCGCGCGCGCCAGCAGGCCGGCCTGTTCGCTGTCGGGCGCGTAGAAACTCACGCTGTGTGCCGTGACCGCGTGACCGCTGGCCACGAAGATCACCTCGCCGGCTTGCAACTGGGTGCGCTGCGCCATCGCATCTTCGAGGCTGGGCGCGGTCAGGCAGCCGTGCAGCCATTCGGCCAGCAGTGCCTGTTGGCCGGCGTCGTTCAGGCGCAGCCAGGCGGCCAGGGGTTTGAGGCCGGTGGTGCTGACGGCGGCAGCGCCGCCCGATGGCGGGTTGTAGAACGCCAGCTTGGCCGGTGGTGCATCGTTGCCGAAGGCACGCACCATGTCCAGGCGTGAAACTTCAAGCGCACCCAGGCGCTCGCGCAGCGCGGCTTCCAGTGCGTTTTCCCAACCGGTTTCGATGTGGATGCGGCTCCACAGGCCCTGCAAGCCATCGAGCCCATGCTTGGCCAGCCAGGGTTTCAACTTTCCGTCGGTCTTGACCTTGTCCTGCAGCGCCTTGAGCGCTTCCATGCGGGCCGAGAGATCGGCCTGCTTCGCCGACTCCTGGTTGACGGCCTGCTGCGCGGTGCGGCGCGCGTCGTCGAGCTGGGGCACGCTGTCCTGCAGTTCGTGCAGCACCGCATCATTCAACTCTGCGGTTTCCTGCGCGCTGGTGAGCTGCGTCTGCGCACTCAGCAGGCGTGCCTCGTCGGGCGCGGCCAGCGCGTTGCGGTCGGCTGTCAGGCGCTCGCGGCGCTGGTTGAACGAACGGCTCTGTTCTTCGATGTTGCGCTGCTCGGCCGCCAACACCTGGATCTGCTGCTGCACCTGCGTGACGCTGGCGCGCTGCTCGTTGGCGCGGGCCTGAGCCTGGCGCAGGCTGTCTTCGAGCGCGGGCAAGGCGCCCGATTGCTCTTCGCCCTGAGCGGCCAGCACCACCGACTGGTCTTCGGCCTGCACCATCGATTCGGCCAGCTGCTCCAGCTCCACCGCCGCGTCTTCGCTGCGCGTGGTCCATGAAGCAATCTGCTCCTTGAGCTGCACCAGGCGTTGTTCCACTCGGGTGCGGCCCTCGACCACAAAGCGGATCTCGGCTTCGAGCTTGCCGACCTCGGCACTCGCCTCGTACAGCTTGCCCTGTGCCTGGTTCACCTGGTCGCCCGCGGCGTAGTGGGCCTGGCGGATGGTTTCCAGCTCACTTTCGATGCGGCGCAAATCGGCGGTGCGTGATTCGAGGTCGTTGATCGCCTGGGCCGCGTCGGTCTTGACCTTGGCCTGATCGGCCTCGGCCTCGCCGCGCTTCATGAACCAGAGCTGGTGCTGCTTGAGCGTGACGCCAGCCTGCAGGTTGTTGTATTTCGCGGCCACCTCGGCCTGCTTCTCCAGCTTGTCGAGGTTGGCATTGAGCTCGCGCAGGATGTCTTCCACCCGCGTGAGGTTCTCGCGCGTGTCGGCCAGGCGGTGCGCGGTCTCGCGGCGGCGTTCCTTGTACTTGGAGACGCCCGCGGCTTCCTCTAGGAACAGGCGCAGCTCTTCGGGCTTGCTCTCGATGATGCGGCTGATGGTGCCCTGGCCAATGATGGCGTAGGCGCGCGGCCCCAGACCGGTGCCCAGGAACACGTCCTGCACGTCGCGGCGGCGCACCGGCTGGTTGTTGATGTAGTAGCTGCTGGTGCCATCGCGCGTGAGCACACGCTTGACCGCGATCTCGCCGAACTGGCCCCACTGGCCGCCCGCGCGGTGGTCGCTGTTGTCGAACACCAGCTCCACGCTGGAACGGCTGGCCGGCTTGCGCGTGTTGGTGCCGTTGAAGATCACGTCCTGCATGGACTCGCCGCGCAGCTCGGAAGCCTTGGACTCGCCCAGCACCCAGCGCACGGCGTCCATGATGTTGGACTTGCCACACCCGTTGGGGCCAACCACGCCCACCAGCTGGCCCGGAAGCATGAAATTGGTCGGTTCGGCGAAGGACTTGAAGCCGGAGAGCTTGATGGAGTTGAGACGCACGGCGCTGCCCGATGACTGACTGGATGAGAAACGCCCGCCCGAGGCCGACGACGCGAGCGAAATGATACCCCGCTGCCCCTGCGGGCCTGCCCGGGGCGGCGATCACCAAAGCGGTGAACGCCCCCTGGGGGCGGGGGTATGCGGGGCAAACGGATAATCGGGGGATGAACCCGCTCCTGTCCCGCCTGCAACCCTACCCCTTCGAACGTCTGCGTCGGCTGTTTGCCGACATCACCCCCAACCCGGCACTGCGCCCCATCAGCCTGGGCATTGGCGAGCCCAGACACGCCGCCCCCGATTTCCTGAAACAGGCCTTGGCCGCCGCGCTGGACACGGGTCTTTCCAGTTACCCCGCCACCGCCGGCGAGCCCGCCCTGCGCGAAGCCTGCGCGGCCTGGGTGCAGCGGCGCTATGGCGTGACGGTGAACCCGGCCACCCAGGTGCTGCCGGTCAACGGCTCGCGAGAAGCCCTGTTCGCCTTCGCCCAGACCGTGATCGACCCGAGCCGCCCGGGCGCGACGGTGGTGTTTCCCAACCCGTTCTACCAAATCTACGAAGGCGCTGCCCTGCTGGGTGGCGCCGAGCCGTTCTATGTGGCCAGCGACCCGGCGCGCAATTTCGCGGCCGACTGGGCCGCCGTTCCGGCCGAGGTCTGGGCCCGCACCCAGTTGCTGTTTGTGTGCTCGCCGGGCAACCCGGCCGGCGCGGTGATGCCGCTGGAGGAATGGCGCAAGCTGTTCGAACTGAGCGACAGGCACGGCTTCGTGATCGCTTCCGACGAGTGCTACAGCGAAATCTACTTTCGCGACGAGCCGCCGCTGGGCGGGCTGGAGGCGGCGCAAGCACTCGGCCGCACCGATTTTCGCAACCTGATGAGCTTCACCAGCCTGTCCAAGCGCAGCAACGTGCCGGGCCTGCGCAGCGGTTTTGTGGCCGGTGACGCAGCGCTCATCAAGCCTTTCCTGCTCTACCGCACCTACCACGGCGGCGCCATGAGCCCGGTGGTGCAGGCAGCCAGCCGTGCCGCCTGGGCAGACGAAGCCCACGTGGTGGACAACCGGCGCCAGTACCGCGAGAAGTTCGCCCAGGTCACCCCCCTGCTGTCCGAGGTGCTGGATGTGGCCCTGCCCGATGCCTCCTTTTACCTGTGGGCCGGCGTGCCGGCGTCTTTTGCCGATGCCAGCGCGGGCTTGAGCGCCGACGAAGCCTTCGCCCGCGCCCTGCTGGCTCAATACAATGTGACGGTTCTGCCCGGCAGCTACTTGGCCCGCACCTTCGCCGGATTCAACCCGGGCACGGACCGCGTGCGCATGGCCCTGGTGGCCGAACCCGCCGAATGCCTGGAGGCAGCCCACCGCATCAGGGCCTTCATGGCCGGGCACGCCTGACTTCTCTTTTTCTTTTCTCCTCCTTCGACCTGCCTCATGACACAACAACTGCAAACCCTGATCGACAACGCCTGGGACAACCGCGCCGAACTCTCACCAGCCTCTGCACCCAAGGAAGTGCTGGACGCGGTGGAGCACGTGATCACCGAGCTCAACAAGGGGCGCCTGCGCGTGGCCCCGCGCGAGGCCGTGGGCCAGTGGACGGTGCACCAGTGGATCAAGAAGGCGGTGCTGCTGTCGTTCCGCCTGAAGGACAACGAGATCATGCGCGCCGGTGATCTGGGCTTCTTCGACAAGGTCAAGACCAAGTTTTCCCACCTGAGCGAATCCGAAATGAAGGCCAGCGGTGTGCGCGTGGTGCCGCCTGCCGTGGCGCGTCGGGGCAGCTACATTGCCAAGGGCGCCATCCTCATGCCCAGCTACGTCAACATCGGCGCCTACGTCGATGAAAACACCATGGTCGACACCTGGGCCACGGTCGGTTCCTGTGCGCAGATCGGCAAGAACGTGCACCTCTCGGGCGGTGTCGGCATCGGCGGTGTGCTGGAGCCGCTGCAGGCCGGCCCCACGATTATCGAAGACAACTGCTTCATCGGCGCGCGCTCCGAGGTGGTTGAAGGCGTCGTCGTCGAAGAGAACTCCGTGCTGGGCATGGGCGTCTACCTCGGCCAGAGCACGCCCATCTTCAACCGCGACACCGGCGAGGTGTTGTTTGGCCGCGTGCCGAGCGGCAGCGTGGTGATCAGCGGCAGCCTGCCCAAGAAAACGGCATCGGGCAAGGACTACAGCACCTACGCGGCCATCATCGTCAAGACGGTGGACGCGCAGACCCGCTCCAAGACCAGCTTGAACGACCTCCTTCGCGACTGAGGTCGACGTTTCTGGAACCACAAGGGAAAGGCACGACATGAGCAGCGGAACAATGGAGCGCATCCTGCGCCTGATGGCCGAGAAAAAGGCCTCGGACGTGTACCTGACGGCGCATGCGCCGGCCATGATCAAGATCAACGGCCAGACCATCCCGATCAACAGCCAGGTGCTGCCGCCCGAGGCTCCGCGCAACCTGCTCTCGGAAATCGTGCCCTCCACCCGCATGGAAGAGCTGCAGGAAACCGGCGAACTCAACATGGCGGTGCCCTTGGAAGCGCTGGGCAACTTCCGCATCAGCGCGTTTCGCCAGCGCGGCCAGGTGGCCGTGGTGATCCGGTACATCCCCGGCGACATCCCGGCGCTCGATTCGCTGAATGTGGCACCCGTGCTGGCCGATCTGGTGATGGAAAAGCGTGGCCTTGTGCTCATGGTAGGCGCCACCGGTGCCGGCAAGAGCACCACGCTGGCGGCCATGATCGATCACCGCAACGAATCCGCCAGCGGTCACGTGCTCACCATCGAAGACCCGATCGAGTACGTCTACCGCAACAAGAAATCGGTGGTGAACCAGCGCGAGATCGGGCCCGACACCGCCTCGTTGCAGATCGCGCTGAAGAACGCGTTGCGCCAGGCGCCCGACGTGATCCTGATCGGTGAAATCCGCGACCGCGAGACCATGTCGGCCGCGATCGCCTACGCCCAGTCTGGTCACCTGTGCCTGGCCACACTGCACGCCAACAACAGCTACCAGGCCCTCAACCGCATCCTGAGCTTCTACCCGGTCGAGGTGCGCCCCACCATGCTGGGTGACCTGGCAGCCGCCCTGCGCGCCATCGTGTCGCAGCGTCTGCTGCGCACCCACACCGGCAGCCGCGTGCCGGCCATGGAGGTGCTGCTCAACACCTCCTTGATCGCCGACCTGATCCAGAAGGCCGATTTCTCCGGCGTTCGCGAGGCCATGGAGAAGTCGCTGGCCGATGGTTCACAAAGTTTCGAGCAGGATCTGGCCCGCCTCATCAACGATGGTCTTGTCACGCGCAACGAAGGCCTGGCACAGGCCGACTCGCCCAACAACCTGCTGTGGCGTCTGCAGAACGACTTCCACGCGAGCAAGTCGAATGACGCTGCGAACGCGAGCGACGAAGACACCACCGAAAACGCGACCTTCACCGAGTTCACGCTCGACGTGAAATATTGATCCGATGACCGATACCCTGCGCCTGACCGAACAGCTCATCGCCCGCGCGTCTGTCACGCCGCGCGACGAGGGCTGCCAGTCGGTCATTGCGCAGCGCCTCTCGGCGCTGGGCTTTGTCTGCGAGACCATCGAAAGCGGCCCCGACGATTTCCGGGTGACCAACCTGTGGGCCCGGCTGGGCACCGGCCAACAGCCCACGCTGATCTTTGCCGGCCACACCGACGTGGTGCCCACCGGGCCAACCACCGCGTGGAGCAGCGATCCGTTCGCTCCGACGCACCGCGACGGCAAGCTTTACGGCCGAGGCGCCAGCGACATGAAAACCTCGCTGGCCGCCATGGTGGTGGCCTGCGAAGAGTTCGTGGCCGCCCATCCCAAGCCCGTCATCGACATCGCCTTCTTGCTCACCAGCGACGAGGAAGGCCCTGCGCTGGATGGCACGGTGGTGGTGTGCGATCAATTGAAGCAACGCGGCGAGCGGCTGGACTGGTGCATCGTGGGCGAACCCACCTCGGTGGAACGCACCGGCGACATGATCAAGAACGGCCGCCGCGGCACCATGAGCGGCAAGCTCACGGTCAAGGGCATACAGGGCCACATTGCCTACCCGCACCTGGCGAAAAACCCGATTCACCTGGCCGCCCCCGCGCTGGCCGAGATGACCGCCACGAGCTGGGACGCGGGCAATGCGTTTTTCCCGCCCACCAGCTGGCAGGTCAGCAACATCCATGGCGGCACCGGTGCGAGCAACGTGATCCCCGCCACAGTGGTGATCGACTTCAACTTCCGTTTCTCCACCGAGTCCACACCCGAAAGCTTGCAGCAGCGCGTGGTCGGGATGCTGGCGCGCCATGGTCTTCAGGCCGGTGACGACTACGACCTCGCCTGGACGCTGGGCGGGCGGCCCTTCCTCACCCCACCGGGCACCCTGGTGGACGCGGTGCGTGACGCCATCCGCAGCGAAACCGGTATCGAGACCGAACTCTCGACCACAGGCGGCACCAGCGACGGGCGATTCATCGCCCAGGTGTGCCCGCAGGTGATCGAACTCGGCCCACCCAACGCCACCATCCACAAGATCGACGAGCACGTGGCCTTGGCCGACATCGAACCGCTCAAGAACATTTACCGCCGCACGCTGGACAACCTGTCCCGCCTCGCCGGCTCTCCCGACTGAGCGCCCCGTGAAACTGAAAGAACTGCTGGCTGCGGCCACCCGCCGCCTGGATGCCGCCCATCTTGCCTATGGCCATGGCACGACCAACGCGCGTGACGAAGCCACCTGGCTCGTGCTGTGGCAGCTCGGCCTGCCGCTGGACAGCGACCTGGACGCCCTCGCCCGCCAACCCATCACCGCGCAGCAACAAGCCGAGGTGGAGGCTTTGGTCCAGCGCCGGATCGACTCTCGCGAACCCGCGGCCTACCTCACCGGCGAAGCCTGGCTTCAGGGTGTGCCCTTCCACGTGGACCGGCGTGCCATCGTGCCGCGCAGCTTCATCGCCGAACTGCTGGCCGAGGGTTCGATCGACCCCTGGCTGGACGAGAAGACGCGCGACGTGCTCGATCTGTGCACCGGCAACGGCAGCCTGGCCGTGCTCGCGGCCATGGCCTACCCCGACGTGCGCGTCACCGGCGCAGACATCTCAGTCGAGGCCCTGGAAGTCGCGCGCATCAACGTGGCGCGCCACGAACTGCAGAACCGCATCCAGCTCGTGGTGTCCGACGGACTGAAGAACTGCCCCGGCCCCTGGGACCTCATCCTGTGCAACCCGCCGTATGTGAACGCCCGCAGCATGGCCGCGCTCCCGCCCGAATACCGCGCCGAACCCGCTCTGGCTCTGGACGGCAACATCGCCGGCAATGTGGACGGCATGGACTTCGTGCGCCAGCTGATCCGCGACATCCCCAGACGGCTCAAGCCCCAGGGCGTGCTGGTGCTGGAAATCGGCAACGAACGCGAGCACTTTGAAGCTGCGTTCCCCCACCTGGAAACCGTCTGGCTCGCCACCAGCGCCGGCGACGACCAGGTTCTCCTGCTCACCCTTGAATCCCTTTTGGCGCTGCCCACCTCGCAGACGCCCGCTCCATGATCACTTTGAAAAACCTTGTCCTTCGCCGTGGTGTGAAGGTCCTGCTCGACAACGCGTCCTGCACCATCAACCCGGGTGAAAAAGTCGGTCTCGTGGGGCGCAACGGCGCGGGAAAGTCCAGCCTGTTCGGGCTGCTCAACCACACACTGCACGAAGACAAGGGCGACTTCTACGTGCCTCCGCAGTGGCGCATGGCGCAGGTGGCGCAGGACATGCCCGAGACCGACCAATCGGCCACGCAGTTCGTGATCGAGGGCGACGTGACACTGCTGGCGGCCCAGCAGGAAGTGACCGCCTCGGAAGACAGCGGCGACGGCGAGCGCATGGCGCACGCCTACATGGCCCTGCATGACGCGGGTGCGCACGACGCGCCCGCCCGCGCGCAGGCCCTCATCCTCGGCCTGGGTTTTCGCACCGACGAACTCGAGCGCCCGGTCAACAGCTTTTCGGGCGGCTGGCGCATGCGCCTGCAACTCGCGCGCGCGCTGATGTGCCCCAGCGAGCTGCTGCTGCTCGACGAGCCCACCAACCACTTGGACCTCGATGCATTGGTCTGGCTGGAAGCCTGGCTCAAGCGCTACGAAGGCACCATGCTGGTCATCAGCCACGACCGCGAATTTCTTGACGCGGTGACCAACGTCACCATCCACATCCACACCGCGCAGCTCACGCGCTATGGCGGCAACTACAGCCGTTTTGAAGACATGCGCGCCGAGCAGATGGCGCTGCAGCAGTCGGCCTATTCGCGCCAGCAGGACAAGATGGCGCACCTGCAGAAGTTCATCGACCGCTTCAAGGCCAAGGCCAGCAAGGCCAAGCAGGCGCAAAGCCGCGTGAAGGCGCTTGAGCGCATGGAGAAGATCGGCCCGGTGCTGGCCGATGCCGACTTCACCTTTGAATTCACCGAGCCGCAAAACCTGCCCAACCCGATGCTGGCCATGAGCGACGCCAGCTTCGGTTATCCGCCGCCGGACGAAGGCAGTGAGCCCACCATCATCGTCAAGAACATCAGCCGCTCGGTGCTCGCGGGCCAGCGAATCGGCATCCTGGGTGCCAACGGCCAGGGCAAGTCCACCGTGGTCAAGACCATCGCGCGCGACCTGCAGCCGTTGGCCGGCCAGATCACCGAGGGCAAGGGCCTGAACATCGGCTACTTCGCGCAGCAAGAGCTGGACGTGCTGCGCCCGGCCGACACGCCGCTCGAACACATGATCCGCCTGGTTCGCGAATGCACCGCCGAGGGCCGACTGAGCGGCCAGCCCACGCGCGAGCAGGACCTGCGCAGTTTCTTGGGCAACTTCAACTTCACTGGCGACCAGGTCAAGCAGAGCGTGGGCAGCATGAGCGGCGGCGAGAAGGCTCGCCTCGTGCTGTGCATGATCGTCTGGCAGCGCCCCAACCTGCTGCTGCTCGACGAGCCCACCAACCACCTTGACCTCGCCACCCGCGAGGCCTTGTCGGTGGCACTCAATGAGTTCGAAGGCACCGTCATGCTGGTCAGCCACGACCGTGCCCTGTTGCGCGCGGTGTGCGACGAGTTCTGGCTGGTCTCGCGCGGGGGCATCGAACCGTTTGATGGCGACCTGGACGACTACCAGCGCTACCTGCTGGACATGGCCAAACAATCGCGCGAGGCGCAACGCCAGGAACAGCGCGACGCACAGCGCAGCCCGGTGGCAGCCCCCGTGGCCGCGCCCGAGCAGAAGGCGAAGACGGTCGAGCCGAACCGTTCGCCCGAGCAGAAACGCAGCGATGCCCAGCGCCGCCAGCAACTGGCGGAGAAAGCCAAGCCGCTGAAGAAAGAGCTCGAGCAGACCGAGAAGCGCATGGCGCAACTCGCGCAGGAGAAAGCTCGGCTGGAAGCCAGCATGAGCCAACCACTCAGCCCGGCCGACCTGGCCAACAACGGCAAGCAGCTCAAGGCGCTGAACGACGAAAACGAAGCGCTCGAAGCGCGTTGGCTGGAGCTCACAGAAGCCATCGAGGCCGTCAGCGCCTGATCCTTGATGGGCCGCCACAGGCTCGGCCAGGAGCGAAGGTAAAAAGCAGCTAGAGTGCAGGCTCTATTGCTTTTGTATCAACCTCAACCCTCAGGAGTCTTTCGAATGATGTCCATTCTCGGCACCCTCTTCATCGGCCTGATCGCCGGTTTCATCGCACGCGCCATCAAGCCCGGCAACGACAGCATGGGCTGGATCATGACCGCCCTTCTGGGTGTCGCAGGTGCGTTCCTGGCCGGTTACCTCGGTGCCGCACTCGGTCTGTACCGCCAGGGCGATCCGGTCGGCTTCCTGGCTTCGGTGGTCGGCGCGATCATCCTGCTGGTGATCTACGGCTTCTTCAAGAAGCGCTGAGTCTCTCCGAAGAGTGCCGCCCGCACGCCGAAGGGCAGCGGGCAACAAAAAAGCCCTGATCTTTCGATCAGGGCTTCAAATGTTTTGGTGGGACGTGCGGGGGTCGAACCCACGACAAACGGATTAAAAGTCCGCTGCTCTACCAACTGAGCTAACGTCCCATCAGGGTTTCGCATTCGACACACTGTCTGCACATTGTGTATCCCGCGAAGCCTCAAATTATAGCTTCTTTTTGAGGGCCTTTTGAAGCCCTCGTCGAGATTGATTGCGCATCTTTCGCCAGCGTGTTCATCACCCACCCTGCGGCACAAAAACCAAACGCTGCCGTCACGCTCACCACCGAGCCGTAGCCGTGGCAGTTGAGAGAACCATCAACACCATCGATGTTGCACGACGCATCAGGCGGTGCCACGGTTTCGCGACTGAACACACAGCCCACGCCCATGCGCCCAGCGCGCGCGCCGCCGTGGTGCTTGCGCAAGCGGTAGCGCAATTGAGCCAACAAGGGATCATGTGTGACCTCTGCCAGATCAGCGACATCAACCGCATGAGCGAGCTGCTTGCCGCCAGCGGCACCCACCGTGATGAAGGGCACCGAGTGAGCCGCCGACCAGGCCGCCAATGTCGTTTTGGCCCGTACCTGATCGCAAGCATCGATGACGGCCGAGGGCAGACCGTCCAGGCCAGGTATGGCGTCGAGCAAGGCAGGCCAGTTGTCGGGCGTCACGAAGTCATCGACAACGTCGACAACACAACCAGGGTGAAAAAGCGCAATGCGCTCGCGCATCGCTTCGGCCTTGGCCTGCCCGAGGGTCGGCTCCAGGGCATGGATCTGCCGGTTGATATTGGATTCGGACACGTGGTCAAGATCGATCAGGGTGAGGCGCCGAACACCGCTGCGCGCCAAGGCTTCAACCGCCCAGGACCCGACTCCACCGATGCCCGCTACCACCACGTGTGCATCAAAGACGCGTTGCGCTCCATCGACACCATAGAGTCGACGCAGACCGCCAAAGCGGCGCTCGAAGGATTCGCTGGCTTGGTGCGTCACTCGCGGTCCAGCAACCATATCTGGAATCGAAAGCCACCGATGGCACCCAACACGATCCCGGTCACGGCGATGATGCTCGTCAGGCTGAGCGTGGACAGGCCCGACATGCCCTGCCCCACCGTGCAGCCCAGCGCCGTGACACCACCCACACCCATGCAGACGGCACCCGCCATGTGCAGCGCCGTGTCTTGCGTGGTACGGAAACCCTCCCAGCGAAAGCTGCCTTCGAACAAGGCGCAGACGAACGCTCCGACGACCATGCCCGCCACCGTGACGATGCCGAAGGTGAGGACTTTGGAGGTGTCGCTGAAAAAGATGATCCAGTCCAGTGTGAACGCCATGGGTGCGGTGAAGGTCAGCGCCTCCATGCGACCGGTGTTGCTGCCCAGGTAGACCGCTTCCAGCGTCTCGGGGTGCTCGGCCACGTAACCCAGTCGGCCGCTGACCCACCACATCGCGATCACCACCAGCCCGAGCCCGATACCGGCGAGCAGGTTGTTCCCGGTGCGAAAGTCCCGGCTCACCAGAGCCCACACCACGAGGGCACCACCCACCACCAGCGCGAAGACCAAGCCGGTAAGTGCCGGCTCCATGCCCATTGCGCTGGCCAGCCAGGCCGGCAGCGCAGACCCGGAGGCCATGTCGAAACTCACCTTGTCCACGGTGTTGACGCGCAGCACGGCGGTCACGCCACGCAAGGTGGCAAAGGCTGCAATGCCCATGACGAAAAAAACCACCAGCGACTTCAAGCTGCCCGCGCCGATGCGCACCAAAGTCTTGCTGCCACAGCCCGACGCCAGCACCATGCCAAAGCCAAACAAGAGCCCACCCACAATGGCTGAGAGCCAGATCACGCGACTGCTCGTGTAGATGCTCTGGGTCGGATCGATCCAGCCCAGCCAGGCCATGCCGTAGAAGCCGATCATGGCAATGCCCACTGCCATGCCCCACATGCGCATGCGGGTCCAGTCGCCCATGTTCACGATGTCACTGATCGCGCCCATGGTGCAGAAATGGGTGCGTTGTGCGATGAACCCGAAAACAAGGGCCACCGCGAAGGCGGCCCAGAGCACAAGGGCGTTCAGTTTGAGAATGTCGGCGATTTCCATGGCCGCCATTGTAGGAGGCAGCCCCTGCCCCTCATGGACGCACGCCCAAGCGGGCGTCCGGCATCAGCGCAAGCGGGCCAGCCGCTCGCGCGCCGCTGCTGCGGCTTCGGAATTCGGATACGCCTTCACCAGGTTTTCAAGCGTGCTCTTGGCGGTGCGCGCGTCTTTCAGCTCGACCTGGCTGTTGGCCATGGCGAGCATGGCCTCGGGCGTGCGCACGTGGGCTGGAAACTCGCGCACCAGTCGGCCGTGGGTGACCACGGCTTCCTTGTAGGCGCGGCTGGCGTACTGTGCATTGCCCAACCAGTACAACACCGAGGGCGTGTAGCCGCTGGCCGGGTACCGCTGCAGAAACGCTGCATAGGCCGCGGACGCGGGTTGGAACTCGGACTTGCGCAATTGCGCCATCGCGGCCTCGAAGTCGTTCTTCTCGGCGGGCGCTGCCGTGAACGCCTGACCGTCGTACTCGACGCGCAGGGGTTCCACCTGACGCAGGCGCTCGTCAATGCCCGACTGCACGTCTTTCTGCTGGCGTTGCAGCTCGGAGACTTCGCGTGCCAGTTGTTCGTTCTGACCCCTCAACCGTGCCAGCTCGGCGCGCAGCTGCTCGATCTGGTTCGACAGCTCGAGCAGGCTGCGCCGCGTGCCCGCATCACCCTCCCGCGCCTCTGCGGTTGCGGCATCGGTGGCCTGCTTGTTGGCATCCACCTTCTGGCGCAGCTCGATGATGGCCTTGCGGGCTTCGTCGTCGCCGAACAGCGCATGGGCCTGAAAGGGCCACAGGACCGCCAGGGAAAGCGCCCAGGGCGCTGCGGTGGAGAGCTTCATGTTCAACGGTAGGTCAGTTCAACACGGCGGTTCTTGGCGAAGGACGCTTCGTCCAGGCCCACCTGGGCAGGCTTCTCTTCACCAAAGCTCACCGCTTCCATCTGCGCTTCTGTCACGCCCAGCAGGCTCAATGCGCGGCGCACGGCTTCGGAGCGCTTCTGGCCAAGCGCCAGGTTGTATTCACGACCGCCGCGTTCGTCGGTGTGGCCTTCGAGGTTCACACGGCGGGTGCGGTTGGCATTGAGATAACGCGCGTTGGCTTCCAGCGTGGCAGCTGAATCGGCCTTCACCTCGAAACTGTCGTAGTCAAAGTAGATGATGCGGGCCACGGCTGCTGGCTGGACCGAGTCGGCACCACCCACGGCCACGCCGGACACGCCACGCGGATCAACCGCACCGCCCTGTCCACCTGCGGCTGCACCGGAATTGATAGCAGAACCCGAGCGGTCTTCAACCGGCACATCGTCCAGCTTCACACCGGAACTGCAAGCAGCCAGCACGGCGGCCAGGCCGAGGCCAGCGACCAGGCGAATGCCACGCTGGGTCCAGTTGTTGTTTCGAATTGAGGAGATGTTCTGGACGTTGTTCATGTGGAGATTCCTTGGAATTGAAAAGATGGATGCGAAAGGGAGCTTGAAGGCTCCCCATGTGAATCAGCGCAGGTACGGGCCCCATTCGGGTTCCCGGATGTCGCCCTGCGCGCCGGCCAGACGGGTCTTGATGCGCCCATCCACCGTGGTGGTCATGAGGGCTTCCTGGCCCTTTTCCCGGGTGGCGTAAATGATCATGCGGCTGTTGGGCGAGAAGCTCGGGCTCTCGTCGGCATTGGACTCGGTCAGCGCCGTTACATTGCCGCTGGAGAGCTCCATGACGTGCAGACGGAACGCACCATTGACCCGCGAGACAAAAGCCAGCCACCGGCCATCCGGGCTGGGTGCTGGCGAGATGTTGTAGTTGCCCGTGAAGGTCAGGCGTTGCGCGTTGCCGCCTTGCGCACCCATGCGATAAACCTGCGGCGAGCCTCCACGGTCGCTCACGAAATAGATGGTCTTGCCGTCGGGGCTGAACACCGGCTCGGTGTCGATACTGGCCGACTGGCTCAGGCGGCGCGGCTCACCACCGTTGGCATCCATGGTGTAAACCTGTGCGCTGCCCGAAAGCGAGAGCGTGGCCACCACCGAGCGCCCATCGGGCGACCACGACGGCGCGCTGTTGGAGCCCTTGAAGTTCGCCAACAGACGCCGCTTGCCCGACGCCACATCGTGTGCGTAGATCACGGGTTTGCGGGCTTCGAACGACACGTAGGCCAGCTGCGCGCCACCCGGTGCCCAGCTCGGCGAGATGATGGGTTCGGGGCTCGTGAGGGCCGCGCGCGCATTTTCACCGTCGGCGTCGGCCACCCACAGGTTGTGGCGCTGCGCGGTCTTGGTGACGTACGCGATGCGGGTGGAGAACACACCCTTCTCTCCGGTGATCTTCTCGTAGATGAAGTCGGCGACGCGGTGGGCGGCCAGTCGCAGGTCCTGCGCACCGACGGGGTAGCTCAGGCCTCCGAGATCCTGACCACGCACGACATCCCAGAGACGGAAGCGCACGTCAAAGCGGCCATCGGCCAGTTTGGTGACGCTGCCGGTGAGCAAGGAGTCTGACCGGCGCTCGCGCCAGGGGCCGAGATCGGGGCGGGATGTTTCGTCCAGTCCGCCTGCAATGGGCTCGACAAATCGGAATTGACCGCTGCGCTCGAGGTCGGCCCGCACGATGGCGGCGATGTTCTCGCTGGCCACGTCGTTGCCGCGAAAACCCACAGCAGAGAACGGAAACTGGGTGAGGCCAACGCCCGCTACTTCAACCCGGAACTGGGCCTGCGAGGCCAAGGGCCAGCCGAGCAGAGGAAGAGTGGAAACCAGGCCGAGCGCGCGGCGTCTCGGAATCAGTGGCAGCGCGTTGTGTCGGGTCAAATCCAGCATGCTGTGTGTGTCGCTTGTCCTGAGGTCGCAGCAGGGGCAAAACGCCCTGCACAGCCGACCGATAATAACGGAGGCACCCGGCCCTTCCGTGACAAGATGTGTGCGCGCGGGGCCGGCGCTTGTGGTGCAAGGCTGATTCAGCGCCGTGCGGAATGTTCCGCAAGCCCGCACATTTTGGGACCGATCCGCTTTTGACCGCATCCAACCGCTCCAATCCCCCACTGGCCGGCACGCTGACACAGCGCCTGCTCCGCTTGTGGCCTTACTTCCGCTCGGCCAAGACCGGCATTGCCTTGGCGGCTGTCAGCACGTTGATCGGTGCGCTGACCGAACCCCTCATCCCGGCGCTGCTCAAGACCTTGCTCGACCGCGGCTTTGCCGAGGGCAACATCGACCTCTGGATGGTGCCGGTGGCGCTCATGGGCCTGTTCGGCATTCGCGGGATGGCGGGCTTTGTGGCGCAGTACACGCTGTCCTATACCGCCAGCCTGGGCCTGCTCAACCTGCGCCGGGCCATGTTCGTCAAGCTCAACGATGCCCAGATGACGCTGTTCGCCCGCCAGAGCGCCAGCAAACTGTCCAACACGCTGGTCTACGAGGTGCAGACCGGCTCGCAGATGCTGGTGTCGGCCTTCCTCACGCTGACCAAGGACAGCCTCACGGTGATCGCGTTGATGGGCTACCTGTTCTACCTGAACTGGAAGCTCACGCTGATCGTGCTGACCGTGTTTCCAGGCCTGATCCTCATCATGCGGGTGCTTTCGCGCCGCCTCTACAAGCTCACCCGCGACAGCCAGACCGCCACCGACGAACTCGCCTATGTGGTGGAAGAAAACGCCCTGGCCCACCGCATGGTGCGCCTGCACGGCGCCCAGGCGCGCCAGACCGAGCGCTTCGATGTACTGAGCGTGGCTTTGCGCCGGCTGGCGCTCAAATCCACCGTCGCCATGGCGGCCATGACGCCCCTCACCCAGTTGCTGGCCTCGGCCGCTCTCTCGGCCGTGATCGCCGTGGCGCTGTGGCAAAGCAACAGCAGTGGTGTCACTGTGGGCAACTTCGTGGCCTTCGTCACCGCGATGCTGATGCTGATCACGCCGATCCGGCACCTGGCGGAAATCAGCGCGCCGATCACGCGGGGCCTCGCGGCACTGGAGCGCGGGCTTGAACTCATCGAGAACACGCCAGAGCAGCCCGAAGGCACCCACACGGCCGACCGCGTGACCGGCTCCATTGCCATGACCGGCGTGTGGGTGCGCTACCCCGCCAAGGACGATCAGATCGTGCACAGCGATGACGACAGCCTCGTGGCCCTGCGCGGCATCTCGCTGGACATCCATCCCGGTGAGACGGTGGCTTTCGTCGGGCCATCGGGATCGGGCAAGACGACCCTGGTCAACCTGCTGCCGCGCTTCGTGGAATTCGAGCGCGGCGACATCCGGCTTGACGACGTGCCGCTGACCGACTGGAACCTGACCAGCCTGCGCCGCCAGTACGCCATGGTGAGCCAGGACGTGGTGATGCTCAACGACACGCTCGCGGCCAATGTGGCCCTGGGAGCCATGGGCAACGAGATCGATGAAGACCGCGTGCGTGCAGCACTGGTGTCAGCCAACCTGGGCGAGCTGGTCGAACGCCTGCCGCAGGGCATTCACAGCACCGTGGGGCACAACGCAGCCGAGCTCTCGGGCGGTCAGCGCCAGCGGCTGGCAATCGCACGCGCCATCTACAAGGACGCGCCCATCCTGATCCTGGATGAAGCCACCTCGGCGCTGGACAACGAATCGGAGCGGCTGGTGCAGGACGCACTGGCCCGGCTGATGAAAGGCCGCACCACGCTGGTGATTGCGCACCGTCTCTCCACCATCGAACACGCCGACCGCGTGGTCGTGCTGGCCGATGGGCGCATCAGCGAACAAGGCACGCACCGCGAGCTGCTGCAGGCCGATGGGCTCTACGCCCGGCTGCACGCCCAGAGCTTCAGACCAGAGGTATAGGTCGGAGAAAGAGGTTCCATCCAGGAGCACCGCGGAACCGGCTTTGCCGGGCCGCAGGCCCCTGGGGAGGCGCCACAGGCGCTTCGGGGAGAGCCTACAACAACACGATGTCGTACTGCTCTTGCGTCATCGAGCTCTCGCTTTGCAGCGAAATCGGCTTGCCGATGAAGTCCGACAAACCGGCCAGGTGGGCGCGCTCCTCGTCAAGGAACAGCTCCACCACCTTGGCCGAGGCCACCACGCGGAACTCGCGCGGGTTGAAGGCGCGGGCTTCGCGCAAGATTTCGCGCAGGATGTCGTAGCACACGCTGCGCGCGGTTTTCACCACCCCTTTGCCACTGCAGGCTTCGCAGGGTTCGCTGAGCATGTGTGCCAATGATTCGCGCGTGCGCTTGCGCGTCATCTCCACCAGACCGAGCTGTGAGAAGCCGCCGGTCATGGTTTTCACGCGGTCACGTGCCAGCTGCTTGCGGAACTCGCTGAGCACCGAATCGCGGTGGTCTTCGCGCACCATGTCGATGAAATCCACAATGACGATGCCACCCAGGTTGCGCAGGCGCAACTGCCGCGCAATCGCTTGTCCGGCCTCCAGGTTGGTGCGGAACACGGTGTCGTCGAAATTGCGCGCACCCACAAACCCACCGGTGTTCACGTCCACCGTGGTCAGCGCCTCGGTCTGGTCAATCACCAGATACCCGCCCGATTTGAGATCGACCCGCCGGCTGAGCGCGCGCACGATGTCTTCATCCACGTTGAACAGATCGAAGATCGGCCGCTCGCCGCTGTAGTGCTGCAGCTTGGCCACGGTGTCGGGCATGAACTCGGCGGCAAACGCGGTGAGCAGGCCGTGCTGCTCGCGCGAATCGATCCGGATGGACTGCGTGTCTGCCCCCACCAGATCGCGCAGCACGCGCTGCATCAGGTTCAGGTCTTCATGCAGCAGCGTGGCCGAAGGCTGGCGGGTGGCAGCTTCCTTGATTCGAAGCCAGGTCTTGCGCAAATACGCCGTGTCTTCGGCCAGTTCGTCATCGGTGGCATCTTCGGCATTGGTGCGCAGGATGAACCCGCCCGCAGCGCTGCCGTCGGTGGTGGCGGTCAACTGCAGCAACCGCTGGCGCAAGGCTTCGCGCTGCGCCGGGGGAATTTTCTGCGAGACGCCGATGTGGTTGTCCTGCGGCAGAAACACCAGCAGGCGACCCGCGATGCTGATCTGCGCGGTCAGGCGGGCGCCCTTGGTGCCGATCGGGTCCTTGAGCACCTGCACCATCAGCGCCTGGCCCTCGAAGATCTGGCGCTCGATCGGCAGCACCGGGTTGGGCGTGAGCAGCTTGCCGTTGGCCCCCGGGGCCGGTGCCGTGGGCTCGGATTCGGCCGGCACGGGGGCGTTTGCGCGTGGTGCCGCGTGTTTGGCGGCGATGTTGGGCATGAGGTCGGCAACGTGCAGGAAGGCTGCGCGGTCCAGCCCGATGTCGATGAAGGCCGACTGCATGCCGGGCAGCACACGCGACACCTTGCCAAGATAGATGTTGCCGACCAGACCCCGCTCCAGCGTGCGCTCCAGGTGCACTTCCTGCACCGCCCCCTGCTCCACCACGGCCACCCGCGTTTCCTGCGGCGACCAATTGATCAGAATGTCCTGGCTCATGGGGCCCTTCTCCGTGGCGCGTTGCGGTTCAGATCAGCCGCACACCGGCGGCGTGCAGCACCTGCGCTGTCTCGTGCGCGGGCAAGCCCATGATGCCCGAATAGCTGCCGCTGATGTGGCTCACCCAGAGGCTGGCCCGGCCCTGGATCGCATAGGCGCCGGCCTTGCCCATGGGCTCGCCACTGGCCACGTAACGTGCGATCTGCTGGGCCGTCAGCGGCTCGAAGGTGACCCACGAGGTGGACAGGGCTGCATGGAGGCGCGGGTTGCGCGTGCCGGGCACGCCCACCGCCACGGCGGTGAGCACGCGGTGGCGCTGGCCCGCCAGGCTGGCGAGCATCTTTGTGGCCTCTTGCGCATCGGCCGCCTTGCCCAGGATGCGCCGGCCCAGCGCCACGGTGGTGTCGGCACAGAGCACGGGCGCAGGCGGCAGACCCCGGTGCTTCAAACGCTCAAGCGAGGCTTGCAGCTTCAGCCCGGTAACGCGTTGTACGTAGGCCGCCGGTGCCTCGCCCTTCAACACCACTTCGAGTGATTCGGCGTCCTCCGAAGCATCTGGCAGCAGCAGTTCGCATCGAACGCCCCACTGTTCCAGCAACTGTTTGCGGCGTGGGCTCTGGGAAGCGAGGTAGATGAAGTCGGAGCGACGGAGCGTGGGGGCGGTCATTCTCTGTGATAGGGGTGGTTGGCGTTCACGGACCAGGCGCGGTAGAGCTGCTCGATCAGCAACACCCGCACCATGGCGTGTGGCAGGGTCAGGTCGGACAAGCGGATGCGCTGGTGTGCCGCAGCGCGAAAGGCCGGGTCCAGGCCATCGGGTCCGCCAATGACAAGCGCCACGTCATCACTTTCCAGTTGCCACTCGTTCAACTGCTGGGCCAGGGCCTTGGTGGTGAGGGTGGTGCCGCGCTCATCCAGCGCAACGATGCGCGAGCCACGCGGGATGGCGGCTTCGATGCGCTCGCGCTCGGCAGCGAGCAGCGTCTCCAGGGTCTTGGAGCCGCGCGGCTCGGTCTTGACGGCTTTGAGTTCCACCCGAAGCTCGGGCGGAAAGCGTTTGGCGTAATCGTCGTAGGCGGTCTGGGCCCAGTCGGGCACCCGTAGCCCAACCGCGACGATCAGCAGCTTCATGCCTTTCTGGGGGCTGCTGCCTTGGTGGTCTTGCGCGCGGGCGCCTTGGCTGCGGGCTTGGCCGCTGCTTTCGGTGCAGCTTTGGCGGCCGGCTTCACCGCGGTCTTTGCGCCAGGCTTGGTGGCCGAGCGGGGTTTGACCACGAGTTTCTGCAGTGCGGTTTTCGGTGCGCTGGCGACAGGTTTGCGGGTGGTCTTTGCAGGTGCCGACTTGGACGCCGTTTTCACCGCAGGCTTCTTGGCAGCGGTCTTGGCTGGAGCTACTGCAGCGGTGCGTGCCGCGGACTGTGCGGCCTTGCGCGCCGTGCTCTTGGCGGGTTGGGCGGCGGCGGTGGCCACCGGCTTCTTGCGGCTCTTGGCAGCAGGCTTGGCCTCGGCGACGAAGGGCTTCTCTGCGCCGTGCTTCAGGCGCACCGGTTTGGCACCCCAGATCTCTTCGAGCCGGTAGTACTGGCGGATCACGGGTTGCATCACATGGGCCACGGCCGCGCCGCAGTCCACGATGATCCATTCGCCGTTGTCTTCACCCTCAATGCGGGGTTTGTCAAAGCCGGCTTCGCGCACGGCATCGCGCACGCTGGCGGCCAGGGCTTTGGTCTGGCGGTTCGACGTGCCGCTGGCAACGATCACGCGCTCGAAGAGCGGTGAGAGGTGTTCGGTGTTGAAAACCACGATGTCCTGACCCTTGACGTCCTCCAGCCCGTCGACGATGGCGCGCTGGAGTCTCTGGATGTCTTTTTTGGCAATGGTTTCGCTGGTCATGTGGGATTCTGATAAAGGTGATGGGTTGAAATGTAGCTTGCGACGGCCTCGGGCACCAGAACATCGAGGGCCAGGGCGCTCTGCGCCGCCTGTCCCAGTTGGGCGCGCACGGCGGTCGCACTGATGTTCTTGAGCGGCATGTCCAGCCGTTTGAAAGGCAGATCCACTTGCGACAGATCGGTCTCGACCTCTTGGTCCAGCGGGGCGTCAGCACCGATGTTGGTGGCGCGGTTGGCCACCGCCAGCGTGGCCAGGTCCAGCACTTCCTGCCAGCGCACCCAGGTGCGAAAGACCAGCAGCTGGTCGGCACCGAGCACGAGAAACAACTGAGCACCAGGGTACTCGCGCTGCAGTTCGTGCAGCGTGTCGGCGGTGTAGCTCGGCCCCTTGCGGTGGATTTCGCGCTCGTCGATCTTCACACGGGCCAGGTCGTCGAACGCGAGATGGCACATGGCCACCCGATCAGCGGCGGACGAGAGCACACGCGTCTTGTGCCAGGCGTGGCCGGTGGGCAGGATGTGCAGGACGTCCAGCCCGAGCTGCTTGAGCGCGGTTTCGGCCAGTGCGCGATGTGCCCAGTGCGGTGGGTCGAACGCGCCACCGAACATGCCCACGCGCTGCGGGCGAGCAGCATCGGCGGTCAAAGCCAGTCCTTGCGCACCAGGAATTCCTTGTAGAGCCGCTCCTCGGGTGTGCCCTTCTTGGTCTTGCGGTTGTAGGCCCAGCTCACCAGCGGAGGCATGGACAGCAGGATGGACTCGCTGCGCCCACCCGATTGCAGGCCGAAATGGGTGCCGCGATCCCACACGAGGTTGAACTCGACGTAGCGCCCGCGGCGATAGAGCTGGAAGCTGCGTTCGCGCTCGCCATAGGGGGTGTTCTTGCGCCGGTCGACAATGGGCAGATAGGCGTCGAGGAAGGCATCACCGACCGAGCTCATCATGGCGAAGCTGCCATCGAAGCCGAGTTCGGAGAAATCATCAAAGAACACACCCCCGATGCCGCGTTGCTCATCGCGGTGCTTCAAATAGAAGTACTCGTCACACCAGGTCTTGAAGCGCGGGTATTTGTCGACGCCGAACGGGTCGAGCGCGTTCTTCACCGACCGGTGGAAATGCACCGCGTCTTCTTCGAAGCCGTAATACGGCGTGAGGTCCATGCCACCGCCAAACCAGCACACCGGTTCGCCACCGGCCGGCGTGGCCGCGAGCACACGCACATTCATGTGCACCGTGGGCACATAGGGGTTGCGCGGGTGAAACACCAGCGAGACGCCCATGGCTTCAAACGGCGCGCCCGTCAGCTCGGGCCGGTGCTGGGTGGCCGAAGGCGGCAGGCGAGGGCCGGTGACATGTGAAAAACCGCAGCCCGCCCGCTCGAACACGGCGCCATCCTCAAGGATCTGGGTGACGCCGTTGCCTTGCAGGGTTTCGCCGGACGGCTTGGTCCAGCGGTCCACCACGAAGCTGCCACCATCCACCATGGCCACGGTGGAGGTGATGCGGTCCTGCAGGTCGATGAGGAACTCACGCACGGAGGACAGAGAGGTGTGTTTCATGGTCTGGCCGAATCAACAAAAAGGGCACGGGCGGGGACTGGACCGACGCATCACGCGGAGGTGTGAAGCGGATTCAAAGCGCACGGTACCCGATGTCGCGGCGGAACTGCATACCGTCAAAGTGGATGGCATCGACCACTTCGTAGGCACGCTTTTGTGCAAGTCCCACCGTCTCGGCCAGGGCGGTCACGCACAGCACGCGCCCACCTGAGACCTGTACCTCTTCGCCTGCCGTGGCGGTGCCGGCATGGAACACCATGCGGTCGGCGGCATCGGCCGGCAGGCCGGTGATCGCATCGCCCTTGCGCGGGCTCAGTGGGTAGCCAGCGGCGGCCAGCACCACACCGAGCGCCACGCGCGAATCCCAATCGAGTGTGACGCGGTCCAGCTCGGCGCGCGTGGCCGAGAGCAGCACCTGGGTGAGGTTGCTCTTGAGACGCATCATGATCGGCTGGGTTTCCGGGTCGCCCATGCGGCAGTTGAACTCCAGCGTCTTGACCTGTCCATCGGGCGTGATCATCAGGCCCGCGTACAGAAAACCGGTGTACGGAATACCGTCCGCGGCCATGCCACGCAGCGTCGGCAAGATCACCTCGTTCATCGCGCGCTCGTGCACCGCGGGCGTGACCACCGGCGCGGGAGAATACGCGCCCATGCCGCCGGTGTTGGGGCCCTGGTCGGCGTCCATCAGGCGTTTGTGATCCTGGCTGGTCGCCAGCGCGAGAGCGTGTTCGCCGTCGCACAGCACGATGAAGCTGGCCTCCTCGCCTTCGAGGAATTCTTCAATGACGACACGCGCGCCACCTTCGTTGTGCGCCACGCCCAATTTGTTGTCCAGCAGCATGAAGTCGATGGCTTCGTGCGCTTCGGCCGCCGTCATGGCCACCACCACGCCCTTGCCGGCGGCCAGGCCGTCGGCCTTGACGACGATGGGCGCACCCTCGGCATCCACATAGGCGTGCGCCAGGGCCGGGTCGGTGAAAGCCTGGTACTTCGCGGTCGGAATGCCGTGGCGCTGCATGAAGGCCTTGGAAAACGCCTTGGAGCTTTCCAGCTGCGCGGCGGTTTTCGTGGGGCCGAAGATCGGCAGGCCATGGGCGCGGAATTCGTCCACCACACCGGCGGCCAATGGCGCCTCGGGTCCCACCACAGTAAGTGCCACGCCCTGGGCCTGAGCCCATTCGCGCAGCGCCACCTTGTCGGTGATGTCGAGGTTGATGAGGTCCGGGTCACGCGCCGTGCCGGCGTTGCCGGGCGCCACGAAGACCTGGCTCACGCCGTCGTCGCGCTTGAGTTTCCAGGCCAAGGCATGTTCGCGGCCACCGCCGCCAATGACGAGTACTTTCATTCGTGAATCTCGGCGTTGTGAAAAACACCTTGCACGTCGTCGAGGTCTTCCAGGACATCAAGCAGCTTCTGCATGCGCACGGCATCGTCACCGGTGAGCTCGACCGTGTTCTCGGCACGCATCGTCACCTCGGCGATCTCGGGCATGAGGCCTGCAGCTTCCAGCGCATTCTTCACGGCTTCAAAGTCGGCAGGCGAGGTCAACACCTCGATGGCGCCGTCTGCGTCTGTGATCACGTCGTCGGCACCAGCCTCCAGTGCCACCTCCATCACCTTGTCCTCGGACGTGCCGGGTGCAAACACCAGCTGTCCGCAGTGTTTGAACTGGAACGACACCGAGCCGTCGGTGCCCAGGTTGCCGCCGTGTTTGCTGAAGGCGTGGCGCACCTCGGCGACGGTGCGAACCTTGTTGTCGGTCATGGTGTCGATGATCACGGCCGCACCACCGATGCCGTAACCCTCGTAGCGGATCTCCTCCAGGCTCACGCCTTCAAGCGTGCCGGAGGCCTTTTCCACGTTGTATTTGATGCGGTCGGCCGGCATGTTGGCGGCCTTGGCCTTGTCGATGGCCAGGCGCAGGCGCGGGTTCATGGCGGGGTCTCCACCACCCTGGCGCGCGGCCACGGTGATCTCACGGATCACGCGGGTCCAGATCTTTCCGCGCTTTTCGTCCTGGCGACCCTTGCGGTGCTGAATGTTTGCCCATTTGCTGTGTCCGGCCACGAAATTGTCCTTTTGCCTGCTTGGGCTTTGATCTAATAAGCCTGCGATTTTACGTTTTCACCCGCCCTGCCCCGAACCCGCACACAAGGAACCTCCGCCATGGCCGAACCGATGCTGATCGCCCAGAACGCCACCACCACCTGCCAGCTGCTGCCGGGGCTGGCCAACCGCCACGGCCTCATCACCGGCGCGACCGGCACCGGCAAGACGGTGACACTGCAAACCCTGGCCGAGCAGTTCTCCAACATCGGGGTGCCGGTGTTCATGGCCGACGTGAAGGGCGACCTCTCGGGCATCAGCCAGAAAGGCAGTTTCGGCGAAAAGATCAGCAAGGTGCTGCAGGACCGCGGCATCACCCTGCCCGCCCCGCAATCCTGCCCCACCACGCTGTGGGATGTGTTCGGGGAGCTCGGTCACCCGGTACGCGCCACCGTGAGCGACATGGGCCCACTGCTGCTGGCGCGCATGCTCAACCTCAACGACACCCAGGCCGGCGTGCTCAACCTGGTGTTCAAGATCGCCGACGACAACGGCCTGCTGCTGTTGGACATGAAAGACCTGCGGGCCATGCTGCAGCACATCGGCGACAACGCCAAGCAGTTCACCACCGAGTACGGCAACATCAGCGCCGCCAGCATCGGAGCGATCCAGCGCGGTCTGATGCAGGTCGAGCAACAAGGCGGCGACCAGTTCTTCGGCGAGCCCATGCTCGACATCAGCGACTTCATGCAGACGGTGGACGGCAAGGGTGTGATCAACATCCTCGCAGCCGACAAGCTGATGAACGCGCCGCGCCTGTACGCCACCTTCCTGCTGTGGATGCTCTCCGAGCTGTTCGAGACCCTGCCCGAGATCGGCGACCCCGAGAAGCCGAAGCTGGTCTTCTTCTTCGACGAGGCCCACCTGCTGTTCAACGAAGCGCCCAAGGTGCTGATCGAGCGCATCGAGCTGGTGGTGCGCCTGGTGCGCTCCAAAGGGGTGGGCGTGTATTTCGTGACCCAGAACCCGCTGGACATCCCCGACAGCGTGCTCGGCCAGCTCGGCAACCGGGTGCAGCACGCGCTGCGCGCCTTCACACCGCGCGACCAGAAGGCCGTGAAGTCAACCGCGCAGACCATGCGCCCCAAGGCCGGGCTGGACATCGAGGCCGCGATCACGGAACTGGCCGTGGGCGAGGCGCTGGTGAGCCTGCTCGACGCCAAGGGCCGGCCCAGCGAGACCGAGCGAGTGTTCGTCATCCCGCCAGGCAGCCAGCTCGGCCCGATCACCGATGCCCAGCGCCAGCAGCTGCGTCAGGACTCGCTGGTCGCCGGTGTCTACGAAAAACTGCTGGATCGAGAAAGCGCCTACGAGATGTTCGCCAACCATGCGAACAAGCGCGGGGTGGAAGCCGAGCCCGAAGCCACCAAGGACGCGCCCCGCACGCCCCGCATTCCCGGTGCCGCGAAACAGGAGCCTGAAGCCGCCGGTGCGGGCTTTGGTGGCATGGTCAACGAAGCCCTGTTCGGCCGCACCGGTCCGCGCGGCGCGCAGTACGACGGCCTCGTGCAGACGATGGCCAAGACGGCGGCGCGCACGGTGGCCAGCGGCCTGGGCCGGCAGATCCTGCGCGGTGTGCTGGGTGGGCTGCTGGGCGGCAAACGCTGACAGGCACCACCACCATGAAATTCGCCTTCTACATCGTCCTGGCCGCCATTGTGCTGGCGCTCATGGCCGCACAGATGGGCCTGTTGAGCGGTCAACAGCCGGCAGACCTGGGTGTGAAGGACGGCCGCCTCAAGCCGCCCTCGCGCACCCGCAACAGTGTGAGCAGCCAGGCCGCCCTGGTCCCCGATCACCCGCATCGCGCCTACGCCACCATCGATCCTTTGCCGTTCAAGGGGGCCGGCGCTGCTGCCTCGCTCAAGGCGCTGGAAACAGTGTTGCGTGGCATGCCCGGCGTGACCATCGTCGAGCAGCGGCCCGACTACCTCTACGCCCAAGCGCAAACGCGCTGGCTCAAGTTCGTCGATGACGTGGAATTCTGGGTCAACCCCGCCAGCAGCGTGATCGAGCTGCGCAGCGCCAGCCGTTTGGGGCGGGAAGACTTCGGCGTGAACCGCAAGCGCATCGAGGCCATTCGCGCCGCCTACCTCGCGGCACCCTGAGCGGCGTTGCGACCCAACAAAAAGGCCCGGGATCACCGGGCCTTTTTTGTTAGGGGACGAACTGGTTCAACCCGCCGTGGCCTCTTCAGGCTTGGCCTTGCCTTCCTTCTTGGACAGTGGGTGGATGTCCAGCAGGACTTCCTGCACTTCCTTGCCGGCCTCGTCGGTCTTGATCTCGATGTCCACCGTCAGGCGGCCACCCTCGGTCAGGCGGCCGAACAGCAGCTCGTCGGCCAGGGCGCGACGGATCGTGTCCTGGATCAGGCGCTGCATCGGACGCGCACCCATCAGCGGGTCGAAGCCCTTCTTGGCCAGGTGCTTGCGCAGGGCATCGGTGAACGTGACCTCGACCTTCTTCTCGCCGAGCTGCGTCTCCAGCTGCAGCAGGAACTTGTCCACCACACGCATGATGACGTTCTCGTCCAGCGCCTTGAAGCTCACGGTGGCATCCAGGCGGTTGCGGAACTCGGGCGTGAACAGGCGCTTGATGTCGGCCATCTCGTCGCCCGCTTCGCGCGGGTTGGTGAAGCCGATGGTCGCCTTGTTCATGGTCTCGGCACCAGCGTTCGTCGTCATGATCATGATGACGTTGCGGAAGTCGGCCTTGCGCCCATTGTTGTCCGTCAGGGTGCCGTGGTCCATCACCTGCAGCAGCACGTTGAAGATGTCCGGATGCGCCTTCTCGATCTCGTCGAGCAGCAGCACGCAATGTGGCTTCTTCGTCACGGCTTCGGTCAGCAGACCACCCTGGTCAAAGCCCACGTAGCCGGGAGGCGCACCGATCAGGCGGCTCACGGCATGGCGCTCCATGTACTCCGACATGTCGAAGCGGATCAGGTCGATGCCCATGATGTAAGCCAGCTGCTTGGCGGCTTCGGTCTTGCCCACACCGGTGGGGCCGCTGAACAGGAAGGCCCCGATCGGCTTGTCGCTCTTGCCCAGGCCCGAGCGGGCCATCTTGACGGACGAGGCGAGGATCTCCAGCGCCTTGTCCTGGCCGAACACCACACTCTTGAGGTCGCGCTCCAGCGTCTGCAGCTTGCTGCGGTCGTCGTTGGAGACGTTGGCCGGGGGAATGCGGGCGATCTTCGCCACGATTTCCTCCACCTCGGTCTTGCTGATGGTTTTCTTGCGCTTGGACACCGGCAGGATGCGCTGGGCGGCGCCGGCCTCGTCGATCACGTCGATGGCCTTGTCGGGCAGGTGGCGGTCGTTGATGTACTTGGCGCTCAGCTCGGCTGCGGCCTGCAGGGCTGCCACGGCGTACTTCACGCCGTGGTGTTCTTCAAAGCGCGACTTGAGACCCTTGAGGATATCCACCGTTTCCTGCACGGTCGGCTCGACCACGTCCACCTTCTGGAAGCGACGGCTGAGGGCCGCGTCTTTTTCGAAGATGCCGCGGTATTCGGTGAAGGTGGTCGCGCCGATGCACTTGAGCTGGCCGCTGGAGAGCGCCGGCTTGAGCAGGTTGGACGCGTCCAGTGTGCCGCCCGACGCTGCGCCCGCACCGATCAAGGTGTGAATCTCGTCAATGAACAGGATCGCGTTGGGCCGGTCCTTGAGCGACTTGAGCACGCCTTTCAAGCGCTGCTCGAAATCACCACGGTACTTGGTGCCGGCCAGCAGCGCGCCCATGTCGAGCGAGAACACGCTCGAATCGGCCAGGATCTCGGGCACTTCGCCCTGCGTGATGCGCCAGGCCAGGCCCTCGGCGATGGCCGTCTTGCCCACGCCGGCTTCACCCACCAGCAGCGGGTTGTTCTTGCGGCGGCGGCACAGGATCTGGATCACGCGCTCGACTTCATACTCACGCCCGATAAGCGGATCGATCTTGCCGTCCTTGGCCATCTGGTTGAGGTTCTGGGTGAACTGCTCCAGCGGCGAGGCCTTTTCGTTGCTCTTGGCTTCCCCAGCCTCTTCGTTCTCGGCCGCGCTCTCACCCGACTTGGTCGGCTCGGGCGGGTCGCTCTTGCGGATGCCGTGGGCGATGAAGTTCACCACATCCAGGCGGGTCACACCCTGCTGGTGGAGGTAGTACACGGCGTGCGAATCCTTCTCGCCGAAGATGGCCACCAGCACGTTGGCGCCGGTGACTTCCTTCTTGCCGTTGCCGGTGGACTGCACATGCATGATGGCGCGCTGGATCACACGCTGGAAACCCAGCGTGGGCTGCGTGTCCACCTCGTCGGTGCCGGCCACCTGTGGTGTGTTGTCCTTGATGAAATTCGTCAAGGACTTGCGGAGGTCGTCGATGTTGGCGGAGCAGGCGCGCAACACTTCGGCGGCGCTGGGGTTGTCCAGCAACGCAAGCAGCAGGTGCTCGACCGTGATGAATTCGTGCCGCTGCTGCCGGGCCTCGACAAAGGCCATATGCAAGCTGACTTCAAGTTCCTGGGCAATCATTGGGCACGTCCTTTGGGCTTGGGTGAACGGAGAAGCAAACGTCTGGAAGACAAAATGAAATGAATCAAGGGGCAGATGGGGAGCGTTGTTCTTTATTCAACTGGCTCGCTCATGCATTGAAGCGGGTGCCCGGCAGACCGCGCGGCCTGGAGGACCTGATCCACCTTGGTGCTGGCCACGTCACGCGAATACACGCCGCATATGCCTTTTCCCTCCAAATGGATCTTGAGCATGATCTGGGTAGCGGTTTCACGGTCCTTGCTGAAAAACTCCTGAATGACGTGTACCACGAACTCCATGGGCGTGAAATCGTCGTTGAGCAAGACCACTTGAAACATCTGGGGTGGCTTGGTGCGCTGGGCACGCCGTTCGAGCACCACCGACTCGTCGTTGCTGACGCTGGGTGGCACCGTCGGGTTTTCGGGTTTTTTGGGGTTCTGGGTGGCCATGAAAACCATTCTAGCGGCGCCCATCTGCCCACATCGCCACGCGGGAATAGGTGTGGCGTTTCACTCAAAACCACGTCCCGCCCCGATAGCGGGGTTGAACGCTGAAGGAAGGTCTTTTCCATGCCTCATTGTGAGGCGAAAGCCCGGATGAAAACCGGCAAGCTGGGTGCCTTCTTGCCGGTTTTTCGTTGGTTTGCTCACGCGCCTGCCCATCGGTAGCGCGCTGAGCCCAGGTGCCTGGTTCAGGCCAGCTTGAAGACGGCCACTGCCTGTACCAGTTGCTGCGCCTGGTGCTTCAGGCTCGCTGCCGCGGCGGCCGATTCCTCAACCAATGCAGCGTTCTGCTGTGTGACCTGGTCGATCTGGCTCACTGCCTGCCCCACCTGAGCCACGCCGGAGCTCTGCTCGGTGCTGGCCGCGCTGATTTCGCCCACGATGTCGGTGACACGCCCGATGGAACTCACGGTCTTCTGCATAGTCGCGCCAGCTTGGTCGACCAACGCCGTGCCTTGGTCCACCTGTTGCACGCTGGCATTGATCAGGAGTTTGATTTCCTTTGCCGCTTGCGCGCTGCGTTGCGCCAGGTTGCGCACCTCTGCGGCCACCACCGCAAAGCCTCGGCCCTGCTCGCCTGCCCTCGCCGCCTCGACGGCGGCGTTGAGGGCGAGGATGTTGGTCTGAAAAGCGATGCCGTCGATGGTGCCGATGATGTCGGCGATGCGGCGGCTGCTCTCGTTGATGCCCTTCATGGTCAGCACCACGTCGGACACCGCCCGGCCGCCCTCGGTGGCCACTCCACGGGCTTCCTGCGCGAGCAGGTTGGCCTGACGGGCGTTGTCGGCGTTCTGCGTGACCGTCGTGCCGAGCTGTTCCATGGAGGCCGCGGTTTGCTGCAAGGAACTGGCCTGCTCCTCGGTGCGCTGGCTGAGCTCCTGGTTGCCCTGAGAAATCTGCGAACTGGCGGCGGCCACGCTCTCGCTGCCTTGACGCACCTGGGCCACCACGTCAGCCAGGCTCTCGTTCATGGCCTTGAGCGCCTGCAGCAGTTCGCCGGTCTCGTCGGTGCTCGTGACATGAATGGTCGAACTCAAATCGCCGGCCGCGACTGTCTGAGCCACGCGAAGGGCCTGATTGATCGGCCGCGTGATGCTTCGGCCGATGAGCACGGCCGCGCCGATGCCCGCGAGCGTGGCGATCAGCATCAGGCCCAGGCTCAGCGCGCTCGCGCGCTGGCTGTCCTTGGACGCGGCAGCAGCCGATGCTGTGGCGCGTGCGGCGATCTCGCCAACGGCCTTGTCAAGGAGCTCGGAGGGCGCGCGGTCCATGCCTTTGACGGCCCCATCGCCCACGGCGGCATCAAATCCAGCCGCCGAAAAGGCCGCAAAGCCCTTGCGGTAGCCCTCGCCCATGGCGGCGTGAGCCTGGAGGAACTGAGTGACCAACTGGTGCGCCTCGCCCTGAGGCAGCGACGATTGCAGGCGAGCGGCGGTGGTGGCAATTTCCCCTTCCTTTTTCTGGAAGGCGCTCCAGTAGCGGTCGCGCTGCTTGTCGTCCTTGCCGCGCAGCAATGTGTTTTTCCACTCCTGAACCTGGGTCTTGAAGTTGGACAACATCCCGGCGGCCATGCGTTCCTGCGCATAGTCCACTTCGATGAGGTTGGCATACGTGCCCAGCGACTGTCGGAGTTGCAGGATGCCGAACAGGCCGGCGCAGGCGACCAGCACAAGGGCCACGGCAATGGCGAGCGGGAGTTTGTGGCGAATTTTCATGACATGTCTTGAGGGAATGTCCCAGCCACAAGAGGTGACGCAGGCCCCCCTTGTTTCGACACCGAAGCCAAGCGCTTGACCCCGCTCAAGCCTGCAATTGCCCCCGTTCGACACGCCATTTCTCACTGCGCACCATCTTGGCGCAGCGGGATCACATGTTGTCGATCATCACTTGACCGAAACCCGAGCAGCTCACCTGCGTGGCGCCTTCCATGAGGCGGGCGAAGTCGTAGGTGACTTTCTTGCTGGCGATGGATTTCTCGATCGAACTGATGATGAGGTCTGCGGCTTCCGTCCAGCCCATGTGGCGCAACATCATTTCGGCAGACAGGATTTCGGAACCGGGGTTCACATAGTCCTTGCCGGCGTATTTGGGCGCGGTGCCGTGCGTGGCTTCGAAGCAGGCCACGGTATCGGAGAGGTTTGCGCCGGGCGCGATGCCGATCCCACCGACCTGGGCCGCCAGGGCATCCGAGATGTAGTCGCCGTTCAGGTTGAGCGTGGCCACCACCGAGTACTCGGCCGGGCGCAGCAAGATCTGTTGCAGGAAGGCATCGGCGATGCTGTCCTTGACGACGATGTCACGTCCCGTCTTGGGGTTCTTGAACTTGCACCACGGGCCGCCGTCGATCAGTTCAGCGCCGAACTCTTTTTGGGCCAGCGCGTAGGCCCAGTCCCGGAAGCCACCTTCGGTGTACTTCATGATGTTGCCCTTGTGCACGATGGTCAGGTTGGGCTTGTCGTTGTCGATCGTGTACTGGAGGGCCTTGCGCACCAGGCGCTCGGTGCCTTCGCGCGACACTGGCTTGATGCCGATGCCCGAGGTGTTCGGGAAGCGGATCTTGGTCACGCCCATCTCTTCCATCAGGAACTTGATGAGTTTCCTGGCCTTGTCGGACTCAGCTTCGTACTCGATGCCCGCATAGATGTCTTCCGAGTTCTCGCGGAAAATCACCATGTTGGTCTTCTCGGGCTCTTTCAGCGGCGAAGGCACGCCCTTGAAATACTGCACCGGGCGCAGGCAGACGTAGAGGTCGAGTTCCTGGCGCAATGCCACGTTGAGCGAGCGGATGCCGCCGCCCACGGGCGTGGTCAGCGGGCCTTTGATGGAGACCACGTACTCGCGCAACGCGGCCAGGGTTTCCTCCGGCAGCCAAACGTCGGGTCCGTAAACCTTGGTCGACTTCTCACCCGCGTAGACCTCCATCCAGTGGATCTTCTTCTGGCCGCCGTAGGCCTTGGCCACGGCAGCATCGACCACCTTGAGCATCACCGGCGTGATGTCCAACCCGGTGCCGTCGCCTTCGATGTACGGCACGATGGGCTGGTCGGGCACATTGAGCGACATGTCGGCGTTGACGGTGATTTTCTCGCCCTGGGGGGGTACTTTGATGTGCTGGTACATGTTGGAGATCTCCGTGGTGTCTGGTGCCGGCGGCCGGCTCGCAGAGCCCAGGCTCGCCTGAAGGTCGCGCTGACGCGCTGCGGAAATTCTAGTCCCCACATACAACCCAACGCAGCGTGGATGCCTTCCTGCCAGATACACACCGGACACACGCCGGGCATTGGGTTGGCGGAGAATGCGGGCCTGAAGCGAACCACCCCATTCATTGCATGAAAAAACTGTCCATCCACCTGCTGTCTCTGCTGTTCCTCGTGGGGGGATCGGCCTGGTCTCAAGATGCGCCCCAGCTTCAATTGCCACGGGTCACGCTGTCAGCCGGCATGCACCTGATCCAGGCGCAACTGGCGGCCACCCCGCAGGAGCGCGCCGTGGGCCTGATGTTCCGCAAGGAGATGCCGGTCAACGAAGGCATGCTGTTTGCGTTCGAGCAAGCCTCTGAGCAATGTTTCTGGATGAAGAACACCCTGCTCCCCCTGACGGCGGCGTTCGTGGCCGACGACGGCACCATCGTCAACCTTGCGGACATGCAGCCGCAGAGTCTGGCCTCGCACTGCTCCACCAAACCAGTGCGCTTTGTGCTGGAAATGAACAAGGGTTGGTTCGACAAGCGCGGCCTGAAGGCCGGCTCAAAGTTGAGCGGCCCACCGTTCACACGGTAGGCCGCCTCACCTACTCACACACCGTCTTCAAGCTTGCACTGAAGCCAGCGCGGCGTTGAAGGTCTTGCTGGGCCGCATGATGGCTTCGAGCTTGTCGAAGTCGGGTTTGTAGTACCCACCAATGTCCACGGGCTTGCCCTGCACGGCAGCCAGTTCGGCCACGATGGTCTTCTCGTTGTCGGCGAGTTGCTTGGCCAGTGGAGCGAACTTGGCTGCCAACGCTGTGTCTTCGGTCTGAGCGGCCAGTTCCTGAGCCCAGTACAGCGCCAGATAGAACTGGCTGCCGCGGTTGTCGAGCTGGCCGGTCTTGGGCGAGGGGTTCTTGTTGTTGTCCAGCAGCTTGCCCGTGGCCGCATCCAGCGTCTTGGCCAACACCTTGGCCTGCAGATTGCCGGTCTTCAAACCCAGGTCTTCCATCGACACCGCCAGCGCGAGGAATTCACCCAGGGAATCCCAGCGCAGGTGGTTTTCTTCCACGAGCTGCTGCACATGCTTGGGCGCCGAACCACCAGCGCCGGTTTCATACATGCCTCCACCGGCCATCAGAGGCACGATGGACAGCATCTTGGCACTGGTGCCCAGCTCCATGATGGGGAACAGGTCGGTCAGGTAGTCGCGCAGGATGTTGCCGGTGGCGCTGATGGTGTCCAGACCGCGGATCACGCGCTCAAGCGTGTAGCGCATGGCACGCACCTGGCTCATGATCTGGATGTCCAGGCCACTGGTGTTGTGCTCGTGCAGGTACATCTTGACCTTGGTGATGAGCTGTGCTTCGTGCGGGCGGTACTGGTCGAGCCAGAACACCACCGGCATGCCCGAGTTGCGCGCCCGGTTCACGGCCAGCTTCACCCAGTCGCGGATCGCCGCGTCCTTGACCTGGCACATGCGCCAGATGTCGCCCTGCTCCACGTCCTGGCTGAGCAGCACTTCGCCGGTGGCCAGGTCGGTGATGTTGGCGACACCGTCTTCGGTGATCTCGAAAGTCTTGTCGTGCGAGCCGTATTCCTCGGCCTGCTGAGCCATCAGACCCACGTTGGGCACGGTGCCCATGGTCCTGGGGTCAAAGGCGCCGTGCCACTTGCAGAAGTTGATGATCTCCTGGTAGATGCGGGCGAAGGTC
>JAZKHJ010000018.1:0-69292 GCA_040385485.1 Pseudomonadota bacterium | reverse complement strand
CGGCTGGTGCCGCCTCCTCCTTGATTTCGCTGCGCAGAGCGCCATGCGCCCGCGAGCCTGAAATGAGCTTGTGGATTGACAGACCGAGCGCCAACGAGGTCATCGGCGGCCATGGGGCACGGCGCAGGGAAATCAAGGGGGAGAAGCTGCGAAGCCGACTCGGAGGACATTCGCGGAGCCGTGCCCCGTGGTCGCCGATGACCGGATCAGCCGGAGAAAAATCAGGAAGACCCAGGCAAGTCCGGCAGCAGACAGGCCTCAGCCACCTGCAAATCGTTGTCCCGAGCAAAGTTCATGCAGAAGTCCCAGGCCATGGGTTCGGCTTCGCGCAGGTCCAAGTGCACCACCACGCACTTGACGCCGTTGATGGTGTTGGGCACGCACCAAGGGGAGTAGCTCAAGTGGCTGCCGGGCTGGGCGCCGCCGGGTCGAAACGGGCTCATGACGCCGGCCAGGCGCTCGGCCCAGTCGCTCGGCCGGAAGGTGCGGCCGTTCTGGGTGATGCCCTGGATGAAGACTTGTTTGGCTGTCGGTGAAACCATCGGGAGAAGCCTTCGGATGGAGGGCCGTGCAGAGGAGAAAACCACCACCGGAACGAGGATCGCTCGCCGCTGGAAGCGATGGGTATTATATCTTATATAAGACTTGAAACGAGGGATTACCCGGACCCGGGATATCCGGTCGCGGCGCATTTCAGCGATGCCCAACAAGCAATGATGATGCCCAGGCGCTGCGCCTAAAATCGCGCTTCGACGGCTCAACCTTCGTTGAGCCGCTTTCTTTTTGGCCCCTCCAGCGCCTTTCTTTTCCGGAGTCACCGCATGAACGCCGCCCTCAATCCAGTCGCCTTGCCCCATGTGATGAACACCTACGGCCGCCTGCCGATCGCGATGTCGCACGGCAAAGGCGTGCGCGTGTGGGATGTGAACGGCAAGGAATACATCGACGCGCTGGCCGGCATTGCCGTGAACACCTTGGGCCACGGCCACCCCAAATTGGTGCCTGCCTTGCAGGACCAGGTGGCCAAGATGATCCACTGCTGCAACTATTACCACATCCCCGACCAGGAACGCCTGGCGCAGATGCTGGTGGAGCGCTCGGGTCTGACCAACGTGTTCTTCTGCAGCACCGGACTGGAAGCCAACGAAGCGGCCCTGAAGCTGGCGCGCAAGTACGGCCACGACAAGGGCATCGAGCGCCCCGAGATCGTGGTCTATGAGAAGGCTTTCCACGGCCGCAGCATTGCCACGCTCTCGGCCACCGGCAACCCCAAGGTGCAGGCCGGCTTCGGCCCGCTGGTGGAAGGCTTCATCCGCGTGCCGCTCAACGACATCGAAGCGCTCAAGAAGGCCACCGTGGGCAACCCCAATGTGGTCGCCGTGTTCTTCGAGACCATCCAGGGCGAAGGCGGCGTGAACCCGATGCGCGCGCAGTACCTCCAGGACGTGCGCGCGCTGTGCGACGAGCAGGACTGGCTGCTGATGATTGACGAGGTGCAATGCGGCATGGGCCGCACCGGCAAGTGGTTTGCCCACCAGTGGGCGGGCATCGTGCCCGACGTGATGCCGCTGGCCAAGGGCCTGGGCTCGGGCGTGCCCATTGGCGCGGTGGTGGCCGGCCCCAAGGCCGCCAACATCTTCCAGCCGGGCAACCACGGCACCACCTTTGGCGGCAACCCGCTGGCCATGCGCGCCGGGGTGGAAACCATCCGCATCATTGAAGAAGACGGCCTGCTGGCCAACGCCGAGCGCGTGGGCGCGCACCTGCGCGCCGCGCTTGAGAAGAGCCTGGGCGGACACCCGGGCCTGAAAGAGATCCGCGGCCAGGGTCTGATGATCGGTGTCGAGCTCACCCAGCCCTGCGGCGCCCTCACCCAGCGCGCCGCCGACGCCGGCCTCCTGATCAGCGTCACGGCCGACAGCGTGATCCGCTTGGTGCCGCCGCTGATCATGACCATCGCCGAAGCCGACGAGGTGCTCGCCATCCTGCTGCCCTTGATCCACGCCTTTTTTGCCGAGCAGAGCCCGACATGACGATCCGCCACTACCTGCAGTTCAAGGACCTGAGCGCGGCGGAATGCGCCCACGTGCTGGAGCGCGCCGCCCACATCAAGAAGAAGTTCAAGGCGTTCGAGAAGTACCAGCCGTTCGCCGACCCTGACCGCACATTGGCCATGATCTTCGAGAAGGCCAGCACGCGCACCCGCGTGAGCTTCGAGGCCGGCATGTACCAGATGGGCGGCTCGGTGGTGCACCTGACCACCGGTGACAGCCAGCTCGGCCGCGCCGAACCCATTGAAGACAGCGCCAAGGTGATCAGCCGCATGGTCGACCTGGTGATGATCCGCACCTTCGAACAAAGCAAGATCGAAGCGTTTGCCGCGCATTCGCGCGTGCCCGTGATCAACGGCCTGACCAACGAATTCCACCCCTGCCAGATCCTGGCCGACCTGTTCACGCTGGTCGAATACCGACCTGCCGCCAGCGGACAACCACTGGACGCCATCAAGGGCAAGGTGGTGGCCTGGGTGGGCGACGGCAACAACATGGCCAACACTTGGCTGCAGGCGGCGGAGCTGCTGGGTTTCACCGTGCACGTGAGCACGCCCGGCGGTTACGAGGTCGACCCGGTGCTCGCCGGCATCAGCAACCGCGATTGCTACAAAGTCTTCAAGGACCCGCGCGAAGCCTGCGCCGGCGCCGACCTGGTGACCACCGACGTGTGGACCAGCATGGGCTTCGAGGCCGAAAACGAGGTGCGCCGAGAGGCCTTCAAGCGCTGGTGTGTGGACGAAGACATGATGCGCCAGGCCAAGCCCGACGCGCTCTTCATGCACTGCCTGCCCGCGCACCGTGGCGAAGAAGTGAGCGCCGAAGTCATCGACGGCCCGCAGTCGGTGGTGTGGGACGAGGCCGAGAACCGCATGCACGCGCAGAAGGCGTTGATGGAATTCCTGCTGCTCGGCCGCCTGGCCTGATGCAGGCCCTGCTCGACGCGATCGCGCGCATCGAACCCGGCACCGACGCGCGCCGGGTCTTCCACGGCCGCGGTGGCCTGCACCCGGGCTGCGAGCAGTGGACGCTGGACGCGTTTCCACCGGTCTGGTTGCTCACCAGCTTCCAGCCGGTGGCCTACGACACCCTGGCCGTGATCGGTGAAGCGTTGTCGGCGCGCTGGAAGGTGGTCGCGCCGGGTGAGCCACTGAACTGGGTGTTCCAGTGCCGAGGCGAGGGGCAGGCCGACACCCGCCTGATGGCTGGCAGCGTGCCCGATCCGCACGTGGTCAGCGAGCGCGGCGCGCGTTACCTGGTGCACGTGCTCAAAGGGCAAAACCACGGCTTGTTTCTCGACATGGCCGAAGGCCGGCAGTGGGTGCGCGAGCACGCCGCGGGCCACAAGGTGCTCAACCTGTTTGCCTACACCTGCGCGTTTTCGGTGGTGGCCTTGCAAGGCGGTGCGAAGCAGGTGGTCAACGTGGACATGAGCGCCGGCGCGATGGCCATTGGTCAGCAGAACCACCCCATCAACTCCCTGCCGGCGGGTGCGAGTTTCCTCGTGCACGACATCTTCAAGACCTGGGGCAAGATCACGCGCGGCGGCCCCTACGGCCTGGTGATCGTAGATCCGCCGAGCCACCAGAAGGGCAGCTTCATCGCCACCCAGGACTACATCAAACTCATCCGCCGTCTGCCTGATCTGCTGCGCCCCGAAGGCCGTGTGCTGCTGTGCCTCAACGCACCCCAACTCAGTCCCGCGTTTTTGATGGACCAGATGCAGGAGGCCGCGCCCGAGCTGGTGTTCGAGCAGCGCCTGGCCAACCCCGCCGCATTTGCCGATGTGTCGCAAGAGCGCTCACTCAAGGTGCTGGTGTACCGGGCGCCCGCGGTGGTCAAAGCGGCATCGAGCGCATGAGCGCTTGCACCTCGTGTGGCGCCTGCTGCGCCTGCTTCCGCGTCGACTTCTCGGTGCAGGAGATGCTGGACATGGGCGGCTCGGTGCCCTCGGGCCTGGCGGTGGAAGTCACCGATACCACCATGCGCATGCGGGGCACCGACCACTCGCCACCCCGCTGCGCGGCCCTCACCGGCCAGCTCGGCAAAAAGATCGCCTGCGGCATCTACGAGTGGCGCCCATCGCCCTGCCGTGAGTTCGAAGAGGGCAGCGACGCCTGCACCCGCGCGCGCCAGCGGCACGGCCTGCCGCCCGTCGACGGGGCAGACTGAAGGTCGCATTTACTTCAGGCCTCAACTTTTTTGAGGCCTGTTGGGATTAACCGACACCACGGTTTTTTTCACGGTGCTACCTTCACCGCACCATGAAAAAACTCTGGGACATCTCCCCTTCCGTGCACGCAGCTTCCCCGGTGTTTCCGGGGGACACGGCCTACACCCAGACCTGGGCCGCCACCATCGGCCCGGGCTGCCCGGTCAACGTGAGCGCGATCACGCTTTCGCCACATGTGGGTGCGCACGCCGACGCGCCACTGCACTACGACGCGGATGGCGCATCCATTGGTGAGGTTTCGCTCGACGCCTTCCTTGGCCCCTGCCGCGTGATCCATGCCATCGGCTGTGGCCCACTGGTGAGGCCCGAGCACATCGCCCACGCGCTGGACGGCCTTCCCCAACGCGTGCTCCTGCGGGTCTACGAACGCCAGCCGCAAGACGCGTTCGACGACGCCCTGCCCGCCTTCGCTCCAGAAACCGTGGAGCAACTCGCCGACCTCGGCGTGCTGCTGATCGGCATCGACAGCGCGAGCATCGACCCGGCCAACAGCAAGACCCTGGACAGCCACCAGACCATTCGCCGGCGCGGCCTGCGCGTGCTGGAAAACCTGCTGCTCGACGACGTGCCCGAAGGTGACTACGAGCTCATCGCCCTGCCCCTGAAACTCACCACCGCCGACGCAAGCCCCGTGCGCGCCATCCTCCGGGAACTCCAATGACCATCACCCTGCAAGACTGCCGCGCACTCGACGCGCAAGACCCGCTGCGCTCCCTGCGCGACCTCTTCCACTTGCCCGAAGGCACCATCTACCTCGACGGCAATTCGCTCGGCGTGATGCCGCGCGCCACCCCCGCGCGCGTGGCCGATGTGGTCACCCGCGAATGGGGCACCGACCTGATCCAGAGCTGGAACAAGAACGGCTGGTTCGCCATGCCGCAAAAGGTGGGCGACAAGATCGCCCGCCTGATCGGCGCAGCACCCGGTACCGTGGTGGCCACCGACAGCACCTCCATCAACCTCTTCAAGGTGCTCTCGGCCGCGCTCACTCTGAGTGCCGCGGACCACCCGCGGCGCAAGCGCATCGTGAGCGAGCGCAGCAACTTCCCGACCGACCTCTACATCGCCGAAGCGCTGTGCAAGGAGCGTGGCTTCGATCTGGTGCTGGTCGAACCTGAGGAGATTGCCGCAGCCCTCACACCCGAGGTGGCCGTGCTCATGCTCACACACGTGAACTACCGCACCGGCGCCATGCACGACATGCCCGCCGTGACCGCCGCCGCACACGCGGCCGGCGCGCTCATGCTGTGGGACCTGGCGCACAGCGCCGGTGCGGTGCCGGTGGACCTCACTGACTCGGGTGCCGACTACGCGGTCGGCTGCGGCTACAAGTACCTCAACGGTGGCCCGGGCGCCCCGGCCTTCGTGTGGGTCAACCCGCGCCACACGGATCGCTTCTGGCAACCCCTGGCCGGCTGGTGGGGCCACGCGACACCGTTCGCCTTCACTCCGGACTACCAACCCGCGCCCGGCATCACGCGTTACCAGTGCGGCACGCAACCCATGATCAGCCTGGCCGCACTCGAGTGCGGGGTGGACACGTTGCTCGCAGCAGAAACACTCGGTGGCATGGGCGCGTTGCGCGCCAAGTCGCTTGCGCTCACCGACCTCTTCATCTCGCTGGTGGACGAGCGCTGCCAGGGCCACGGCATCGGACTGGCCACACCGCTCTCGCACACACAACGTGGTTCGCAGGTGTGTTTGACGAAGGACGAAGGCGCCTACGCCATCGTTCAAGCCCTCATCGCACGCGGCGTGGTCGGTGACTACCGCGCCGGCGACGGCGAACGCCACAAGGACATCCTGCGCTTCGGCTTCACACCGCTCTACATCGGCTTCGAAGACGTGTGGCACTCGGTCGAACACCTCAAACAGGTGCTGGACAGTGGCGAATGGCAGCGCGCCGAATTCAACCAGAAACACGCGGTGACCTGACCATGTGCCCGCACACCCACTCCGAACCGCAGAAACCCGAAGACATCGTGCGCGAAGAAGGCGCGCAACTCGACTTCAGCCGCGACATGAGCTACGGCGACTACCTGCAACTCGACAGCGTTCTGAACGCGCAGAAGCCGCTCTCGCCCGCACACGACGAGATGCTCTTCATCATCCAGCACCAGACCAGCGAACTCTGGATGAAGCTCATGCTGCACGAGCTGCACGCGGCAATAGCGCACATCGCCGCGGACGAGCTGCAGCCCGCGTTCAAGATGCTCGCGCGCGTCTCGAAAATCATGGAGCAGCTGGTGCACGCCTGGGATGTGCTCGCCACCATGACGCCGCCCGAATACAGCGCGCTGCGCCCCTACCTCGCGCAGTCCAGCGGTTTCCAGAGCCATCAATACCGCTGCATCGAATTCGCGATGGGTAACAAGAACGCCGCCATGCTCAAGCCCCACGCGCACAGCCCCGAGCGGCTGGCCATCGTCCAGGCCGCGTATGAAGCACCGTCGCTGTACGACGAAGCCCTGCGCCTGCTCGCGCGCCGCGGCATCGCGCTGCCGCAGAGCCACACCGAACGCGACTGGACCCAGCCTTACGAGGCCAGCGACGCGGTCGAACAGGCCTGGCTGCAGGTTTACCGCAACCCCAAGGACCACTGGGACCTGTACCAGCTCGGCGAAGAACTCACCGACCTCGAAGACACCTTCCGCCTCTGGCGCTTCCGCCACGTGACCACCGTGGAACGCGTGATCGGCTTCAAGCGCGGCACCGGCGGCACGGGCGGCGTGAGCTACCTGCGCAAGATGCTCGACGTGGTGTTGTTTCCCGAGATCTGGCGCTTGCGCACCTCGCTCTGAGCGGGCGGCTCACGGCACCACCACCGCCTCTTCTTCGCGCGCACCCGGTCCGGTGTCTGGTGGTGGTCGCGCCGGCAGTACCAATGGCACGGCCCCGGGGCGCGGGGCCGCTGGCGCATGGGGCGGCCCACCCCTGCTCACGACATCAATGTTCTCCGTGTTGGTGCCGGTCTCGGTGAGCACTTCATGCGCCGCCGCGCGGCTGGGCTCGCCCAGCGAGCCACGATCGCTGCGCGCGAAGCTGTAGCTGGAGTCGCTGTCCATCCGCCAGACGACTTCGCCGTCACGCACCGTGGCCCTGAGCTCACCACCCGCCCGCGCCGAGCCGCGAAACTCACCACCCCCACCCGGCACCAGGTCGCCGTGTTTGACCACCCGGCCAAAGCCCGGCTGCGTCTCGGGCGCGATGATCACGCGCCCCTCGGGGTCCACCACCCACAGGTAGCGCCGGGCGGGGTCGAGGCTGGAGACGTCGATGGGGCGGCCCCGTTCGGCCACGTACACCTCGGGGGGCAGGCGGTAGGGCAGTTCGTTGGCCCGGATCGTCTCGGCGGTGCTGGGCTCGCCAACGCGCGCGAGCAGCTCGGGTGCCGGCCGCGTGGGCTCCATGCGCAGCACCCGCGTGCGCACCCACTCCACCGCGCTGCTGGCGCCGCCGCGCGTGCCAGCCCACATCTCCACACCCACCGCCCGCATGCCGCGCCCCATCTGGCCCATGGCGCCGCGCAGCCCGACAAAACCGCCCGGGCCAGATCGCATGCCAAAGAGCCCGCGCGGCAAGGCGCTGGGACGCACGAACGCGCCCCCCGGTGGCCCCTTGATGGCGCCGCGCACCCCCAGCGCCAGCGACACCATCGTCACCACGCCCATGGTTCCGCGTTCGGTGCGCTCGCCCTCGGTGAGGCGGTCGCCGGTCACGAAATCGTGGCCGCTCACGGCTTCGTGAATGCCGACATAGCCCACGGTATCGCCCAGCGCGATGGCCGCCACCTCATACCAGGGCGCGTCGGCCAGTTGTTCCTGCTGCGAGCGCGCCCGCAAGGCCAGCACGAAGCCCACCACGAGCAGGATGGCGCCAGCGATCATCACGGCCGTCCACGCCGTGAGGATCACGCCGAAGGCGGCGGCGATCGCCGCGACCACCAGTGCCACAGCCACCATGATGACCAGCCCGATCACGATCTGGCCAATGGCGCGCGCCAGGCCTTCGTACCACGCGTCGTCGGCCTGGTCAGCGGCTTCGGCCGTGCGTGTCTCCACGTCGTCCGTGCGCGGCAGGATCGCCTGTTCGATGCTCTCGTCCACCCCGGCCTCCAGACCGGTGGCGAACTCGGTGGTGAGGTCGGTCATGGCCGCTTCGGCCTCGTCCAGCGCCTCGTCGATCTGCGCCATCACCGGTTCGATCAGCCCGTCCTGCTGCAGCGCCACCGCCTCCGCGGTTTGTTCGCCCTGCGTGGCCTGCCCTTGCAGGATGCCGTCGCCCGCCGCGTCGGCCGCCGCCACCAGAGACCGCGTGCCCGCCGCCATGCCGCTGAGCACCTGCGCGACTTGCGCAGCCAGGCCCTGCGTCTCCTGGCCCAGCGCGCCCACGCTCGCCTGCGCAGTGGTTGCCAGCGCGGCGCGCCCGTCGGACGACGCGGTCTGCAGCCCCAGGCGCGCGCTGGCGATCACATCGAGCACGCCGGGCAGAAACACCTCGCCGCCACCCATCACCACCGCCTCGGTTTCCTGCAGCGACACGTCGATGTTGGCCACCAGAATCCCGGCCTGCGTGTCGATGCCGGCGCAGGCCGCTCGGGCTTCACCGTCGATGCGGGCCAGGCTGGCCTGCCGCGCCTGAACCACCTGGCCCACCGCGCTGTCTTCCGACGACTGCAGCGCGGCAAGATCGGTGGCGTGGCGCTGGTCCAGGCTGTCGCTCACACCCTGGGCGCTGGCCTGCAGCGAGGCCGTGGCCTGCGCCACGAACTCCATCAGGGATGGCATCAGATCCCCACGCGCCAGCTCGATCTGGTCGCTCACGCTCTGCGCGTACTCGCCGTAGCGGGTAGAGGCATCGTCACTGCGCGAGCGGATGTCTTCGGCCAGGTCCGCTTTCTTTGCGCGGATGTCCTGCGCGCTCTCGCTGCCCACCTCGCGCGCGGCGGCGCGCTGGTCCGGGTTGCCGTCGTCCGGGCCAGGGTGCTTCGCGGCTTGCGCCTCGCCGGCCGTGTCGCATTCGGCCGCCGCCGACTCCAGGGCCGCCGTGGCCCGCTGCGCCTCGGCCTGCGCCAGTTCGGCGGGGCGCGCCTGTTCGCTTTCAGCGGACGCGGAGACGCGGCTTTGCCGTTCGTCGAGCTGGGCCTGCGCCAATTCCATCTTCGCTGCCGAGGCTGCGTCCACCCGCGCCACCTGACCCGCGACCTGCTCGGCCAGCGCGGCCTTCTTCGCCTGCAGTTGCGCTGCCAGCGCCGAGCGCGCGGCGGCACCTCGCGAGCGCACGCCCGCGATGGCACCCGCGGCCGCACCCCGCACCGCCTCGGCCTCGGCCGCCGCTGCCGCCAGCACCGTGTCCTTCTGCAACTGGGCGTCGGCCAGGATGGCCGCCTTCGCGGCCTCGGACTCGCCGCGCAGTTCCGCCAGCCATTGGGCGGCCTGCGCCAGATCCTGTTCGGGCGTCTGCGTGGACTCGACCACCGCGATGAATTCGTCCTCGGTCAACGCGCGCTCGGGCACGTGGGCGCGCAGCGCCTCCGGTTGCGGGGGCGGCACCGCTTCGTCGAGTGTGGCGGGCACCGCCGGCACGGCTTCGGCCTCGGCCTCCTCTGTTTCGGCGGTCTCCTCGGTGGCCATCTGCTCGGGCACCGCTTCGGGGCCGGGCACGGCCTCGGCCGGTGCTTCGTCGGTGGCGCCGACTTCCGCTGTCGCCACGGGCGTTTCCCGGGCCGGATCGGCGGGCACCGCAGGGCTGTCAGGTGCCGATGGGGCCGGTGCTTCAGCGAACAGCGCGGCACGGGCGGCGGCCGGCGGCTGCAACACGGTCGGCCGCCCCGGCGCGCGCTCGGCCTCGATGCCGGGTGAGGCCGTCACCTCGGCCAGCTCGGCGTCGATCACGGTGCTGTCGATCAGCTCCGGCGGCAACACCTCGGCGCTGCCTACGCTGTCCGGCGCGAGCCCCGAGGCGCGCAGCGCGGCGCCGACCTCGGGCGAGCCCGTGCGGTCGAGATAACGCGGCGTGCGGCGCTCGGCCTCGGGTGCGTCGGTGCGTGGACCGCCCGGTCGCGCGCGAGGCCGTGGCGGTGTCGTCGAGCGAGGACGCGGAAGCGGGCTCGCGTGCATCACGGCCCCGCGCGCGCCAGCCCGTTGGGCAGCTGTTTGCCCAGCTTGCGGTATTCCTCCACCAGCCCGGCCATCACGTCGGCCTCGCCGATGGCCTGCCCGCCACGCGAGGCGCTAACCGCCGCCCTCAGCACCACATTGCGGATGTGCCCGCCCGCCAGATCGCACAGGCAGGCCAGCCGGTTGATGTCCGCCGCCGACAGCGTGTGGCCCTCGCCCAGGTGGGCCAGCCACAGCGCGCGCCGTTCTTCGGGCGAGGGCTGCGCGAATTCCAGGATGGCGTCGAGCCGGCGCGTGAACGCAGAGTCGAACCGCGTGCGGCTGTTGCTCGTGAGGATCACGATGCCCTCGAACGATTCGATGCGTTGCAGCAGGTAGTTGGTCTGGGCGTTGGCAAAACGGTCGTTGGACTCCTTGACCTCGGTGCGCTTGCCGAACAGCGCGTCGGCTTCGTCGAACAGGAGAACGGCTTCGGTGCGTTCGGCGCGCGCGAACAGCCGCGCGAGGTTCTTCTCGGTCTCGCCGATGTATTTGCTCGACACCGAGGCCAGGTCCACCCGGTACAGCGGCACACCCAGCCTCGTTGCCAGCCAGCCGGCGGCCAGCGTCTTGCCGGTGCCCGACGGTCCGACGAACAGGCCCCGCACGCCGGGGCTGTAGCGTGTGCGCGCCGCCACACCCAGGCCGTCCACCAGGTGTTCGCGCACCGCGCAGCGCTGCAGGAACGAGGCGAGCGCCGTGCGCAGCTGTTCGGTGACCAGCAAGGCCTCGTCCGGCACCTCTTGCGGCAGCCGTTCGGCCAGGCTGCCGAGTTCGCCTGCCACGCCCGCGCGAGCGGCCATCCGCACATGCGCCACGGTCGGCGCGTGCGCGCCCTGCGCGCGGGCATGCTGGCGTGCCGTGCGGGCCAGCATCTGGATCTGCGCGGCGTCATAGCGGTGCGCGCGGCCGAGCGCGCCCGCGAGTTCGCCCGGGCCCAGGCTCGACCGCCACAAGGCCTCACGCTCGTGCGAGCCCGGCACCGGCACCGACCAGCTGCCCACGGTGTCGCCGTCCCACTCAAAGCTGCCGTCCGGGCCCGAGGCCACCAGCACCGGCCCGCTGTGGCCCGGCAGCGCAGGCAGGCGGCGCGTCTCGCCGGGCGCGAGTTCGGCGCACACGACGGGCACCGAACCCGTGAGCCACAGCCACGGCCCCAGCCCGGTGGGCGCAGCGTCCTCCAGCAGCACCGGCACACGCTCCAGCGCCTGGGCCACGAGCGCGGCCGCGTTGCGCGCTTCGCGCGGGTGTCCGCTGCGCACCACCAGCACGCACGGCCCGGCGTGAACGCCACTGGCTGGGTCGACGACCAAGCCGCACGCCTGCTGCCGCGCCGCATCGCGGATCGAATCAACCACCAGCGTTTCGTCCAGCACCAGCGGGCGGACACCACCCCAGTGCCCGCCCTGGCCACGCAGCGCCATGGCCAGGGCCACCGGCGTCTTCAGGGTCAACTCGGGCAAGGGACGGCTGTCGTCCGGCCACTGCAGCAGCCCGGTGGCGATCGCCTGCCCGTTGACGATGTCCGCGCTCGCCGCGCCCAGCCCCAGCGCGCGGGCGATCTCGTCGATCAGACCCAACGATGGCCGGGGGCCGCCCGCCGGAGCCTGCCACCACGCCACCACGCGGCCCACCATCGCGTCGTGCTCCACCGCCGCCGCCAGCGCCACGGCGATCACTTCGCCCCAGGTGAGCCGCAGCTCGCGCGCAAGTGCAAGCAGCCGCGCATCGTGGGCGGGCGTGTCCTGCTCCCATTGGTGGAAGGCCTCCACCGGTGCAAAGCCGCAGTTCAGGCGGCGCGCGTGCAGCCATGTCAGCTCGGGTCCGTCCAGCGCCGTGTGGGCCGTGTCGACCAGCGCCGCCAACGCCAGCTCGTGCAGCGGCGGCGGCGCAAGGCGCGCGCCGGCGTTGACGGCCTGAGGAGCATTCATGACAGCGGGTCCAGCCGCTGGTAGCTGAACGTGACCACCCGACCCAGCCAGGGCAGCCAGCCCGGGTCCAGATCGAAGCCATGCCGGCGCACACGGATGTCGGCGTGCCGCAGGTCCAGCTGCACGTCGAGGTGGGTCGCGCTCCAGCGCAGCCGGGCCGGGCGTCGGCACAGGCGCGCCAGGCTCAGCTTGTCCACACGGTAGAGCTCGCGACGGCAGGCGTCCAGCCACGCAGCAGCCATCTCGCCGTGCGACCGCGACCACGGCCCCGCTGCGGCGGGCAGGCTGTCCACCAGCGCCCAGGCCGGGTCGGTATTGGCCACGCGCAGGTGCCGCAAGGCCAGCCGCAGGATGGGCGCACACAAGGGCGGGTCGGCGTGTTGCGCCTGCCACTCGACAAAGCCCAGTCCGCTGAGCACCGGCAGCAGGAACAGCAGGCCCCCCACCGATGTCGCGCGCGGCGCGTCGGCATCTTCCCGCGCGCATGTGTCGGCGGTGGCGCTGGTCGTCGCGGCACCGGGTGCCGCGGCTGCCGCGCGCTCTCGTTCGTCGGCCAAGCACGTGGAGGGCGGGGGAACGCCTGGCGACCCGCTGCGCCCAACAGACGGCGCGGGTGTGGCGCGAGTGCGGTGCGCGCGCCACCCGGCGGCCCGCAAATGCGCATGCAAAGCCGCGGGCCAGGCGCGGGGCACGTCGACGCCGTGTGGATGGCGGTAGTGGACAACGCCCACGCCAGCCTCGCCGTCATCGAACGAATCGGCGGTGGCCTCCGGCGCGAGCGACGCCGAGCCCAGGGTGTGCGACAGGTAGCGAACCAGCCAGTCACCGTGGCCTCGCGCCACCGCATCCGCCACCAGCGCCGAGTGGCTGGCCGACGCCGCCGCCGCTTCGCGCTCCAGGCAACGCCACAAACCCGGGACGAAGGCCTGCGGGTCGTCTTGCAAGGGCACGTCGGGCAACGCAGCGCGCCAGTACCAGGCCGCCAGCGGCAGGCCACGCGCGCGCCGGTCGAGCGCGATGCTGGCGGCCTGCCAGCGGCCCTCGAAAAACACCGTATCGCTGAAGGCCGCACGCTTCTCGCCGCCGTGCACCCACGCACCCCCCAACGCCGCCACGCGCTGCTCGATCAGCAAGCTCAGGCTCTGCGACGACAAGCCTTCCGGCAAGCGACCCAGGTGAAGCCGGCGCACCAGCAGCACACGTTCCCCCGCATCGGGCAGGCTGGCGCAGCGCAGCGCGTCTTCGAGCCGGTGTGTCGCGTGCACCGCGGCCTGGGCGCTGGGCGCGCGCAGGTGCAGGTGCTGAACGGTGCGGTCGGCGGCGCCCATGGTGGGTCCGTGTGGTGTTCAGACCTTGAGCAGGCCGGCCTTGCGCACCGAGGCGCTGCTCAGCACCTTCGCCTGATCAAAGTGCACGCGCACGTCGGTGTCCAGATCGATCTGCACGCTGCTGGTGTGCACCAGGCGGGCCGACACCTCGCCCTGCCCCACGTCTTCCACCGTGGCACGCGCCATCAGGGTGTTGCCCTTGTAGATCATGGCCTGCATGCCCACGCGCAGGCGGCTGTTGTCCAGCGCGGTGAGCGGTATGCGGCTGCCCACGCGCACCGCCGTCACCGGCCGCGGCATGCGCCCGGCCACGATGCGGCCCACCGGTGCGTGGCTGGCCAGCAGCAGCGCCATGCGCACCACGTCGTTGATATGCGCCACCGCTGCATCAACGGTCGGTGGCACCTGGTCGAACAGGAAGTCGACATAGGCCTGCATCTGGCGGCGGTCCACATAGCCGATGCTGCTCCAGCGCGGCAGACCCCCCAGGTTGCGCAGGTTGGGCGCCTCGTCGAACTGCGACATCACCTCGGCCCACTCCAGGCGCACCGCCGGCAGCACGCCCGAGAACTCGGCGTGCAGGCAAGCGCACACGCCCGCGATGCGCTCAAACAGTTCGCTGGCGCGGCGCGACACCTCGCCCTTGCCGTGGTCACCGTCAATGATGTCGCCCAGCGAGATCACCGCCTGTGCTTCGCGCTGCACCGTCTGCCACGAGTGGGTCGCGAGGCGCTGGATGTCCAGTCGCTGGACCGCCTCGGCGCGCACCGCGATGGCCTGCGTCTGGCGCACCAGCATCTGGCCGATGTGCACGCCCAGCTTGCCCGTGGTGGCATTGAAGGTGGGCATGACCCGCTGCGTGATCACGCTGCTGCGCAACTGCGCGCTCTGCAGCGTGCGCAACAGCAACTCGGGCCGGTCGATCTTCTGCAGGATGGCGGGCGCGCCCACGAAATGCGAGGCCGGCGCTTCGCGCAGCACCTTGAGCATTTCATCCAGTTCGTCGGGCACGTCGTCGTGTTCGCGCAGGCAGGCCGGCACGGGTGCTTCGAGCAGGCCCGGGTCGAGCACGCGGCGCGGTGCGGCCAGGAGGTTGCTGGTCTCACGCGGCCGCACAAAGGCGAGGTACTGCACCTCCTCGGTCAGCACGCGGGCGCGCCGGGCATTGACATCGAGCACGCGCGCCTTCTCTTCTTCGAGCAGCGCGCGCGCCACGCCCACGTCGTGCCGCGCTTCGGCCAGGCGATCGTCGGCCTCGCGCACGCGTTGGCCGGCGGCACCGATGTGGCCTTGCAGCGCGCTCAAGGCCTGCTCGCAGCGCGTGAGCGCGTTTCGGTAGGCGGTCAAACGCCCTTCCAGGTTGCGCAGGATGGCGATGGTGTTTTCCGACAAGGCCACCGTCTGCGTGAACAGCACCGCTTCGTCAGGCTCCACGGGTCTGGGCGAACCGTCGTTGCCCAACACCGTGGTGGGCGGGGGTGCCAGCAGCTTGGTCTTGAGCGCATCGTTGCCCAGGAAATCGGCCAACGCCCGCTCGCCGCTGGCGCCTTCCAGAAACGGGTCCTGCGCCAGGCCACGCACCTTGAAATCCCGCAACAAGGCCGGCGTGGTGCCACCGTCTTCCGCGGTGAAGGTCTGCAGCAGTTGCAACACCTCCAGCACCGTGCGCTGGCGGTTGGCCAGCGCGAAGTCGCGCGCTTCGGTCGACGGCGGCTGCTTGAGCCGGTCGGCCACGGCCACGGTGCGCACTGGCGACAGGCCCACCACCGGGTTGGCGTAGACGATGTTGATCGGCGCGCTCGGTGCCTTCAGCAGCGTGATCTGGCTCTTCTGCTGCACCAGCTGCACGCTGCTCACCGAGGAGACAAAGTTCATCGAGGTGAACACCGCGGCAGCGGGCGTCACATTGCGCGCCACCGGCACCGGGTCGGGTGCCCGCAGCGGCGCGAGCACCGGCTGCTTGATGCGGCCGATGAACTCCTTGATCTGCGTCTGCACGTTGACCGCGCTGTCGGACTTGGCGATTGCCGCCAGCGCGGGCGAGGTCGCCAGCCGCGCGGCGTCCGACGTGGTCATCATCATCTGGCGGATGCGGTGCAGGTCCACCTGCATGTGGGTGAAGCCGAAGTCGGTGATGTCGTCGGCCCGGTCGATGCGCGCACGCAGGTAGGCCATGAAACCCTCCAGCCCGCGCAGTGGCAGCTGGGCCTGCTCGCGCTCCGACAGGGCCGTGACCACCGGGTCGACCATGAGGCTGGCGATGGCGCTGGACTGCCCCACACGCGCCGCCGGCGTGGGCTCCACCATCTCCAGCGGCTGCAGCCAGCTCCAGCTGCCCACCAGGCTGGCACCGGTGGGCGCGGCGCCCGAGAACCAGACCGTCTCGGCGCGGATGCCGGGCGGACTGGTGGTGGCCTGTGCGATTTTCCCGCTGGCGCCGAAGGCCGCGCAACCGTCGAACAGGGTGAAGGCGATGCCGTTGATGGCGCGCGTGCCGATGTCGAGTTCGGCCGAGGGCACTTCCAGGCGCACCCACTCACCAAGCCTGGGCAATGCGCCCTTGGGTCGGCGGCTCGGGCTGTTGTTCACGCCCCAGGCAATCAGGTCTTCGCCCCAGTACGCACGCCGACCATCGGTGTTCCAGTTCGGTCCCACCTTCCACTGGATCATGAGTTCGCGCGGCGGTCGCGTCGCGTCCAGGTACACCCAGACGAACAGGTTGTCCGTGGACCCGATGGCGCCCAAGGTGGCGGTGGCGCCTTCCAGGTAATGCTGGTGGATGCCGGGCTGCGCCGCTTCCACATGGCCGCCACCGTCCGGCACCACCGTGGGCTGCGTCGGCTGCAGGCCTTCGTTCAACTCGAAGGGTGCCCACAGGTCGTTGTGCGAAAGCAGCGCCCACGGCTCGTTGCCATCTTGCCGCGCGCCGGTGGGCAGCACATGGCCGAACCACGTTCGCTCACCCGCCCCGGTCGGTCCAAACGCCGCACGCCCATCGAACAGATCGAACGACATGCCGTTGACCGCCACACCGGCCAGACCCACCGCGCTGCTCGGCACCGCCAGGCGCACCCAGCGGCCAGCGGGCGGCAGTTCGCCCACGTGGAAATGCCCTGCCACCTTGAACGGGTGCGCGCCTGTGGCCGGACGGCCCCAGGTCAACAGCGGCTCGCCCCAGTAGGCGCGGTGCGACCAGCCGGTGTCGTCGCGCCACTGGAGCATCAAGCTGCGGGGTGGGTTGTCCGGGTCCAGGCAGACCCAGGCATGCAAGGCCTCGGCCGCGGTGGCCGTGAACGGTTGCAAAGCGCCATCGAACAGGTGGGCGTGCGCACCGGTCTGCAGCGTGCTCACATGCCCACCCCCGGTGGGAGGTGGACCCCAGGGCTCCAGGCCTTCTTCATCGAGTGCCTGCGGGTCGTCGCCCAGCTCGGGCACCACCTGCGGCCGCCCGGTGAGGGCGCGCACCAGGTGGGCCTGCTCGTGCCGCAAGCCCTGCCGTCCACCCAGTGCGCGCGCGCGGCGTTCGGTGAATTCACTCAGCGCTTCCTGAAACGCCGGGTCCACCACCTCGGCGTGCAACAGGCGTGGCTCCCACGAAGCTTGCGTCACCGGCACCAGCAGGCGCAGCCGCTCGGGGGCCGACATGTCGAAGCTGGCCAGCGGCGCGGCTTCGCGCATCGCCAGATCGAGTTGTTCGATCGGCACCGGCACCGCGTCGAGTTCGAAGCCCGGTGGAAAGAACGGGCTGCTGAGTGTGGGCTGGGTGAGCACGGTGGAGAGGTCCAGCGCGCTCCTGGGCATGAGGCCGCACGGCGGCAGGCGCAGGTAGGGATCGGCCAGCACGTTGGGCGCGGGCAGCGGCTCGGGGGTCTCGGCCATCTGCTGCGCGAACTGCTCGATGCGGGCCTGCCACAGCGCGGGCAGGCGGCTGTTGGCGCCCAGAGCGCCAACCACCAGACCACCCGTCAAGCGCTGCAGGCGCGCCTCTTTCGCGCGCCCACCCTGGCGCACCACCGAGGCGCGGTCCACCCACTGCACCGCGCCCGACTCGCCCAGGCCGACCAGTGCCAGCGGCACGCCCCAGGCTTCCCAGGGCAGCGCCTCGCCATGGCGCAGCGCGGCCTCGGCATCGAACACGGTGTGGGCCAGCGCATTGCGCAGGCGCAGCGTGGTCAGGGGCAACGCGCGCCATTCCACCGGCCAGGGGTACCAGAGCAGGCGCGCGCCGTCGTTGATGCGCCAGTCCTCGAACGCGGCGACGTTGCTCTCGCTGCCCTCGCCTTCACCACAGGGGCAGCGGTCGCACGGGTCGTTCGGGTCGAACTCGGCGATGGCCACCGTGACCGGCTGCAGCACCAGCACACCCACTCTCGGCAAACGGGCGCCGGCCCTCGAGCGCAGATCGGCCAGCGTGATGCCCTCGGGCACGTCGCGCGGGTTCACCAGCCCAAGGCCATCGGTCCCGGTCGCTTCACCTGCGTCGACTTCCTGCACCTGCAGCCAGGCCGGTGGCGCCACCACGGGCAGGTCGTCCAGACGGCATTCAGCGCGGCGCGCGAGCACCACGTCCTCGCCGCTCACCGCCAGCCCCTGGCCGGGTTCGATGAGCAGGCGCGCGCCGCCCGAGCCGGGCAGCGCAAACACCTCCAGGCCGCGCACCACGCCCGCGGTGAGGGCCTGGGCGCGGTGGTTCAGCCGCCCGGCCTGCCATGCCTGGCGGCCCTGCAACGTGGCCTCGGTGAGGGTGCGCCCGGCAAACAGGTTGGGCCGGCGGCGCCAGTCGGTCGCGGCCCGGCTCGCGTCTTCCGGTGACAGGGCCACCACGCGCTCGCCCTGCAGCGGTTGGTCAATGCGTTCGATGGTCACGTCGGGTCTCCCGGGTGAGGTTGTGGCGCGGTCAGGACTTCTTGGGGGCCGCGGTTCGGGTGGTCTTCTTCGCCGGGGCCGCGCGCGTGATGCGCTCGGTCTTGGGCCGCCATTCATCGACCGACTTCACCAGGCCGCGCAGCGTGTCGGCGTCCAGAGGGCGCCGCCGCTCCAGCGCGAGGTGCTTGTTGAGCACATCGCTGTTGATGGGGTCAAGCAGGCTGTTGGCCACCCCGTTCACCAACGCCGGGTCCTTGATGGAGCCATTGCGCTGCACGAGCTCCAGCATCAGGCCGAGCGCGGCGGCACTCAGCGCAGGTGAAGCCTCGTAGCGCGTGCTGGCGAGCAGCTGCACCTCGACGGCCCTGGCCTTGGCCGAGGAGTTCTTGAACACCTCGGTCCACACGTCGGCCAGGCCCAGGCTGTCCATGCGTTTGGCGACCCGCTCGGCCTGCGCGCCCTCATCCACCGGCGGCGTGTTCCAGGCCGCGCCGCTGGCGATGCTCAGCAGCTCGGCCGCCGGTATCGGCTCCTTGCTCTCGCGCTGGATCAGCGCCCACAGCGCCTCGTTCTTCTCGGGCTCACCCAGCACGGCGGCCACACCAAGCACCTGTGTCTTGTCCAGCGTGGGTTTTCCGGTGAGCTGTTCGGAGGTCGCGATGGCATCGGTGAGCAAACCCAGTGCGGCCGCGGTGAGCACCGGCGATTCCAGGTAACGCTTGCCCGCGAGCAGGCCGATGACGGTGCTGGCCGCCGCGGGCGTGGCCACTTTGAGCACGTTGTCGTAGCGCGGCGTGAGGCCCAGCTTGGCGATGCGGGTGTTGAGGTCGAGTTCGATCACGCGCTCGTCGTTGCCGGTGATCTCGCGGTAGCTGCCGGCCAGGTCGTCGCGGTAGGCCAGGTGGCGACGGCGCACGAACCACAGGTTGTTCAGGCGCGCCAGACGCTGCCATTCGGCGTCCGCCGGGCCCAGCGCCGTGCTCTCAAGCACCGCGCGCGGCAGGCGCAGCTTCTGCAGGATTTCGAACGGTCGGCGCTGCGCGATCAGGTTGGGCGCGGCGGGCTTGACCACCCGCTGCGCCAGTGTGGCGCCCTGCCCCACGCGCGCGGCCACCGCGCGCCACTCCACACGCGGCACCGGCGCCAGGATCATCACGGCGGTGGAGTCCAGCGACTCGGCCGGCGCGGTGAGGTCGATCGGCTGCAAGGCCAGTGCCTCCTCGATCAGCGCGGGCAGTTCGTCCTCCGGGATGATGGTGAAGTCCACGTCGACCTCGGCCGGAAAGTAGTTCTGCGTGAAGTCCACCGCATTGATCACGCCCGCCGGCAAGGGGCCGGCCGGTGGCAGCGCGGGGAAGTGCGTGATGGCCGGAAAGCCCCGCCCGCCGCTGCGCGACTCCACGTCGGCCAGGTGCGCCTGGTGCTGCATGAGGTGCGCAAGACGCAGGCCGCGCGGCGCGAAGCCCAGGCCAGGCAGGTCACCACGGTCGGCGCCGAGCTCGCGCCGCACCATGGCCTCGTCGATCCACACCACGGTGTTGTTCTGCAGCGCGATCATGGCCAGCGGCAACACGTTGGCGGACACGCCGGCCGAGCTGACCTGGGTGAAGATCGCGCGCGCGGCCCGGCCGCGCCGCGCGTCCAGCGCATCGGCGGCGCCGTCGTCCTGCCAGGGCACCAGCACCACGGCGGTGGCCTCGATCACGTCACCGTCTTCCACCGTGCGCTGGCCGGTGATGGAGGTTGGGTACGCGCCGATCGGGTTGGCGGTGAACTCCACCGGGCGCAGCGCCAGCACGAAGAGTCCGGTGCGGCTGCGCAGCGGGGGCTGCGGCAGGCGCGAGAGGCCGAAGCGCGCAGAGAGCTGCTCGGCCACCGGCAGGTTGGCCAGCTGCACGTCGATGTTGCGCGGCAGCAGCACCAGCTCGCCCGAGGGTGTGACGCCGTGCCCGCTGGAGACCACCAGCGTCTGGGGCTGGCCCCCTTCCCGCACAAACAGACCCGTGGCCACGCCGCTGCCCGCGGCCTGCCCCAGATCGGCCTCGCGCGTCAGAAAGTACTGCTGGTCCCGGATGAGATCGCGCGCGGCGAGAAAGCGGCCGTCGAAGTAACGCGGCCGGTCGCGCCGGTGGTCTTCGATCAACACGCCGGCGTCGCGCAGGGTCTGCACCTGCGCGGAGGCGATCGGTTCGCGGGCGGTGCCTGTGCTGAGGTTCATGGCGTGCTCCGGTGAGGGGGTGAAAAAACATGAATGGCTCAGAGTCCGGTCCAGCGTGCGAGCACACCCAGGCCGGGCAGGAAGCGGCGGCTGTGGTTGTCGATCAGCACCGCGCTGCCCTGGCGCACGGTCGGGTCGGCGGGCTCCACGGGAATCAGCACGCGTGCGATGAACACCGCACTGGCGTCCACCTGCGGCGGATGCTCCGGGCCGCGCGGCAGCTCGTCGTCGGCCGGGCGGCTGTAGCCGTGCAGCACCGCGTCCTGCAGCGCGGCGCGGCGCACGGCGGGATCGACCGAGGGGTCGTCCATCGCGGCTTCACGCGCCAGTGCCTCCTCGGCGGTTTCGTCTTCCACCGGCAAGGTGAAGGCACCGGGGCGCAGCGGCAGACCGAGGCCGGTGTCGGTGAGGTTCTGGCGCGGCACCAGGTGCAGCTCGTACGCATCGCGCAGGCGCGAAACGCTCACCGCGTTCAGCGCATCGAAAGGGCCGCTGGCAAAGGCCGGCGTGAGGCCGCGCGGGCAAGCCACGAAACGCAGGAACACGTCGGCCACGACCGCGCGCGTGGGCAGCGTGACGCCAGCCTGAGCGCGCGCCGAGATGAAGCGGCCCGGCGTGGTGTAGTCGGCCTGCTGCAGGCCGTCGCGCGCGGCCTCGGCGTCCCACCAGCGCTGCACCCTCAGGCAGGCCGGGCGCGGCAGCTCGATCAGACGGCCCAGCCGGTCCACCGCCAGCCCGGCGTTGACCTGGATTTCCTCGGGCGCGGCGTCCTGCGCCGGGCGGTGCTGCACCAGCAAACCCGCCAACGTGCCACTGCCCGCCACCGCGCCGAGCGCGCGCGCCAGCCGGCCCCGGTGGTAGGTCTGCTCGTCCTGAAAATCCTGCGCATCCAGCAGCATGCCGGTGGCGTACACCGGGCGCTCGCCCAGCGGCTGGCGCGTGAGCGGGTCCAGGGTGCTGAAGGTGGTGGCGGTGCTCATGGGCTACTCCTTGCGTGATCGTGTTTGTCTGTGCGCGGTCTTCAAGCGGGTCCAGCGGGCACCACGGGCGGTGGTGCGGCCTCGCCGCGCAGGCGCGGGTCCAGCGTGGTCGGGCCGAGCACGAAGTCGCCTCCGCCCAGCACCGAGTGATGCACACGCGCGGGACGCGGCGGCACGGCGCGCGCCAGATACGTGTCCACCCCCACCAGGCTGGCCACGCCCACCATGAAAGGCCAGCTGGCCGTGGTCACGCGCACCTGCACATGCGCGGGTGCTTCCATGGCCACGATGCGCCGGATCAAGCCCAGGTCCACCTCGTCCACCTCGCGGTGCACCAGCACGGTGGCGCGGTGCGCCAGGCGCCCGTAGAAGTCGGCGATGTCCTGGTCTTCGCTCTCGGTGGTGGCCTCTTCGCGGTAGAGCGCCATCAGCTCGGCGCGCGCCTGGTCGCCCAGCACCAGCGTGTCGCCCACCACCGAATTGCCGCTGACCTGCAGGCCCGGCAACAGCGGGTCTTCCTCATCGGCCAGGTCCACCCCCAGCAGCGTGGCGAGCAGGCGGCGCAGGCGGAAGTCTTCGATCACCACCACCTCGCCACCGCTCACGCCCCCGCCGGTGGCCACGTCCAGCGCGAGCGCCAGGCCGCGGCGCGTGCCGTGCCAGCGCGCGAGTTCGGGCGCGGCCTGCAGCCAGGCGCGGCGGCGCGCTTCGGGCAGGGCCGCGTCAAAAGCCAGACCGACCCAGCTCGCGAGCCAGTCCAGGTGCTCGGCCGGTGTGCTGGCCGGGTCGGTGAGCAGGTGCGCGTGGGCCACGCGGTCTTCGAGCTGCGTGAGCACCCCTTCCACGTTGGCCAGACTGCGCGCGAGAAAATCGGCCGCTGAAGCCTGTGGCCGGTACACACCGATGGCGTGGCCGTCGAGCAAAAGCCGCCAGCAGCGTGCGCTGCCGCCGTCCTTGAGCAGCCAGCTGCGCCCGGGGTGCTCCACCACCACCTGGGCGCCATCGCTCAGCACGATGCCGGCGGTGGCCAGACGCAGCAACAGTGCCACCTCGGGTGTGCCACCGACATCCAGGCCCAGGCTGTAGCCCTCGTCCACGCTGTCGAGCCGCTCGCCGGGCAGCTGCGCCGCATCACCAAACAGGGTCTCGCGGTAGACGCGCGGCAGGTATTGTTCGGCGTAGTTGAAGTGGCTCGCCCAGGCGCGCAGCGCCACCACCTCGGGGCTGGCGCGGCCGTCCCCATGCAGGCTCAGCCGCACCCAGAGGTAGCGCCCGTTGAGCGAGCGCACGGCGGTGCGCGCGTTCTGCACCAGCACCGAAAACAGGCCCCGCAGCCCGCGCTGCGGCGTCCACGGCGCCAGGCCCGGGTGTGCCGGCAGCTCGGAGGGCGCGCGCTCCCACACGGCGTGCGGCACATGGGGTCCGGACGCGGCGGGGTCGATGCCGCGAACGTCTCGGCCGAAGGCGTGGGGGTGCCAGGCGTCAAGCCGCTCTGGGGCGGGCGGCTGTGGGTCGTTGGTGGCGGCGAGCCACACCACCACGCCGCACGCCGGGGGGATGCTCGCTTCCATGAACACGCGGTGCCAGGTGGTGGCGGGTGTGCCGCTGTCGATGAGCTGCGCGCGCAGCTGCCCGGCCTCGGTGGTGAAGCTGGCCGCCGTGCCACTGCGCGCGAGGTTGGGCAGCGCCAGCGGCCAAAGCGGTTCGGCGGCGTCTTCGCGCACCGGGTAGTGCGCCACGCAGTCGACGCGGTGCACAAACGGTGCCTCGCGCTGGTCGCTCGCCAGCGGGAACACCTCGCCGAGCGCGGGCACCTCTGCGTCCGACGTGTCGTCGATCGCAAAGGCGGGCGCGTCGACCCGGCCCGGCATGCGCAACGCGATGCGTCCGCCATCGATCCACGTGAGGGCGTAGGCGTGCATCGCGCCGCGCAGCAGGCGCATCGGGCCGGGCGTGCGGGTCGCTTCATTCCAGCGGCGCACCCCGGCTTGGCCCGCCGTGTTCCAGCCCAGGAGCAGCAACCCTCCCTCGGCGTGACAGGTCAATGCAAAGGGCTCGGCCACGCCGCCCCAGCCCTCATGCACAACGCTCATCGCGGGTGTGCGGCAGTTCTCGGGATCGGGGCGGAACACGCCCGGGGCATAGGCATCGGTGGCCGGTGTCTGGCTGGGCAGCGGGTAGCCTTTCAAACGCGCCAGTCGCCCGCTGCCGCGTTCCAGAACCCACACACCACCGTGGGGGTGTGCCGCCAGGCGCCAGGGCGCGAAGCCAGGCTCCATCACCTCAACGGCGGCCCAGCGCTGGCGCAGGTCGTGCATGAGCACGCGCCCGGGCATGGCCACATACAGCACGCCGTCGCTGGCCACGCAGAGGTCGGTGGGCACGGCGTCCAGCGGGAGTGCGATGGCCGCATCTTGCAGGTGGGCGCTGCGCACCACGATGGCCTGGCTGGGCGCGTGCCAGCCGCACACCACGCCTTGCGCATCGAGCGCGCGCGGCACCTCGTTCAGCGCCAGCAGCGCTGCGCTGCGGCTGGCCGCCACATCGGCAGGCGCTTGCAGATCGCGCTCGGACGCCAGACAGAGCGCGCTGCAGGCCGCGTGCCAGCGCACATGCCCACCGCCCTGCCCCAGCGTGGGCCAGTGGGTGGGCGCCTGCAGCGACCAGAAGCGTGAGCCGTTCGCGTCCATCAGCAGAGCTCCGGAACGACGGGCACGGCAACCGCATTCGCTTGTGCAAACGGATTCGGCAGCGCACGCAGATTCGTCGGCGCCTCCGCGCCCTCCACCACCACGATGGACAACAACTCGGGCAACTGCCATGGCCGCAGGTTCAGCGTCTGCTGGGCGCCGGCCTGGTTGCGCGGCAGCAGGGCCCAGTCTTCCTGGCCGGCGGCGCCCTGGCGCGCGAACAGCTGCAGGCCGGTGACCTCGGCCACACCGGCCACGCGCGAGACCTCCACCTCCAGTTCGCGCTCGCGCACCGAGCGGCCGAGTGCCCAGCCCTCGCCATCCAGCCCGCCGGGTGCCAGCGGCCAGAGCAGGCGGCGCAGGGCTTCGCGCACCTCGTACAGCAGCTTGTCGCGCGCAAAACCCTCGCGCAGGCGCACTGCCACCGACAGGCCCAGCGGCACGTATTCGCAGCCGATCACGTAGAGCTCGGTGGCCAGCGGCACACGCGCCGAGAGGTGGGCGTGCACGCGTTCGATGAAGGGCCGGTCTGGACGGGGGTTGGGCGCTGGCGCCAGCGCGGCGGATGGCAACACCACCACGCTCACCACGCCGGGCACATGGAAACGCCGGTCGCGCGGTTTGAAGCGCGGCATCACCTCGACGCGGCCCACATCGGCCGCGGGCGTCTCCAGCGCGAGGCGCTTGAAGTCGTCGGCGGTCACCGCGCGCTGCTGGTGGCGCAACGTGGCCGGTATGCGCCGTTCGGCCTGGGGCAGCGTCTCGGCGTCGTCACCACCGTCCATGGCCAGGGGCTGGTGCACCTTCATGGCGGGGGCGCGCTGACCGTTGATGAGCGTGGCGGCGATCTCGCTCAGGCTCCCGGGCGCGAGGTTGCCCGCGCGCCCGCCGCCAAAGCGCCCATGCGCCAGGCGAACGCGCATGAGCCGCTCGGGGATGCGCCCACGCACGCCGTCGCCAAAGCGCACGGTGCCGGCCTCGGCGTCGAGTTCAAACGCACCGGCCTCGCGCGCCGTGAGCGCATCGGCGCTGATCGCGGCCAGATCGTCCACGCGCAGCCACGGCTGGTAGCCACGCCCGCCGGGCTCTTCCACCTCGATCACCAGTGTCTCGCCATCCACCGAACCGGCAGGCAAGGCAAAGCTCTGGTCGGCCGCGCCCGTGCTGGTGCCCAGCACCTGGCCTTGCAGCGTCACGCGCTGGTCGACCTCGGCGGCGTTGATGCCCAGCCAGGTCAGGGGCAGGCGCTGCACCTGGCTGCCCGGGCGCGGGCGCACGCGCAGCCAGGCCACCAGCCGAGCGGCCCGGGCTGCGTCGTCCAGCCGGGGCGGCGCATCGCCCACACCGGCCAGCGGGTTCACGCCCACCTGGTTGGAGGGCGCCCAGATGTCGTCCTGACCGGGCAGCGGCAGACGCAAGGTGCCCGGCCGCGTGAAGCCGCGCGAGGTGTCGCTGCCGGGCAGTGGCTCCAGCGTGAGGTAGTCCAGCGTCTGCGTGCCTGGCTGGCGCGTGACCATTTCCCAGATCACGGGCACCTCGGCCAGGGGGCCGACCTCTTCGAACAGCGCGGGCAAGGGCAGCGCAGGCACGATGCCCAGCGACAGCAGCGAAGGCACGCCGGTGTCGCCGCCGCCGAGCGCGGCACGCACGCTGTCATTCACATCCGCTTGCTCCAGCGGGCTCGGCGCCGACGGTGCGAGAAAGGCGATCCACAAGGCACGGTCAGTCGAACGCTCGAACACGTCGAAGCCACCGGGCTCGGCGCGCCCTTCGCCAAACACCGCCAGCGTTTCGTAGCCCTGCACCGCGCCGCTGATGCGGTGCACGCGCGAGAGGCCACTGATCACGTCGGCCATGCGTGCCGCCTCCGTGTCGGTGAGCCGGCGTTTGATGTAGGCCTCACCGGTGACGGGCAGCACGGTGGTCTCACCCAGCGTCTCGAACGGCTGCGCACCCTTGAGCCGCGCGCCGGGCAACAGCGAGCTGGCGCGCAGATCGGCCAGCGGCTGCGCGTAGGACAGGCCCACGATGCCGCGCGCCGGCTGCGCCGCGCGCAGACCCTGGCCCAGCAGCTTCAGAAACACCAGGCGCTGGCGCTCGGGGATCAGGTTGGCGCGGTAGAGCAGCGCATCGCCCAGCCAGGCGAAGAGCTCGATCAGCGTGCGCCCGGGGTCGCCCTGGCGCGGATTGGTCCACTCGGGGGTGTGGGCGGGAATGCGCGCGATCAGGTCTTCAACGAGGTCGTCAAAGCGGCGGTCATCGAGACTCGGAGGAACAATGGGCATCTAGGCCTCCAGCTGGATGTTCACGTTCATGCGACCCGGCGCACCCGTGCGTGCCAGCCGGTACTGGATCTCCACCCGCAGGTGGCTGGGGGCGTCGGGCACGTCCCACACTTCCACCGCGTCGAGCAGGATGCGCGGCTCCCAGCGCGTGAGCGAGCCCTGCACCAGATCACGGATGCGCCGGCGCGTGGCCAGCGTGTTGGGCTCGTGCAGCAAACGGTCCAGGCCGCCTCCGAACTCGGGCCGCATGAGCTGTTCGCCGGGGCGTGTGCTCAGCACGATGCGGATGCCGTCGCGCACGCTCTTCTCAAGCTGGGGCCAGCCGAGCTGGCCATGTTCGTCGGGCAGGCCGAGGAACGGAAATCCGATGGGGGCAGAGGTCGGATTCATCACTCGCCCTTCTTCGGAAAAGGAATGCAGATCTTGATGAACGCCATCCACTTGAAGATCAGGTCGAACAGGCTCAGGAAGATGCTCAGCACGATGAAGGCGCACAGCGTGATGACGGGCAAGCTGAAGCTGCAGATCCAGCCGATGGTGATGCCGCCGTCAGGTGGCTTCTTGCCTTCCATCAGGTCTTTCGGGTTGCCACTCAGCAGGTTCTGCAACGCCGGTGGCACGGTGAACGAGACGTTGGGCTTGAGCGAACGCAGCAGGCCGGGCTCGGTGATGTCGGGCAGGCTGATGCGCGCCGGTGGCGCGCCCGAGCCGTCGAACCACGGCGCGATCACAAAGGGTTCGGTGGCCTCGCTCCAGACGATGCGCGCGGGGCAACCGCACTCGGGCTTCAGCCGCACGAAGGCGCGCACCACGTACTGCGCTCCCGCGTCGTCGAAGCGGCCCGGCGCTGGATTGAGTTGCGCAAACCGCTCGGCCACCGCGCGCGAGAGCGCCAGCCGCAAGGCCTGTGCCTGATGGCTGGGCAGCGCAGGCCAGCGCGCGGGCATCTCGGGCCTTGCGGCCTGCTCGTCGCGCTGCACCAGCACCGGCACCGCCTGGCGCAGGAAGGCTTCGGCGTTCACGGTGCGCGCCACCGTTTCGCCATCGCGCAGCTTCAGGGGCAAAGCGATGGCCGCGAGCTGCTCGCGCAACGCCTGGCTGGCGGGCGAGGTGCCGGCAAACGCATTGAATTCACCATCGAGCTGGCGCAGCAGGCGCAGCAAACGCTGCATGCCCGAGCGTGCGCCGCCGCCCGGGCGCAGTTGGTTCCAGTGGTCGATGGACACGCCGGTGGGTCGCACGGTGGTGGCGATCTCGGCGGCCTCGGTCCACGCCGGGTTGAGGGTTTCGCCATCGAGGGAAAAGTCCATGGCCTCGCCCCGCAAGGCCTGCACCAGGTGGTTGCGGAAATCGGTGCTCTCCGGCCCGAAGGTGTTGGTCTCGTCGAACACCGGCGCGGTCTCGGCCAACTCGCCGCTCACGGTGGGCACCAGGCCGTAGTACAGCGTCTTGCCCGCGGCCTTGCAGACCTCGGGCGGCGCCACGAACATCGGCACCACGTGTTCATCGAGCAGCGTGTCCTCGCGCTGCAGGGCCAGTTGCACGAGCTCGTGGTCGATGTCGGCCACGCCGGTCTGGCCGCTGTGCAGCCGCAGCTGGCTGGCCGGATCGCGCGCGGCGCCACCGATGCGCTGCACCGGCAGCCAGCCGCGCAGGCGTCCGCGCGAACGCATCCAGCCCTCTTCTGCCGCGCCACCAGCCGGGCGCACGCGGCGAACCACGAGGCCCGCCGACGCCACGCGCGCCGGGTCCACGCGCGGTGTGCCCGGTGTGTCGCACCAGGCCTCCAGCACGGCCAGGTGGTGCTGGCGCTGGATGGGCTGGAACAGCTTGAGCACCTGGCGCTGCGTGCGCGCGGCAGCGCGCGTGGCCAGCAACTTCGCACGGCCTTCGGCGGTGGTGATCTCGTCGAGCACGGCGTCGATGAAGTCGCCATCGGCGCGCTGCAGCAGGAGCGGCGCACCGCCCGAGGCCATACCACGCGGCGAGCCCAGGGCCACGTCGTGCGGTGCCGGATTCAAAGCGTGGTTCAGGCTGCGGGCCATGGCGTCACCAGATGTTCCCGGCGCCCGGGGTGTAGCTCGTGGAGACAACCGCATTGGTGATCAGCGTCTGGCACTTCACGATCCCCGAAAAGTCGGACATGGCCGCGTCCACCTTGACCATGCCCGCGCTCACCTCCACCTGCGCGGCCGTCACCTTCACCTTGGCCGCGGCCTCCACCGCGATGCCTGCCGTGTCCATCACCACGCGGTTGCCGTTGGCGTCTTCGAGCGTGATCACACCCGGCCCGTCCTGCAGGGTGACGGTCTGGCCGCCGGGCGTCTCCAGCGTCAGGGTTTCCTGCCCGTCCTCGTCGAGGATGGTGATGGCCACGCCGTTCTTCGACTTCAGCCGCTTGGTGCGGTGTTCGCCATCGGCCAGATCGGCCGGTGATGGCGAGTTGCCGTTCCACAGCCCGCCGATGATCAGCGGGTGGCGCGCATCGCCGTTCATGAAGATCACAAGCACTTCGTCGTCCACGTCGGGCAGGAAGAAGAATCCCCGGTCGTTGCCGGCGAACGGCGCCACCACGCGCGCCCACAGCGGCGCATCCTGGTCGGTCACGCCATCGTGCGCGAGCAGGCGCACCTGCACACGGTTGCGGCGCTCGGGGTCGTCGAGCGAGACCACCAGCGCCAGCGCGCCGGCCTGCAGCCAGCCCGCCGGCCGCTCCAGCAGCGCATCGCGTTTCATGCGCCCTCCCCGAGAAATGCGCACTCGCCGCTGAACTCGGTGCGGTAGCCCGAGCTCAAGTCGAAGAGGTGCGAAGCGGTGCACACGAAGTAGCGGTTGTCGAACTGCGGCGAGAGCCCCGTGACCGACACCGTGGTGCCCACGCGGATGGTCGCATTGCCTTCGCTCAGGCCTTCGATGCGCACGAAGCGGCGCGCGCGCTGGTCGTGCGCGGCCTGGGCCACCGCCTGGGCTTCGGCATCGCTGCTCACCGCCAGGTGGCCGATGTGTTCTTGGCGTGGGCCAAAGGTCTCATCAAGCCACGACGACCCACTGCGTCCACTGCCCGGCCCGCTGTGTGTGATCTGCGTGGCCTCATGGCTCACCGCGCTGCCGTCCACCGGGTTCCAGCCCGCCGCGCTGGTGGCGGTGACCTGTTGCGAGAGATCGGCGATCACGCGGGCGCGCATGAGCTGGCCGAACAGCGCGAGTTCCACCTCGCCACGCGCCACGTCGCCGCGCGGCGCCACCTGCAGCTCGTCGCCCACGATCTGCAGGTCGGCGTCGAAGCGCGCGAGCAGCCGCCGCAGAAAGGCGAGATCACTCTCGTTGATCTGCGCCCAGGTGTCGGTCGGGCTGGTGAGGCCGGTGATGGTCGGTCTCAGATTGAGCGCACCAGCCACCTCCCGCACCACGTCGGCGGGGGACATGTCGTTGTAGACCTTGCTGCGCCGGGCCAGGCGCGCGGCCTGCAGCGCGTCTTCGGCCAGCACCGTCATCTCGGGTGCGCCGCCCATGCTGAACAACAACTCGATGGCACTGACCTTGCCGCGAAACACCTCCACCGGGGCTTGCACGTCCCCCGCGTACACCGCGAGTTCGGCGCCCAGTTTCAGCTCGGACTGCGCACCGAAGGCCTGCTCGGTGCCGCCCGCCGTGGTGCCCACCCAGTTGGACAGGCGCAGCTCCAGCCGGCTCATGCCGCCTTCGCTCTCGTCCATGCGCATGGCGACCAGCAGGTTGGACAAGCGCACATCGGCCTGACCACCGAGCCGCAGCGTGGGACGCGCGCTGTAGAGGGCTTGTCGGCTGAGGGCGGTTTCGCTCATGGCGTTGGCGTGTTGGTGGCGCTCAGTCGGTCTGCAGGCGCCGGTCGCGTTCGGCGCGCAGGTCCAGCGCTCGCTGCAGCGCCTCCAGCTGGCGCGGGTCGTCGGGTGAGGTGGTTTCGCTCACCTGGGCGGTGGGTGGGGTGGGCCGATCGGCCGGCACCTCGGCGGTGACTTCTTCGAAGGTGATGGGCATGTGTGTCTCCCCGGGTCGTTCAGTCGAAAGCGATGCGGGCCTGCAGGTCGGCGGCGGCGCCCACGTCGGTGCCCAGGCTGCCCGCGCCCGAACCACGCGCCATGCCGCCCGGTGCGAAGCCGGTGGCGCCGGTGCGCGCTTGTGCCGATGGCAGCAAGACCTGTGCGTTGGGCAGCGAGGCGCCGCCACCCGCGCTGGTGCGCAGGCCAGCAAAGGCGGCGCCGGCCGTGGCGCCGATGCCCACCCCTGCACCCGCACCGACACCGATGCCCACACCGGCTCCAGCGCCCACCGACAGCGACGCCGAGGCAAACGCCGCGGGCGCTCCGAGCGACACATTCGCATCGACCAGCAGCGAGGCACTGCCGCCAAAGCGCAGGCTGGCCGAGGCGTTGGCACTCGCCACGGCCCGCGCGGCGCGCGGATCGCCGCCCGCAGCGGCCACGCCCGACGGGCCGGCCCCGCCTGGGACCTCCATGGACGATGCACCGCCTGCGCGATCAGCAGACGATGCCGGCGCGCTGGCGCTTTCAAAATTGGGTGCGTCGCTGGACAGCGTGAGGTTGATGCCCGCGCGCAGCGGCACGCCGTCGTGCGAGAACAGGTCCAGCGTTTCCTTGTACTGCTCCACCGTGCCCACGAAGCGATAAGCGCCCCAGCTGAACTCCACGCGCGGCGGCGTCTTCTCGTTCTCGCCACCGAAGGGCTTGAGCATCTGCGCCATCTTGTCGGTGGTGCTGCGCACGTCTTCGCCGCCCTGCACCTCGCCGCCCAGGTTTTCAGCGGTGGTGTCGAACACCAGGTCCATGGTGAGCTTGGCCACGGTGGCGCTCACGTACTGGCGGCTGCCCGCGCCCTGGCCGGCGGGGCCCAGCGTGTTCGACACGGTGTACTGCAGCGAGGCCGGGTTGAAGTGCACCTTCACCACGGTCTCGGGCGCCGGACTCAGCGTCTTGAACTCGGCGACGGCGATGGTGCGTTCGGTCATGCTCAGGCCTTGGGAAAACCGAGGGTGAGGCCCTCGTGCGCCAGGTGCAGCTCTTCCACCGCCACCTCGCTGGCGCGCGCGTTGAGGTCGGCGGCCTTGAACTTCACCGGCATGCAGCGCGCGAGCGACCAGGTCATCACCTTGGTGCCCGCGCCATCGAGCATGTCGATGTCCACGTCCATGCGCGCGGCGTAGTCACCGCCCGAGACCAGGGCGAACCACTTCCAGAGGTGGCGGTTGTCGGTCATGCCGCGCTTGAGGATCACGGTGGCGTGCGTCACCTGGCCGGCGCGCTGGAATGCGCCGTGGTTCACACCGCCGCTGCGGATCACCTTGGGCTCCATGGTGGCTTCCAGGCCCGTGCATTCGGCAAAGGCGCCCTGGCACATCTCCACCTCGTTGCCTTGGCCCGTGCCCGCGCCTGACTGGCGAAACCGCACCTGAAATCGAAACGGAATGAGCGGCGCGGAGGACGGCCGTGCGCCCGCACCGATGCCGACCGACACCTGCGCCGAGGCGCTGGCGGAGAACTCTGCACCGATGGCCATCACGCGGCCTCCCGCACGCTGGTCTGGCCCACACCGGCCGCGGCCAGCGCCAGCACCACGGTGATGCGCTCGATGCTGTGCGCCGGCAGCACGGTGATCTCGGTCACCAGGCGGCCGTTGTCCAGGTCGTTCTGCGTCATGGTGCTGCGGTCGCAGCGCACGCTGAAGGCCTCTTCGGGTGTGGCGCCGGCCAGTGCACCCACGCGCCAGAAGCCCTTGAGCAGTTCTCCAAAGCTGCGCTCCAGCCGCGCCCAGGTCTGGGGGCCGTTGCCGTCGAACAGCACGCTCTGCCCGCGCAGGCGCGCCGCGCGCAGCAGCGTGGCCATGAGGCGGCTCACACCACCGCTGCGCCAGGCCGCATCGGGCGTGGTGGTCACGTCGGACTGCAGGGCCCAGCCACCGGCCTGCTGGGTGAAGAGACACACGCGCTCGGCCAGCCGCGCGCTGGGCGACTGCGGGCCGGCGCCCCAGCCCGGCAGCGGCTCGGCGCTGTGCAGGTCGCGCAGCGCCGGCATGGAGTGCTCACCCGCCACGCTGGCGTGGGTGCCGCGCGCCAGTGCGCTGCGGGCAATCAGGCCGGCCAGCGCGCCATCGGGTGGCTCAAGGCCTTCGGGCAGGTCAAGCGCTGCGCGCGTGGCCAGCCACGGGTAGGCCAGTTGCACGAAGGCGCTGGCGATCGACAGGCCACTGGCGTCCACGCTGCCTTCGGCCTCCAGCACGCCGCTGCGCCGCAGAAACGCCAGCATGTCGTTGTGCGCGTGCACGCCACCATCGCTCACCGGCCGGCGTGCATCTTCGCGCGGCAAAGGCAGCGCGCCGACGAACAGCATCTCGCGCTGGTGCCGCGCCAGAAACGCCCGCACGGTGGCCACCGCCACGCGCCACGGCCCGTAGCCCGGACCGTCCAGGCGCGGTGCGTGCAGGGCGCGCAGGCCCGCGTCCTGTGGCAGTGGAGGTTCGTCCGGGCTGCACTCCACAAAGCCTTCAGGCGGCGGCTGCAGTGGCACGGTCACCGAGGGCGCCAGGGATTCGGTGGCGCACGCATCGGGCAGGTCGGGCAGGCACAGCACGCTGGCCTCGGAGAGGCCCACCACATGGCCGATGCCGCGCCAGGTGCGTGGGTCCATGGGCTCGAACACTTCGCCCACCTGATCGCGGTCGCTGAAGCCGGGGATGAGCCGGGCGAGGCGCGCACGGCGTCTGGCAGCGCGGTTGGTGGCCGACTCGAGAAACGCCCAAGGGTCGCCCACGCGCACGACCACCGCGCGCTGGCCGCCGCGCGCGAAGAAGCTGCGCACGGCCGCACCGAGGTAGGTGGCGCAGTGAGCCGGTTCACCACTCACCGCATCGGGCGCGCGACCCAAAGGCCGCTCGTCCCAGGCAAAGAGGCGGTCGAACAAGGCCCAGCTGTCGATCACCACCGGCACGTTGTCCAGCGTCTCCAGCGCATCCGGCCCCTTGCGCCACGGCCCGTGCACCCAGCCCGCATCAATGAGCTGGCGGCGCACCGACATGGGCAGCGGCTGCTCGCGCCGGCGCGCCACAAAGCCCACGAAGCACGCCACATCGGCGCGTTCGGGTGCGGTGCGCAGGGCGGGTGCGGCGGTTTCGAAAAGGAGGCTCATGGGGGTTTGTCCGCGTTGCTTCAGACGGTGATTTCCAAGGCCTCGGCTGAGAGCGCAATCTCTTCCATCGCCACATCTCCCCCACCCTTGCCCGCCAGCGTGGGCCCGGTGTATTTCATCGGGATCACGCCGCGCAGCACCCAGGTCTGCACGGGGGTGTGGGCCTCATCGAGCAGGGTGATGGTCACATTGCGCTGCGCGGCCGGGCCCTGCGTGCGGGTCTGGCTGATCCAGTCGAACAGCGTCTTGCTGTTGAGGATGCCGCGCTTCAGGGTCACGTCGGACACCTTGTGGATGCCGGCGACCTTGCGCACGTGGTTCTCGCGGTCGTTGCCGTTGCGGTACTCGGCCACGGTGACTTCGGTGCCGATGCCGCTGACATCGGAGAAGCCGCCGAAGACCTCGCCGCCGTCGAAGTTGACGAGGTAGTTGAAGGCGCCGTAGGGCGTGGTGCGGTTGGCCATGGTTCAGCTCCTGAAGAGGGGATTCACTCGCGGGCGTCGGCCGTTTTCTGGCCGATGCGGAAGATCACGAACTCGGCCGGCTTGATGATGGCCACGCCGATCAGGCAGATGAGGCGTCCGTTGTCCAGGTCGTTCTGCGTCATGGTGCTGCGGTCACAGCGCACGAAGAAGGCTTCGTCGGGCGTGGTGCCCAGCAGCGCCCCGCTGCGCCACTCGTTGTAGAGAAAGTCGGCCACGGTCTGACGGATGTTGGCCCACAGGCGCTCGCCGTTGGGCTCGAACACCGCCCACTGGGTGCTGCGGTCGATCGACGCTTCAAGGTAGTTGAAGTAGCGCCGGTCGCTGACGTATTTCCACTCCGGGTCGCTGGAGACCAGGCGCGCGCCCCACACGCGGTTGCCGCGCCCGCTGAAGAAACGCAGACAGTTCACGCCGGCCGGGTTGAGCAGTTCCTGTTGCGAGAAATTCACGTCGATCTCGAAGCGAAGCGCGCCGCGCACCACCTCGTTGGCCGGCGCCTTGTGCACGCCGCGCTGCACGTCGTTGCGCGCGTAGATGCCGCTCATGAAACCCGAGGGCGGCAGCGCGATTTCCTTCGGAATGTCTTCACGGCCCGGGCGCGCCAGCGGGTTGGACACCACCACCCAGGGGAAGTACATGGCCGCGTACTTGGAATCGAACAAACCCCGGTAGGTGCGTGCCGTGGTGGGCAGCAGTTCGGGTGGTGTGTCGAGCACGGCGATGCGGTAGGCGCGTCGGCCCTCGGCGTGCGCGATCAGCGCGCTGGCGATGGCCTGCGGGTTGTCTTCATCGTCCACGCCGTACGCCGAACTGCCGGGCGCGGCGACGATGGAGACGTCTTCGAGCGAAGCGATCTCGGAGAGCGCGAGCGCGTAGTCGGCCGGCGTGGGCTCGGCGCCGTCGGCGCCGCCAGTGAGCGTCCAGACCCGCTCGGGTTGACCGGCGGCGTTGTTGGTCGCGCCATTGAACAGACCCGCGTGCAACTCCGAGGGGGACACCCCCGCGCCCACGTTGACGGCGTAAAAGTTTTGCAGGTAGTCGCTGCGCCGCGAGGGGGTGGCCGACATCACGTGGCCGATCCAGCGCGGGTGCGTGTTGGTCAGGCCCATGTCCTCAAAGCTCAGGCTGTTGCCGTCGCCATCGATGGTCTGCGCCGAGACGGTGAGCAATTGCGGTGCGCCGGCGAGCACATCGGCCTGCGTGACCGCATCGCCCGCCAGGTTGGCCGCCGGGCGCCAGCTGTTGCCCACGCGCACCAGCAGGGCGGCACTGCCCGAAACTGTGGCACGCACCAGGCTGCCGGGCGGTGCGTTGTTGAGCGTGGTTTCCGATGCCGGTGAAGCCGCTTCGCGCATCACGACCTGACCGTTGCCCGCCGCGCCGGGAAATCGCGCCACGAATCCCACACCTTCTTCGGTGCCGGCCATCACCTCGGCCGTGGCCACCGCCGCATCGGCCCCCACCACGCGCGAGACATACAACCGGGAGCCACCTTCGTTGAAGAACGCCCGCACAGCATGCGCCAGGTAGTTGGTGCCCGGCACGCCGGCGCCCAGCGACAGGTCGGCAAAGCCCCCGTAGATGCGCTCGAAGTCACCAAAGCTGGTGAGCAGCTCGGGCGACTCGGGGGTGTCCTCGTCCAGCCGGTACGGCCCTTTGCGGGTCGGCCCGACAAACGCGGTGGTGCTGGTGCCCACCCCTTCGATGCTCTTGGCGCGGAAACTGGTTTCCTCGACGTAAACGCCTGGCGCGAGGTATTCAGGCATGGTGGTTCTCCTTGTGAAGTGCGGGTGGGAACATCGCGTTGGTCCTCAAGGCAAATCCACCCCGAGGGAAACATGCTGCGGTCGACCGGCCGCCAGGTTGACCAGCACGCTGGCCTGCGGGAGGCCCGCGCGCGCTGCTTCAATGGCCACCGGGTCCACCAGGGGCAGGACCGCGGGCGCACGCCCCAGTTGCAGCGCGGCCTGCGGCGTGCGCGTGACGCTCGCCGGATCGGCCACGGCCTGCAGTTCGGCCTGGATCTGCGTGACGATCACATCGCCCGGTTCGGTAGACCAGGTGGTCACGGGAACGCCGGCCACCGGCACCAGCGCTTCACCGCGCCAGTCCGACAAACCCATCGCGCGCACGGCACCGGCGGCCACCACGCGCAGCAGCACACCACCCAATGCGTCGCCACTGCCGGGCTCGAACACGCTCACGCTCACGCACGCCCAGTTGGAGCCGACACGGCCCGTGGCCGAGGGGTACATGGGCACCGTGATCGGGCGGAACACCGAACCGGGCTGATCGGCGTTGGCCGGGTTGGCGTCGCGCGGCAGGTCCACCCGCACCAGCCGCGGCAGGTAGTGGCCCAGCGGGTCGGACACGGTGAGCATGAGTGCCAGCGAGCCCACCGGCACATCGCCCGGCGGGCTGGCAAACGCGGCCGCGTGGTGAGCCAGCGGCAGCCATTCGTGGATGACCAGCAGGCCACTGCGGTTGCGCTGGATGCGCGCGCCCGCGGGCGCCTCCACGCGCAGGGTCTGCTCCAGCGGCGCGCCGGTTGTGGCGTCCACACAGCGCAAGGCACCGAGCACGCGGCGCTCCACGCGTTCGACTTCACGGGCATGGAACAGCAGCGTCATGAGGCCAACCCCGCGCTGTAGCTGGTGCGGCTGGCCACCACCGCCCGCGCCTCGGGCAACTCGTCGGGGTCCAGGCGCACGGTGCGCGCGATGTAGGACGCCGAGAGCCGGTACGAGGGCTCCAGCGCGTCCCAGATGCGCATGATGTCTTCCGTGGAGAGCTCGGCCGGCACGATCTGGATCACCTCGTCGGCATCCCACGCGGGTTCGGGCGACAGCGACGAGGCATCGAGCAGCGGATGCAGGTGCAACTGCCGCATGGCCCAGGCCATGGTGATGTGCTCGTCCAGCGCTGTGCTGCCCCAGGCCGAGAGCAGGATGTGCAGATCCAGGCTGAGCGGCACGGGCAGCGCCTGTGGTGCCCGCGATGGCCGCTGCTGGCGGCTGTGCTCGTTGACCGTGGCGCGGTAGAGGTAGAGGCTGATGCGGCTGCCGTCGGGCGGCGGGCTGGCCATCTCCTGCGACGACAGCACCTCGAAGTCGCACGCCGGCATGGGGGTGCCGTTGGTCGAATCCGGGTAGGTGTTGTTCAGGAAGGTCGCAATGGAACTGCAGACCGAGTGAATCGCCAGCACGTTGGCCATGGATTCACCACCGCAATGCGCACAGACGAACGCGCAGGAAGCCTCTTGAACGATGCATGCCGCCCCCTCCCGGATGTCGTCAAACCGTTATGTTGATGAGCCTTTTAAGGTCATCATTCCGTCAGTTTTTTACAACTAACGTGTGATTTATTTGACGTTTTTATACCGCTTGTTCGTTCAGGGGGCGTGAAGAACTACGTTTTCCGGGAGGCATTTACAAATCCACACAGCCGGGCGCAGAACGCCCGGCGCGTCCCGCATCAGGTCATTCCGGCTTGAAACCGGACTCCTTGAGCAACTCGGCACTGCGGGACACGTCGGCTGCGATGAATTTGCGGAACTGGTCATCACTTTCGATCACCGGAAGGATGCCCAGCGTTGTGAACGAGCCGGACTTGGCCAGCTCGGCCACGGCCTTGTTGATGGCCTTGTTCATGAACAGCACCCGGTCTTTCGGCGTGCCCTTGGGCGCCCACACGCCGTACCAGGAGTTGTAGACCATGCCGGGGTAGCCGCTCTCGGCGGCCGTGGGCACGTCGGGTGCCACGCTGCTGCGCTGGGCCGAGGTGGTGGCGATGGGCTTGACCTTGCCGCTCTTGGCCATGCCTTGCAGCGAAATGATGGAGTCCATGAGCAACTGCACGTGGCCACCGGCCACATCGGCCAGCGCGGGTGCCGTGCCGCGGTACGGCGTCATGGTGAGCTTGACGTTGCCCTGTTTGGCCAGCAGCAGCGTGGCCAGGTGGCTGGGCGCGCCCAGCGCAGGCAGGGCCGCCGTCCATTTCTCGGGATTCTGGCGGGCTGCGTCCAGCACTTCCTTCAGTGTTTTCTGCGGTGCATTGGGCGGGATCACCAGCAGCAGCGGCGCTTCACCCACGCGCGCCACCGGCACGAAATCGGTCTGCGGGTCGTAGGGCGGGTTGGCCAGCACCTGTTGGGCCAGCACGTGCGTGGCGGCGGAGAACAGCAAGGTCATGCCGTCGGCGGGCGAGCCTTGCACCGCCTTGCCGCCGATGGTGCCGCTGGCGCCGCCCTTGTTCTCCACAATCACCGACACACCCAGGTCGGTCTGCAATTGCTTGCCCAGCAGCCGCGCCGCCTGGTCCACTCCGCCGCCAGCGGCAAAGGGCACCACCAGCTTGAGCATGCCATCGGGGAATTTGCCCTGCGCCATGGCGCTCGAGAGGCTGCAGGCGCCGAGCACGGCGATTGCGATCAGTTTCTTCATCATGGTGTTGTCTCCTAATGACATTCAAACGGGTTGGGCAGGGCGAGGTCCGCGGGTGCGGCGTCTTTCAAAAATGCTGAGGGTCGCCTCGATCTCTTCGGCGTCCATGTTTCGGGTGATGAACACGATGCGGGTGCGCCGGTCGTCGCTCGGCCAGCGCGGCAGGGTTTCGGGCGGGTGGAACAGGTGCTGCACGCCGTGGATCACCATCGGGTGCTCCGGGTCGTCGGCCAGGTGCACGATGCCTTTCACGCGCAACAGGTCGTCACCGCGCATGGCCGCGATCATGTCGAGCCAGGCCATGAAGCCTTCGCGCGAGAGCGGTTGCTCGCGCACGATGACGTGCGACCGGATGTGGTCGTCGTGCCGGTTCGGGTCGTGCTGCCCCGGCGCACTCACCGGGAAGAAAAACGACCGCTCGTTTTCTTTGGACACCGGCAACCACAGCGCGGCGCTCGGCCGGTCCAGCAGGCCTTGCAACGCGTTCAAGGCGTCGGCAGCATCGGTCGTCACCACCGCCAGAGGGTTGATGCCGCGCAGCCGCTCCAGCAAGGGCGCGACGTGTTCGGGCTGCACCAGGTCGGACTTGGTCAGCAGCAGGCGGTCGGCCACAGCAGCTTGTTTCACAGCCTCGGTGTGCTGGTCCAGCGTGGCCATGGCGTTGAAGGCATCCACCGTGCAGGCCACGCCCGCCAGCCGCCAGCGCTGCGCCAGACGCGGGTCGCCCATGAGGGTGTGCAGGATGGGCGCCGGGTCGGCCAGGCCGGTGGTCTCCACCACCACATGGCGCAGTTCGCCGCGCTGCGCCTCGGGGCTTTGCCCCAGGCGCTCGAAGGCCTCGACCAGATCGCCGCGCACGGTGCAGCAGATGCAACCGTTGGCCAGCAGCACCATGTTTTCCTGCGTGTGGTCGACCAGGTCGTGGTCCAGCCCCACCGAGCCGAATTCGTTGATGACCACCGCCGTGCCGTGCATGTCGGGCAGGCGCAGCAGGCGGTTGAGCAGCGTGGTCTTGCCACTGCCCAGAAAGCCGGTGAGCACGGTGATGGGAATCCGTGCGATGGGCTCGGCGGCATCGCTGGTGTTCAGAGGAGGCAGGATGAAGGCCATGGGCGGACTCAGATGCTGGAGGGGCCGTGCAGCTTGGCGAACGAGTCGAGCGTGCGAGCAAGACGCGTGAGCAGCCAGTCGGCCACGGCTTCATCGGCCTCGCCCTCTTCCAGGCGGTTCAGCAGGGTCATCACCGGTTTGACCTGCTGGTCGATGGGGCCAGGCTGCAGCAGGAAGTTCACCACCACGGTTTCACCCAGGCGTTCGCTCTCGGCCCACAGGTAGTCGGCGATGTCGAGCTCGAAGTCTTCCAGCGAGACACTCACGCCACCCGTCATGCACCCGCAGCCCGCGCCCAGCGTCACGTGCTGGGCCGAGAGGCGGCTCCACAGGTGGGCAAGGCGCTCGGCGCGCGGGTCGGCCACGGCGGTGCTCACTGGCCGTCCCAGGCCACGTCTTCCACCGCCACCGGGGCCTTGCCGCTGCGCAGCGCTTGCGTCGCAGGGTGGTCCACCCGGCCGTGGCCATCGAGCGCCACCTTGTAGACCTCACGGGCCACCTGGGCACTCACATAACCTTCGCGCACGTCTTCCGCCACCAGATCGAGCTCGCGGTCCAGCGGGCTGCCGAAGCCGCCGCCCCCGCCCGAGAGCATCTTGTAGGCGTCGCCGCGCTCCAGCCGCACATTGAAGATCTTGGCGTTCAAGTGATCGCTCTTCCACTCGCCCTTGTGGCGCACGGCCAGGCCGTTGCCCATGGCGTCGCCGCCACCGTCCAGCCCCCAGGGCTTGCAGTGCACGCGGTCGATGCGGGTGGTCACGGTGAAGGGGCTGAGCGCCTGCACCACCATCTCGGCCCCGAGGCCCCCGCGGTAGCGACCGGCGCCGCCGCTGTCCTTGCGGATCTCGTACTTTTCCACCAACACCGGGTACTTGGCTTCGAGCTGTTCGGTCGGGCTGTTGTGGGTGTCGCCGTCGTTGATGCAGACCGTGACGGACACACCGTCTTCGGAGCTTTTGGCGCCCCAGCCGCCGCCCAGCGGGCCGATGCCCACGATGAACAGGCGACCGTCTTCCGGGCTGATGCCGTGGATGTTGGGGAACACAAGATCGGCGTGGTGGCCGGCGATGGAGCGGTTCGGAATCGCGGGGGCGAGCGCCTTGAAGATGGTGTCGATCACCGTCATCGGGAAGGTCATCCACACGCGCATCGGGTAGGGGCGCTCGGCACTGATCACGGTGCCCATGGGCATGATCACCTTCAATGAACGGAAGCTGCCGTCGTTGACGGGGTAGTCGGTCGGCGTGGTCAGGCACTTGTAGGCCACCTGCGCGCAGGCGATGCCGGTGGTGAAGCCCGAGTTGTAGAAGCCGCGCACCTGTTTGCTCACGTCCGAGAGGTCCACCGTCATCTCGTCGCCGCTCACCGTGACCTTCACGCGGATCGGGATGCGCTTGCCGATGTCCAGGCCGTCGTCGTCCATGTAGGACTCGGCTTCGTAGACGCCGTCGGGAATCGACAGCGTGTTCTTGCGCGCCACGGCCTCGCTGGAATCCATGATCTGGCGGATCGATGCGTTCACCGCGTCGGCGCCGTAGCGCTGCAGCAGCTCCACGTAGCGGCGTTCGCCGGTGGTGATGGCGGTGATCTGCGCGCGCAGGTCGCCCAGGGCGCGCTCGGCCAGCCGCACGTTCATCGCGATGATGTCGATCAGGTCCTGGTTCACCACGCCTTCGCGTTGGTACTTCAGGATCGGGATCTGGATGCCTTCGCTGAAGATGTCGGTGGTCACGTTGCCCAGCGTGCCACCCACGTCCAGCCAGTGCGCCATGCAGCAGGTGAAGCCTTCCAACCGACCCTCGTGAAAGATCGGCATCGTGAACGTGAAGTGGTTCAGGTGGCTGCCGGTGGTGTAGGCGTCGTTGGTGACGAGGATGTCGCCAGGCAGGATGTTCTCGTAGCCGAAGTGTTTGATCTTCGCCTTGACGGTTTCGGACATGCCGCGGATGAACATCGGCAGGCCCAGGCCGATGGACACCGTGTCACCTTCCTTGGTGAACAGCCCCACCGTGAAGTCCAGCGCCTCGTAAATGATGAGGTTGTAGGCGGTGCGCGTGAGGTTGGTCTTCATCTCTTCCGTCACGGCGTAGAGGCCATTGCGGATGATCTCGACGGTGACCGCATCGACGGCCGGGTTCTGGATGTCTTGTGTTTTCATGACCGGTCGTCTCCGATGTTGATTTGCAGGTTGCCCAGTTCGTCCACGCGCAGCGAGTCGCCGGGCTGCACCACCGTGGTGGAGGCGTGTTCTTCGATCAGCGCCGGGCCGGCGATGGCGTTGCCCGCCAGCAGCAATTCGCGGGTGTAGACGGGGGTGTCGGCCCAGCCGCTGGAGCGGAAATACACCGGCTTGGTGGCCCGCACCGCGCCCGCATCAGGCGTGGCGGTTCCGGTGGCCACGCTGTGCTTGGGTGGCTTCTTCATGGTGCCCAGCACGGTCACGCGCAAGCTCACCAGATCGGCCGGTTCCTTGGGTGCCGAGGTGCCGTAGCGCACCTTGTGCAGCTCGTCGAACTGGCGCTTGATGGCCGAGCGGTCCTTGTCCACAAAGAAGGCGCCGGGCAGGTCCACTGTGACGGCGTGCTCCTGGCCTACGTAGCGCATGTCGGCGGCGCGTTCGATCACCACGTCTTCTGCCTTGGTGCCCGACTGCGTCAACGCCGCGCGGCCTTCGTCTTCCATCGATTTGTAGAGCGCTTCGATTTCATCAAACGAGACTTCATCGAGTTTGCGGAACACCGAACGCACGTAGTCATAACGGCGATCGGAGAACAACATGCCGTAGGCCGAGAAGTAACCCGGCGCATACGGAATCAGCACCTTGCGGATGCCCAGCTCGCGCGCAATGGCCGATGCGTGCAACGGGCCGGCGCCGCCGTAGACCACCATGGTGAAACTGCCGGCGTCCAGACCGCGCTCGGTGGTCACGGCCTTCACGGCGTGCGACATCTGCGTCACCGCGATGCGCAGGATCCCGTCGGCCGCGGCGGTCGGCTCCAGCCCCAACGGGCCGGCGATGCGTTCCTGCATCTGGCGCTGGCAGCCGGCCAGGTCGAGCTTGAGTTCACCGCCGAGAAAGTGGTCTGCGTCCAGCCGGCCGAGCAACAGATTGGCGTCGGTCACGGTGGGCTCGGTGCCCGCCCGGCCATAGGCCACCGGGCCGGGGATGGAGCCCGCGCTCTGCGGGCCGACGCGCAGCGCGTTGCCCGTCTCCACACGGGCAATGGAGCCGCCACCGGTGCCCACCTCGTGGATGTCCATCATGGGAATCTGGATCGGCAGCGCGCGCTCGTAGCCACCAATGAGCGCCGAGCCGGTGGTGAGCGGCCGGCCTTCGCTGATCACGCCGGCCTTGGCGGTGGTGCCGCCCATGTCGAAGGCGATCGCGTCGCCCATGCCGAGCTGCGCGCAGATGGCTTGCGCACCGATCACGCCCGCTGCCGGGCCGGATTCGAGCATGCGCACGCAGTCGCGCCGCGCATGGGCGCTGGGGAACAGACCGCCGGTGGACTGCACCACATAGAAGTCGCCGGTGAAGCCCTGGGTGCTCAGGTGCTGCTCCAGCTCACCCAGGTAGGCCGAGACGCGCGGGCCAACATAGGCGTTGGCCACGGCGGTGGAGACGCGTTCGAACTCGCGGTATTCCTGGCTCAGTTCGTGCGAGGCGCAGACGAAAGCGCCGGGCAGTTCTTCCTGCAGGATCTGCTTGACGCGCTGTTCGTGCGCCGGATTGCGGTACGAATGCAGCAGCAGCACGGCCACCGCTTCAATGCCCTGGCCGCGCAGCTCCTTGGCCAGTTCACGCACAGCGGCTTCGTCCAGCGGCTTGTGCGTGCTGCCATCGGCCCGCAGGCGCTCGGCCACCTCGAAGCGCAGCGAGCGCTTGACCAGCGGCTGGTGCTTGTTGAAGAAGAGGTTGTAGGCGTCGGGCCGGTTGACGCGGCCGATTTCGTAGATGTCGCGGAAGCCTTCGGTGATCAGCAGCGCGGTGTTGGCGCCGTTGCGCTCCAGCAGGGTGTTGATCGCGATGGTGGAACCGTGCAGGAACAGGTTGCCGTCCTTCAGGTCGATGCTGGCGCTGTCCAGCGTGGCCTGAATGCCGTTGACCAGTTGGCCGTGGGTGGACAGGGCCTTGCCGAACAGCAGCTTGCCGGTGGCTTCGTCAAAAGCCGCCATGTCGGTGAAGGTGCCGCCGATGTCGACGGCGACCCGCAGTTGGGGTGGGTTGTTCATGGGGTGTTTCTCTCGGTGAGGGTGCGTTCAGGAAGCGCTGTGGTCGGTGCCGATGCGGTTGCGCAGCACGCCCAGGCCGGTGATCTCGACCTCGGCCACATCGCCTTCCTTCATGTACATCGGCGGCTCGCGGCGGTCGCCCACGCCACCCGGGGTGCCGGTGGCGATCACGTCACCGGGTGAGAGCGGCGTGAAGCGCGACACATAGGCCACGATGGTCGGAATGTCGAAGATCAGGTCGCCCACGCTGGCGTGCTGCACCACCTGGCCGTTGACGCGCGTCTCCAGCGTGAGCGCGGTCACGTCGGGCACTTCGTCGCGGCTCACCAGCACCGGGCCGAAGGGCGCGGTGCCGGGGAAGTTCTTGCCGGGCGTGAACTGGTGGGTGTGCTTTTGCCAGTCGCGCACGCTCACGTCGTTGAAGCAGGCGTAGCCGGCGATGTGCTCGAAGGCCTTCTCTTTGGCAATGTGGCGTCCGCCTTTGCCGATGACGAAGGCGAGTTCACCTTCCCAGTCAAAGCGCTCCGAGAACGCGGGGCGCAGCACCACGTCGTCGTGCGCGGCCAGGCTGTCGTTGAAGCGCAGGAACAGCGACGGGTATTCGCTGTCAGCGCGCTTGGTCTCGGCCACATGGCTTTTGTAGTTGAGGCCCACGCAGATCAGCTTGCCCGGGTTGGGAATCACCGGCAGCAGGCGCACCTGCGAGGCCGTCAGCGAATCGCCGGACGCCATGGCGGCCTCGGCCAGCGCGCCCAGGGCATCGGCCGCGATCACGGCCTTCAGGTCGGCGAACCGCGCCTGGAAGGTGGCGGGTGCCTGGCGGTAGTGGCCTGAATCGTCCAGCAGGCCGTAGCTGGCCTGGCCACGGGTCTCAAAGCTTGCGTAACGCATCGGGTGGTTCTCCGGTGGTGTGCCCATCGCGGCGCGGTGGTGATGGGGGTGGAGTCTAGGTAGCCATCAGACATCTGCATAGAATGCAATCCGACATTTCAGACATGCCTTGATTGGCATATCAACATCTGTGGAGAAGGCATGAACCCGAACGACTTTCGACTCTTCCTGGAGGTGGCCGAACTGGGCAGCTTCACCAAGGCCGCCGCGCAACGCCAGACCGTGCAATCCCACATCAGCCGCCAGATCAGCGAGCTGGAGTCGGCCTGCGGGGGGGCGCTGTTCCGGCGCACCGGGCGCGGTGTGGTGCTGACGGATCTGGGGCAGCACATCGAGACCCGCGTGCGCGGCTGGGTGCGGGACACCGACCAGCTGCTGGCCGACATCCGCACCGATGCCGGTGTGCCGATGGGCGAAGTCAAGCTGGGCATCCTGCCCTCGGCAGCACACCCGCTGATGACCCGGCTCTACCTTCGCTTGCAGGCCGAGTTTCCGAAGATCAAGCTGAACATCCGCGAGGGTCAGGGCGGCGAGCTCGACGCGCTGCTCGACACCGGCAGCGTGGACATGGCGGTTCTGTTCCGTTATCAGAAGCCGGCTGGCCCCGACGAAAAGCTCCTGGCCACGGTGGGCACCTACCTGGTGTCGCGCCCGGGTGACCCACTCACCCGAAACGAGACGGTCGACTTCAGCAAACTGGACGGCTTGCGTCTGGTGCTCCCCCGCAGACCGGCGCACTGGCGCTCGGTGTTGGACGAAACCGCGCGTGGCAAGGGGTTCAGCCTGCAGGCCGACGTGGAAGCCGACTCCTTGCGGGTGCAAAAAGAACTGGTGGCCCACACCGAGCATCTGTACTCGCTGCTCGGCCCGTTCTCCATTGCCGACGAACTGCGCTCCGGGCATTTGCAGGCGGCACGCGTGGTGAACCCCGACTGCCGGCGCCACGTGACCCTGTCGCTGCCCAAACAAGGGCAGCTCACACCGGCCAGCAAGATCGTCGCCCGCCTGATCGAGGAAACCGTGGAGAGCTGGGGGAACCAGCTGAGCGAGCCCGACTGAGCGCGGTGGCTCAGGGCGGGCGAGAGACCATGGCTACCGCCTCCGGTAGGCCCCACAGTGCTTGCCTGTCCACTTCTTGAATGCCCGCTGAAACGTGGGGCTGTCGCTGAACCCGAGCTCACTCGCCAATTGCACCAGCGACACACGCGATGACGACAGGCGCGAGATGGCGAGATCGCGACGCAGGTCGTCCTTCAGCCATTGCAGCGAGGTGTGTTCGGCTGAAAGGTGTCGCTGCAACGAAGAGGGCGAGGTGTGCAGGTGTTCGGCCACCGCTTCCAGTGACGGCCATTGCGGGTAGCTGCGCATGAGGTGGTTGCGCACTTTTTGCGCCACCGCGCCGAAGTCACGCGGTGGCGAGATGATCTGGGTGTAGGCGTCGGTCAGGAACACGCGCAGGGCCGGTTCGTCGCGGCTCACCGGTGTGTCCAGCTCCGATGCACTGAACCAGAAGCCAAACGCGCCTTGCCCGTAGCGTCTGGTTGCGGGGAACACCAGGTGGTAGCCCTCTTCGGTTTCGGGCTGGGCGTAGGTGAAAGCAAAGTGCCGGATGGGCAGTGGCTTGTTCAGCAGCCATGCGGCCAGGCGCCACAGCACACGCACCATGGTTTCCTGCGCGAACACCGGTGTGGGGCTGGCCGGGTTGATGGTCTGCATGTGCAGTGCGGCTTCGTCGCCATTCACCTGCAGTGAGAAAAAGATGTCGTCCTGCAGCAGGTTGAGCGCCGCGCTCATGCGCTTGAGCGCTCGCCGCAGGTCGTGGGCCGAGAGGCCCTCGCGCGCAGTCAACGCGAAGCTGCCGGGTTTGAACGGGCGCGAGAACAGCCCGATGCACTCGTCCTTCATGTCGTTGAGCAAGGCATAAAAAAGTGCCACGTATTGCATGGGCGTCACCCCTTGGTGACCGGGTTTTCTCAGGGCATGCGGGTCGATACCGACTTGACGTAGATAGCCATCCATGTTCTCACCCCGGCTTTCAGGCCCGGAGAGCATGCCGAACACAAATACCGGGGCAATAAAGGCCCCCGGGTTTTCCCGAGGTTTTCGCTGTTTGAGGTCTTTTGCCATGGGTTCAAGGTTTGCGGCTATCGCTGGAACAGGAGTGCGAGCCTAGCATCCGCCCCGTCTTCAGCACAAATTTTCAGGGCGCATTTCGCCCGCCGCACAAAGGACCGTTCATGAAGCAAGACGTGTATGTCGTCGGGGTCGGCATGGTGCCGTTCACCAAGCCCGGGGCGAGCGAGCCGTACCCGCAAATGGCCGCCAAGGCCGTCAACGCCGCGCTGCGCGACGCCGGCCTGGACTACGCCCAAGTGCAGCAGGCCTACGTGGGCTACGTCTACGGCGACTCCACCGCCGGCCAACGCGCACTGTACGAGGTGGGCATGACGGGCATCCCCGTCGTCAACGTCAACAACAACTGCTCCACTGGTTCGTCCGCGCTGTTCCTCGCGCGGCAGGCGGTGATGAGCGGCGCGGCCGACTGCGTGCTCGCGCTCGGCTTCGAAGAGATGAAGCCAGGCGCGCTGGGCGCGGTGTTCGCCGACCGGGCCAGCCCGTTCCAGCGCTTCGACGACGCCACGCAAGAGCTGGTCGGCCACGGCGAGATTCCGCTGGCGCTGCGCTACTTCGGTGGCGCGGGCCTGGCGCACATGGAAGAGTTCGGCACGCCGATGAACACCTTCGCCAAGATCCGCGCCAAGGCCAGCCGCCATGCGTCCAACAACCCGCTGGCGCTGTTCCGCACCGTGGTGACGGAAGAAGAAGTGATGAACACGCCGGTGATGTGGCCGGGCGTGATGACGCGCCTGATGGCCTGCCCGCCCACCTGCGGCTCGGCCGCGGCCATCGTGTGCTCGGAAGCCTTCGCGAAGAAGCATGGTCTGAACACCACCGTGCGCATCCGCGCCCAGGCCATGACGACCGATGGCCCGCAGACCTTTGGCGCCAAGGACATGCGCGAGGTCGTGGGCTACAGCATGGCCAAGGCCTGCGCCGAGCAGGTCTACGCCGAAGCCGGCCTGGGCCCACGGGACGTGCAGGTCGTCGAGCTGCACGACTGCTTCGCGCACAACGAGCTGCTGAGCTACGAGGCGCTGGGCCTGTGCGAGCGCGGCGGCGCGCAGAAATTCGTCGAGGACGGCGACAACACCTACGGCGGCCAGGTCGTCACCAACCCCTCGGGCGGCCTGCTCTCCAAGGGCCACCCGCTCGGCGCCACCGGCCTCGCGCAGTGCACCGAGCTGGTCCAGCAACTGCGCGGCCAGGCAGACAAGCGGCAGGTGGAAGGCGCGCGCATCGCGCTGCAGCACAACCTGGGCCTGGGCGGCGCCTGCGTGGTGACCATGTACGAAAAGGTGGCCGCATGATCGACCGGAAGTTCATCGGCTACCAGCTCAAGCCTTCGGTGCTCACGGTGGACCGCACGCGCCTGCAGTTCTTCGCCAAGGCCATCGGCGAGAAAGACCCGGTCTACGTGGACCCGGCCGCCGCCAAAGCCGCCGGTTATGCCGACGTGCCGGCACCGCCCACCTTCCTGTTCGCCGCCGAGCTCGACAGCGGCGCCAACGACCAGTTGCTCACCGACCTGGACATCCCGCTGGCCAAGCTGCTGCACGGCGAGCAGTCGTTCCGCTACCTCAAGCCAGTGTGCGCGGGCGACACGGTCACCGTGCAATCGACCATCACCGACATCTACGACAAGAAGGGCGGCAAGCTGGAATTCGCCGTCAAGGACTCGCGCGTGACCAACCAGCGCAGCGAACTGGTGGCCGAGCTGCGCACCGTGCTCGTCGTGCGCCACTGAGAAAGAGACACCCATGACCGCTTCGATCAAAGTGGGCGACCGCCTGCCGACCCTGCAACTTCCCCCGGTGGACCGCGCCACGCTCGCGCTGTTCGGCGGCGCCTCGGGCGACCACAACCCTATCCACATCGACCTGGACTTCGCGCGCCGCTCGGGCATGCCCGACGTGTTCGCGCAGGGCATGCTGGGCATGGCCTGGCTGGGCCGCCTGCTCACGCAATGGGTGCCGCAGTCGCGCATCCGCCAGTACGACGCGCGCTTCGCCGGCATCACCCACCTGGGCAACGCCATGACCTGCAGCGGCGAGGTCGTCGAGCTGCTGGAACTGAATGGCGAGGCCTGCGCCCGTGTGGCCGTGACATCGGCCAACCAGTATGGCCAGAACAAGATCGTCGGCGAAGCCATCGTCGCCCTGGCCTGACCCACCCCGCACCAACGAACAGAACAAAGAGGACACACAAGACATGAGCAAGAAACTCGACGGCAAGGTCGCCCTGATCACGGGCTCGGGCCGTGGCATCGGCCGCAGCATCGCCATGAAACTCGCCGCCGACGGCGCGCGCCTGGTGATCAACGACCTCGACGCCGATCCGGCGCAGGAAACCGTGGAGGCCATCAAGGCCATGGGCGGCGAGGCCGTGGCCTGCGTGGGCAGCGTGACCGCACCCGACTTTTCCGAGCGCTTCATCGGTGCGGCGGTGGAGAACTTCAAGGGCATCGACATCATCGTCAACAACGCCGGCTACACCTGGGACAACGTGATCCAGAAGATGACCGACGAGCAGTGGTACGCCATCATGGACTGCCATCTCACCGCACCCTTCCGCATCCTGCGCGCGGCACAGCCCGTCATTCGCGCGCTGTCCAAGTCCGAGATGGACGGCGGCGTGCGCTACATGCGCAAGGTGGTGAACATCTCCTCCATGGCCGGTGTGTTCGGCAACGTCGGGCAGAGCAACTACTCGGCGGCCAAGGCCGGCATCATGGGCCTCACCCAAGCCCTGGCCAAGGAATGGGGCCGCATGAACGTGACCGTGAACTGCGTGGCCTTCGGCCTGATCAAGACGCGCCTGACCGGCAGCACCGCCGAGGGCGCGACGACCAACATCGACGGCCGCGACATCAAGGTGGGCGTGAACCCGGGCCTGCTGTCGATGATGGAACAGACCATTCCGCTGGGCCGTGGCGGCACACCCGAAGAGGCCGCGGGCTCGGTGTACCTGTTCTGCATCCCCGAATCGGACTACGTCAGCGGCCAGACGCTGATCTGCTCCGGTGGCCTGACGGGCATGTGATGAGCATGTTGCCCCGCCTGTTGCAGCATCCCTGGATGGATGCCGAGATCGAGAGCTTCCGCGAGCAGGTCCGCCGTTGTGTGGCGGACAAGCTGGTGCCGCACCTCGACACCTGGCGCCGCCAGGGCTTCATCCCCCGCGAGACCTGGCGCGCCCTGGGCGACCTCGGTTTCCTGTTGCCCGAAATGCCCGAGGCCTATGGCGGCCCGGGTGCCACGCTGGCCTACCAGCTGGTGGTGCAGGACGAACTCGCCAAGGTGGAGGTGCCGGCCAACACCGCCGTGCATTCCATCGCCGCGCACTACATCCTGGACTACGGCACCGAAGAACAGAAGCAGCGCTGGCTGCCGCGCCTGGCCAGCGGTGACATGCTCGCCGGCATCGCGATGACCGAACCCGGCGCCGGCTCCGACCTCAAGGCGATCCGCACGCGGGCGCGGCTGGACGGCGATCACTACGTGGTGGACGGCTCCAAGACCTTCATCACCAACGGCTTCACCGCGAACCTGCTGGTGGTCGTGGTGCGCACCGGCGAGGCCGGCGCCAAGGGCGTGTCGCTGCTGGTGCTCGAAACCGAAAACCTGCCGGGCTTCAGCGTCGGCCGTCGCCTGGAGAAACTCGGGCAGCACGCCTCCGACACGGCCGAGCTGTCGTTCGACGGCGTGCGCGTGCCGGTGTCGCACCTGGTGGGTGGTGTGGAGGGCCAGGGCTTCGCGCAGCTCATGAGCCAGCTCACCTTCGAGCGCCTGCTGCTGGCCGTGCCGGCGGCGGCGGTGATCGAGCGCGCGGTCGAACTCACCGTGGAATACACCAAGAACCGCAAGGCCTTCGGCCAGGCGCTCTCCGATTTCCAGAACACACGTTTCAAGCTCGCCGAATGCGCCACGCTGGCGCACGTGGTGCGCAGCTTCGTGAACGACTGCATCCAGCGCCAGCTCGACGGCACGCTGGACAACGAGGCCGCCTACATGGCCAAGTGGTGGTGCTCGGAGCAGCAGTGCAAGGTGACCGACGAATGCCTGCAGCTGTTCGGTGGCTACGGCTACATGGCCGAATACCCGATTGCCCGCCTGTACGCCGACTCGCGCGTGCAGCGCATCTACGGCGGCGCCAACGAGATCATGAAAGACCTGATCGCGCGCAAGGTGGTGGCCTGATGAAGCCCTTGAACCATGTGAACGTGATCGAGTTCGAGGGCATCGGCCCCGGGCCACTGTGCGGCCGCATCCTGGCCAACCTGGGGGCGCGCGTCACGGTGGTGGCGCGGCCTGGCGCCTCGGCCGTGGTGGACCGCCTCTCCGGCGGCGCGCAGCCTCCCTTTCGCGAAGGCAAGCACCTCGTCGAACTCAACCTCAAGCAGCCCGACGACGTGAAGCGCGCGCTGGAGCTGGTGGCGCAGAGCGACGCGCTGATCGAAGGCAACCGGCCCGGCGTGATGGAGCGCCTGGGCCTGGGCCCCACCGCCTGCGCGGAGGTGAACCCCAAGCTGGTCTACGGCCGCATGACGGGCTGGGGCCAGCAGGGCCCGCTGTCGCACGCGGCCGGGCACGACATCAACTACGTCGCGCTCAGCGGCATGCTCTCGCTCTCCGCCGTGCACGGCCAGTTGCCGGTCTCGCCCCCCACCGTGCTCGGTGACGCCGGCGGCGCGCTCGGCCTGGCGCTGGGCATCGTGAGCGGCGTGCTGCAGGCGAAGCAGAGCGGCCAGGGCTGCGTGGTCGATGCCGCCATCGTCGACGTGCTCGCCATGCTCGGCGGGCTCGCGCACTGGATCGCCTCCAGCGGTGGCCTGGGCGGCCCGGCCCCCAGCGTGTTCCACGACTCGCCGTTCTACGACGTCTACCGCTGCGCGGACGGCGGCTGCGTGACGCTGGGCGCGATCGAGCCGCAGTTCTACGCGCTGCTGCTGAAGAAGCTGGGCTTCGATGACGTGGACGCCGCTGCGCAGTTCGACACCGCCGCCTGGCCCGGCCTGAAAGAGCGCGTGCGCGCCCTCTTCCTCACGCAGCCACGCCAGCACTGGTGCGACCTGCTCGAAGGCACGGACGCCTGCTTCGCCCCAGTGCTCACGCTGAACGAAGCGACGCGCCACCCGCACAACGCCGCGCGCCGCCTCTTCTCCACCGATCCATCGGGCGCGCTGCGCAGCGCCGCAGCGCCCCGTTTCACCACCTTGCAGGGGGCACACACCCATGACTGAAACCCTGCGCACCTCACCGATGCTGGAAGCGCGCGACCTGACGCTGAAATTCGGTGGCGTCACTGCGCTGTCCGACATCTCGGTGGACATCGGGCACCAGGAACTGGTGGCCCTCATCGGCCCCAACGGCGCGGGCAAGAGTTCGCTGCTGAACGTGCTGTCGGGCTTCTACCGCCCGAGCAAAGGCTCGGTGCGCTTCGAGGGCCAGGACATCGGCCGCTGGCCGGTGCACCGCGTGGCCAAGGCCGGCCTCGCCCGCACCTTCCAGGGCACCCACCTGCTGCCGCACATGAGCGTGCTCGACAACATCCTGGCCGGCCGCTTCATGCACATGAAGAGCACGCTGACCCAGGCCTTCTTCTACTACCCCTTCACCCACCGCGAAGAGGTGGCGCACCGCACCGTGGCCGAAGAGATCCTGAACTTCCTCGAACTCGAACACCTGCGCCACCACCCGGTGGGCACGCTGGGCTACGGCATGCGCAAGCGGGTCGACCTGGGCCGCGCACTGGCAATGGAGCCGCGCATGCTGCTGCTGGACGAACCGATGGCGGGCATGAACAGCGAAGAGAAGGAAGACCTCGCGCGCTTCATCCTGGACATCCGCGAATCGCGGCAGATCCCGGTGGTGCTGGTGGAACACGACATGGGCGTGGTGATGGACATCGCCGACCGCGTGATCGTTCTGAACTTCGGCCGCAAGATCGCCGACGCCTCGCCCACCGCCGTGCAGCAGGACGAGCACGTGATCTCGGCCTACCTGGGAGGACACGCATGAGCCCCGAGCGCAAACCCCAGACCCTGCCGCAATGGCTGCTGAACAACGCGGCCACGCGCGGCAGCGAGGTGGCGCAACGCCACAAGCGCGAAGGCGTGTGGAAGGAATTCAGCTGGACCGACGTGTGCGACGAAGTGCGCGCACTCGCCATCGGCCTGCGCGCCCGCGGCGTGCAGCGCGGCCAGACGGTGGTGCTGCTGAGCGAGAACCGGCCCGAACTCTACTGGGCCGAATGGGCCGCGATGGCCGTGGGCGCCAAGGTTGTCGCGCTCTACCCCGACGCGGCCGAGACCGAAGTCAACTACGTGGTCGAAGACGCGCAGGCGGTCTGCGTGTTCGCGGAAGACCAGGAACAGGTCGACAAGGTGCTGCCGCTGATGGCCCGGCACGATGCCCTGCACACCGTGGTCTGGTGGGAATCGGGGGGTCTCTGGTCGTACAAGCACGCCGGTCTGCTGGGCTGGGACGCGCTCAAGGCCTCGGCCCATCCCGTGGGGCCGGCGGACGACCAGTGGTTCGAACACGAGGTGGCGCTGGGCCAGAGCAGCGACATCGCCGTTCTGTCCTACACCTCGGGCACCACGGGCGCACCCAAGGGCGTGATCACCACACACGCCTCGCTGATGCACAACGCCGAGCTGATCGGCCACACGATGCAGGTTCCAGAGGGCTGCGAGTACCTGTCCTACATCCCGCTGTCGTGGGCCACCGAACAATGGGTGGGCGTGACCATGGGCCTGATGCGGCCCCTGCGCGTGAACTTCGCCGAGCGCCCGGACCAGATCCAGGAAGCGATCCGCGAGCTGGCCTGCGAGATGGTCTTCTTCGGTCCGCGCCAGTGGGAAAGCCTGGCCGCGCGCGTGCACGCCCGCATGCTCGACGCACCACCCTGGCGGCAGAAGGTGGTGGACTGGGGCGTGCGCATCGGCCGCCTGGCCCGCGCCGACCAGCTCGACACGCGCGCCCGCGCCTGGTGGGTGCGAGCCCTGCTGCCGGTGGCCGACGCCCTGGTATTGCGGCCGCTGCGCGAGCAACTGGGCCTGAAGCGCGCCCACATCGCCTTCACCGGTGGCGCGGCCGTGGCGCCCGACATCTTCCGCCTGTTCGCGGCCATGGGCGTGATGCTGCGCAACATCTACGGCTGCAGCGAGTTCGGCCTGATCACGGTGCACCAGGGTGCGCGCGTCAACGCCGAAACCATCGGCGAGACCGTGACCATGCCCAGCGCCTGGGGCGTACCGATGGCATGGCGCCTGACAGAAGACGGCGGGCTCGAAGTGCGCGGCGGCGCGGGCTTCTCCGGCTACTGGGGCAAGCCCGAGAAGAGCGCGGAGAAGATGAACGAGGGCTGGTTCCAGACCGGCGACGCGGTGGGCCAGGGGCCCAGTGGCAACGAGCTCATCTACTACGACCGCGTGGAACACATGAACCGCCTGCAGGGCGGGCACCTGTTCTCCAAGCAGTTCATCGAGGTTCGCCTGCGCTTCTCGCCCTACATCCGCGAGGTGATGGTGGTGGGCGATCCGACGCGCGAACACGTCACCGCGCTGGTCAACATCGACGGCGACGTGTTCGGCCGCTGGGCCGAGCGCAACGGCGTGTCGTTCACCACCTTCACCGACCTGTCGCAGCGCCCCGAGGTGCTGGCCCAGGTGGCCAAGGAAATCGCCAGCGTCAACCAGGCCCTGCCCGAACCCGCGCGCCTGCGGCATTTCGTGAACCTGCCCAAGGAGCTCGATGCCGACGAAGGCGAACTGACGCGCACCCGCAAGCTCAAGCGCGACTTCATCGAGCAGCGCTACGGCGCGCTCATCGAAGCCATGTACGCCGATCAGCCGAGCACGGCGATCGAAATCCCCGTGCGCTACCAGGACGGTCGCGCCGGCCTGCTGCGCGCCGACGTGACCACGGGACGCGTGCCCTCTTGCGCGCGGAACGGAGACCAGAACCCATGATCGACTTCTTCAACTACCTCCTGAACGGATTCCTGCAAGGCCAGATCTACGCCCTGCTGGCGCTGGGCTTCATGGTCATCTACCGCGCCAGCAAGGTGTTCAACTTCGCGCAGGGCGAGCTGATGATGCTGGGCGCCTACGCCGTGTGGACGCTCACGCTCGGCGCCAACCTCTCGCCCTGGCTGGGGATCCCGCTGGCCTTCGTCTGCGCGCTGATCTACGGCTGGCTCATCGAGCGCCTGTTCTTCGAGCGGCTGGTCGGCGAGTCGGTGTTCTCGATGGTGATGGTGACCATCGGCCTGGTGATCCTGATCCGCGGCATCGTGCTGGTGGTGTGGGGTGCGGCGGACCGCCAGTTCCCCGTGCTGCTGCCACCGGCGCCACTGATCGTGGGCGAGATGATCTTCCCCTCGTCCCTGGTGATCGGCGCGGTGCTCACGCTGTTTGCCACGCTGGGCCTGTCGTGGTTCTTCAACCGCACCCGCGCCGGGCTCACGCTCACCGCGGTGGCGGAAGAACCCACCACGGCGATTTCGCTCGGCATCTCGGTCAAGCGCGCCGTCACGCTGGCCTGGATGATGGGCTCGGTCATCGCCACGGCGGGCGCCATCGTGCTGCTCAGCGGCCGCTCGCTCACGGTGCAGACCGCCGACGTCGCGCTCGCGGCGCTGCCGGTGGCGTTGCTCGCCGGCCTCGAATCGATCGGTGGCCTGATCCTGGCCGGTGCCATCGTCGGCATCGTGCAAGCCCTAGTGGCGGCCTACGTCGATCCCGCGATCGGCGGCTCGGCCTCGTCCATCGTGCCCTTTGTTTTCATGCTGCTGATCCTGCTGGTGCGCCCCACCGGCCTGTTCGGCTGGCGCCATGTGGAGCGTGTGTGATGGACCCGTCCGGCATTTTCTTCACCAGCCACGCTGGCGACCGTTCCCTGGTGCGCACGCGCGCGCAATGGGCCTGCCTGCTGGCGCTGCTGCTTGTGCTGGCCACGCTGCCCTGGTGGGCCTCGGAGCGCTGGGTCAGCATCGGCTACGCCACCTTCATCACCGCCGTGGCCGTGATCGGCCTGCAGATCTGCACCGGCTACGCGGGCCAGATCAACCTGGGGCAGTCGGCCTTCATGGGCGTGGGTGCGTACGGCGCGGCGCTGGCCATGGCGGCCGGCTGGAACGCGGTCGCGGCCCTGCTCATCGGCGGTGCCGGTGCGGCCCTCTTCGGTGTGATGTTCGGGCTCACGGCCGCGCGCATCAAGGGCTTCTACCTGGCGCTCACCACCATCGCCGCGCAGGCGCTGTTCCACTTCCTGGTGCTCAACCTGCCCTCGTCGTGGCTGGGTGGCGCCGGTGGCCTGCACGTCGAATCGGTGTCGGTGTTCGGTCTCTCTCTGAACAACGACCGCGCGATCTACTGGTTCTCGCTGCTGGTGCTGGTGGTCATGACCATCGGCGCCTTCGGCATCGTGCGCTCGCGCCACGGCCGCAGCTTCGAGGCGGTGCGCGACGACGACGTGGCCGCCGGGATGATGGGCATTCCCGTGGCCGCCACCAAGGCGCGCGCCTTCCTGGTGAGCGCCTTCTACGCCGGCGTGGCCGGTGGCCTCTGGGTGGTGGCGCTGCGGCACGTGTCGGTGGAGCAGTTCACGCTGTTCAACGCCATCTGGATGATCGCCATGATGATCGTCGGCGGCCTCGGCTCCATCGTCGGCGCGCTGATCGGCACCGTGATGATCCAGCTCGCCCGCGAAGGCGTCACCAGCCTGGGCCCGAGCTTCATCCAGTGGGTGCCCGCCGTGGGGCAGGACTTCGTCTTCGCCGCCATGAACGTGCTGCTGGGCACCGTGATCATCCTCTTCCTCCTCTTCGAGCCCAAGGGCGTGATGCACCGCATCGAGATTTCCAAGAAGACCTATCGACTCTGGCCGTTCCCGTACTGACCACCGTGGGGCGCAAGCCCATTCAACCCTAGGAGACAACATGAAGACATTGACAATCTGGGCGGCCCGCGCCGCCATCGTGGCGGGCCTCGCTGCGCCGTTCACCGCACCGGTCACCGCGCAAACGGTGTACCAGGTCCCCGCCCTGTCGGACTACTCCGGCCCGTTCGCGGCGATCATGCCGATGCTGGGCGCCGGGCGCGAGGGCGTGGTGAACTGGTGGAACGTCGAACACGGTGCCAAGCTCGGCGTCAAGCTCGAGCTCAAGACCTACGACACCCGCTACGACACGGCACAGACCGCCAGCCTGTGGCCCGGCGTGCTGGCCACCAAACCCGTGATCGGCCTCGCGCTCGGTGGCCCCGACACCTCGGCGCTGCAGCAGCGCCTGCCCACCGACAAGGTGCCCATGGTCCTGGGTTCCGCGGCCAACGGCTTTGGCTGGCGCCCCAACCAGTGGGTGATGGCGACGCGCCCCACCTTCGTGCACGAGCTGACCGGTTTCATCGAGTGGTTCCAGAAAAACAAGGCCGGTGGCACGCGCCCGGTGAAGGTGGCGATGTTCACCACCGAGGCTTCGCCCACGTTTGCCGACATGGGCAAGGGCGTCATCGCGTACACCAAGGCCAATCCGACCGTGGCGACGCTGGTCGAGATGGTCTACGTGGAACCGCAGCCCGCCGACGTGACGCTGCAACTGCGCCGCGTGCTCAACGCGGGTGCCGAAGTGGTGCTGGTGCCCACCAACATCCAGCAGGCGGTGGCGGTCAAGCGCGCCATGCAGGCGCTGGGCAAGAACGTGCCGATCGCCTACAGCCTGCAGAACTCGCCCGCGATGCTGCAGAAGCTGGTGGGCAGCATGTCGGCCATGGAGGGCGACTACGAGGTGCATGGCAGCGTGATCGCCACCGAGGAAGACACCGAAGCCAAGCGCTTTTACGACATGCTGGTCGCCAAGCACGGCCTGAAGGGCCCCTGGCACTCGCTCACCACCATCGGCATCAGCCAGGCGCTGGTGATGGTGCGCGTCGTGGAAGCCGCTGCGAAGAAGAACGGCGGCGACAAGCTCACCGGCGAGATGCTCTACAACACGCTGATCGACACAACCTTTCCCGCCAAGGACTTCTACGGTTTCACCGGTGGCGACATCGACTTCTCGATCGAAGCACCGTTCCCGACCAAGGACCCGCGCGTCAACATCGGCCAGGTGGTGGGCGGCAAGCTGACCACGGTGGCCAAGGGTGTGCCGGTGCCCAAGCTGGCCAAGTGGTGAGAGACCAGCCGTGTCAGAACCGCTGATCGCTCTCAACAACGTCGAGGTGCTCTACGCCGACGTGATCCTTTCGCTGAAAGGCATCGCGCTGGAAGTGGCCAACGGGGGTTGTACGGTGCTGCTCGGCCCCAACGGGGCCGGCAAGAGCACCACCCTCAAGACCATCTCCGGCATGCTCGACGTGGAGGAAGGCCGCGTGTCGTCGGGCCAGGTTCGCATGCTGGGCAAGGACGTCACCGGCGTCTGTGCCGAGCAGATGGTGGCCGCTGGCGTGGTGCACGTGGTCGAAGGCCGCAAGGTGCTGCGCCACATGACGGTGGAGCAGAACCTCGTCGTGGGCGGGCACCGCCTCACGCGCATGGCTGATGTGAAGCAGGGCCTGGAACGGGTCTACGGCTTCATTCCGCGCCTGGCCGAACTGCGCACGCGCACCGCCGGTTACCTCTCGGGCGGTGAGCAGCAGCTGCTGCTGATCGGCCGCGCCATGATGGCCCGGCCCCGGCTGCTGATGATCGACGAACCCTCGCTGGGCCTGGCGCCCATGATGGTGCAGGAGATCTTCGAGCTGCTCAAGAAGCTGCGCGCCGAAGGGGTGTCGCTGCTGATCGTGGAACAGCATGCGCAGGCCGCGCTGGAGATCGCCGACCACGGCTACATCCTGGAGAACGGCCGCGTGGTGCTGGAAGGCACGGCCGCAGAGCTTCGCGCCAACGAAGACATCCAGGAGTTCTACCTGGGCCGTCAGGCCAGCGGCGAGCGGCGCAACTACCGCGAAGTCAAACACTATCGCCGGCGCAAGCGCTGGTTGGGCTAAGCACCCCCCGCGCCGCCTTCGGCGTCACCCCCCAGGGGGCGATGCTGGCCGACTGGCAGAGCCAGATCGGCGGCATCCTTGGCGGGCTGCTCCACACAAACGGGAAAGCAACATGAACAACATGAACGGCATCGAATGGCAGGTGGACGCGCAGGGCGTGGGCCGCATCGTGCTCAACCGGCCCGAGCACCACAACGCCTTGGGCCGCGAGGCCACACCCGCCCTGGTGCGTGCCATCGACGAGGTGCTCGCCGGCCAGCCGCGCGTGATCGTGATCGAAGCGCGTGGCCCCATCTTCTGCGCGGGCGGCGACATCCGTGAATTCGTGAAGGCCGGTGACCGGCTCGACGAGCTGGTCGACGAGATCCTGGACCAGTTGCTGCCCGCCTACCTGAAGCTGGCGCAGGCCACCTGCCCCATCGTCACGGTCGTGAATGGCCCGGTGGGGGGAGCCGGCGTGGGCCTGGCCCTGTGCGGCGACTTCGTGCTCGCCAGCGACACCATGAAGCTGCGCACCGGCTACGCGGCCATCGGCCTCTCGCCCGACGTGGGTGCCTCCTGGTTCCTCGCGCGGCGCGTGGGCGCGGTGCGAGCGCAGCAGTGGTTGATGCTCAGCGACGCGATCGATGCCCAGCGTTGCCTGGCCGCCGGCGCGGTGGACGAGGTGTTTCCCGTCGCCGGACTGAACGCCGCCGCGCAGGCGCTGGTGCAGCGGCTGTGCGCCTCGGCGCCGGCGTCGCTGGCGGCGATGAAGCGGCTCTCGCTCGAAGGCCCTTCGCTCTCGCTGCAGGCTTACCTCTCGCTCGAACAGCAATTCCTCAAGGCGTGTGCCCGCTCCGCCGACGCGCGCGAAGGCACTTCGGCTTTCGTGGCCAGACGCCCACCGGTATTCACGGGCTGCTGACCAACGTTTCAAGGACAACCCCATGCCGCCAGCTTTCGCCACACTGATCGACCTGCTCGCGCACAACGCCCAGGCACACACCGACCGTGCCGCGGTGGTCATCGATGGCAACACGCACACGCATGCCATGCTGTACGAGGCCGTGCAAGACCAGGCGGCCGCACTGGCCGCGATGGGTGTGAAACGAGGCGACCGCGTGCTGCTGCTGGCGGGCAACCGCACCGAGGTGCTGGTGCTGCTGGGTGCCGCCGCATGGCTCGGTGCCATGCTGGTGCCGCTCAACCTGCGGCTGTCGCCGGCCGAAATGGCGCAGCAGTCGCGCGACGCCGCGCCCGTGCTCGCGGTGGTCGATGCGGGCTGCGCCGCCCTGTGGCACGCCGCGTGGCCCGAGGGCATGCCCGGTGTACCCATGGTGGTGCTGGAGGCCGCGACGGGGCCGTCTCTGGTGCATGCTGGCCCGCCCAATGCGGCCGAGGTCGCGCGGCGGGACGCGCCCGACCTCGGCGTGGTCATGCTCTACACAGCGGCCGTGGAAGGCCACGCGCGCGGCGCGGTGCTCGCGCAGTCACAAATCATGGCATCGGCCCAGCAGATCGGGCGCGTGTGGTCGCTGGGCGTGGACGACCGCTGGCTCGGCGTGCTGCCGCTGTTCCACGCAGCCGGCATCGGCCTGTCACTGGCGCTGCTGAACGCGGGTGGAGCCTGCGTGCTGTTGCCGCGCTTCGACCCTGCTGCGGCGGTGTCGGCGGTGGACCTGCACCACGTCACCGTCTGCGCCACCTTCGCGCCCATGCTGGGCGCGATGCTCGACGCGGCGCAGGCCAGCGGTGCCTCTCTCGCGAGCCTGCGCATCTGCATGGGGCTGGAGCCACCGGCCACGCTGGAGCGCCTGGCCGCGCTGTACCCTTCGGCCGGTTTCTGGTCGGCCTACGGCCAGGCCGAGGTGTCGAGCATGGTGTGCCTGGGCCTGCAACGCGAACGCCCGGGTGCGGCGGGCAAGGCCGTCGCACCATCGGAAATCCGTGTGCAGGACGCGGCTGGGCAACCGGTGGCCACAGGCGTGGAAGGCGAGATCGCCGTGCGCGGCCCCACCGTGTTCCTGGGCTACTGGGACGTGGCGCAACAACGCCCCTTCAAGCCGGCCGACCCGTGGCACCGCACCGGTGACCTGGGCCGCCTCGACGAAGACGGCTGGTTGTGGTTCGCCGGACGCGCGGCGCACAAGCAGCTCATCAAGACCGGCGGCGAGAACGTCTACCCGGCCGAGGTGGAGCAGGTGCTGCTGGAACACCCGGCGGTGGCCGAGGCCTTCGTCTTCGGCTTGCCCGACGAGCGATGGGGCGAGGCCGTGCACGCGGCTTGTGCGCTCAAGGCCGGTGCGGCGACCTCTGAATTCGAGTTGATCGGTTTCGTGGAACAGCGGCTGGCACGATACAAGCGCCCCCAGAGGGTGCGCTTCCTGCCGGCGCCGCTCGACCGCACAGCCCGGGTCGCCGGCTAGAGCCTGTTCAGCCCGGGCGGATGTTGTTGCGCTGGATCACCTCTGACATCGCAGCCGTGTCGCTCTTGATGCGGCGCGCCAGGCCCTCGGGTCCCGTGCCCGCCACCTGCCAGCCCTGGCTGAAGATCTTCTGGCGGATGTCGTCGCGGCGCACGATCTCGGTGAGCAGGCTGGCGAGCTTGTTCACGTGCGCCTTGGGCATGCTGTTGGGCGCGGCCACGGCGTTCCAGATCTCCAGCTGGAAATCGCGCACACCGGCTTCGGACAGGCTGGGCACCTCGGGCACCAGGCTGCTGCGGCCGGCCGAGGTGACGCCGATGGCCTTGAGCTTGCCACCGCGCACCTGCGGCATGGCCAGGCCCGGCGGCAGCAGCGACATCTGCACCTGTCCACCCAGCATGGCGGCGATCACCTGCGGGTTGCCCGGATACGGCACGTGCACCGGGGCGATGCCGGCGCGGCTCTTGAGCAGCTCCATGCCCAGGTGGGCCACGGTGCCCACGCCGGGCGTGCCGTAGTTCCACTTGTCGCCGGCCGCGCGCGCGGCGGCGATGTAGGCCGCGCCGCTTTCGGCGACGGTGGCTGGCACGCTCAGCACCAGCGGGGCCACGGCGATCAGCGAGACCGGTGTCAGATCCTTGATCGGGTCGTAGGTGGTGTCGGGGTTGAGGATCTTGGCGATCGTCATGTTGCCGTTGATCATCAGGCCGATGGTGTGGTCGTCGTCGGCGCGCGCCACCTGGGCCGCGGCGATGTTACCGCCGGCGCCTGGGCGGTTCTCGATCACCACTGGCTGACCCAGGGCCTGCGACAGCGGCTCGGCCAGCAAGCGCGCCGTGAGGTCGGGCGAGGAACCACCGGGGAAACCCACCACGATCTTGAGCGGCCGGTTGGGCCAGGTGGCCTGCGCCTGCGCGGCAGGCAGCACGGTAGCCGCTGCCAGGGCGGCGGCGGCGGCCAGGGCGTGGCGGCGGGTGGGTTGGGTGAACTTCGGGGTCATGTCTTCCTCTTGGAGTGGGGTGAAGGGGTCGGGTCCGGCAAGGGCTCGGGCGGCCCGTCGTAGAGCCATGGATTGTCCAGCAAACGTTCGCCCAGCAGGCGCATCGCGGTGTCACGCCCCCAGCGCACCACGCCCGTGGCGTGAAAGATGCGGCCGTTGCGTTGCGAGTGCTGCTGCACGCGCGCGTTGCGTTGCCAGCGGGTGTCCGCGAATCGGGCCAGCGCCAGCGGCCAGTCGTCTCGGGCCCGCACGGGTTTCAAAATGCGGCCGAGCGTCCACGCGTCCTCGATCGCCATCGCCGCGCCCTGCGCCAGATAGGGGCGCAGCGGATGGGCTGCGTCACCCACCAGCGCCACCCTGCCCTGCGCGTGCTCATGGGCACCGGTCATGGCCGGGCGGTCATTCAAGGCCCACAGCGACCAGGAGGGCACGGCATGGATCATGGACAGCAGACCCGCGCAGGCAGGACCGAGTGCGCGCGTGAGGTCGGCGGCGCGGGCTTCGTGGGTCCAGCTCTGCGGATCGGAGCCGGGCTCGCCGCCGTGGCCCTGACCCAGCACGCCGTCCACCACCGCCACCACATTGATCCACTCGCCACCGCGCACCGGGTAATGCACCACATGCATCCGCGGCCCGAGCCAGGCCGTGACCATGTTGGCGCGCAGCGGCGCGGGTAGATCGGCCGCACGCACCATGCCGCGGTAGGCCAGGTGGCCGCTGGAGCGTGCGGGCTGATGGCCCAGCAACTGCGTGCGCACACGGCTCCACAGGCCGTCGCAACCGAGCAGCGCATCACCATCCACCACGGCCCCATCGTCCAGCGTGGCGCTCACACCGGCCGGTGTTTGCGCAAATGACGCCAGCCTCGTGTTCAAACGCAGTTCCGTGAGCCCTTGCTCCCGCACCGCCGCCAGCAACAGCGCATGCAGGTCGGCCCGGTGCACGGTGGCGTAGGGCTGCCCGTAGCGCGCCAGGGCCATGGCGCCCAGGCGCAGCTGCCCGAGATCGGTGCCACGGTGGGCATCGCGCACCTGCAGGGCTTCGGGGAATGCGGCACAGGCTTGAAGCGCATCGGTCAAGCCCCAGTCGGCCAGCACCCGCGTGGCATTGGGCCCGAGCTGCAGACCGGCGCCGACCTCGCCAAAAACTGCTGCCTGCTCCAGCAGCACGGTCGGCACGCCCGAGCGGGCCAGGGCCAGGGCGCAGGCCAAGCCGCCGATGCCACCGCCGGCGACGATCACTTGTTGGTTCATGCGGGGATTGTGCCGGGCGGTCGTGGGAACGTCTTCTGAACAGCAAAGGGCCAGTTGGTGATTCCGCGAATGCTGCGGACAATGCTCCCACCGAAGCGATGCCAGGGTGGATCGCGACCCGTATCCTTCCATCCACGGGGAGGCCGCCAATGTTTCAACGCGTCATGAACAACACACTTCCCGGCTGGGGCAAGGGCATTGTCTCGTCGGTGGTGCTGGCTTCTGCGCCTTGGGTGGGCGCTCAGACGACCGAATGGATCACCACGGGCCCCACCGCCGGCCCGGTTGTGGTCATCCTGAGCGGGGCGTCCGGGGTCGCCCCTTACCGCGAATTCGGCCAGAAGATTGCGGCACTGGGCTACGCGGCCTTGCTCGTCGACGGCAACGAGGTGTCCATCCTGGGCGCACAGTCCGCGGCCAACCTGTCGCGTGTCTTGAGCCAGGCTCTGGCCGACCAACGGGCGCAGCCTGGCAAGGTCGCGGTGGTGGGCTTTTCCATGGGCGGTGGAGGTGCGCTGGCTCATGCAACCAGCAGCGAGGAGGCCGTGGCGGCGGTGGCCACCTACTACCCGGCGGTGTCGGTGCTGCCCAACCCACTGAAAACCGCCAAGGAAGTGAAGGTACCGACCCTGATATTGGCGGGCGGACGCGACCAACTGAACAACTGCTGCTTGGTGGAATCCGCTCGCGAGTTTGCAAAGGCCGTCAAGGCCGATGGCGGCACGATCGAGCTGGTTGAGTACCCACAAGCCAACCATGCGTTCAACTTGCAAGGGCCATCTTACCGGGAGGGTGATGCCGACGATGCGTGGACAAGATTGCGTGCGTTTCTCACAACCCATCTGCCTGTCGGGCGCTAGCAGTCGCCGACACGTCCCCTCAAAGCATGGCCGTCATGGCCCTCACAGGATCCGGTTGAACCACAACACCGACAGCCCGGCCGAGAACAGCGCCAGGATGGACGCCACCAGCGCGAGCAGGCCGGCGATCTCGGTTTCCTTTTTCTCCACGGTCAGGCGTGAGCTCAAGGTCTCGTACACCTTCTTCAGGTTGTCGGCGGTGCCGGCGTAGTAGTACTCGGCCTGCGTGGTGCGGGCGACTTCCTTCAGGCTGTCTTCGTCCAGGCGCACGCGCATGGACCAGCCTTCGAACCCGATGATCTCGCCGTCGACCGTGCCCACGCCCACGGTGTACACGCGCACGCCACGGTCGGCCGCCATCTTGGCGGCTTCGGCGGTGTCCACGCCGGTGGTGCGCTGGCCGTCGGTCAAGAGGATGATGGCGGCCGAGGTGTACGAGCCGGGCGCCACGGGCACGAAGGCCTTGGGCTCGGTCTTGGGCTGGTCGATGGCGCGGCCTTGCGGGGCGAACGGATCGCTGTTGCGGTTGTAGGTCATGGCGCCGATGTCAAAGCCCTGGCCCGGGAACAGCTCGGAGAGCGAGACCACGATGGCGCTGCCGATGGCGGTGGCGCGCTGCAACTGGAACTTGTCGATTGCGGTCACCAGGTCTTCGCGGCTGAGCGTGATGGGCTGCACCACCTGAGCCGAGCCCGCAAAGGCCACGATGCCCACCTTCACATGGCGCGGCAGCTCGGCGAGAAAGGCCTTGGCGGCCACCTGCGAGGCGACCAGCCGGTTGGGCTTCACGTCTTCGGCGCGCATGCTGCCCGACACATCCATGGCCAGGATGATGGTTTGTTCTTGGGAAGGCAGCACGATGCTGGCAATGGGGCGTGCAGAGGCCAGCAACATGGTGGCAATGGCCAGCAGCAGCAACGCTGGCGGTACGTGGCGGCGCCAGCCTGGACCCTTGCCCATGGCTTCGCGCACGATGGCCAGGCTGGCAAAGCGCAGCGCGGCATGCTTGCGCCGGCGCAGCAGCCAAACATAGAGAAGCACCAGCAACGGCAGGGTCAGCAGCAGCCAGAGCAGCTGCGGCCACAGGAAGGTGACAGGGATGTTCATGGACGTGTTCCTTCACGTGGGGCGCCGAAGTTGCCACGGTCGCGGACGGGCATTTGAGACGGCATGCTGCGCCCCGCCTGCGCGTGTTTGCCAGCACGCAGGCGGCGCTTGCGCAGGTCGACAAAACGCACCACCGCTTCGGCGAGGTCGTCGTCGGTGGAGAGCTCCAGTGTGTCCACGCCCGCTCGCGCCAGGCTTTCACGCAGTTGGGCCTCGCGCTGCGCGGCAATGCGCGCAAAGCGCTGGCGAAATCCGGCGTCGTGCGTGTCCACCATGAGTTGCTCACCGGTTTCGGCGTCGCGGATGGGGATCAGCCCGAGGTCGGGCAAATCGAGCTCCAGCGGGTCGAGCAGGCGCACGGCCACCACATCGTGGCGGCGGGCGAGTTCGCCTAGCGGCGCCTCCCAACCGGGCTCGCTGATGAAATCGGACACCACGAACACCGTGGCGCGCTGGCGCACCGTGTGCACGGCGGCCTTGAGCAAGTCAGAAAGCTGCGTCACGCCATCTTTCCCCGATGCCTTCTTCACCGGTGGCTGCAGCACCATCTGCATCAGCCGCAGCACCTGGGTACGGCCACCGCGGGCGGGCAGCACCGCGTCAACAACGGGCTGTCCGCGTGATCCGTAGAGCACCGCGCCAACGCGGTTGCCGTGGCGACCGATCAGGCGTGCCAGCACCGCGGTGAAATCGAGCAGCACCTGGCTCTTGCGCTGGTTGCCCGAACCAAAGTCGACCGAGGGACTGAGGTCAAGCAAAAACCACGCGGCCATCTCGCGGTCTTCGGTGAACACGCGCACATGGGGTTGCTGCAGCCGCGCCGTGACGTTCCAGTCGATGTGGCGCACGTCGTCGTGCAGCTGGTATTCGCGCAGGTCGGCGAGGTCGAGGCCGGAGCCGCGCATGAGGGTCTTGTAGTCACCCTGCAGCAGCCCGTCGAGCTTGCGCAACACGGTCCATTCGAGCCGGCGCAGCAAGGCGTCCGCGCGTTGGGTCACGGGCGTCGCCAGCGCGATGCCCGCGGCCGACGCTGTCGCACCCGCCGGGGTGGGATCGGATCCGAACAGGCGTTTGAAGAACATGGCGCTTGTCCTGTTCCGCTCAGGCGGCGCGCTGCTCGTGCTCCAGCGGACGGGCCGGCGGCGCGATCTGCTTCATGATCTTTGCAATCAACGATTCGGCGGTGAGCCCCTCGGACAAGGCTTCGTACGACAGCACCACGCGGTGGCGCAACACGTCGGGCACGAGGTCGCTCATGTCTTCGGGCAGCGCGTAGCTGCGCCCGCGCAACATGGCCAGCGCGCGTGCGCCTTCCACCAGGCCAATGGTGGCGCGCGGGCTGGCACCAAACGTGATGAAACGCGCCAGGTCCTTCAGACCATGCTTCTCGGGCGTGCGGGTGGCCGACACCAGCTTCACCGCGTACTGCACCAGCGACGGGTCCACATACACCTGGCGGCACTGGGCCTGCAGCACCGCCAGCTGGTCGGTGGTGGCCACGGCATTGACCTGCACCGCCGGGCCGGTGACGCGCTCGACGATCACGAACTCTTCTTCGTCGCTGGGGTAGTCCACCATCACCTTCATCATGAAGCGGTCGACCTGCGCCTCGGGCAGCGGGTAGGTGCCTTCGGTCTCGATCGGGTTCTGCGTGGCCATCACCAGAAAAGGGCTGGGCACCTTGTGCGACTCGCCGGCAATCGTCACTTGCCGCTCCTGCATCACCTCCAGCAGCGCGCTCTGCACCTTGGCCGGCGCGCGGTTGATCTCGTCGGCCAGCAACAGGTTGGCGAACACGGGGCCGAGCGACGTGCTGAAGTCACCGGTCTTCTGGTTGTAGATGCGCGTGCCCACCAGGTCGGCGGGCACCAGATCGGGCGTGAACTGGATGCGCTTGAACTGGCCCTGCACCACATTGGCCAGGGTCTTGACGGTGAGCGTCTTTGCCAGGCCCGGCACGCCTTCCACCAGCAGGTGGCCCTGGGCCAGCATGGCCACCATCACGCGTTCCAGGAACCGGTCCTGACCGACCACCACACGTTTCACTTCGTACAGGATCTGCTCCATGAGCTGGGCGGTGTCGGGGGCGGCATTCTGGTCCATGGAGTCTCCTGTTGCGAAAAAGAGCGAGGGGTGAAGGTTCAGAAAAAGCGGGTTCAGAAAGGGGGCAGGCCAGCAGCGGAGGCAGCGCTCTCGATGGGCACAGCAAAACCGATGCCAACAAAGGTGCGGTGGCTGGTGGGGTTGAGAATGCCGGTGACGACGCCGATGACTTCGCCGTCCATGGTGACCAGCGGGCCACCCGAATTGCCCGGGTTGGCCGCCGCGTCGAACTGGATCAGGTTGCCGATTTCCTGCACACCCTCGGGCGACTTGAAGGCGCGGCCAAAGCCGGAAATGACGCCCGAGGAGACCGAGGGTCCGATACCGAAGGGAAAGCCCACCGCCACCACCTCTTCGCCGGGCACGAGGTCGTTGGTCGAGCGCATGGTGGCCGCGATGAGGTCGTCGGGAATGATCTGCGCCTGCAACACGGCCAGGTCGTTCTGCGGCTGCGCGCCGGTCACGGTGGCGGGTGATTCGGAGCCATCGGCGTACACCACCTTGATGCTCAGGGCGGTCTGCACCACGTGCAGGTTGGTCAGGATGATGCCCTTGTCGGTGATGACCACCCCGGTGCCCACGCCCTGCTCCACTTCCTTGCCTTCGCTGTTCTTGGCGTAGGACATCACGCGCACCACAGCGGGCCTGATTTTCTCGGCCGCGCGGGCCGCGCGCGAGGGCAGGTTTTTTGTGGTGAGGGTGCGCAGCACGGCTGCGTCGATGTCTTTCTGCGTGAGGGCCTTGGGGCCAACGCCGGCCTGCCACACGCTGCCGGCCAACAGCGCTGCCAGCAGTGCCATGGCCGACCACATCACCCGCGGGCTGGACGCCGCGCGCGCGCTGGCCTGGCGAAAGCGGCGCACACGGCCCGCTGGTGCGGGTGCGGGTTCAGGCTCGGCCTCGGCCGCCTGGGTTGCACGCTCATCCGTCTGCGAAGACCCCGCTCGGTGGGACGGGCTGTACAAGGCAGGCTTTCGCATGGCGGCTCCTGGTGCGACGGACAACACATCATGCCGCTTTGCGGCATCCGGCTCAAGCGCTCAACAATTGCCTGAGCACGTAGGGGAGGATTCCACCTTCGCGGTAATAGTTCACCTCCACCGGCGTATCGATGCGCAAGGTCACGGCGACGGTCTTGCTGGACCCATCGGCGCGCGTGATCACCAGCCGTGCATCACTTTGGGGGGTGAGATCGGCGTGCGGCAGTACGTCAATGGTTTCATCGCCGCGCAAGCCCAGGCCCTCCCACGAATCACCGGCCTTGAACTGCAGCGGCAACACGCCCATGCCCACCAGGTTGGAGCGGTGGATGCGCTCGAAGCTGCGCGCCACCACGGCCTTGATGCCGAGCAGCTGCGTGCCCTTGGCGGCCCAG
>JAZKHJ010000017.1:0-162774 GCA_040385485.1 Pseudomonadota bacterium | reverse complement strand
TTGCGACTCCTTGAACACAAAGAATGATGTGTCCACGGACTCGGGTCAACTCCACGCTCCGTCTCCGAGCGATTTTCCGGTCCCAAAGCACGTTGGCTTGAACGCGCAGGCCTACGCCCCGCTCCCTTGTCTTTTTACAACCTGCGTCATCCAACGTGGAAGCCCGAACTACGGCCCCTGACGCGCTTTCGCGCCTGGCACGCGAATGCCAGCGCCAGCCGTAGGACGTCGCAAGAGGTACGTGCTCTCATTTACCATGCCCGCAACAGCACCGCATCTGTCCGGCCTCCACTCACGTTAGCAACGTCTCCTTAAGCGAAGCCTGACGCGCAAGAGGTCTCAGACCCAAGTTGCCCATGCTCGCAACACAAAGGTTCAGCCAGGGTCCGTGGGAAACTGCTGAGCCATCGCCGGCAGGCCACGGCGCAACGATGACAGGCCTGCGCGCAGTCCTTGCAATGTTTAGCCTCGTGCTGTTCACACTCATCCGGACGCGTCGATCGCTAACGCGGGCTTTGCCATGTGCGGCATTGCCCTGCTGCGCGAGTTGCTCGAGGCAGCGCGACTCTCTCTGCCATTCCCGATGTCGGCTGGCCGACGCACGTCGCACGCGTTCCAGGTGCGTTTCTGCGCCGAAACGCTGCATCGCCCGCAGTTGCGGCACTTTCGTCAGTGGTTACTCTCCGAGGCGGCGGATACGCGACGCTGGCTGGAGCCACACGGGGTAGCCGACGGGACCGGCGGCCTTTCGCAACGGATTTAGGGCGATCAACTATCGGTCAGCCCGCCGGTGCGTGACGCGAAAAGTCCTGTTGTCTACAGCCACGCCGTCCCGGGGCATTCGGATTGAGAAACGGGTGACCTCCTCATTGGAAACCACACGCACCGAGCCACCATGCGCCTCGGCAATCGTCCGAACGATAAACAGCCCGAGACCCATATTGGCACCGGTGCCCCAGGCACTCTGGAGGGCGTGCCTTCCACTCTCTCCTCGGACAAAGGGATCAAAAAGCGTTGCGACGTCTTCTGGAGGAATTGGATTGCCGCTGTTGGCAACCGACAAGGAAACCTCCGCTTCGTATGTTCCGTCCAGTGTGATGAGAACGGGAGTGTCTGGGCACCCGTACTTCAGTGCGTTGAAAATCAGATTCGAAAGCGCTTGATGCATTCGTCGCGGATCCCATTGCCCCCAAAGATCTCCCTCTGTTTTCAGTTCGATGGCGCGCCCTTCGCCCAAGGCTGCAATCTCGACCAAGACGTTGCTTGCAAAGTCTCCAAGATGGAGCTTCTGGGGCTTGATCGACAAGCCGGCGTTCTGTCGGTGGTTTGCGTACTCCACCAAGTCGTCGAGTAGCGCCTTCATGTGCATGACACTGCGCATCACGATAGCTGCCCGCTTGGCCTCCTCACCGCGCGTTTGCATGTCAAACGTCGCGATGTTTGCGATGACGCCCAGGGGACCCCGAAGATCATGGCCCAGTACACCCAAATACAGATCGCGTGACTTGTCGAGCTCACCCACGAAACTGTGCAGCGACTCCGCGATCGCCTGGTCCACCGCTTCGTTGAAGCGGGTGATGTCTTCGAGATCTTCAACCTTTGTGTTGCTCGATACCTTGGCCCACTGGCGCAGGACAGTGGCGCGCAACGCGCGGTACTCGGCGACAAGGCCTTCGATGTTGAAGCCTTGCTGCTCCCTCTCGCGGGCGTGGGAGCGGGACGGGACGTGCGGCGAGACCGAAGCGGTAGAACTGTTTCCTTCGGATTTGTCCTGCCGTTCCCTGGCATCCTGTGGCGTCTGCATGTCCGACGCAATGACCGTGAGAATCAACCTGCCGTGGTCAAGCAACCCGGCATCATCGATCCTGCCTGTGGCAGGCTGCAGCGTGCGCGCAAATGCCACCCAGTCCTCCAGCAGGGCGTCCAGATTGCTCAGGATGAAAGTGTACAAACGCATGGTCTGGTCTTTCTTTGATGGAAACACAAGATCTTTTGTGCTGCCGCACCTCCAACTTGGTACCGGGCATTCCCCTAATTCCATTGGAGCACCTCTTTCAACGAAAATGGTTGCGAAAAATCAAGCAATGGCGGTGTTGACGTCTCATGCCCCCGACCCCGCTGTTCGGATCAGCCCGGCACCATCAAAAGGCTGTACGCGTATCGCGAAACTGTAGAGTGTCCAGGACACGCCATCTCACAAGAAGTGGAAGGTCGGATGTGAAGCTAAGGCATCTTTTGCAAACGGACCCAAAGCGTGCCGGCTCTGAGGAGCGACCGAGCATTGATTTTCTGTACGCAGAGGGTCAGGACAAGCAGTTGGGACGTGGATGGCACACAAACAGGGCGGAAAAATGTGGCATCAAGTTGCTCATCGTTGATGACAATGAAGATGCGGCAAACATGCTGGCAGAGGCGATGAAGTTCTACGGTTATCAAACCGTGGTGGTTTACGGGGGCGAAGAGGCGCTCGACGCGATTGACCTTACGGCACCCGACGCGGCGATTTTTGACCTGGGAATGCCTGGGATGTCGGGTATGGAGCTGGCCAAACGCTTGCGCGCAACGCGTGGGGGCGGCGACTTGTTGTTGATCGCATTGACAGGCTGGGGAAGACAAGAGGCCGGCGCTGCGTCCGAGGCCGCGGGGTTTGATTTCTATTTCGTCAAACCTGCCGACCCTGGCGCTTTGAGTGCGTTGATCGACGAGGAAGCCTTCCGTCGCCGCGTCGCTGGTCGATTTGAATCGGGCTGAGCGGGACCGCCAGAGTCAACGTTGCGGTGCGCCCAATCTGTCCACTTCCGCCCGTTGCAACATCGGTTCCCCACCTGCGCTCACGGCAACTTTCGTTGAGTGAGCAGTTCATTCAACAGGTCCACCACCGTTCTCACGTCGGCAGGCTTTGTCAGGTGTGCATCAAATCCTGACTCCCGACTCTTTTGACGGTCTGACTCCTGGCCCCAGCCGCTCAACGCAATCAGGACTACGCTTGGGTCCATCTCTTTCAGTTGCCTGGCCACCTCGTGCCCAGTCATGTCGGGTAGACCAATGTCCAGCAGTACGGCCTGTGGTGTTGACCGCGCGGCCGCCTGGAGCGCCGCCTTGCCGTTGTACGCAACGTTCGCGGAAAAGCCGAAGAGGGAAAGCGTTTCAGCAAACGACTCGGCCGCGTCGACGTTGTCATCCACGACAAGTATCCGTGTACCAACGCTGCGCGCGTACTCCACTCCCACGTCCCGCTGGGCTGGCACCGGAACGGGCATTGTGGCAAGCGGGAGCCTGATACGAAATGTGCTTCCGGATCCCACGCCAGCACTTGAAGCGTTGATCGAGCCGCCGTGCATTTCGACGAGTTTTCGAGTCAGCGCCAAACCAATGCCCAGTCCTGCGTTGCCACCGGACCCGCTGGGATGTTCCTGGGCAAACAATTCAAAAATCTTGTCCAGGCTTTCTGCTTGCAATCCGATGCCGGTGTCCTTGACTGCAATCTCGGCTTGACGCTCGTGTTGAGCCACCGAAAACCTTACCGAACCCCCGCGCGGGGTGAATTTGACAGCGTTGTTCAGCAGATTGTTCACGCACTGCGTCAAGCGCATCGCGTCGCCGTCGACCACCGTCGGTGCTTGCGCAAGCGGCTGCTCTTTCAAGCTCAATCCAGCGCCGGCAAATACTGGCCTGAGGGCATCTGCAGCGGCTCGGGTGAGCGCAACCAGGTCAAGCGGTTGCGTGCGAAGCTGAACCGTTCCACGCGAGATTCGAGAAACATCCAACAAATCGTCCACCAGCCGAGCCATGTGACCCACTTGTCGTTCAATGATGTCGCTCGGCCGCCTCACCCTGTCGTCATCGGGGGCCGCTCTTCTGATCAGTTCGTTCGCGGTTCGGATGGGAGCCAAGGGATTCCGAAGTTCATGCGCCAAGGTGGCCAGAAATTCGTCTTTTTGTTCGTCGGCACGTTTGAGCGCGGCGAGGGCTTCGGTGCGCTGAGCTTCGTGGACCAAAGCCTCGCGGCGGTACTGCTCCGCCAGCGCACCGGTTTTCAGGGCGGAGATCAACACATCGAGTTCAGCGATTCGCGTTGTCTGCAGAGCATTGGTATGGCCATCTCTCGCTGCATCGCCCATGGCCCGAAGCGGCTCACTCAGACGTCTGGCGGCGCGCCGAGCAAGAAACGCACTGGCAAATATCGCGCTCAAAACCATGGCAACCCAACCGGCAGTTGACGAACTCACGAATTCCGTCAAAGTCGAACTCGACTTGGACACACGTATTTCAAAGCCGTTGATCGGGGAAACCGCGTAAGCACCCTGCACAACTTCGCCGTCTCGTGCCACCCGTTCATATACGCCCACCGGAGAATTGGGTTTGCCGCCGAGTGGATCCACTTTGTCGCCCAGCTTGGAAGATGCGGCCGCACTGGACGCCATGACAATTCCCCGGCGGTCAATCACGGCGGCTCTCAACCCTGGTTCGTGGACGGCAGAGTCGATGAGTTGCTGCAAGAGGGCTGGTGAAAAGGATAGCGTCAGCGCGTAACGCACGGCTCCCGCCTCTCTTATCGGAATGGATATCGCCAACGCGGGTTTGCGGGTATTCAGCCCGTAGTAGAGGTCGCTGTAGGCCGGCTTGCCCGTGTCAAAAACTTCCTTGGTCAACAACTGAGAACTGACCGGAAGGGAATAGCCCTCCCAGTTTGCTTCCGCGTTGCTTCCACCCAGGTTCCAGAGATTGGGTTGAGGCTGGCCAAGCACCGACACGGTGTTGAAGAGCTGCTGACCGTCCGCTTCGACAAAACCAATCACATTCCCTGGCCGCCGGCTGGTCACATCTCTGGCAAACGACTGCAACGCCAACCAATCCTTTTTGCCCACCATCGGTGACGCGGCAATGACTTCCAGTTGCTCCCGGCCCACGGCCAACTCCCTGTCCACCGTTTGCATCAGAGTCTGCGCCAAAACCGCCAGTTGTCGCTGAGCGGCCCGCTGCTCCTGGAGTCCCTGCACATACAACAGCAAGAGCGTTCCAAGCAACAGCGGGATGATGACCGTCGCGAGGAGCCAGCCAAGCGTTTGGTTGAGCGTGCGTGATTTCAAGGTAAAAGGAATGTCTCTTGTCAGCCCACCACACTGCTGACGGCCAACAGAGTATTGCTGGTTATACATTTTTCCACTGCCCCCGGCGACCACGGGCGCGGCATGGAAGTGTGTGAGACGAGCAGGAGCTGAGTGCCAATCAACACTGGTCTCGGACGTTCGCGGCCGAGGCACCGAATCATCACGACTTCGCGTTCCGATCATCGCGGGAGACTACAACGTGGTGCCCACGGACGATATGCGCGGAGGTGAAAAACCAAGTGACCACGCACCAGCATGGGTCACTTTGAAGAAGCCCCCTCTGAAGCGTAACGGCAGTTGATCTCGGCGGGTCAGACTCGAAATCTGAAAGGTGACGGCCTGCGGTCACCGCCAGGATGAACCAGTCGCCGAACCACAGATACGACTGGCGCCGAGCAGATGCGCCTGCTGATCATGCTGCTAGCGTCAACCGAAAAGCTACTCTGACAGGCAGACGCGCACGATAATGCCAAAAAATCCTCCCAGACACGCAGCAATTCGTCCCCCCACAGTGCCGCAAGCGTGGGCCTTGTCCTGTGCGGCACAACACTATGAACGAACGGCCGATCCGGTTTGCGCGCTCCGTCGATGGAACGCGTATCGCGTTCTCCAGCACGGGAGGCGGCTCGCTGCCGCTGGTGCGGGCCGCCCACTGGCTTGGCAGCCTCGACTTCGATGCCCAGACGCCTGTGTGGGGCCCTTGGATTGACACGCTCGCGCGTCGGTATTCGCTGACCCAATACGACAGTCGCGGCTGCGGCCTGTCGGACCGGGACATCGACAGCTTGATGCTGGACAAGCTGGTTGACGACCTGTCTTGCGTGGTCGACGCTGCCGGCCTGCAGAGGTTCGCGCTGCTGGGCATGTCCCAGGGCGGCGCGGTGTCGATCGCCTACGCCGCTCGTCACCCGGAACGGGTGAGCCACCTCGTGCTTTGCGGTGCCTTCGCGCGCGGCACACTGGTGCGTGACTACAGTGGCGAGCGGCGCGAACTGGTCCAGGCCATGACGCGGCTCGTCGAGCTGGGCTGGGGCCAGGACAATCCGGCCTTCCTGCAGATGTTCACCTCACAGTTCTTCCCGGCCGCTACGCCGGCGCAGGCGCATGCCTTCAATGAAATCCAGCGTCGCGCGACTTCGCCTGCTACGGCGGCGCGGCTGATGCGTGCCTTTGCCGACCTCGACGCGTCGCCCGCGCTGGCCCGCGTGCGCGCATCCACTCTGGTGTTCCACAGCCGGGGCGACCAACGCGTGCCGCTCGAGGAAGGCCGCTTCCTGGCCGCCTCGATTGCCGGCGCACGTTTCGAGCCACTGGACAGCAACAGCCATGTGCCACTGCCTGGCGAACCGGCTTTCGTGCGCCTGCACGAACTGCTGCAGTCATTCTTGTCGGGCGATGCGACTTCATCGACAGAATTCCCATCGCTGACGCCGCGCGAGCGCCAGGTACTAGAACTGCTGGCGAGCGGGCTGGACAACGCGCAGATCGCCGCGCACCTGGAGATGGCGGACAAGACGGTGCGCAACCACGTCACCGCCGTGTTCTGCAAGCTCGGGGTCGAGAACCGGCCTCAGGCGATCGTTCGGGCACGTAACGCAGGTCTTGGCGACCGCTAGCGCCGCCGCCAGGACCGCGGTCCTAGGCCGGCACAGCCGCCGCGGGCAAACCAGGACGCTGGTCCTGCAGCGCTGCCGGCGCGGCGGAGGTCCACTAAAGCCTGACGTCGAAGGAGCACCGCCCATGATCACTGAAACCCCGATCGAGTTTGTCTCCGAGGGTGCCGTGCTGCGCGGGCGCATGGTCATGCCCGTAGCCGACAACACCCGGCGGCCCGCAGTGATCATGGCGCACGGCACCTCTGCAACCGTCGAGATGGTCATAATCGAATACGCGCGCGCCTTCGCCCGAGCGGGGCTGGTCGCTCTAGTGGACTGTAACGATTGAATCGGTAGTAATGCGCCGTGACAGATCGCAGTACTTCCACTTCACCGGTTTTGGCTGCTCGTTGTACTTGCGGATGTATCGCATGAGCTTTCGCTTCAGGTCTGGCACGGAGGTGAACACGCCGCGCGCGATGACATCACGCTCGATCTTGGCGAACCACAACTCCACCTGGTTCAGCCAGGACGAGTACGTCGGGGTGAAGTGCATACGAACGTTGCCGTGCGTGAGCAGGAACTGATCGACCAGCTTGGTCTTGTGGGCCGAGAGGTTGTCGGCGATGACGTGAATCTCTTTGCCCTTGGGCTGGTTGGCCACAATGTCGGTGAGGAAGGCCACGAACTCGGCCGATGTATGGCGAGTGGCCGTCTTGCCCAACACCTCACCGGTCTTGGTGTTGAACGCCGCGTACAGCGACAGCGTGCCGTGGCGAAAGTATTCAAAGCCGTGGCGCTCGGCGCGTCCCGGCGACAGCGGCAACACCGGGTCCAGCCGATCCAGTGCCTGAATCGCCGTCTTCTCATCGACGCTGAACACCACCGCGTTCTGCGGAGGGTTCAAGTACAGCCCAATGACATCGGCGGCCTTGGTCTCAAAGTCCGGATCATTGGAGGTGAGGTAGCCCTCAAGCAAGTGAGGCTTGATGCCGTGCTTGGCCCAGATGCGGGCCACCGTCATGTGCGAGATATCGCCCCCCAGTTCGGCTGCCAGTTTGCGCGAGGACCAGTGCGTAGAGCCGTCCGCCGGCTTGTGCTTGGTGGTGCGCGCCAGCACACGCGCCTCCAGTCGATCTGTCACCTTGTAGCGCTCGCGTCCGGCGTGGCGCGAGAACAGGCCAGCCAGGCGCTCCGCCTCAAACCGCTTGCTCCACCGATCGATGTAGCTGTCGCTGCAATCGAGCTTGTTGCGAATCTCGGCCCAGGTAAGGCCATCGGCCAGCAGCAGGATCAGGCGGGCGTGGCGCGCTGCGTCGGCACGACCATTCCTCGCTGCGACTTGCTGTTGAAGTTCCAGGCGTTCGCTCTTGGTGAGTTCCATCGCAGCCTCCAATTGGATGAATGCAATGATACTTCCTTTTTAAGCGTTACACACCACTAGTCTATGACCACCGTAACCTGGGGCAGAGTTGTGGCGAGCCGCGCGGCGAGATCAACCCTTGGGTGCAGTGCCGCGGATACCTCGCCGCGCTCGACTTCGCTGTGCGGCGCGACGAGATTGACCCAGACCGCATCGCCCTGTGGGGCGACAGCTATACCGGGGGTCAAGTCATTGCCGTGGCCGCCTGCGACCCGCGACCGCGTGCCGTGGTCGCACAGTGCCCAGTCTTCGGCGCAACGTTGCCAGCGAAGGCACCTGCCACTGATTTCCTTGAGGTATTTCGACACACGCTGCTCCATGGCGACGTTGCGGGGTTGCCCGAGACGACAACAGGGCCCATGCCCGTGGTGTCTTTCGACCCGCTGTCGCTGCCTTCACTGCTGGCGCCCATCCAAGCCTTCCGTTGGTTCATAGAGTACGGCGGGCGTCCCGGTTCTGGCTGGGTCAACCGTGTCAGCAGGGTGCTGCCACTCACGCCGGTGCCCTACGCACCGATTTACTGCGCACCCTTCGTCAAGGTGCCGGTGCTGCTGATGGTGGCGCCAGCCGACGAGATGGTGCACGCAAATGTGGAGGTCACGCGCAACGCCTTCGCATTGATGGCCGGCCCGAAGCGCTGGGTTGATATAGATGACGGCCACTTCGGGTTGCTCTATCACCCGGGCGCTCGATTCGACGAGGCCGTCGGTATCCAGGCAACGTTCCTGCGCCAACAGCTTCTAAACTGAGAAGTCCCACGGCCGTGTATGTCACTAGCCCGAACCCAGCCCCTGTGCCACATGATTAAAGTCACCACCGAGGACTGAACCTGGTCCATGCCAGCGGGTCGGGGCAATGGCGGGTCTTGATGGCCCGGCTGGGCGACCATCGCCGGCCTCAAAAAAAACAGCGACCCTGATTGCCAAGACTCCTTTGGTTCGCTATGGACGCATCCCAGAGATTGCTGACATGGCGCTCTTCCCCAGCAGCGAGTCTGCGAGCGATATCACCGGAGCTATCGTTGATTGCGACGGCGGTCAGCTTCTGAACAGCGCGGGCGAATGGGCTTAAAGGTCTGAGTGAGATCCCGAGGTTTCCCGCCATTCACGGATGGATACCCGACTGAAAATTCTGGTTGATCATGACCGCTTATGGGCAGCTTAAACTTAACGTCTTACTTAGTCTGCGGGTCGCGATCATCAGTCTAGGTCATGAGAAAGCGGTCGTTTGCGTGGCGCCGACCCTGCTTACAGAAGCCCAAGGACCGCAGCACCCCCTAAACCCGCCACGCAGGCCAGCGCCGCTCGCTCTTTCCAACAGCCGCTTCCTTGCAGTCAGCATGCGTATGCTTGCCAGCACCCACCGGCAGCAATCGCTGCATACGAGCCATTGGACTGGCGTTCCGAACAGACGTATTGTTCGATGCAGACAGTCAAAACAGCTAGGTTACCCAACGGTCACAACCAACCTCAGTCCGCGAGACCGTGGCTACAGATGGGCTATGAATGGGCTACAGACGGGCTACAGCACCCAGAAAACAAAAAAGCCCTCGTTTCCGAGGGCTTCAGTGCCAAGCAAGTGCTTGATTTAGTTGGTTGCGCGGGCAAGATTTGAACTTGCGACCTTTGGGTTATGAGCTCGAACATTTGATGAAGGTGTTACACCTTTGCTTATTGCTCTAATTGTTCTATTTTGGTGTCCCACTGGGAGATTTTCGGTAAACTGGAGCAATTTCAAACAACGACCGAGCTCTGTTGAACCCGCTTAACCCCGTCCTATTGGACCAAGAAGACACAAGCTCTTCTTCCTCGAGCCTGGGATTTGCGACCATTGGGTGGCCCGAAGCGCTACATCACGCACTGATTTGGGCGGAGCAAAACGCGGTACTCCGCCCTCTTCTCCTGGTCATTGACGCGTGCCACTTGAAGAAGCGGCCGGTCCATCTCGGGAAAATTCTGGGATACCTCACCCAGCAAATTCCCATGGCACTCCTGCGCCAGAGGTCCGCCGAACACGACTTCGTCGACGACGTTCGCACCCTGGCAGAGGCGTTTGCGGCCGATGATGCAATCAAAGTTGAGTATCCGCCAGGTCGCACCATGAAGTCCATGCGGCAGGCACTGCTGCCCGGGGAACTCACGGCCCTCCCCCTGATTGCGATGCTCTCACGTGACATCTCTGCCGATTCCACTGGGGCATCCGAGGAACACGTTTGGCTCGAGCGTCTGCGGTTTTGGTGTCTGATTGAGTTTTTAAAGCACGTCCGCCTGGGTCTCGCGCCACCAGGGCGACTTGACGAAGTAGCGCAGAAACTTCGTCAGTGCATTGATAGCTACCCCGAGAAGCGGGAATGGGCCAACCTGTTCTGGCAGCTTCGGAGCCCATCGCGCACGCACGCAGAAATGCACGGACATCTCAAACTGCGCGCGGGCGCCCTTGGATCGACCAACTCGCACTCAAGTGCTCATAAGAATTTCCTGAAAAATCTGGAGCAGATTGACGACCCAGAAGTCAAAGCACCAGAGGGCAAGGTCGACTATGACTTCCAGTTTGCGCGCACGTTTGGGCGCGCATCCAAGGCAACTATCCCATTGGTTTTCGCGCCGGTTGCGCGTGTATCAAACCCGCTCTTTGACACCAACGAGAAGGATGACAACGATCCAATGCCGCTAGCACGAATCGTACTTGCCGACGATTCAGGACAACTTCCTCCACCATTTCATGCAGTTGACCTCGATAGCGATCTCACGCCGATCGAGCAAGAACGCGAACTCAAAACCCTTCAGCTTTTGTCCATTGAGGATCAGCAGAGGCTCCCCTTCACCTGGACCAAGCCCAACAAGGATGAGCGGACTCGAATCGCCAACTGGATCAAAGCCAGGTGGGATTTCCCTCTTTTGCCCGATCAGTGCGTAGCAGCCCTGATGTATCTGGCGGCCCAGACAGCCAAGTCGGTGCGCCTTGCAATGGAGATGGAAGTCACGTCCACCACTCAAACTGACTGGTGCCTGGATCCCAACAGTTGGGTGCTGCATCGCCTGCCACCGCGCCGTCCAGGCGGCGCCAAAGCGACGCAGAAGCAGCGCGATCACGTTCAGCCCATCGCGACCCGAATCGTCATTGAGCTGCCTTCCACCTTGCGGGAGAGACTAAATGAGTGGTACCAAGTGGCGCCTGCGGCCACACTCGCGGACCTTCTCGGCAGCCCCCTTGCGATGGAAGCCAGAGTGCGGACCGCGCTCAAGGAGATCGCGCCGCGCGTAACGCCAGCCATGCTGGGAGATTGGCTCGCGCAGGACGTCTTCGAGCACAGCAAAGATTCAGTGTTGACTCATCTCGCGAGCAGTAACTCACGCTCAGCCCTACCCGGCGCTTGCGCATATGCTTCCTACGACGACAAGGCATTGAGGCCGGCAGTTCTCATTCAGCCGGTAAATCAAATGCGCGTCGAGCCGCAAGCAGCAGCAAAAGCACCGATAAACTGCGCTGGCAGTGAACTGAGAGTCGAGGAACAATGGCTTCGAGACAACCTCGACCAAGTACGCCAACGAGTCGACATACTCGCAGTGGACCCCGGACTATGGCTTGAGTATCACAACGCGCTGACGACCTACGTCACCTTGGTTTTGCTGGCCGCCACTGGGGGAAGGCCGATTTCCTCCCCTTTTGAGGCTGCCAGCGATCTGAACCTCAAAACAAGTGTCGCCTACATCGAGGACAAGGTCTCGAGCTCTCTACATGCCGGCCGCCTCGTTCCGCTCGCAGATCGGGCCGTTCGATTGGTTCGATTGAGATACCTTTCATGGTTGAAGCAGCTTTCGTCCATCCTGAGCCACGTGTCGGGGCCGGCCCTGCCGGACGTCAAGCATCTTGGAGAACTCAAGGAGCAGTCACAACTGCCATTTCTGTTCTACATGACACGCTCGGACAACGACGAATTGCGTCACCTCGAAGTCACAGAACGGACACTCGGCACGATCGGCAAATGGAAACCAGGTTTCAAGGCAAACGTATTTCGCCACCGCCTCTCGACCTGGCTTAAGGACCACGGCGCAAACCATGAAGTGATCAATGGGCTGCTTGGCCACAACGAGAACGGCACAGTGATCTGGGGGCCCTATTCAACGCGCTGCTGGGCGGACGACGCGGCTGCCATCCGTCCCCTTCTTAACAAGTCCTTGCAGTCTCTCCAAGTGCGACTGCCTCGCACCTTCGCCTCAGCCCCAGAGCTGGCTGACGTTGCAAAGCTGAAATGGCCCGCAGCCCATCTGATAGAACACATTTTTGGGCGTCAAGCTCGCCAAGCGCGCCAAGAAGTGGCCATCTCCGCAGCGCGCGAGCAGGCTGAGCTGGAGCTCGACGTCGCGTTCGCAGACCTCAAAGCGCGCAATGTCATGTCCAATCCCGCGGAGGTGGACCGCGTTGCCCGGAACATGCTCCAGCGACCCGACGGCATGCCGCACCCACGCAGCGCATTGCGCTACCGGGCCTTTAGCGAATGGGTGCAACGCAACTGGTCCGACGGAAGCGCCAGAGCGATCGTGCGACGGCGCTACCTTCCTCAACTCGAAGAAGCCACACCCTTCAAATGCACGGCACCACATGCGGTCGATTTGCTCGTTGATATTCGTGAGTGGTACACGAAGAGCGATCTGCTACCCGATGGCGTAAGGCGGGGTACGCAATTGGCACGACTGGCAGCAGCGATCGGTCTCATGGTGGACTCGCGACTGGCAGCCACTGCGGTGCTAGAAGCCGTTCTTCACGGCAAAGACTGGCAACTCGTTCGCATGAACAGCCGCTACTTCTTCGAGTACTCGCAACAGCTTTCCACGGATCCATCACTGCCAACCATGCGCTGGGCAATTTCACCACGCACAGCCGAGGCACTGTCGCTTGCGACCATCGACATGGCGGACGGCCCCGCAAACGAAGCCGTCACAAAAGCCGGCTCTTCCGTAGACAAGGTCTACCAAGAATTGAAGCGGCTTTTGAAGCTGCGCGGTGCAGTGCGACCAAAGAGCGTGACGCAAGCAATGGCCGAAGTGGTTCGGCAGGCCAACTGGCAGCAGTTTCCCGGCCTCTGCGCCGCCTACCTTGAAGCAAGCATCACGTCTGTAGGCCTGGACCACTCAACCTGGTACCGGCTGGTCAACGGCTCGGCAATGCTTGAGCCAGATCAACGACCAGATGTAGAGCCAGGTGTTTCCGCAAAGGATCTGGCGCAGGGTATCGCCCCCGAACTAGACGAAGAATTGATCAAACGACGAGAGGGCGCTCGCGCGCTTGATTCATTTTCTCCAGCCCTCAGCAGCTCTGATTTCATCAGCCCAATTGCGGGCAAATCTATCTTGAGGAAACCCAAGGAAGGTGAAAAAAGAAAACGGCGAAAAAGGGCGACCATAGCGGAGACCATCCGCGCCATCCCCTCTCTTTCGACAGGCGTGCCCGAGAAAACGTCGCATGCCGATCTGAACAAGGCCGAGTCTCAAGACGCCGCCCGCGCCCTCTTCCTCTCCGTGCAGCGCGCCCTGGAGCACCCACACGGAGCTCTGCCGAGTCGCAGACGTGCGGTCACTGTGGCCTTGCGACAGGCAATCAGCGATCACGAGCTCGCCAGTCCAACCTGTGTCTTGTACGTCGATTGGATTCGTTCGCGCTGCTGGGAGGAGGTCAAGAAGGATCAGCTTCTCACTCTGAGCTCCATCGATCGATATTTCGACGCATTGGCGGCTTGCTTCGAGCAGCTGGGACACAACCACGATCTGACGCGCTGCGACGAGGAAGAAGTTACCAGCTTCTATGTCGATGTGATGAATGCTCGACGGCAGTCTCAAGCTTCCAATGACAAGGAGCGTTACAAGACTTGGGGTCTTGCACTGAGTCTGCTGAAACGGTTCCATCGATTTGCATCCCATTACTATGGCGTCGAGGACCCAGACTGGTCCGAAATCGATGGGGAAGAATCGACGCTGTCCATCTCTCCCCGGCTCGTCCTGGAGAAAGAGTATCTGCATGCTCTGCATGCATTGGTGGGAGAAGCAAAGCAGGCTCAGGAGATCGAGACTACACATGGTTTCATGCTGATCCTGGCCATGCGCTTTGGGCTGCGGGGCGCGGAAGCCGCAAAACTCAAGCAATCCGACTGGCTCGTCCTCCCTGGAGAGTCCCGACTCGTGCTCGTTCGAAACAATGGGTTGCGCAAACTCAAGACCATCGCGTCGCGCCGACAGGTTCCGTTGTTGTTCAAACTGACCGACTTCGAGAAACAAGTCATCGAAAGGCATTTCGAGAAGCTGGATGCGAATGCCGAACGCGGAGAGGACAGGCCCTTGTTTCCCCTGCTTGCCATCAACGACAACGACGCTGCGTGCAAGGCGGCCAAGTACCACATTTCGCTGCAGCTCAAGCGATCCACACAGAATCCGCGGGTCAGTCTGCATTCGGCGCGCCACACCTTCGCGAACATGGTGGCGAACATGCTGATGGAGATGCCTGGCACCGTGCGTCGGGGCATGTTCGCGATACCGCCCGACGGGATCTGGGTTGAGCACGTGCGACGACTTGTGCTCTGCGACCCCGAAGTCACTCGGCGCAGCACCTGGGCGCTCGCGCGCCTGATGGGTCACAGTCATCCCCGAACATCTCTGCGCAGCTACATTCATCTGCTGCCAGAAGTAACCGACGCCTTGGTGGAAAAGCTGGGTCGCACGCAGAACCATGAGGTCACTTCCATCGCACCTGAAGCGGTGATCGACCTCGATGCAAGACCCGCGGCGCCTGACTATCTAGCGAAAAACGGCAAACGCTCCAAACTCGCGCCGCCAATCGTGCCCACTGCGGCCAAGGCGCTAAGGGCGTTGCGCATGTTCAAAGACTTTGTGCCGGCACATCGCATTGCTTCAGCTTGTGATTTGTCTTTATCCCAAGTGGATATTTTGATGAGTACGCTTGCGGAGGTCGATGAAACTCTTGCTCGACACCCCCAGTCAAACTCTCAGGACCTTGGTCCGTCCAGACTGTTGAGCCACATTCGAGCAGTCCAGATGGTGGCCTTGATCGATTGTGCGGAGTCCGCTGGACATAGTCACTGGATCCCGACAGAAGCTCAGGGCAGCGAGCACCTTGAGGCAACCACGCTGATCGGGCCATCGCGGCAGATCGTGCTTTTCTCACCTGCGCAGTTCGAGTTCATTGCATTCGTTGTGAAGACATGGAACTTGAACTCCAACGACTACAGAATGGTCGGCGCGCGCGGCCTTAACCCACAGGTTCTGGACTGGGCTGCCCGCCATGGCTTTACACCCACACGGGCCGAAGACTTTGTTTACGAATCCAAGCGACCGAAGTCGCCAAAACGCCTGCGCACCGCGCCGCGGGAGAAACAATTCCAGCTGGACAGCATCGAGCTTGGAAGCCCACCCATGCCTGTGCGACACCGGTGCGTGATGCTTCCCGCAGCCCAAACCGTTCCGTCAAAGTGGAATTCCTTCGAGCTGCTGTTGATCGTCCTCGTGCAGCTCTTTCTGCATCAGGTCGCAAGAGCCGGCTCGGACGGAGACCACCCGCTTACTGGAGTGATCGCACCGTAGCGGCATGCTCCACATATGTGTGCTCTGGCTTGCCAAACTTGTCCCTGCCGGTCTTGACCTCCACAGAGATCAGTGTCCGGTCGTCGATCAACTTACCAAGCTCTTGAGCTGAAAGCTTCTGCTTGCCGAAGTAGACAATCATTCTTTGCTCGTTCTGATCCATAAGGGTAATCGCTTCTTTGTCGTTAAGTTGCCCCGTCACATAGCCGATCAATACGCTGTCTTCTGTCTTCGAACTGCTAAGGTCAGGCTTGGGAGCATAGCGCCCGCTCAGTTCAATTTCCTGTTCGCCATTGACGACAACGCCCACGCCGCTCTTCAACGTCTGGCCTCCACATTTCAACAGGATACTTTTGCGCAGCTCCTCGATGACTTCAATCTGCTCCTCAACAAAGGGCCACTGACTCCAAACGACGGGCGCAGCAGACTCGAACAGAAATGCTTTCGCAAACCTGACCAGGCACAAGATCTGTACACGCCACGGAGCATCTACACCAACATCGCAAAATTCAATATGGCGAACTGCACGAACACAGCCATCTTCTAGTTGCAGGCCGTCCCGCCGTACCAGCCTGTCACCGGGAAACTTGATCACGTCGATCGCCATCTGCTCCACGAACGAGGCAGGCGCTTCAAGCTGGCGGTCAAACAAGCCTTTGGGCGTCCATGTAACGAAGAGATGCTCGCCCGCGTTCAGCGTTTCGGCTTTCACTTCCATCATGGAAATCAGGGTGATCTTTATACTCTGAGTGTCAGCATCCGGACTCTGTTGCAAGTCAATCACGCGTCGATCCTTTCGAACAATCGCCGCACTCAACATTGAGTGCATCGCAAACTGGGGATCGGCAACATCGTTCAATTTCTATAATCGTGGCGACAAGCGGCGAAGGCTGATATCACTTACACCGGTTATTTGGTTGAATTCACGCTATGAGAGGATGAATTCAGCAATTGGGCGTCGTGAAAGGTATCCGATCGTCTCGCCTACTTCAATTGGTTTTGGCAACGACTTGAACAGGCTACACGCCGCTGACTTGAGCCAACTGGCCTTCGTGAAACGCGGATGACTCAGAGAGAGCAGCTGACAGGATGAACCGCCCCGGATTTCGTAGAGGCCGGTTGGTTTAAGTCAGACAGTGGTTGCCGCCTGATTGGCGAGGTGCCTGTAATAGTTTGCCCCAGTTTCAGCCGGAGGTATGTAGCCGATGGGCTCAAGCAGCCTGTGGTGGTTGAACAAGGAGATCCATTCCAGGGTGGCCAGCTCCACCGATTCGTTGGTCTGCCAGCCCTGCCAGGTGGAAACGTAGGTGAAGTCCGATACCCAAAGCTGGTTGGGTCGATCAGCCTTGAAGATTCGGTTGACCCGGTCCAGCGGGCATGGCGCCTTGCCATCACTGACGGTGGTGCGCACCATCTTGCCACGGCGCACGCTCTGCAAGCCCAGGCGCTTCATCAAGCGCTCGACCGTGCAGCGGGCAATGGAGATGCGCTCTCGGTTGAGCTGCTTCCAGACCGTGTCGGCACCGTAGACCTGCATGTTGGCTCGCCAGACGCGTTCGATGTGAGGCGACAGGACACCGTCACGCTGAACGCGCTGACATCGCAGTACCGGGTTGAGTTGCTGGGCAGCGTGGCGCCAGTAGCCATACGGGACGATCTGCAGCACTTTGCAGATCAACTCGACCCCGTAGGCCTTTCGATGGTGAGCGATGTATCCCTTCAGGACTTCAGACGGTGGTCGAGCTCCGCCTAGGCGAAAAACGCGCTAGCCAGCTTCAGAATCTCGTTGGCCTTGCGCAGCTCATTGTTCTCACGTTCGAGTTCCTTCAAGCGCTCCAGGTCGGTCGTCGTGACGCCGGCCCTGGTGCCGGTGTCGATCCGGAGTCCTCGCTATTGCTTCTCGACGAACCCGTGGCGGACATGAGTACACGGGAGCAAGAGCAGACCGTGACTTGCTCAGCCTGATAGCGGCCGGCAAATCCGTGATCGTGATCGAGTCACTGGCTTTGATCGCTCGCCGGGACCGGCGGGAAACCAATGGGCCTCCCACAGGTTGATCGTGCAACCGCTCACCTGAGCGGGGCTGTCACTTCTTGCTGCGTCGGCGCTCCGTCGTGACACCCATCAGGAGCAGACCTGCCAACAGCATGGCGTACGTTTCGGGCTCCGGCACGGGTGCCGCCAGCACGAACAGGCGCGAGTTGGCCGTGCCCGAGTCCTCGGCCACCAGGTACAGGTTGCCGAAATCGTCGATCGTCACGCCTTCGATGGCCTGGCTGGTGATGCCCGACAGGTCCAGGCTGCTGAGCACCTGACCGCTGCGGGTCACCTCAAGCAGCTTGCGCGAGTCCAGGCTCAGGATCAGCAAGTTGTCGGCGCCGTCGGTGCCCGCCAGCGCCGTGACGGGTGAGAGCGTCTGCACATCGGACAGGCTGACCACGCCCAGCATCGCCGGATCGAACAAGGCACCCATGGTGGACGCACCCGTGGCGAAGTTCAGCGTGCCGCCCAACACGCCTTGGGGTACGGCCTGCTTCACCGACACGAAGCTGCCGTCGCGGGGGTCGTACGAGAGGCCTTCGAGGCCGTTGTTGCCCACGCTGCCACTGCCGATGGAGGCCGACGGCGCGGTCGCCAGGTTGATGCTGCCGCCCGCCACGTAGCCGAACCTGAAAGCGTCCTGCAAGCGCTCTTCGGCCACCACCAGAACACCGTTGCCCAGGTACGCCAGGCCTTCAGAATCGCGGTTGCTGCTGGTGGTGGGCCAGCCGAGGTTGGTGCCACCACTGAACGACATGCTGCTCAACGTCTGGCCGGTGAGCGATATCTCGACCACGCCAGTGCCTTCATCACCCACGAAGAACAGGGTTCCGTTCGTGCCCCGGTCGCGCGCGAACGTGACGGCAGAGGCCTCCAGGCCCGACACCCCGTTGCCCGGATTGGCGTCAAGCGTGTAATTACCCGTGACCTGATAGGCGGACAGGTTGATGCTGCTGGCCGCAAAAGCATTGAAGCCGAGCGCGCAGTTTGCGGCCAGCATGATGGAGACGAGTTTCATGGGTGTTCTTGGTGACGTTCAAGCCTTGCGGCGGCGGGTGGCTGCACCAATCAGACCCAGGCCTGCCAACAACATCGCATAGGTCTCGGGTTCGGGTACCAGTGAGGGTGAGCCGATCTCCAGGCCGGAAGCGATCACGAATGCGCCGTTGGTACCCGCCGTGCTGAGCGTGCCGAGCAACACATTGTTCAGGCCTGCCGAGTTGTCGAAAGTCTGGAAGGGAGACGAGGCGTCGGACGCGCCAAAGTCAACACGCGCCTGCAGTGCGCCAGCAGCATTGAAGATGTTCAGCGAGTCGCCACCCGTGCCCAGGCCAATGCCTGCGCCGCTGTAGGTGCCGACCACCACGCCAGCGAAGGACGGGGAGCCGAACCAGTTGCTGAGGAAGCTGCTGGCGGTGGCTGCGGATCCTTCAATGAAGATCACCGACTGACCCGCGCCGATGCTGGACACCCCGGAAAGGTTGAGGGCCGAGCCAAACGCGTTGGAGCTGTCGTCCACCTTCCAGCCCGAGATGTTGACGGCGGCATTGCCAAAATTGGTCAGCTCGAACCAGTCAGCGGAGACCACGGAGTTGCCGCTGCTCCAGGGCGCGACTTCGGTGATGCGGACCTGGGCCGTGGCGGCAGTGGCCGCGAGGACAAGCGCAGAAAACACGGTGGACAGTGAGAGTGCGGAGCGCATTGACATGGGGACCTTTGCTGAGGGGATGGGATGGAATGAAATGGCGAACCCGCCGTGCTTGACCCCCTAGGCTAAGCAGGGTGTGCAACGGCGGTTTGACAAAGTTCCCTCCCCGGCATGGTCCGAATGGTCAATGGCCGAAGAAGGCAAGCGAGCCCCTAACGCGCGAGGCGCGCGGGCTACGTGCTTGAACTCAGGCCCTGCGGCGGCGGCGCGTGATCCAGCCCACCATGCCCAGGCCGCTCAGCAGCATGGCCAGGGTCTCGGGCTCCGGCACGGCCGACGTCACGGTGATGTTCAGGGTGTCGCCCACGTTCAGACCAGCGATGGTCCAGTTCACACCACCATTGCCGAGCGGGTCACCGATCTCAACGTCCAGAAACTCCAGTGGTAAAAACGTCACGATGGCATCTGCGCCATTGAACGCAATGCTGCTGCTGTAACCGAACTGCCGCGTCGCGGTGCCCTGGTTGCCGAAACTGCCCGTGCTCAGGCCGAACGTGTAGCGGTCGACACCCCCACCCGTGTAGTTGCGCAGCACAGCGTTGAAGGACAGGCCTCCCATCAAATCGGCCGCGTCAATCGTGTAGCCCAGCGTGGCCGAGGTGAGTGAGAAGAAGTCGATGTCGAAGGAGATCAGCCCATCGGTGCTGAAGTCGGCAACGTCGGCTGAGGTGCTGCCGACAACACCAGTAAAGGTGGCAGCTTGGGCAGGAGCAAAACCGGCCAGCGAGGCCGCTGCAACCAGGGCGAGGAGGTGTTTGTTCATGGTGTTCGGTTTTCTGGTGAGATGGTTCAAAGGGTGCCCTTGGTCCACGGGCCAGTGATGGCCAGCGTGACGCCGGTGTAGATGTTCACGAACAGCACACGACCATCGGGGCTGAACACGCTGCCGGCCCATTCGGTGTTGAGCTGGTTGCCGCTGCTCGCACCCGTCTTGCCCACCGCGTCGAGCTGGGCGCGCGTGAAGTTGTAGTTGTTCTTGGCGAAGATGTAGCTGCGGCCGTTGGGCGCCAGCACCTTGAGGTGTTGCGACGCGATGGGGGCGCTGGTGGGGCTGCCGTCGCCACCGTCTTCGTTGAACAGCAAGCCACCGCGTGGGCTGATGCAGATGTTGTCGGGCGAGTTGCCCACGACACGATCGCGGCTCACGAAGATGGCCTTGAGCACCATGGTGGCCAGGTCCAGTGACCAGATCACGCCGGCTCGGGCTGGGGCCGTGGCGGTGGCGGAGCTGGTGGCCTTGTCGGTGAAGAACACCACGCCATTGGCAACCCAGCAGCCTTCGTTGGCACCGAAGATAGCGCCACCGTTGGCATAGGCGCCACGGAAGGGCCCGCTGCCCGTGACCGTTCCGATGGTGGTGCTGATGGAAGCACGGTCCGCATCGGGATCGGCCACTTCAACCCATTCGCACTGGAACTCCTGGCACAGCGTGGGATAGCGCAGATCGGCGCCAGGTCGACCGGTCACAGCCAGACCTTGCATGCGGCCGCCTTCGTGCAGCGAGCCCAGACCACCCTCGATATTGTTGGGCAGAAAGCGATACAGGGTGTTCGCGTTGCCCTGATCTTCGGTGAGGTACCAGTAACCGGTGTCGAGGTCGAGCGCGCTGGCTTCGTGCGCCATGCGGCCCATGTCGATGATGGGGTTCACGTTGGCCGCGTTCTCGCTGGTGTCGGCCGGAATTTCAAAGATGTAGCCGTGCTTCTTGCCGGTGGAGCTGATGCTGTTGCTGCCGATTTCCTCGTTGCTGAGCCAGCTGCCCCAGCTCGACGAACCACCTGCGCAGGGGCGGTAGATGCCACCGAAAGAAGCGTAGCTCTCCACCCAGTTGCCGTCGCGAAACACCAGGTTGGTGTTGCCACCGATCTGGTAGCTGCCGCCGGTGAGACCGGTGTCGTACTTGGCCACGTTGGCGCGGCCGTTGCCGATGATGTTGTTCACGTTGGTGGACAACGACTGTTCGTGGTTGCGCACGAGAATGATCTCGTTGCTGCGACCCACACGGCGAGACACCACCACACCCATGCCGTCGTGCGCACCTGGCGTTGGCAAGCCGTCGCTCATGATGTCGCCGCGCCAGCCGTAGCTTTTGTAGGTAAAACCAGCCGGCAACTCAATCAGGGGCAGCCCGGTGGTCAGGTCTTTCACCGGCGCCGTGGGGCCGTAGGGGCTGGCCATCAGTGAGGAGGCATCGGCCGGCGCGCAGTTGGCGTTGTAGCCTTGGTCGATGGTGTTGGCCATCGCGGTGACGGGACCGGTGAACGCTGCGGTGATGGCCGCAGCGCCTCCGCCGATCAGCAGATTGCGGCGGGAAAGTTCGGGGGTTAGGTCGGACATGGGGATGGCTCTTTCTGTGGGTTGAAAACAGCCACAAGCTTGATGAGGCGTGTTGAAACCGCAGTGACATGCCCGATGTCGTTTGGACCCAATCCTTAACAGGAATTCACATTGCATGAGCCGATCGGCTCATCCCGGAATGCACCGCACGAGCTCAACGAACGCTGGCTTTGAGCGCCTGCTCGATCGCCGGCGCACCCACAGCACCGTCAATCCGCACGCCGCTGGCGGTGAAGATCGTTGGCGTGCCGGCCACGCGGTATTTGCTGGCCAGTTCGCTGTTGCGATCCAGCGCCTGCAGGTCGCACTTGGCCCCATCCAGCGAGAGCGGTATGTCCCTCATCACCTCGTTCCAGGCTTTGCTTCGATCGGACGCGCACCAGACCGCTTCGTTCATCGCACGCGACTGGGGCCCGAGGAAAGAGACCGGAAATGTGTAGAGCACCAGATCCGGAACTTCACTGAGCGTCTGATGCAGCCGCTTGCAGAACCCGCAGCGCGGATCTTCAAACGTTACCAACACACGCCCCGGCAGCTCGCGGCCCTTGACGGTCTTGATGGCATCGGCCAGGTTGAGTTGGGCGATGTCCATCACCGGTGTGGTGGCAATTTCATGCTCTTGCTTGCGCCTGGCTGTCACCGATGTTCGGGTGGCCACCTCCAGCAACTGCCCATCCACGAGGTGGGTGCCGGTGGAGTCGATGTAGAGGATGTTGCCCTTGACGATGACTTCAAAAAGTCCCGCCACCGGGGACGGCGCGATCGACTCCACCTTGGCGCCAACCAGGCGCTCGACGATGGCGGAGAGCGCCTGGGTGTCTGGCGCAACGGTCTGTGCCATGGCGGGCGCCGCCATCAGAAGGGACGCGCAAGCCAGTGGAGCGCCGCAGAGCGCGGCCCACCGCGTTCTGCAATGGAAGGAGGGAAAGTTCATGGTGCGGATGGGGTGGGAGCTCACAAGCGAGCGGTAGCTGAATGCTGCTCCGCCGATGTGACACCCGCCCGAAGACCGCGGCAGCTCCATGATCCAAACGGATGGTGATCACGGGCCGAACGGCCCATGTCAAACCACCGGGCTGCGTCCGTACACGTCTTCGAACCGCACGATATCGTCTTCGCCCAAGTACGAACCCGACTGGACTTCGATCATCTCCAGATCGAAGCGGCCCGGGTTCTCCAGCCGGTGCACCTTGCCCAGGGGAATATAGGTGGACTCGTTCTCGGTGAGCAGGAACTGCCGCTCACCACAGGTCACCTGGGCGGTTCCCTTCACCACGATCCAGTGTTCAGCACGGTGGTGATGCATTTGCAGCGACAGGGACGCACCGGGCTTCACCAGGATGCGTTTGACCTGGAAACGCGCTCCCGCATCCACGCTGTCGTACCAGCCCCAGGGGCGGTGAACCTTCCGATGGCTCTGCCATTCGTCCCGGCCCTCGCGCTTGAGCCGGTCCACCACCTGCTTGACGTCCTGCGCGCGGTCCTTGTGCATCACCAGCACCGCATCGGCGGTTTCCACCACCACCAGATCGTCCACGCCGCAGCAACTGACCAGGCGACGCTGCGACAACACCAGCGAATTGTGCGAATCGACCATCAGCACGTCACCGGCCACCGCATTGCCTTGTGCGTCCTTGGCCATGGCCTCCCAGACCGCGTTCCAAGCCCCCACATCAGACCAGCCGGCATCCAGACTGACCACCACGCCGGCGGGCAGTGCCGGGTCACGAGGACCGTCACCCGACAAGCGCTCCATCACCGCGTAATCGATGGAGTCGCTGGGGCAAGCGGCAAAGAGCGCGGCAGGTACACGCACGAAATCCTGGTCGGCGCTGCGTGCGCTCCATGCGGCCTGCACTGCCGAGGCCATGTCTGGCCGGCAGATGCGCAGCGCGGACAACCACACCGAAGAGCGCACCATGAACAAGCCAGCGTTCCACAGGTGGTCGCCTGAGCGCAGCAGCCGCTCGGCTGTCGCACTGTCGGGCTTTTCGGTGAAACGTTGAATCGTCCAGGCGATCCCGGCCTCCCCCTGTTCCGAGGCGGTCAGCGCCTCCCCACAATGGATGTAGCCGTAAGCCGTTTCAGCGGAAGTCGGTTGGACCCCAAAGGTCACCATCGCGCCGGACAGCGCCACCGGAACAGCCATCTGGATGGCTCTGCAGAAGGCCGCGGTGTCCTGCACGATGTGGTCGGCCGGCATCACCAGAAGCACCGGGTCTTCGTGATCCTCCATCGCCTGGAGTGCCGCCAGGGCCATGGCAGGTGCGGTGTTTCTTCCCATGGGTTCCAGCACGATCCTGCCCGGGCGCTTCATCTGCAACAGCTGCTCGGCGATTACGAAACGGTAGTCCTCTCCGCAGACGATCAGCGCGGGGGCCACGTTCATGCCCGGCAGATCGTCCACCCGCCGCAGCGTGGCCTGCAACAGCGAATCGGTGCCGATGAGGGACAACAACTGCTTTGGAAACTGGTCGCGGGACAGCGGCCACAGGCGGGTCCCTGAGCCACCCGAGAGCACCACGGGCAAGACAGAAATGGAGGTCATGGGGAGATCCGTCGAAATCCGCCAATCTAGGACCTCAGGGTGTGTGCTTGATGACAAGTGCGTCCAGAGCGGCATGGGCCGTTTGGACCAGCCCGCATCTAGCGCGGCCGAATTCAAGGTGTCACATGCGGCCTTCAAACTGCCTGTTCGGATTCTGTGGTCGTCGACGACAGAGACCTGGATTCCCGTCCGTTGCGAATGTCCGCTGTACCGAGGGAGCGCCCTTGAATCACACAACTTCCTCAGCCCCGTCCTCCGGCACCATTGCACGCAACGCACAGGGCGCATCCAGCCGGGGCAGCCTTTTGCACGCACTCGAGACGTCACTGAGCCCCCTCATGGGCGTGAGCTGCCTGTGGGCGCTGGCCATGGCCATGGACGGCGGCATCCACACGGAGTACTTCCTGCTCGGGCTGGCGGTGTTCGCTCTCACCTATCCCGGGCCATCGCGTCTCACTCTGTCGGCACAGGCCACGTTCGTCGACCTGCTGCTCAGCTGGATCACGACGATGGGCCTGCTGTTTGCCGCAGGCTGGGTGACCGGCTATGTACGCATCTTCCCTCTGGATGTGATCCTCACGTGGCTGACGGTCACGCCCGTGGCCGACTTCGCGGCATGGATGCTCCTGCGCTGGACGGCACCAGCGCTGGTGCGCCTGCAGGGTCCTGCGGAGCGTGCACTCGTGGTCGGGATGAACCACCAGGGTCTGGCACTCGCCGGCAATCTCGCGGCCACCCGATTCAACAACATCGAAATCGTCGGCTTCGTGGACGACCGCAGTCGCGAGCGGCTGGAGGCGGGCGACCGGTTCACCTTGCTGGGCCGCTTCGATCACCTGGTCGAAGTGATCAACAGCCAACGCATCGGCCTGATCTACATCTCGCTGCCCATGGCCTCGCAGCCACGCATCCTGAAGATTCTTGATGACCTCAAGGACACCACGGCGTCGATCTATTTCGTACCCGACATGTTCGTCACGGACCTCATTCAGAGCAAGCCCACCGTGCTGTGTGGCGTACCCGTCATTTCGGTTTGCGACACACCCTTCCAGGGCATCAACGGCGCACTCAAAAGAGGCAGCGATGTGGTGCTCTCGTCGTTAATCTTGCTGGCACTGGCGCCGGTGCTGCTGGCGATCGCCGCCGCGGTCAAGCTGGGCTCGCCTGGGCCTGTGATCTTCAAGCAGCGCCGCTACGGCCAGGACGGTGAAGAGATCGTTGTCTACAAGTTCCGTTCGATGACGGTGGCCGAAGACGGCCCCGAAGTCCGCCAGGCGCAACGAGACGACAAGCGCATCACCTCCCTGGGCGCGGTCCTGCGCAAGACCTCGCTCGACGAACTGCCCCAGTTCATCAACGTGCTGCAGGGGCGCATGAGCATCGTGGGGCCGCGCCCGCATGCCGTGGCGCACAACGAGCTCTACCGCAAGCTCATCAAGGGTTACATGGTGCGTCACAAGGTCAGGCCGGGCATCACCGGCTGGGCCCAGGTCAACGGCTTTCGCGGTGAGACCGACACCCTGGAAAAGATGGAGGGACGCATCGAGCGCGACCTCGACTACCTGCGCAACTGGTCGCTCAAGCTCGACGTTTTGATCATCCTCAAGACCATCCGCCTGGTGTTTCGTGACCAGCAGGCTTATTGAATGAAGCACCCCCCGCATCGCCTTCGGTCGCTCAGTATCTGCCGGACCATCTGGGTACCCGCGCTGCTGGTCTGCGGCGCCCTGGGCACGGCCACCGCCCAGGAAACCGACGGCCTGACCCTTCGGGCGGGCTATTCGCTGCAGCGCGACGACAACCTCTTTCGCTTGCCCGACGGGGTGGATCCGCAGACCGTGCTGGGGCGCCCCAGCGCGGCCGAGAGTGTTGGCATCGGTACGCTGGGCATGAGCTATGCGCACAACTACAGCCTTCAACGACTTGAGCTCGATGTCAGCCTGATGGACTACCGTTACCGCACCTATAGCCGCCTGAACCTGCTCGCCACCAACTACGACGTCACCTGGCGCTGGGCCCTCACACCGCGCTTTCGCGGAACCCTGACCGCTGAACGCGATGAAAGCGTCAACAGCTTTGATGACACCAGTGTCCTCACGCGCGGCAACCAACGCGTTCGCCGTTACGAGGGTTTTGATGCGCTCTACGAGCTGGACGGCGTCTGGCGGTTGGTGGCGGGCGTCCAGAGCACTCGCAACCAGAACGAGCAACCCCTGATCGGGGAAGACAGCTATGTGTCCAGATCGGCCGACGTGGGGCTGCGCTTTGACGCGCGCTCTGGCAGCTCGGTGACCGCGAGGCTGCGAAACGGCAGCGGCAACACCACCACTGGCGCGGGGGTGCCCGCTCCACTGAGAGACCCGGATTTCAATCAACGCGAGCAGGTGCTCGACATCCGGTGGCTGCTCACCGAAAAGGCCACTGCCGACCTCAGCCTGGTGCGGATCGATCGCACGCACGCACGCTTGGCCACCCGCGACTACAGCGGCACCAACTCGGCGCTGTCGCTGCGATGGGCCGCCACCGCCAAGACGCAGTGGACGCTGCAGTGGGCCTCCGATCTCTCGAGCTACCAGACCACCAATGCAAGCTTTGCCCGGACCGACCGCATCACCGCTTCCCACGTCTGGCAGATCGCGGCACGCACCAGCCTGCAAGCCAGCGTGAGCGAGTCGCGCCGCCGGTTCCTGGGCCCACCACCCGGGCAAATCCCCGACCCTCAGCGCGACACCACCCGCGACGCCTCGCTGGGCCTGCGCTGGAACGCCACCCGCAACATCGCACTCAACGCCTCGGTGCAGCACACGCAACGCAGCAGCAACCGGCCTGGGCTGGCGTTCTCGAGCACGCAGGCGGTGGTGGGTGTGAGTGTCTTCACGAACCAGTGACGACGCCACGGCATCGGGCATCCTCCGAACGGATCAATTCGGTGCCCGGCGCATACAAGCACCCACGCAACAAAACGTAAGCAAACTTACAACCAGGAATATGTCTTCCTTGTTTGTTGGAGTGTTTGATGAAAAAGCTTGTTCTCACCCTGTCGCTGATTGCCGCCGCTGCAAGTGCCTCGGCTGCAACCTTCACCAACGTGCCCGGCGGCGCAACCACAGGTTTGCCGTTCGCGTCCTTTGGAAACTCCCCCAATCCAAGCGGTGACTCTCCCCAGGTCGGCCAGGTGTTTTCACTGACGTCGGAAGCCCTGTTGTCGTCTTTCAGCTTTTACGCACTCGGCAATCAGACGGCTTCATTGCAGCTCAACGTGGCGCAGTGGAACCCCGACACGAACGCCAAAAACCAGGCGACCAATTTTGTCGGTCCGTCCCTGCTGACCAGCACGGGCTCGGCGCTCACCACCTACAACTCGACTGGCAACTTCACCACGATCGGTTTCGACAACCTCGGGCTGAACCTGAGCTCGGGCATCAAGTACGTCGCCTACCTGACCAGCAACGATCCGCTGTTGACGGGCATTCAGCTGTCGCGCACCCAAACGACGCAGGACAGCTCCGGTTTCGGCATTGGCAACGCATACCTCAGCACCATTCCAGGCCAGGGCTGGCAGTTGCCTTTCGGCGGCAGCGGTTTCCTGAGCCTGCAATACACCGCCATCACCGCGCCCGTGCCCGAGCCAGAAACCTACGCCATGCTGCTGGCCGGTCTGGGCTTGATGGGGGCTGTCGCACGGCGCCGCAAGAACCAGTCGGCCTGAGCGTGTACTGACAAGGGTTTACCCGTTAGCATACAAACAAGGGGGCTTTAGCAGCCGCTCCGCAGATGCGTCCCCCTTGTTCTCAGAGGAGCCCCCATGCTTGCTGTCAAGAAAGTCCGCAAACTCATTCACACCAACCCCGAGAGCCCCAGCGCCAAAGTGCTTTCGGCGCTGGTGATTGCGCTGGAATCCAACCAGGCATTTCCCCTGAACCAGCTCTACACCTTGAACTACGCGCAGTTCGAACTGGCCCTTGAAATTCTGTCCGAGTGGCGACTGGACCGCTACTACAGCAGCAAAGGTCGGTTGCTGGATCTGTCGGTGCATGCTGCGGAACTTCACAGCGCGTGAACCTGCGGGCAGGGTGCGCTCTATTCAGTCTCGTCGAGCTGCCACCCCTGCGTCAGAACGATGTGGTGACAGCACCAGTGGACCGAACCATGCACTGACCCGCTCGCCGGTGTTGTTGGAGTCGGTCATTACACCCATCGCCGTCAGGGGGCCGGGCGGCTCGCCGAATACCAGACGGTAGTCGGCCTCGATGTCGCGCTCGTGGTCGACCCACTGGTTGAGCCGCTGCGGCCCCGAGTCGATCACCAGCTTGCGGATGCGCTGGGTGTGTGGGTTGAGAATCACGCTGCCCACCGGGTAGCGGTGGTCCCACACGTACATGAGCGTTGCAAACGGCAGAGGTTCACCCGTGACCAGATTCGCCAGCTCCGAGAGCATGTTGTCCCGCACGCTCAGGCGACCACGGTCACCATCGAAAGTTACGATCACCCGGACCACCGCATCGTCGATGTCCTGGTCCCGCAGGTCGGCCTTTTCGTTGAGCGCGGGCACGAACCACGAGAACGCCAGGCGAGCAGGTGCGGGCCGGCCATCAGCGGGCAGGCGAAGGCGCAGGGTGCTGTTGCCCGCATCGCTCTGAGCATGCACCGCCAGCCGACCCTGGTGCACCGTGGGCAGGTAGCGGGTCGGCCTGTGGTTGCCATAGCGTCGGTGCACCCAGGTCCCCGTGGCCTCGTTGCCCAGGCTCTGGCTGGCTTTGGCCCAGGCCGACCCGGCCAGTTCGGAGGCCTCAGCCTCCCGAAAGGTATGTTGCGCAGCCTCGTCGGCTTCGTCCGAATCTTCGTTGGGCAACGACGCACAAGCGGCCAGCAGGGCGAGCGCCACGGCGGACACCCACCGCAGGCATCCCACGCGCATAACGGAAGCGGGTGTGCCACGCACGGGCCTGCGGGTCTCAGGGCGCCGCGCGGCTGGCGGCCGGCGTCTTGTGCTCGTCGAGCTTGTCGCGATGTGTCTCCAGCATGTTCTCGATGCCCACGCGGCCCATGCCGGTGAAGGGCTCCAGGCGCAAGACGGTGTCCTTGGCGCTGCGATCGCGGCATTGTTCGATCAGCGATCGGCCCGTGGCGTACAGCTGTGTGTTGCGACCCTCGCAGGCCGCCACCTGCTCGCGCAGCCCGGCGCCCTGGGTGTCGAGCTGCTGGCCACGTTGCCGTGCGCTGGACAGATCGCGATCCAGTTGAGCGAGCTTGGCGGTGAATTCCTGGAGCTTGCGCTCCTGTTCGGCATTGCGCGCCTGCAGCGCATCGCGTTCGCCGGTCGCGGTCTTCAGGTCGCGTTGCAAGCGCTGGGCTCGTGCCGATTCGTTTTGTGCGCGGTTCTGTGCGCCACCCACCTCCTCGGTCAGTTTGGCGCGCTCCTGTTCGGCAGCGTCGAATTTCTGCTGCAGCGCGCTCAACTCTTGAGTGGATTTCTGCACCTGCTGTTGGGCGCGGCGCAAAGCCTCGCGCTCGCGGCTGGCCCGTTTGTCTTCCTGCGCCATCGCGGGCAGCGCCAGACTGGTGGAAAGCAGCGCGAACAGCAGGGCACGCATGACGGTGGGCAACATCAGAAATCCTCCTTGGGATAGGGACGGCTGGCACGCAAGACCACGCGCGGCCGATCGCCTTGGGCGCCTGCCCGCACTAGCTGTTGGGCCAGCGTTTCGCGTTTGAGCTGGTGAGCCCAGTACAAGGGCGTGAGGCCATCGGCATCGGGCTGGTTCGGGTTCAGCCCATGGCGGAGCAACACCGACAGCACCTCTGGCAGGTTGTCGTTGATGGTCACCAGCAACAGGCCGGCGCCGGTGCGGTCCTTCACCTGCGTGTTTGCGCCCGCTTTGAGCAGCATGCCGACCACCTCAGGATGGTTGAGCTTCGCCGCGTTCATCAAGGGCGTGTGTTCGTTCAGTCCGCCCGCGTCCACTCGCGCACCGGACCGCAGCAGCAGACGCACCATGTGCGTGTGGCCGCGCAGCGCCGCTTGACCCAGCGGCGTGAGCGGTCCACCGCGTCCGTCCACTTCGGCGCCCGCACGCAGCAGCGCACGCGCGGTCTCCACATCCCCTTCACGCGCGGCTTGCAGCAAGGCGGTGTTGCCCCATTCGTCCACCGCATTCACCTGCGCGCCGTCCTTGATGAGCTGGCGCAAGGCCACCACGTCGGCCCGGCCGGCTGCGCCTATCAGTTGCTGGTCGAGCCCGCTGGCCATGCGGACCAAGGGGTCGTTGGCGCTGGCCACGGCCGCCTGACGCTGCCGCTCGGAGGTTGGGAAACGCTCGCTGTCTTCGGGTGTGAGGGCGCCCTGCTCGATGCGATCGCGCAGCGCGAGCTGATCGGGCGTGTGCCGCGCACAGCCCACCAGGCCTACACACACCGCGCCGACAAGCCATGCCCGCCCGATGTGGGTCACCAGGTCAGAACTTCGCATTGAGGTACACCTGCAAGGTGTTGATCGACAACGGCAGACCCCTGATTTCACGGCTGGAGAGCCAGCGTGCGTTGATCCAGGTGTTGCGGCTCAGACCGTACTGCGCACCCACGATGAAGCCCTTGTTGTTGGTGCCACCCAGGTGAAAGTCGGAATCGTTGAAGGCGTCCAGCGTGGCATCGGCTTCCAGGTAGCGGTAGGCCAGCGAGAGCTGCCAGTCGTTCTTGAGCAGCATGGCGGGCATGCCCACCGCGACCCTCACCATGTAGCCGGTGGTCTGCGGCGTCACATTCAGACCGGAGCGCGCGAGCGCCTTGCTGCTGCTGAAGCCGATGTTGCGCACATAGTCGCCACTGACGATCAGGTGAACCGGGTTGTAGAGGTTGAAGTCCACCGCGCCGGTGAGGTTGAGCACCTGGTAGTCGGCAGCCAGGCCGTAAAGATTCGTGTTGGGATTGCCGTCGTTGTCGATGTTGAAGAGCGTGTTGCCCTTCTGCCGGTAGTCGGGCGCGGTCTCGTTGGTGGTGGTGCTGTTGAAGGCGTTGCGCACTCCGCTGATGTTGCGGTAGTCGTACACGCCCAGACCCACCTTGGCACGCATGTCGTTGCTCGGCACCCATTCCAAACCGCCCTGCGCACCGATCAACCACTTGCTCTTGGCCTCGTTGCTGAGCGAGCGCTGCACCTCCTGCAGCGGGAACACCCCGAGTGTGGCAAACGGCCGCCACACCCGTGCCGACGCCGTGGGGTCTTCGTACTGCAGCGCCAGGCCGTCCAGGTTCAGGTCGTCGTCCCACACCAGGTCGGTGCTGAAAAACGGATTGGGCATGCGCCCAGCCGTGGTAGTCAGCCACGGCAGGAAGTCCTGTGAGCGGCCTTTGAGGAAAGCGCGATCGAGCGAGAAGTTGGACTTGTTATTGAAGTTGCCCAGTGTCTGGTTGGTCGACACCGGTTCGAACTGGCTGCCGGTGGCCAGTCGCAAGCCAGCCGTGATGTCGGGGGTGACTCGCGCGGTGAAGCCGAAGCGGGCACGCAGGCGGGCGCGGTCGCGGTCTTCGAGGGTGTTGTCGATGTCTTGGCCCTGCACTTGGAAGAACACCTCGGGAGCATTGGATTCGGAGAACATGTCGCGTTGCAGACCCAAGCGCAGGTCGCCCTCGAACTTGAAGCGGTCCACCCACTCCGGCACCGCGTTCACGTCGCCCCAACGCTCGGCCTTGGCCTGAGCCACCACCTCTTCGCGCACTTCGTCGGCGATCTGCTTGCGCACGGACTCGGGCACGAATTGCACGCGCACGGTGGACTGCTCGGTCTTCTTGGCCTCCGCCACCGAGGCCTTGGCCTTGGCCTCGGCTTGTTTGACCAGCGCATCGGCCTTGTCGGCCGGCAACACACCTTGCTGGACCAGTGCCTGGATGAGGTTGATCGTGGTCTGCTTGAGCGTCTCGAGATCTTCTCGCTCGTCGGCCTGCGCGGTACTGAGGCCAACGGTGATCAAGGCAGCCAGGGTCACTTGGCGCATGGCGTGGTGCAAAGGTCGTTTCATGGGAAGTCTCGCAAGGGGCGGTGTTTGAATGGAACTCAGGACCGCGTGTGTCAGGAGCGGGTGGAGATGCGCAGTCGAATCGGTTGTGGCATGTCGCCCGGCGCGCCCTCGCGCACGGGTGGGAGGTTGCGCAAGGCAACGCGCAGCGCCTCGTCAAGTTCGGGTTTGTCGCCGGAGCCCACCAGCTCGACCCGGGTGACCAGACCGCTGCTGTTGACCCACACATTGACCACACGCTGGTACTCGGCGGCTTCGCGCAACTTCTTGTCGCGCTGCACGGCGTCGCTGATGCGGTCCTTCACCAGCGCGCCGTACCAGGCGAAGCGGTTGCCGCCACCGCCTCCACCACCGCTGCCGATCAGGTCGCCACCGCCCGGTTTGCCCACGAGGCCGAAGTTGTCGCCACCACCGCTGCCAGCAGCATCCACGCCCAGGTTCGGGCCCGGGGGCGGCGCCTCTGAAGGCTGGTCGGGTGCGGCGTCCGGCTTGGGCACGTCGATCTTTTCCTGCTTCTGCTCCGGTGGGGGCGGAGGCGGTGGTGTCTTGGGCGGGGGTGGCGGAGGCGGCGGCTTGAGCAGCGAGATCTCCTGCACCGTGCGCTTCTTCGCGGGCTCGGTGGGTTTGGACATGACGCCATAGAGCCACACGGCACCTGCGATCAACAGGGCGACCAGCAGCAGCAGCGCTACCGCGCGACCATGGCGCCGCAGGAACGAATCGTCCGGTTTCACTTGACGAGCCGTTGCGTGACGAGACCGATCTGGTTGAGTTCGAGCCGCCCGAGAAGATCGAGCACCTCGACCACCTTCTCGTATTGCACGGCAGAGTCGCCCTTGACCACGATCGGGAACTCGGGCGTGCCCGCCTTGAACTGCAGCAGACGCGCCTCCAGATCGGCCAGCGTGGCCATCGGGTAAGCGTCGAGGTACAGCGCACCGGTCTCGGTGATGGTGATGGCGCGCGTAGCCGGCTTGGCCAGGCTTGGGGTGTCGCTGGCCTTGGGCAGGTTCACCTTGATACCCTGCACCGAGGCTGTCGTCATGAGAATGAAAATGACCAGCAGCACATACGACAGGTCCAACATCGGGGTGATGTTGATGTCGTCGTAGATCGCGCCGTCTTCCTGGGCTTTGGACATGTTCGTGTTCCTCAGTCGCCGTAGGTTTCGGCCATCTTGGTCACGAACTCGTCCACGAACACGTTCATGTCGTTGGAGATCGACTTGATGCGCGTCTGCAGGTAGTTGTAGCCAAACAGCGCGGGGATCGCCACGCCCAGGCCGGCCACCGTGGCCACCAGCGCGGCGGCAATGCCGGGCGCAATCGCGTTCACGTTGACGTCGCCCGCCGCGGCAATGGCGGCGAAGGTGATCATCACGCCCACCACCGTGCCCAGCAGACCCAGGAAAGGGCCGCCCGAGATCGCGATGGTGAGCATCACCATGCCCTTGTCCAGACGCTGGCGTTCGCGCGTGAGCTGCGCGTCCAGGCTGGAGCGCACCGCGAGCATGGCGCGCTCGCCCACCGAAGGTGCCACCACGCCATCGTGCTTGACCGTGGCGCCGTCGGCATGAAAGCGCGACTTGAGTTCGCGCGCGCCGACCTGGAAGATGCGGTGCAGCGGCGAGTCCTTGTACTGATCGCCCTGCGAGGCAAGCTGGTCGAGCTGGCTGGCGTGCACGGACGGGCCACCTTCGAGCGTGCGCAGGCGGTTGGCGAGCTGGTCAAAGGCCTCGGTGAAGCGTGGATTGCTGCGGTCCTGGCGCGTCAGCAGCACCGCCTTGGCCCACATGATGTAGATCGCGATGAAGAACATGAACACGCAGATCACCACCACCACCCAGCCGTCAACGGTGAGGTTGTTCATGGTGGCCATGAAGTAGCCGGTCTGTGCGCCCTGCTGGGTGGTCTCTTCCTCACCCATGCGCACCAGCTTGCCCGCCTGGCCCTGGCTGTCGGCCTGCGCGGCGATCCAGGCCTCGGGGCGCTGTTCGGTGGAGATCTGCACCTCGTCAATCTCGCCCACCAAGCCAGCGCCCACGCGCAGGGCGCCTGCCGGTGCAAAAGCAGTGGCGACATTGGCGACGGCTTTGCCGTCGACGTACAGCACGGCATTGGTTCCAGAGCTCACGGCCACATGGCGCCAGGCATTCAGCGCCAGTGGCGCTGCGCCCTGAGCCACCGTACCTCCCGCGCTCAGCACCGGCACACCGCCCCGAAGCGACAGCGTCAGGCCGCCAAAGGCCAGCAACTCGCCATCAACCCGCTCCGGTTTGATCCAGGCCGAAAACGTGAAGGCGGTGGCTGCCTGCAACGTGGCGTCGCCGACCTGCAAACCGCCGTCGGCATTGAGCCGCGCCGATCCACCGATCAAGCCACTGGGCACGAAGGTGGCGGTGCCACCCGACATGTGATGGCCTGCGGCGGTGGTGTCTTGTGGCTGGCCGCTGGCGTCGCTGAGGTGGTACACAGCCCACTGCGCGGCGTCGTACAGGCCCGACGCCGGCACCGGTTGCGCTGATTCGTTGCCGTAGTACAGCCACAAGTGCTGCACGGCGTTGCTGCCGGCCACGCGCGGCACCTGCACCCACACGAAGGCCAGTTCATTCGTGCTGTCGAAGCGTTCGATGTGGTGCGCGAGCACCGTCTTGTCGTCCTCGGCCACGAAACGCAGATCCGAGCCGTTCTCGTTGGCGGCGATGAAGTCGAAGTTGCCGGTGGACAGGCGCACCAGCACCGGCACACCCGTGGCCTCGGCCGTGATGCCGGCGGCCTGCGTGTCCAGCGTGATCTTCTTGCGGATCGTCCAGCCCTCGTCCCACCAGGCGTGGGCGGAGAGCGGCAACATCAACACGCAAAGGGCGAGAGCAAAAAAGCGTTTCATGGGAAGACAGAAAAGATGGCGTGCAGCCCGCGGCGCGGGTCATGCACGAAAGGTACGAAGGAACGATGGCGGTGGCGTTACAAAAGTGGGAGGACCATCCGTTCGGACTACTCGCCAAAGCCCAGCACGTCGACCCGTACCACCGATGGGCGTATCGCCGAAGCCATCTCTTGCGCGGCCTTGGCCGATTCGGCCGCCGCCTGGTTGAGCGCCTCGACCACCTTGCCGGTGTCGTCACCACCCGAGGTGGCGCCTGAGGAGGCCGCCGTGACCGCACTGGTGTCGGCGATTGGCGTACCCGCCGAGGTGCCGGAGACCGAGATGTTGTCGGCGCCCAGCACCACCAGCGCGGCGATGTTGAGGTTGCCGGCACGGATGCCGGCGTCGCCGGCGTTGACCGTGCCTTTGGGTGCGATCAGGTCGACGTCGCCAGCGACCACGCCACCGGACGACAGGGCACCGATACCGCTGCCCGACACCGCGCCCTGCAGCACCTGCGTGACATTGCCCTTGTCGTCCACCGTGATCAGCGGCGGGGGCACGGCTGTGGCTGTCTTCTTGCCCTTGCCGGCGTCGATGTCGCCTTCGCTGGACCACAGCAACACGTCGCCACCACCCACGGTGAGAATGCGCGACTGGTTGACCAGCATGTCCTCGCGGGCGAAGCCCCGAACCGTGCCTTCAGCAGCCGCCACGATACCCAGCACATTGCTGCCAGTCTTCACCAGGTCTGCCGGCGTGTTGGCCAGCCCGACGATCAGATTGCCCCCAGGGATGAGGAACTCGATGTTGCCGTTGCGTTCGGTCTTGATGCGGCTCGCGAACAGATCGATATTGCCCACGTAGGCGGCACCCGCACCGCCCGCGATGGTGTCGGACACGCCAGGGAACAACACCTCCAGAGCCGCGTAGCCCCGGCCGTAGTCGCCCGCAAAACCGCTGCTGATTTGGTTGGAGTCGCGGCCGGTGGTGCGCAGCGCGGTGAACACCATGCTGCGCACGCGCTCGCGCTGCGCTTCGGGTGTGAGACCTGCCACCGCCTGCACGGCGCCGGGCGCAGCGCTGGCGGACAGCGCGTCGTCACCCGCCAGCCAGCGCGCCAGCCACAGGTTGGTCGTTGAGCCGGGCTCGGCTTGAAGACGCGCCGCCAGGCGGTTGACCGCACCGGTGTAGTCGACACCCGCCGGGCCGCTGCCGGCCAACAGTTGCAGATCGGCGCCGGTGGCGGCCAGGTTGTTGTTGTCCAGGTCGCCCCGGCTGACGACCCCGCCCGACGTGCCCAGGTCGATGTTGCGCCCGGCATTCACCTCCAGCCGACCCTGGCCACCGATCCAGATCTTCGAGTTGTCACGCCGGTTCACACCGGAGAACTTCACGTCCCGACCGGCCTCGACGCGGCTCACTTCGGATGCGCTGCTGTGCTGCACCACCAGGTTGAAGTCCTTCACGTCGCGCCCGGCGCGCACCAGCGTCGGTTTGGGAACCGCTACACCGCCGTACAGGAACTCGGCTTGGCTGTCGTAGAAACCGCTCACGTCGCCCTGTACCGCATAGACACGCGCTGGCTCGTTGCTGCCGGTGTGAACCGGTACCGAAGCGTGGTCGATGGCAAGGGGTGCCTCGGGATTCACCACCAGCCGCGGAATCAACAGTTCGGTGGTGGTCTGGCTGACCGTGCTGGCCGGACGCAGCGGCGAGGGCACGAGCGCCGGGTCCTGGTCACCCATGGTGAGCGTTGAGTTCACCTGCACGGAGTTGGCCGCGAGCACCGACAGCTGACCTTGTGCGGATGGGCTCATGGTCAAGTTGCGGGTGCTGGTGCCAAGCTCGACACTCCCTTGGAACGCAGTCGCCGCCACGCTCGAAGGCAACAGGAACGCCAGGTCGAACAGGCCGGCGCGGTTACCTTCGGCCGTGGCCAGGAGGCTGGTTCCAAAGGCCGCAGTGAGATCCAGCGGATTCTCACGCAGCACCACCTGCCCGCTCAGGCTGGACAGAGAGGCTGCGCTGGCATCGCCGTAGGTGGAGAACAGACTGCGCGACGGTTGCACGCCCAGGGTGACCGCCAGGTTGCGCTGCGTTTGAGCCAGCAAATGGGGATTGAGCAGGTTGCTCACCGTCACATTCCCCTGCGCCTGCACGCGGGCCTGGGCATTGCCCAGCGCCAGCAGGGTCGCCACGGGCTGCGAGACGCTGTTCACCGTCTGATCGCTGGTGCCCACCTTGCCCTGCGCCTTGATCACCAACTCGTCACGCGCCGCGTAGTACTGCCCACCGAGCACATCACCGCCCGCTTCCACGCGCAAGTCGCCACCGCCGGTTTCGGTGAGCTGGGCGGTCTGCGGATTCGTGCCCGACACCCTGCCCTGCGTCGGTGTGCTGGCCGACACATCCTTGATGTCCAGCCCTGCGCGCATCGTCACATCGCCGCCGCCGAGCGCGCCCACGCCTTGCTGGAACTGGTCGTAACGCACCCACCAGGCAGGCTGGCGGGTGTAGGCGCCTGTCGCACTGCTGACCGCTCCCTGGCGGAACAACCACTGCGAATAGAGCTGTGCCGACGGCTTGCCCACGATGCTGCCCATGGCCCTCAAGTCGATATCACCACCGTCTTGTCCGAACACCGGGTTCAGGAGGGCGGGCGGCGTGGTGAAGCCCGCCACGGCGTCGGCCACCCGGCCGGCGGTGTAGATCACCGACTGGTTGTTGCCCAACACGATGTTGCCGCCCGCGGCGACCTGAATGTCGCCAGTGCCCGTGCGCACCAGTTTGCCGTCAGCCAGTATCACGCTGCCCGCGTCCTTGACGACCGACAGTGGATCGGCCGCGGCCGAGTCGGCGCCGGCCACCAGGCGGTAAGACCACGAGTTGCCCGCCCGCAGGGCCGCCGGGGAAGGCGTGGTGGCATTGCACGGGGTCGTGGTGCACGCCGTGGCGGTGCTGAAGCCGTCGGAGAGGTTGCTATCGAGTTTGAGGTCACCCTGCGCGCGCAGGGTCAACACACCCGGCTCGCCCGCGGCGCGCGCCGGTTCCAGATTCCAGTCCTCGGCGAGGGTCAGGTCTCGGCCGACGCCCCCATCGGTACGCACCTCCACACCGCTGAGCACGTGGAATCTGGCCTGGCCGGTCTGGCCCAGCTTGGTCGTGATGTCGTCGTGGTACTGGGCGAAACCGGTGGTGCCGGTGCCGGCGGGATCGCCGTTGTCGGCACGAATCGTATCCAGCGACAGCGTATTGGCCACGCCACTGCCCGTCTTCGTCAGGGTGTTGATGTTGTCGTACACCCGCACGGCCTCCACCGACACCGAGCGCGCACTGCTCATCGCACTGTCGAGCGCGCCCGGCTTCGCCGTCACCGCCACATCGGTGTACCCGCCAATGCGCGGTGCGCGCAGCAACACGGTACCGCCCTGTCCGCCCACGCCGCCACCCACCTGAATGCTTCCGCCATTCAAGCGAACGGTGCCATCGCGCGTGCCGATCACCACGTCGCCGCCGTCCTGGCCTTTGCCGCTGGACACCGCAGCCATGCGCGCGCCGGCTTCCACCGTCACGTCGTTCTTGGCAAACAGTTCGACGCGGCCCGCATCACCACCCGAAGCATCGAGCTCACCAGCCACCGTCAGGGCACCACCGTCCACCGAGACGCGAATGTCCTTGGCCTTGGTTGTGTCGGTCGCTGCGATCGCCACGTCGCCCTGACGCACGCGCAGGGTGCGCTCGCCGTCGAAGCCGGCCGTGAAGCTGCCGCTGCTCTCGACACCGCCCTGGTTCAGCGCCCGGTTGAGGTCGCTGTAACTGGCCAGGGTGCCGGCGTCGATGTCGACCCGGGCGCCATCGCCACGCTGGCCCGATGCATCGGCCACTGCCGCCCCGCGCACCGTGCGGTCGGCCAGGGTGACGGTCTTGCCGTTGGCAGTGGCGCGCACCACCAGTGCGCCCGCATCACCACCCGCCGCAGACGACACGTCCAGCAGCGCGCCGCTCACCACGGTCACGTTGCCGGCGGTGCTGTCCAGCGTGATCTGGCCCGCCTGAGCAGCCTCGCTCGCATCGAAGAAGCTAACCGTGCGACCGGCCACGTCGACCGACGCGTTCGCGCCAACGGTGAGATCGCCGCCCGTGGCTTTCAGGCTCACCGCGCCCGAGGGTAAAACGGCCAGCGTGTCGAAGTCCACCGACGCGCCAGAGAACGCGAGCTTTGCACCCAGCGCGGTCACGTCGGGCAGCGCGGCTGTGGCAGCGATGCGGTTGGCCACCAGCGATCCCGCGCTGGCAATTTCCTGGCTCGACAGACTCTCGCCGCTGAACCGGGCCACGTTGAAGGTGGTGGGTGCGCTGAAGCGGGTCTTGCCCTTGCCTGCTGCGGCCACCACCTCGTTGCTGGTCACGTTGACCTGTCCGAAGCCCTGGATGTCCTTGTCACCGGCGCCCAGCTTGAGCTTGTCGGTCACCACGTTCAGCGTGCCGTTGCCCAACGCACCGCCAGCCACGAAGTTGACCGGTGATGTGTTGTTCAGCGTGAGCTCCCGGGCTCGCACGGTGGCGGTGGCACCGGTGTTGTCGATGCCGGCCAGCCCAGCGCCTTGCAGGGTCAGGCTTTGCAGGGTGGCTTTGCCGTCACTACCGAGGCCGCCGACCTCCACATCACCGTACAGATCGAAGGTGCTGTAGCTGGTGAGCACCAGATTTCTGGTGTTGTTCAACGCCCTCAGATCGTCCTCGCTGTAGGTGATGCCCTCAGCTGCCACGGGGGCCGCGCCGAAGTTGATCCGATTGGCGCCCACCGACAGGTCGGCCGCCACTTCCACCCCGTTCTTGCGGAATTCGGTGTTGCCCTTGAAGGCGTTGTTGCGCGTGGCATCGATGTTGATCGCACCTGCCGCGCGCACCAAGCTGCCGGCCTCGCCGACCAAGCTACCGCTGCTGCGGTCCGGGCTGCCGGTGCGCTGGAAGCGCGCAGAGGTGGACGCGGCACGCACAAGCGCGCCATTGCCCGCCGTGGTGTAGGTGCCCGCGTCGCCTGCGTCGCCCTGGGCATCGATCACGCTGCCTTCTCTAAGCGTCAACGTGTCCCTGGCCGCCAGGATCACCTCGGGCGCCGCCAGCGAATGGCTGGCGTCGTTCGCCAGGGTCACGCTGTCGGCACCCACGGTGATCACCGTGGCGTCGCTCCCCACCGAGCGCGTGCCACCAATGAGCAGACTGCCCGCGCCCAGGGCATTGAGCTTGTCCACATCGATCACCGTGGTGGTGGATGGAATGCCGCTCGGTGTGCCGCTGGTCACAGCCAGGTTGGTGGCGCTGATGTCCACCGCCGCGGCCCGACCACCCTGGCCTGCCGCGAGATTGAAGCTGGCGTCCAGCTTCAGGCTTTCACTGCCCGCGCCGGTGGTCGTCACCGACAGCAGGCCCGCGTCTTGAGTACGGTGGTTGGTGCCCGCGAAAAAGTTCGAGGCCCTGGAAAGCGTGAACTCCGAACGCTCTCTCACCTGGTCACCGGTGAGCACCTGCACACCTTGCCAGCGCGCATCACGTGGGGCGCCACCGCGGCTGTCGGTCAGGTACCCGGCGGCCACACGAACCCCGTCCTGACCGGTGTAGGCTTGCCCAGGCATCAGGTCTTGCACACCCGTATTGACCTGCACCGCCATGGCACCGGGCAGAAGCGCGTAGTGGGCTGGCAGCAGCGTGTAGACCCCATCGGCCAGGCCCGGCACGCCAGAGAGGTACACCGCGTCGCCGGACTTGCGGTCGAAACCCTGCCCCTCCTGAACCTCGCTCGGGGCGATGCCGCCCTTGTAGCCAGGCAGGATGGCGTAGGTATCGGGCAGCGCGAGGATGTCGCGCAGACCGCCAGGCCCCACGGTCCATTCGTAGGCCTGCAGGTCGCCACCACCGGCCAGATCGACCTTGGCGCCCGCCTGCAGATTGACCACGCGGCCGCTGGTTCGAACAGACTTTTCGCCCAGTGCGGTCTGTTCGAGTTGCCCCGCTGGCACCCGGTCGGCATCCACGTCATACACCCAGGTGCGGCCGTTGAGCACTTTGCCGAAAGGCAGCACGGAGCCCGCCAGAGCAGACACCGAGGTGGTGCTCCCTGGCGTCAGGGTCACCGTGTCGGTGGCCTGCAGGTCGATGCGCCCGAACGGCGCCCACAGGTTGCCACCCTGGGTGATGTTGGCAGCCTGCACCGTGAGTGCGCCCAGCGCCGACATCGGCTGTACTGGCGCGTCGGTGTTGCGGCTGAACGTGACATCCCGTCCGCTGGCCATCACCGTGTAGTCGCTGTAGGTGGTGGGAGACACCACCGCACCGCTGAAGCTCAGGTCGGCCGTGGTGCGGAGTTCACCGACCGGGCGGGTGGTGCCGGCGCTCACACCCGCCAGCGCGATCTGCTCGGTGCCCTGCAGCTGCGCGCTCTGCATGCCTTCCAGGCGCAGTTTGCCGGCGAGCTCGAGTTGTTGCGCCTGCAGCGTGAGCGTGCCGGTGCCCGCGATGGCGCCACGGTTGCTCACTCGAGACGCGTCCTGGTTGCCCACGCGCAGGGTTTCGGCCTGGATCGACGCGTTACCGCCCTCGGTGCGGATCAGCGCCGCGTCGAGTGTCACTTCCCGCAACGCCTGTGCCCCGCCGGCACCCAGCGTCACGCCGTCCTTGATCTCGATCGCATCGCGGCTGGCCAGGCGAATGCGGTCGAACCCGGCGGCCTCCAACGCTTGTGCGCCGAGCTTGACGCGTTCCACATCCGCATTGGGCACGGCCGAATCGGCCGTCAAGCCAGTGGCTTGGGGGGCCACAATGGCCGCCAGGCTCAGCGTGATGTCGGGTTGCGGCGGTAGACCCAGTCCGGGCGCAATGTATTGGCTGAGCGTCAGGTCAAAGTCGCCGCCCCGCTGGCTGGCGCTGCCACCTGCGGCACGGATCTCCCCGTCCAGCAAGGCACCCTGCTCGACAAACATCTTCACCGTGCCGGCGTCACTGCCCACCGGCCGCCCCAGGCCACCGGCGTCGTTGGTCACACCGAGCACCACCGGTGCCGCACCGGACACGTCAATGCGCGATCCCGCCTGGGTGATCACATAGCCGCTGCGGGCATTGAGCTCGACGATTCCGCCGTTCACCACCTGGCCTTGCGTGAGTCCCTGGTCATCAACCGTGGTGAGGGCCTGACCCGCCACGTCCAGCACCGCCGAACTGCCCAGGTAGATCGCATTCACATTGGTCGCGCCGTTCACCTGTCCCTGCGTGCGATCCAGCGTGGCTGTGATGCTGCCGCCTGCGGCCTTCACCGTACCCAGGATTTCGATCTTGTTGCGAGCTTTGAATGCAACGCTGCCCAGGGGATCGGTTTCGATGCGCGCGCCCTCGCCCACCACCACCTCGCCAGTGCCCCGTGCGCTTTCCTGCGCGGTCAGGGTGAGCTGGGTGGTCTGGCGCTGCAGGTCGTCGCGCCGCACCACATTGGCGATCTGCTCGATCGGTGTGCCCGTGGCCACCACAGGGTGGCTACCCTGCAGTTCCAGGGTTTGCACGGTGGGTCGGATCACGGCGCCGGCCTCTACGCTGAGCCGATTCAACGCATTGAGGTTGACTTGGGCAAAGCCACCGATCTGAAAGAATCCTTCGTCCAGGTTGAGCACACCGGCCGTGGCGTCCGGCGTGCCGCCGATGCGGATGTCGTTGCTGCCGAGGGTCAGCGTGCCGCCCTTATCCGAGCCATAAGCGCGCAGATTGCGGTCCACCCCGTTCACCTCGAAACCCGACACGTCGATGTCGCCACCATCACCCAGTGCCAGTTCGCCTTGAGCGTTCAGGCGGGCACCCCCGGTCGCATCGAGCACGGCGCCCTGCCCCAGCGACACCACGCCGCGAGACACCACGTCGGTGCCACTGGTCTGCGACTCTGCAGAGAGTGTGATGCGCCCACCGTTGATCAGCGCTGCACCCGTGCTTGGCGCCTGGCCAGCCGACTCGTTGATCCACGCACCACGGGCCGAGAGTTGCACCCCGTCGGCGATGTTCACGCGGGGGTCCGCCAGATTGCCCGTCAGCGCGGGTGGCACCGTGGCCACGGTGTTGCGCGCGGCCAGACTGATGCGGCCACCGTCGGCGGCGATGTTGGCCGCCACCTCCACGCCACTGCCAATGAGGGAGACGCGCCCGCCTGGCGCGGCGCGCAGCGCATCCCGCACCGCCACGGCCTGGTTGCTGAACACCTCGAGCTCGGCCACTTTGTCTTTGCCCAGCAGCTGCGCGTCCAGCGTCAGCTCGGCGGTCAGCTCGGCGGGCAGTGCATCCCCGAAGCCGAATCCGCCGGGCAATGACATGGTGGCGTTCGAGATGGAAACCGCCTGGTTGATCTTGTAGTCGCGTGTTTTCACCGCCAGATCCGTTGCGTTCCGATCAGACACCACGTCGTCGAAGCCCACCGTCAGCCGAGCCCCCTGGGGTTGGGTTCCCGAATCACGCTGCAGTTCACCCACGGTCGTGCGGCCTTGCACGTCGGCCCGCATGTAGGTGCCGCCAATGCCGAACACACTCATGCTGCCGGCGTCCTTGCCTTCGACATAGCCCGGGTCGAAACGCATGTTCTCGCCCAAGTCGATCGTCTCCTTGACGTTCCAGCGGCCGTAATCGATGGTGTAGCGCGTTGCGATGCCGGTGTAACGCGTCTGGGCGTCCGCCTCGGCCAGATCAACGTACCCACCCGCCGAGCTCAGCAAGGTGGACTTCACCAATGCCGAGTCGTACCGCACACGACCACCCGAGAGGTCAACCTCCACACCGGATTCGATGATGGTGGCACCCTGTGAGGCGATGCTCACGCTGCCGCCACTGGTGGAGCGCTCGGCCACCGTGCGCTCCATGCGTGCCTGGTAGCTCTCCAGGCTGTCCCTGGCGATCAGGGTCGATTCCCCGGACTCGGCCTTCGCCAGTGCGCGCGCCACATCGACGTAAGCTTTTTGGCCACGCAGCGGGCCGTTGCGGTTGATCGGGGAGTCCTTGAGTTCGTCGCCACGCAGCTCCACCTCCACCGTATTGCGGGCTGCAGACACCTGAACTTCTTCGACACCGGCCACGTCAATGCGCGCGCCGCTGGCAATGTGCACGCGCGCCGTGCTGGACACTGGGCTGTTGCCGGTGAAGAGCGAGCCCACCGAGCCGGGCGCATCCACCGCCGTGATGCTCACCTGGCCCGATGGTGCCTTGATCAAGGCACCACCCGCCACGCGAATGTCTTGGCCCAGCACCTGAATCTGCGAACGCTTTTCAAGGCCGTCGGCCTGCGTGCCATCAACCGACCCGGTGGCGTCGGCCAGCTCGGGCAAAACCTGGGTGACGCTGCCGGCACCCATCACCACACGGCCACCGCGCTGCGCGCCGGCGGGGTCCAGCGTTCCGGAGGTGCTGCTGATCGCGCGGTCCTTGGCCTGCAGGTAAACCGATCCATTGGCCACCACCGACGTGGTTGCGCTGGCAAGACCCATCTGGTTGACGGCATACCCCACCATGGTCACGTTGCCCCTCGCGGCGGAGAGCTGGCCGAAGTTGCTCACATGGCCCAGCTTGTCGTCGCTGGGATTGGTGAGTGCAACGGCCTGGCCGTTCAACGCGCCGTCCCGGATGCCGGTGTTGGTGGTGTCGAAATCGTTCAGGCTCGCAGGCGAATCGATCTCCACCAGCAGCCCCCGCACATTCGTGTCCTCGCCACCTGCGGCGGTCAGGTACACCTTGGAAGCCGCGGCTGCGATCACCTGCCCGTCGGGCGCCGTGACCTTGCCCTTGTTGATCACCGTGGACGCGAGCAACATCACACGCCCGAAGTTGCCCGCCGTGATCTCGGCGCCTTCAAACACCTTGATGAATCCACCCGTGCCGACAAACTGGGGCGTGCGATCGCCCGGAAACAGGGACTCGTTGATGAAGCGGTCGGCGATGTCCAGGCTGGACGCCGTGAAGCTGTTGAGGTTCACCTGTGACCCACCCATGAAGGCGATGCCGTTGGTATTCACCATGATCACGTTGGCCTTCTGGCCGGCCGCCTGCGTAATGCTGCCCGCGATCACGCTGGGGTTGATGTCCCAGATGCGGTTGAGCGTGGTGAAGCTGGCACCTTGCACGAACTGGTTGTTGACCAGATCGTTGACCTGACCGAACTGCACCGTCTTGCCGGCACCGACGTTGAAGGTCTGCCAGTTGTGGATGGCCTTGTTGCCCACCTGATTGACAAACGCCCGGTTGCCAATGACGCTGTACCCCGCATTCGCCCCCTGGGGCACGGGCAGCTCAGCCAGTGCGGGCGCCGCCAGCAGCAAACTGCCCAGCAACACGCCGGCGCTGCGCGCGCCGCTGGCCGACTTGCCGCGCCCGCGCGCGCTCTCGGCGACGGGCACCAGACCCCCCAGGCTCGGGCTGAAGACGAGGCGGTAGCGTTGACGGTTCATGGGGTTCTCCTGCGCTGCATCACCACTCGTAGGCGACGCTGAAATGGAAGCGGTGGTCACCGCGGGCGGTGTTGCCCACGGCTTTGAGGGGGTACGCCCATTGCAGGGCGGCATCGAGACCGTTGAAGCCTTTGAGGCGCAAGCCCAGACCCAGACTCGCCAAGGTGAAGCGGCTGGTGGCCGTGATGGGTTCGAGCACGCGCACGGTGCCCGCGTCCACAAAGGCAATGGCGTGCAGGTCGGTTACCCCTTCGCCCAGCGAGGGGAAACGGCCCTTGAAATTGGGCGACTTGCCTTCCAGCGACACCGCCAGACCGGTCTCGCCCAACGCAGCCGACTCCAGGTAGCCACGCACCGTGTCAACACCGCCGATGGCGAACTGCTCGTTGGAAATGAGGGGCTGCCCGGCCACCTGCCAGGTGGTGCGCACGGCCACGCCATAGTTGTTGGCCATCGTGCGTTCCTGCGAAGCATTGCCGCGCAGGTAGGCATAAGACGGCCGACCTTTGAAGCGCTTGTCGGCAAACTCCTGCTCGTCGCTGCCCAGTCCCTGCACGTTGAAGTTGAACGACACGCCCAGACGCGTGGTGCCCTGCTCTGTCAGGCGCGTGCTGTCCCATCCGATGGTGAAGGGCGTGTATTTGATGGGCGTGTTGAAGCCCCCGCTGCCGATGAGATTGACCGACTGGTCGAAGTCTTTGACGTCCACGCCGAACGAGGCGCTGTGAAAGAACGAATCGCTGCCCGGCAAGGGCTTGATATAGCGAGCGCCCAGGATGGTGCCGCGGCCGACCACGTTGAGCGTGCCCACGGCCGACACGTCGGAGTCGGACTTGACGCCATAGAGCGCGAGAAACTCACCCCCTGCCAGGGGAATGGTGTAGTTGACCGAAAACACCTGGCTCTCGCTGGGGTTGCTGGGTGCGGTTTGCACGCTCAGGCCAATGCTGTGTTGTTGGCCCCAGAGGTTGTCGTAGCGCACGCTGGCGTTGAGCCGGGTGCGCGATGTGTCGGGGCTGTAGCGGTCGTTGAGCTCCACGCTGCCGTGCAGCGGCAGCTTGTCCTGCACCTTCAGATCCACCTCCACAGTGCCGGGCGTCTTGCCCGGGCGCAGCACCGGCGTGACGCGCCGGTCGGCGTTGCGGTTGAGCGCGGTCAGCTCGCTCTGCATGTCCTGAAAATTGGGCACATTGCCCTCGGCCAGCTCGGGCACACCGGCGCGGATGGCGCCCTGGTCGAAGTAGCGCGACTCCACCACCCGCAGGCGGTCCACCGGCGCTTCGGTCACGGCCAGGCGCACCACGCCTTCGTTCACCCGCTGCTGCGGAATCGTCACCAGCACGGTGAGGTAGCCCACACCGTGGTAGGCCTTCTCCAGCGCCTCGCGGGCTTTCTCCACGTCGGCCAGGCTCTTCTTTTCGCCCAGATGGGGATAGACCGCCTTCTCCACGGCCAGCGCGGGGATCAGCGTGGTGCCTTCCACGCGGTATTCGAAGATGTCGAACTGCGCCTCCTGGGCGTGTGCACCACAGCCCACGCACACGAGCAGCGCCATCACCCAACGCGACACACACCTATCCATTGCAAAGCGCTTCATCATTTCGAGAGGTCTCGCCACAGCCACACCACACAGGGCTTCATGAAAACGAAAAACCACCCCCTGTTGAAAGGGGGTGGATGGATGGAGATCCCCACCCGACTGGCCCTGCCAGCCCGGGCGTGACGGTCATTACTCGGCCAGAACCTGCGGTGCGCAGAAGTTGCCGTTGCGCGTGCCTTTGTGCACTTGCGTCGGGAAGGCGGCGAAGGTCGAACCCAGAGCCGGGTTGTTGGCCTGGAAGATGCCGCGGGTGTTCAGGGCGGTCGGATCGGAGAAGGTGTCCTTCAGCTTCGTGAAGAAGGTGTTGAAGGCCGAACCGTTGGGCCACAGCATCTGCAGCTCAGGCGACACCGGGTACTGGCCACGGATCGTGCTGATGCGCTGGTTGGCATCCTGAACCCAACCGTCGGCTGCACCACCACCGGCCACGTCTTCGGCGCTACCGACGGCGGTCTGGTAGGCGTTCGGCGACACGCCGTCGATCTTGATGTACTTCCAGCCAGCAGCTGGTGCGTTCTCCAGCGAGATCCAGCCGATGGCGTACTTGCCCAAGGCATCGGCCACGTTGTTCGGGTTGTTGCCAGCGTTGCGATTGATCACGCAGTTGCGTGCGTCGCCGGTGCCGGAGCCTTCGAACAGGGCGAAGGCGCCACCGAAGTCGTCGTAGTTGCCGGTGACGGCGTTGGCTGGTGAGGAAAACACCACAGCCGTCGGGTTCGCCAAATCAACCCGCTTGGGTGCAACGAAGCCGTTGGTTGGGTTCGCCGAGGCGCAGGGGTTGTTCAGGAAGAACGCGTTCGACACGGCCTGGGTGCCGGACGTTTCAACGCGGCGGCACAGGTTGACCGGGTTGGCGTCACCGGTGAGCGCGCCGTTGTTCACGTAGGCAAAGTTGTTGCCGTCGATGATGGCGGTGTACTCTTCCTTGGTGATGCTGGGCTGCGCCGCGCCGGGGGTGTAGTCACCCACGACCACGGAGCTGGCCAGGCGACCCTGGGTCTTCTGCCGGGTCTGCATGGCCTTGTACAGCTCTTCGCTCACCATCACGCCAAAACCCTGGCCGGCAAAACCGCCGAAGGCCTGGGTGGAACCCAACGCAGGCACAGGAACGCTCAGCGCGCCGGTGCTGGCCGAGCCGACCCACACGTTGGTGTCCACGTCGCTCAGGCCGGCGTTGGGCTTGATCGGGGTGGTGATGTCCAGCGTGCAGTTGGTGGCGGTGCAGCTGCTGATATTGGCCCAGCGCAGCAGGTTGGTCTGGCTGATCACGGGGCCGACGCCGGCAAAGGAGCCGTCGGTGTCGCGCTTGACCAGGGCAAACGGGCCAGCGAACTGGGCGCCCGCCACACCACTGGTGGTGCAGACGAACACGCGGCCGTCGGACGTGCCGCCACCGATGGTGAGGGTGCGCACGTTTCCGGCACCGCCGGTGCAGAGCTTGGCCATCACGGCGGTCAGGGAGCCGGTCAGGGCGGAAGCGCCCGACATGTACATGGTGTTGGCCACGGGCACGCCGAACTGCGAGAGCAGGCTGGCCGAAGCGGGCGCGCAAGCCAGGGCAGCGACGGCGGCCACGGCAAAGGAGATGTTGCTGAGTTTCATGGTGGTGAATTCCGGTAGAGGTAAGAAGATGCGTCCGGCTCAGGCCTGGCGGCGGCGGCGGGCGATGGTGCCCATGAGGCCCAGGCCGGCCAGCAGCAGGGCGTAGGTCTCGGGTTCCGGCACCGGGGCGGCGGACGAATAGATCAGCTGGTTCTGCAGCGTGTCGAACGACCAGGAGCCGGCGTACTTGGTCACGCTGGCTGCATTGGCGGAAGTCGAGCTGGTGTTGGACAGGTAGAAGAAGTTCAGCGGGTTGGAGGCGGAGCCAGGGCTGGTGAAGGACACGGCACCTTTCCAGCTGTCACCACTGCCATTCTGGAAGCTCACGTTCGCTGCGTCACCGGCGTCGTACATGTTGGCGCCCGCGGCGGCAGAGCCGTGCGTGCTGTTGGTCGCATCGGCATTGGCGGCGGTCGTGTACGAATCAACGTTGTCCATGGCAAACACTTGACCGTTAGATGCGGTAAGCGAAGCGGCAGACGAGGTCGAAAGGTAACGATTGGCACCGGCACCAGCAAAGCTCAGCGGGAAACCATCCATAGCTTTGACGTCGAACACCAGGTCGGAAGCCGAAGCCACGGCCGGGGTCGCGAACATGTTGAAGATGCCGCCGTAGTTGATGGCCTGCACCTGAGCGGCCAAGCCGGTCAAGGTTGTGCTCAGGTCGGTGAAGCTGCCGGCACCGTCCAGGTCCCAGACCAGCTTGATGCCCAGGGCCGAAGGGGCCACAGCAGCGTAGAACTGGTCCAGGCGCAGGCCCAGATCCACCGTGAAGGAGGCGGCGTTGGCGGCGCTGTAGAAGCTGCCGAACAGGTCGCCAGAGGTGGCGGTGTTGTCGTTGCTGTCGGCAATCGCTGCGTTGGCAGCGCCGGAGGCGGCCATCATGGCGGCCAGGGCGATGAGTTTGAGTTTCATGAACAAATCCAATCTGAAGTGAGGTAACAAGGAAGGGGGAACTTTTCGCCGGTTGCAGCTCCAAGCCATCGGCTGCACAGAAGGAACTGTAGAAATCCAACGTTGCACCCCGTTGGGGCAGTTCCCGGGTCGGCGTAGTCCGTTCAGGTAGTGAAATCCGTCACGAAACGGATTCGGGCCCTGCGCCCTTCCCTTGCTTGCCTCCTTGCTTCCTCGCCTCAGTTCAGATCGCTGTGCGCCATGAGGCGCAGCGTGGCGCTCTTGCCCACCGCCTGGGCGCGGTTGTTCACGTTGAGCTTGCGCATCACCTTCTGCAGGTGGTTCTTCACCGTGGGTGGGCTGATGCCCAGGATCTGGCCGATCTCCATGTTGGTCTTGCCGTTCTTCACCCAGTGCAACACCTGGATCTCGCGCTTGGACAACAGCGTGACCGGCGTCATGTCGGCGCAGCTGCCACCGCTCTCGCGCATGCGCATGCGGTGCAGGGCCAGGTGCAGGTGGGGCATGAGCAATTCCAGCAGGTAGGCATCGCGCTGGTTGGGCACGTGGTCCATGCCGGCGAACACGAAGAAGCTGCCGTGTTCACCCTGCAACTCGCGCACACCGTGCACCGCCACATGGTTGAAGCCGCAGTGCTTGAGCTCGCTGATGAGCTGGCGCCGGCCGACCTGGTCACCCCCTTCGCTGCTGAGCAGGCGAGGCATGCGTCCACCGCGGATCCAGTCGTCCACCAGACGCGGCAGCAGGCCATCGGTGGCATCGGTCACTTGGGCCTCGATGCGTTCGCTGGTGACGCCGTTGGAGAACGACTCCACCCGGAACCGCATGCGTTCGATGTCGCCGTGGGCGCACCACAGGGCTTCGTGCGCGATGAAGCCCTGCAGTGCCCCCTGGGCCCACAGAAAGAATTGCGAACGGGTCTGGACTTCCAGCGCCCGCTCCATGGTCATGAGCAAGTGCTCCAGATCGCTGGCGTTCAGTCGAACAAACGATGAGGTGGTGTTCATGGGGATCCTGCGGTGACGGGTGAGATGTCGGAAGGGGCAGTGGCGGGCGGCTCGGCCACGAACACCCATTGGCTGTAGGCGGTGGTGCCGCTCAAGCTCGCGTCGCGCGGCTCGTGCGCATGGCGCAGCGGCTCGCCGTCGTGGCGGGTGTGCACGCCGGTGATGCGCCCACCGGGTTGGACCAGCACCCAGTCGGTGCTGTTGGTCATGGGGTCGCGCCAGAGGCGGCGCAGATGCGGCACGGGCTTGGGAAAACGCTTGTCCTGCAGCAGCTCGTCGAGCGTGGCGGGGGTGCTGGGCGAACCTTCGGGGCTGCGGTCGCGGTACGAGGCCAGGGCCAGTCGGAACTGGTGGCCCACGAAGAGCAGTTGCGCCTCCTTCTCGCGCTGGGCGGCGGTGTGCCACACCTGGCCCGCGCTGGCCAGCGAGATGCCCATGGCCGCCAGGGCAAACAGCACCATGAGGTACCCGAAGCCCTGCTGCTGGCGCCGGCCAACAGGCGGACGATCACCACTGGTCATAGGTCTTGCCCTCCTCTTGCGCGCCGCTGCGCAAGTCCCACACCCCGCTGGTGACTTCGGTGGAATCCCCCTCCAGGCGGCTGGGCGGCGGCAGCAGGGCCCAGGTGTCGTTGCGGTCGGTGATCGGATCGGTGGGCAGGCTGCGCAGGTAGCGCTTGTCCACCAGTTCTTCCAGCGTGGCCGGGTAGCGGTCGTTGTCGGCGTGGTATTTGTCGATGGCGTCTCGTGTGACGGCCAGCGTCTGGCGCAACGCGGTTTCCTTGGCGTGCTCCAGATGGGCGAAGTAGCGTGGCGTGACGATGGTCAACAGCGTGGCCACGATGGCCATGACCACCATGAGCTCGATGAGGGTGAATCCGCGCAGCAGTCTCATGGTCACCATTGCCGGTAGGGTTCGCCGTTGAGGCCGGTGCGCCCGGAGCGTGAGTACACGTCGTACACATCGTCACCCTCGGCGGGTGCATCGGGCGGGCTGCTGTAAGCGCGCAGTCCCCAGGTGTCGGCTGCGTTCAGGTTGCGGTCGGTGTTGAACGGATCGCGCGGCAGGCGGCGCAGGAAATAGATGCGTGCGGTCGTGGGGCTCTTGGCATCGGGCACCCCATCAACCAGCTCGCCGAGGGTGCGCGGGTAACCGCTTCCCTCCGTGCGGGCCAACACCCGGCCTTCGTCGGTGGCGCGCTTGTGCGCATCGAGTGCACCACGGATCTGGCGCAGTGCGGTGCGCAGCTCGTGCTCTTTGGCCCGCTGCACGCTGAGCTCCACCAGCGGCACCGCCACCGAGGCCAGGATGGCCACGATGGCCACCGTGACCACCAGTTCAATGAGCGTGAAGCCACGGGCCCGGTGCTTCATGGCGCCTGACCTGCCGGGCGAGCGGGCGCCAGTGGCGCAACCGGTGTGAGCGTGACCGACGAGGCTGGCGCACCGGCCGCCGCCGGCGCCGCCGGCACCGCGGGCGGCTGCGCTGCGGGCACGGCTGCAGTACCGTCCGCGCCGGGTGCGGGATTGACTTCGGCTGGCGCGTCGGGCGTGGCATCGGGTGCCACAGTGGGATCCGGGGACCGGGGTGCGGGCAAGGCACCGGGCGGGCGCGGTAACGGACGCGCGCCTGCGCCGCCGCTGGACATCGACAAGCTGCGCGGCACGGTCCGCTTGAGCTGTATCGGGGGCGCGCCCACGTCGGCTTCGGAACCGGCGGGCTCGTTGAAGGAATTGGCGTCGGGCCGGGCCACGTTGCGCACGATGCGTGGCGTGATCAGCAGCACGATCTCGGTTTTGCTGTTGTTGTCCCGGGTGCTGGAGAACAGCCGCCCCAAGGTCGGGATGTCGCCCAGCCCGGGCAGGCGGTTGGCGCTGCTGCGCTCTTCGTCGCTGATCAAGCCGGCCAGCACTTGGGTTTCGCCATCGCGCAGGCGCAGCACCGTGGCCGCGCTGCGTGTCCCGATCTGGTAGGCCAGTGAGCCAGCGGGGCCGGTGACTTCGCGGGTCACCGAGCTCACTTCCATCTGCACCTTGATACCGACCTCATCGTCCAGGTACACGTTGGGCTCCACGTCCAGCTTCAGACCCACATCCAGATAGGACACCGAGGCCGACACGCCCACGTTGGCGGTGGAGGTGGTGGTGAAGACCGGCAGCTTGTCGCCGATATGGATCTTGGCTTTTTCGCGGTTCTTCACACGGATGCGCGGGTTGGCCAGGGTGTTGCCGTCGCCTGCTTCGCTCCGCAGGTTCAGCGTCAGCGCCGGGTTCGACACGAATGACGTGAGGCCGTTGCGGTTGCGCAGATCAACAAACCCCTGGGCCAGCGTGCCGCCCAGCGTGGTATTGCTTTGCGTCACGCCGTTGTTGACGATGGTGGTCGTCAGATCGGGCTGCAGCCGGCCATAACCGATCTGGTCGGGGAAGCGCAGGCCAAGCTCCTGCAAACGGCTGCGGGTGACTTCGAGCACCTCGACGTCCAGCATCACCTCGGGCTCGGCCATGTCGAGCGATTCGATCAGCTTCTCGGCCAGCCGTACCGCGTCGGCAGTGTCCTTGATGATCACCAGGTTGAGCTTCTCGTCGATGAAGATGTCCTTCGTCTTCACCAGCGTGCGGATCATCGCCTGCGCCTGCTTCACGTCGGCATTGGCAAGAAAGAAGCTGCGGGTGACCAGCTCCTTGTAGTCCCGCGCCTTGGCAGGCGTGTTGGGATAGATCATCAGGGTGTTGTCATTGAGCAGCTTGCGTTCGAGCTGGTTGGTGGTGAGAACCAGCTCGATGACTTCTTCAATGGTGGCATCGCGCACGAAGATGGTGACGCGGGTGTCGGAACGCACGTCTTTGTCAAACACGAAGTTCACGCCCGAAGTGCGGGCGATCACGTCGAACACCGATTTGATCTGCACTTCGCGAAAGTCCAGCGTGATGGGCTTGGACAGCGCGGCGGTCAGGGCGTTCGGTGGCGCGTCGGGCCGCGGCGCGTCGGCGCGCAGGCGGGCCAGCAGGCGGCGCGCTTCGGCCTGGGTGGGCGCCACCGACAACACCTCGCGCAACACACGCTCGGCGGCCGCGCTGTCACCCTTGGCGAGCAGGCCGCGGGCTTGGGTCATTCGGGCAGCCACGCGGCGCTCGTTCTCCAGCGCAATCATGCCGTCGCGCACGCGCGGGTTGTTGCCATCGAGCCTGTTGGCGCGCTCGTAGAGCGCCTGTGCCTCGTCCAGGCGGTTCTGCAAACGCTCGGTCTCGGCCAGGGCCACGAGCTGGGCCGACACCCGGTCGCGCTGGCGGAAATACAGGGCGCGCAGCTCAGCGTTGTTGGCCGATTCGCGCACACCCGTTTCCAGGCGCTGCACGCTTTCATCGAGCCGTCCCGCGTCCAGCAGCGCCTGGCTCTCGCGGATGGCGGGGTGGGTGGCGCAGCCGGCGCACACGCACAGGATCAGCATGGCCGCCATGCGGCTGGAGATGAACAGTGGATTCAAGGGTTGCTTCCAAACAGCAGGCGCTGTGTTTCATTCAAGGGCAGGTAGGTCAGGCGCATGCCCAGCGGAGTGATTTCATCAACGCGGTAGTTGGACAGAAGATCTCCCTGGCGCACCACGCGTGGTTGCTGTTGGGGTCCCTCGGCCAGGAACGCGATCACGCGGCCGTCTTCTTCCATGCGACCCAGATAGCGGTAAGGCAACTCGGGCGCGCGCGGGGGTGGCGCAGGAGCCGCCACCTCTGACGGCGGGGGGGGCGGTTTCCAGCTTTGTGCGGCAAACAGGTTGCCGCCGTCGCGCGCCATGCGTTGAGCCTCGTTGGCCTCGCGTTCCGCGGGCTGGCGGCCCACGGAGTCATCCGGCGCCTTGCTCGCTGAGCCAGACCCGCCCGGTGCGGCAGTTCGAGGCGATGGAGCGCTGCGTTGTGGCGCGGCCAACATCTCGTCTGTGGCCTCGTCAACGCTGGCCGCGTACCAGGTGGCCACCAGCGTGAGCACGAGGGCCCCGCCCAGCATGAGTGATCGGCGGCTGGCCATCAGGGCACCCTTAGGTAGAAGGACCAGCGCACGCGCGCCTGCACCTGGGTCTCACCCACGGCATTGCGCTTGAGGCTGATTTCGTCGAGTGCCATCGACGGCAACTCGTTGAGCACATCGGCCATCCACGCGCGCAGATCGGGGTAGCTGCCATCGGCCGGCAGGGTGATCTGGTAGCGCTGCAGGCGGCCGCCAGGCTCGGGCACCAGACGGTACTCGCCGCTGGCCAGCACCACACCGTGTTCGGCCGCGCTGCGGTGCATGTGCCGCACCGCTTGAAGTGCGGCCGGGGCCTGCGGCAAGCGGGCTTCGAACTCGGCCAGCCCGGTGGCCTGGTCGGCCTGAGGGTCGGGCTGGCGGGCCTGGCGCTCGCGCTGCTCGGCCTGCGACTGTTGCAGGGCGTGCGTTTGCGCGCGGGCGCCATCGGCGCCGAAGTGGGCGAGCGGCCAGGTGAGCGCCATCAGCAGCAGCCCAAGCAAGGCGGGCCAGCCGTGGCGGTGCAGCAGAAAGAACAGGTGGCTCATGGGTGAAGCTTTCACGAGGACTCTCCCCAGGCCATGTCGAGCGAAAAACGGATGACCGGCACACCGTCTTGCATGATCAGTTCGTGCGAGCCCAGCACGACCGAACTGCTCAATGGAGAGCGGCGCAGGCTCTCGAGATAGGCGATCACCTCGGGCATGGTCCTGGCCTCCCCGGTGATGCGCATCTGGCGCGAAGCACCCTGCGCTTCGATGCCCAGCAGGGCGACGCCCGGGTCAGCCAGTTGCTCCAGTTCCCTGAGCAGACGTCCCCAGGGCGGGGCGACCGCTGAGCCCACGCGCGCGCTGGCCGCCAGCACGCCAGAGGCCGGCGCCGGTGCGGCGCTGCGGGGCCGCGTCTTGGCGCTGCGCGCCTGGCGCTCAGCCCGGTCCAGCGTGGACTGAAGTTCTTCGCGCGCCTGCGCGTAATCCAGCGCCGCCACCGCCATGCCGACCACGCCCACCAGCATGAGGGCCCACCCCAACAAGGAAGCCGGCGGACGGCGCCTCAGAAAGTCAATGCGCAGAGGTTGCATGTCTAGATTCCCCACGCCATGCGCTCGACACCCGAGGGTCCACCACCTTCGCCCGCGAGCCACACCACGCCAGCCTCGCGAGGACCGCCCGCTCCGCCGCCGCAGCCCACCAAGTACACCGGTGGTGCCTTGTCGAGCTCGATGCCGCTGGCCAGCTGGATCTGGGCCTGCAAGGCCGGCAGCAAGCTGCGCCAGCCGGACGTGGATGGCTGGGCGTGACGCGCCGATCGAAGTCCCCGCCAGACACCACGATGCAGCAGGCCCAGCGTGAGGCTGCCGGGTTCGATCACGCCAAACCACGCCACCTGATGGCCCAGGCTGCCGCGCCAACGGTCGAAGGCAGCGGAGAAGTAAGGCACCACGCTCGAGACCTTGGTCTGGCCAATGCTGCCCAAGGCCTGCAGCTCCGCGAGCAGGGCCTCGTCGATCGCGCAGGCGGGCAGCGCACGTCCGGGCAGAGGCTCAGTGTGGACCACGCGCCAGCTGTCCGCCGCCGCGCCAAAGGTGGCGCGGAAACGAAGATGCACATAGGCCTCGAGCTCCTGCGGTCGCGTCAGCTGCGGCTGCCACTCAAGCAGTTGCCAGCGCACCAGCTGGCTGCTCAGAAACACATGCAGGTGGGCACGCTGCAAGCCACGCTCTCGCAGCCATCCCGATAGCGCCGCCACAGCGGGCTGCCAGGCCGGCGCATGAGGCGCGGCCAGCGGCAGGTTCAGCACCTCAGCCTTGGGTCCGGCCTTGCTGCGGCTCCCGTCAGTGCTGCCGATCACCAGACAGTTTTCCAGCAGGGCCACCTGCAGCAGGGGACGTTCAGCGAACAACACGGTTGAGCTCCTGCAGAGTGGTTTCGCCATGACGCACCAGGTCCAGGCCGACGTCGCGCAATACGCGCGTGCCCTTGCGGTGGGCGGCCTCCTTGATCCGGCGAACGGGTTCTTTGGTGACGATCATTTCGCGCAGCTCGTCATCAAGCATCAGCACCTCGGCCACCGCCTTGCGCCCTTTGAAGCCGGTGCCGCGACAGCTCGCGCAACCGCGCCCTGCCATGAAGCGGAAACCGCTCACATCGCCCAGCCCGCTTTCGGCCAGCAGCTCGACCGAGGGCGTGTCGTGCACCGCGCAATCGGGGCAGTTCACCCGCACCAGGCGCTGCGCCACGATGCCGTTGAGGGCGGCGACCAGGCTGTAAGGATCCACCCCCATGTGGGTGAAGCGGCCCAGCACGTCGAACACGTTGTTGGCGTGCACGGTGGTGAGCACCAGGTGGCCGGTGAGCGCAGCCTGCACCGCAATCTGCGCGGTCTCTCCGTCGCGGATCTCGCCCACCATGATCTTGTCGGGGTCGTGGCGCAGGATCGAGCGCAGGCCGCGCGCGAACGTTAGGCCCTTCTTCTCGTTGACCGGTATCTGCAACACGCCCGTGAGCTGGTATTCAACCGGGTCCTCGATGGTCACGATCTTGTCGTGCCCGTGGTTGATCTCGTTGATTGCGGCATACAAGGTGGTGGTCTTGCCACTGCCGGTGGGGCCGGTGGCCAGCAACATGCCGTAGGGCTCCTGGCACAGCGCCCGCAATGCACGCATGGTCTGGGGATCGAAGCCGAGCGCCTCCAGCCGCAGACCCGTCACCTGGTCCGACAGGCGCTCCTTGTCGAGTACGCGCAACACGGCATCCTCGCCGTGGATGCTGGGCATGATGGAGACGCGGATGTCGATGTCTCTGCCGAGTGCGGCCACCTTGAAGCGGCCATCCTGCGGCACACGGCGCTCTGCGATGTCGAGCTCGGCCATCACCTTGATGCGCGAGATCACCTGCTCGGCGTTCTCGCTGCCGTGAATGCCACCCACGCTGGCCAGCACGCCGTCGATGCGGTACTTGATGTAGATGCCACCACCGGCGGTCTCCAGGTGGATGTCGCTCGCCCCCGACTTGAGCGCGTCGTATAGCGTGGAGTTGACCAGCCGCACGACCGGGCTCGCGTCTTCGCTGATGCTGCGCAAGGAAATGTCTTCGCCTTCGGTGGCGCCTGTGGCCTGCTGCATCGGGGCCATGCTGTCCATCGCGCGCAAGCTGTCCTCGTGGCGCGCGAGGTAGGCCGCGATGTCGGCGCGGTAAGCCAGTCGCAACTGCTTGGGTTGGCGCACGCGCTCTTCGGCCCAAGCAAGCAGATCGGTGTTGAAGGGGTCGGCCACCACCAGCACCAGATCGCCCTCGCAGCCATCGGCCGCAGGCTCTGCGCGCATGAGCAGGCATTCGCGCTGCAAGGCATCGCCATAGGGCAGCAGCTCAAAGGCGGGCTGCAGCGCGTGCAGGTCGTCCATGCCCAGCGCAGGTACGCCGGCGGTCGCGGCGAGCCGGGCGAGCCAGCCGCCGGGCAGACCCTCCTGGCCCTCCAGCCATGCGATCAGTCCCAATCCTTGGGCCAGCGCGGCGGCGCGCGCCTGTTGCAACTCGGCCACCGAAAACGCCTGCGCCAGGTGCTGCATTTCACGCGGCGCGTTCATTGCACGCTCTCCGCGAGCTGGAAGATGGGCAGGTACATGAGCACCACGATCGCGCCAATCACCAAGCCCATGATCAACATCAACGCCGGCCCCAGCAAACGCGTGGCCCAGTCGGCCCAGCGCGACAGCTCTTCGTCGTGGAAGGCGGCAGCTCGCTCCATCATCTCGCCCATGTTGCCGGTGCGTTCGCCCACCCGCAGCATGCGCAACGACACGGCAGTGCTCAGTCCCTGGGACTCGAAAGCCTGCGACATGGGCTGCCCTTCGCGGATGCGGCTTGTGGCCGCCGTCAACCGGGGTTGCAGCGCGGGAGACAGAAGACCACTGACCATGTCGAGCGCGGGAACGATGGCAATGCCGCCGCGCAGCAGCATGCCCAGCGTGCGGTACAGACGAGCCAGCTGGAACACACGCATGCGCTCACCTACCGCGGGGATGCGCCAGAGCTGCCCCATCAGGCGCAGGCCGAGCCAGCGGCCACCGCCCATCGCGAGTGCGGCCACCAGCGCCGCCATGAGACCCAGCAGCACGGGCCAGTGTTGCTCGACTGCCTGACCCCACTGCAGCATGAGCCGCGACATGAAGGGCAGCTGGTCGCCCATGTCTTCATAGATGTGAGAGAAGCGCGGCACCACGTAACCCATGAGGAACAGGATCACGAGGGAGCTCACACCGATCAGCATGGCGGGGTAGATGGCGGCACTCACCAGCTTGCCGCGCAAGGTTTCGAGCTGGTTGCCGTAGGCGATGTAGCGCGCGAGCGCCTCGCCCAGATCGCTGGTGCGTTCACTGGCGCGCACCGTGGCAATGAAGAGCGGCGGGAAGGTCTGCGGCATGGCCTGCAACGAACTGGAGAAGGTGTGGCCTTCGCGCAGACTTGTCAGGAGGCGCTGCAACACCGCGCGCACAGCCACGCGGCTCTCCTTTTCCGCCAGCGTCTCCACCGCTTCCACAATGCTCACGCCCGAACTGAGCAGGGACAGCAGTTCCTGACTGAACAGCAACAGGGGGAACTCGCTGCGCCCTCCACCCGTTCCCAGCCGGGTCTCACGGGTCAAGGAGACCACTGACTGGCCCAGTGCCTGCACCTGACGGCGCGCGTCTTCCAGCGTGGGCGCCTCGATGCTGCTCACGGTCACGGTCAAGTCGGCCTGCAAGGCCTTGACGCGGTAGCGCATGGCTACCAGCTCACCAGGTCTTCGGCTTCGCCGGTGCCACCGGGCTGACGGTCCTTGCCGTAGGACGACAGGTCGTATTCGCCCTGCTCTCCTGGCGAACGGTAGATGTAGGCCAGGCCCCAGGGATCCACCGGCACACCTTTCTGGAGGTAAGGACCCGACCACTTGGCGGCATCGGCAGGACGCTCGTTCAAAACCGCCAGGCCTTCCTCGCTGGTGGGATACCGGCCCATGTCGATCCGGTACTGGTCAAGCGCCTTGCCCAGTGCATCGATCTGGGCGCGCGCGGTCTTGACTTCTGACTTTCCGATCTGCGCAAAGAACCGGGGGCCGACAAAACCCGCCAGCAGGCCGATGATGACCATGACAACCAGCAATTCGAGCAGCGTGAATCCATGGGACCGCGGTACGCGGTGAGCAGGCTTTCGAAACATGAGGTGACTCCGCGACTGTGATGCTTGCAAGGGGCCTTGCTGTCACACGACTTTAGGAAGGCCGTGTGAAGGACGGGTTACACCGGGACGTTGGGAGGACTGAATTCGAGGACCTCATCTCTTTTTGATCCAAACGGACCATACAAAACCGAACCATTCAAAGCAAAGCTGAAACAGTTCAGCCAGACTGGCGATCAGGACACAGTCAGGCTGTACCCGCTGCCCCGAACCGTGCGTATCACCTGATCCAGACCGGCGGGCAACAGCGCGTTGCGCAAGCGACTGATGTGAACATCAACTGTTCTGTCGTCACCCACAAAGTCCGCACCCCACACGTGGTCGAGCAGCTGACTTCGGCTGTAGACGCGGTCGGTGTGCGTGATGAGGAAGTGGAGCAGTCTGAACTCCGTGCTGCCCAGCGCCAAAGGCAAACCTTTTGCGATCACCGTCTTCGCTGCAGGGTCCAGTACAAGCCCGCCGATTCGCACCACGTCCACTGTGACTTGTGGTGCCCGGCGGCGCAGGATCACTGCCACGCGCGCAATGAGCTCGCGCGGTGAGAAAGGCTTGGTGATGTAGTCGTCGGCACCCACCTCCAGGCCGGAGATCTTGTCGCGCTCTTCAATGCGGGCCGACAGCATGATGATGGGAATGTCTCGCGTGCGGGTCTCAGACCGCAACAAGCGCGTCAGCTCCACGCCCGACATGCCCGGCAGCATCCAGTCCAGCAACAGCAGGTCGGGCAGCGAACGCTGCAACATCTCGCGGGCTTGCTCAGCATCCGGTGCACAGCGCACGAAGTGCCCGGCACGTGTGAGGTTGATGGCGATGAGCTCCTGTATGTGCGGCTCGTCTTCGACAACCAGAATTTGAGCAGCCATGTTTCGTCCGTCGATGAAGTGGCGCGATCGTAGGTGTCCGCAATGACGGTTTGATTGCAGCGGTTGTCCAAACGGATCATGGTTGGTCACAGATCTGACGTACTGGCTACCTAGACTCGCGGTCTCTTCAGTCAACAGGCGTATGTGTCGCATGAAGCTCCACCATCTCAAAGGTCTTCTGATCGCAGCTGGCACAACGATCTGCACCTTTACGGCGTCGGCGCAAGACATCACTGGCGCAGGCGCCACCTTCCCCGCACCGGCGTATGCCAAGTGGGCCGACGCCTACAAAACCACTGCCGAGGTCAAGGTGAACTACCAGGCCATCGGCTCCAGTGGCGGGATTCGACAGATCGATGGACGCACCGTGGACTTCGGTGCAACGGACGCGCCGTTGAAGGACGACGAACTCGCCCGCAAGGGTCAGATTCAGTTTCCAACCCTGATTGGTGGCGTGGTGCCGGTGGTGAACCTGCGTGGCATCAACCCCGGTCAGCTTCGCCTCACCGGCGCCATCCTCGGTGACATCTACCTCGGCAAGATCACCCGCTGGAGCGACCCCGTCATCCAAGCCCTCAACCCGCAACTTCCGCTGCCCGACACCACCATCACGCCGGTGTTTCGCTCGGACGGCTCCGGCACTTCCTTCATCTTCACCAACTACCTCGGCAAGGTGAATGCCGAGTGGAAATCGCGCATCGGTGAGGGCACGCAGGTGGGTTGGCCCACGGGCACCGGCGGTCGCGGCAACGTAGGCGTGGCCGCCATCGTCTCACGCACACCCAACGCGATCGGTTACGTGGAGTACGCCTACGTGAAGCAGGCCAAGCTGAACTACGCCCAACTGCAGAACGCATCGGGCGCCTTCGTGGCACCGGGCACGGATGCATTCCGGGCCGCCAGCACCGGCGTGGACTGGAGCACCTCCCATTCACACATGCTGACCGAGCAACCTGCCGCCGAGGCCTGGCCCATCACCGGTGCCACTTTCGTGCTGATGTATGCGAAGCCCGACAACGTGGCCCACGCCGCTCAGGCCCTGCGCTTCTTTCACTGGGGCATGACCAAGGGAGAAACCATGACGACCGATCTGGGCTACGCGGCCCTGCCCAAGTTCGTGGTGGATTCGGTCGAATCGCTGTGGGCCCGCGTGCGGGACCCCTCGGGCAAGTCTGTTGCCTACAAATAGTCCAGCGCACCGCGCGTCCATTTCTTTCTTCGAGCTCGACATGAATCACTTCAAACGCACCCCCATGGTCACCCTGTTGCAGACGACCGTGCTGGCCTTGTCACTGTCCGTTGGCCTGAGCGCCTGCGGCAGCCAGGACGACAGCACCAAGGCCACGCAGGTGGCTGCCAAGGTGGGCTCCAGCGAAATCTCGGTGCACCAGATCAACCAGGTGCTCAGCCGCACACCCGTGGGCAACGCCTCCAAGGACGAGGTCCAGGCGGCCAGCCGCCAGGTGCTCGAACGCCTGATCGACCAGCAACTGGCCGTGGACCAGGCCACCGAAAGCAAGCTGCACCGCTCGCCCGACGTGGTGGCCCAGCTGGAAGCGGCGCGCCGTGAGGTGCTGGCTCGCGCCTTCCTTCAGCAACTCACCGCCAACGTGGCCAAGCCCACCACCGAAGAGGTGAAGCAGTACTACGTCGCCCACCCCGCGCTGTTTGCCGAGCGGCGCATCTTCAACCTCCAGGAAATCCGTGTGCCCAAGGCCATCGGAGTGGTCGACGACCTGGTCAAGCTCGCCGAGAAGGCCCGCCCTATCGAAGAGGTGGCGGGCTTCCTGCGCACGCGCAACGTACAGTTTGGTGGCGGCAGCGCCACCCGCTCCGCCGAGCAGATTCCACTGGAACTGCTGCCGCGCGTGCATGCCCTCAAGGACGGCCAAAGCACCGTGGTCCAGGCGGGAGACAGCGTCACCTTCCTGCGAATTGCCTCTTCGCAGCAGGTGCCTGTGAGTGAGGCTGTGGCCACGCCCGGCATCACCCAGTTCCTGGGAAATCAGCGCAACACCGAGGCGGTCACCAGCGAGATCAAACGCCTGCGTGAGACCACCACCATCAGCTACCTTGGCGACTTCGACCGTGCACCGGTCAAACCCTCCACTGAGCCACAAGGCCAGGGCGATGCAGGTGCAACAGCTCCCTCATTGATCGTGCCGCCGGCCAATGGCGACAAGCCCGCCCCAAGCCCCGAGCAAAGCGCCATCGAGCGTGGCCTGCAGGGCTTGAAGTGAACCCGACGCTCATGAGCCTACCGAGCATGTTTCGGTCCCTCTTGTTGTTGGCGGCCTCGGCGCTTCTGTCGTTGGGTGCACAGGCGCAGACCGGTCCGGTTGATTACCCGCTCTCCGCCGGTGACACGGTGCGGGTGCAGGTGTTCCAGAACCCCGACCTCACGCTGGAAACCCGCATCACCGAAAGCGGCACCATTTCCTTTCCCCTGATCGGATCGATCCGCCTGGGCGGGCTGGCGGTCAGCGCAGCAGAGAAGAAGATTGCTGACGCGCTCAAGAGCGGAGGCTTCCTGCAAAACCCGCAGGTCACGCTGCTGCTGACCCAGATCCGCGGGAGTCAGGTGTCGGTGCTCGGTCAGGTGGGCAGGCCGGGCCGGTTTCCCCTGGAGACCGCCAGCACCCGCCTGAGCGACATGCTTGCCAACGCGGGCGGGACCGCCCCGGGTGGTGACGACGTGGTGATCGTGAGCGGTCAACGCGCGGGCAAGCCGTTTCGCAAGCTCGTCGATCTGCCTGCCCTCTTCCTGCGGGAGCGCAGCGAAGATGACATCGTGCTACAGGGCGGCGACGTCGTCTACGTGCACCGCGCACCCGTCTTCTACGTGTACGGCGAAGCACAGCGGCCGGGCTCGTTCCGCATCGAGCGCTCAATGACCGTGATGCAGGCACTGGCACTCGCTGGAGGACCGACCGCCCGCGGCTCGCGCGACCGGCTGCAGCTTCATCGTCAGCAAGACGATGGCGGTGTGAAGCTGATCACGCCCCAAATGAACGATCTGGTGTTGCCCAACGACGTGCTCTACGTGCGGGAAAGCCTGTTCTAAAGCCCCGTGCTGCAAGCCCCTACCCATGACACCCCAACAACTCTTCGTAATCCTGCGCGCCCATTGGCTTGTGGTGTTCGTCACCTTCGTGCTGGTGGTGGCTGCCACCGCCACCGCCACCCTGATGTCAGGCAAACAGTACACCGCCAGTGCATCGGTCGTGCTTGACGTCAAGCCCGATCCCGTCAGCGGGACCATGGCCGGCATGGTGGCCACAGGCTATATGGCCACCCAGGTCGACATCATCAAGAGCGACCGTGTGGCCAAGCGCGTGGTGAGCAACCTGCGCATGGACACCAACCTTTCCGTGCAGTCGCAATGGCGCGAGGCCACCAATGGCCGGGGACAGCTCATCGACTGGCTGGCCGCCCTGCTCAAGGGCAACCTGGACGTGAAGCCCTCGCGCGAAAGCAACGTGATCAACATCGAATACGTGGGTGCCGACCCTGATTTCGCAGCTGCCGTGGCCAACGCATTTGCAAAGGCCTACATCGACGTCAACCTGGAACTCCGGGTTGACCCTGCCCGCCAATACGCCGGCTTCTTCGATGAACAGACCAAGGCGGCACGCGCGCGGCTGGAGACCGCGCAGAAGGCTTTGTCGGACTTCCAGCAAGCCAACGGAATCACCTCCAACGACGAGCGAGTCGACTTTGAAACCGCGAAGCTCAACGAGACCAGCAGCCAGCTCACCTCCATCCAAGCAACCACCACCGACAGCCGCAGCAAACGTTCGCGCGCCGACAGCGACACATTGGCTGAGGTGATGCAGAGCCCGCTGATCAACGGCTTGAAGTCCGACATTGCGCGACTGGAAGCCAAGTTGATCGAAGGCAGCGTGAACCTCGGGCGGAATCATCCACAGACACAGCGGGGCGAGTCCGAATTGGCCGAACTCAAGGCGCAACTGGCATCGGAAACGCAGCAGATCACCAACTCGATCAACACCACGTACGAGGTGAACCGCCAGCGGGAGTCGCAGTTGCAGGCAGCGCTGGGCGCACAGAAGTCGCGAGTGCTCCTGCTCAACCAGCAGCGCGACGAGATTCGTGTGTTGCGCGGCGACATCGAGTCAGCGCAACGCGTGTTTGATTCGGTCAGCCTGCGCGCCTCGCAAAGCAGTCTGGAGAGCCAGACCAATCAAACCAACATCGCAGTGTTGAATCCGGCAATCGCGCCGCCGTTTCCATCCGGCCCGCGGGTAAAGCTCAACATTGCAATCGCCATGTTTCTGGGTGGTCTGCTGGGCGTGATGGTGGCGCTTTCGCTGGAGTTTTCCAACCGCCGCGTGCGCTCGGCCGACGACCTGCACGAGCTTCGGGACGTGATCCTGCTCGGCAGCATCGGACCCGCGCGCGGCATGATGAAACCCGCAGCTGGAGCACGGGCATGAACGCGCCTGAACGCCTGAAGCCACACGGCACGATTGGCGACCTGCTAGTGGCGCGCGGCGTTCTACAGCCCGAGCACATCGATCGCATCATCGAACGCCAGCACAGCCACGACGAGCCATTTGGCGAAGCCGCCATTTCGCTCAATCTCCTGCAACGCAGCGATCTGGACGCGGCACTCTCCACCCAGTTCAACTACGGCTACCTCCACGACAACGACACGCACCTGAGCCGCGAGCTGGTCACGGCCTTCAAGCCGTTCTCCAGCGTGTCGGAAGAAATGCGCGCGCTGCGCGGACAGATCATGCTGCGCTGGCTCAACGACGACCGCCGCCGCCGCATGCTCAGCGTGGTGAGCCCACAAGCGCAAGACGGCCGAAGCTTCATCGCCTCCAATCTGGCGGTGGTGTTCTCGCAGCAAGGCCAGCGCACGCTGCTGATCGACGCCAATTTGCGCCAGCCCCGCCAGTCGCACCTGTTTCACACCGGGCACAGCGCCGGCCTGGCAGGAATCCTGGCCGGGCGTGCGGGCCTGGAGGTGATCGAGGCCGTACCTGGTTTGCCCGGTCTGCGGGTGCTGCCCGCTGGATCGTCCCCGCCCAACCCGCAGGAGCTGGTGGGCATGGCCAGTTTTGGCGAGCTGTTGCAGCAGGTGAGTCAGAGCTTTGACGTGGTGCTGATCGACACGCCGGCCTGTGAACGTTTTGCGGATGCGGAAATCATCGCGGCGCGCACTGGGGCTGCGCTGGTGGTCGCGCGCAAGAACCGCACCCCCATGCGCCGCGTGAACGACCTCGCCCGGCGGCTCCAGGACACCGGCGTGGCGGTGGTCGGCTCCATCCTCAACCAGCACTGAGCCTCAAGTCTGCCGAGCTTCCTCATGTGCCGCAACCCACGCCCTCACTTGAATGCGAACCGCGAGCACGACCGTGCCCAGCGCCGCGCCCACCGCGTCGGCCACCAGGTCATCGAACTCGGCGGTGCGTCCGGGCAGGTGCATCTGGCTGAACTCGTCCAGCAAGCCCACCAGCAGGGCGCCAACAAAGCCGATCAGCATCGCCGATGGTCCTTGGCGCCGGCTGGCAAACCCGATGGCGCAGGCCAGCAAGGCGTAGACGGCCATGTGGGCCAGCTTGTCCCAGGGGGCCGGCACCAGGCCCACGGCAAAGGGTTGTGCGCCACCCACCAGCAGCGCCAGAGGAATGGCAAGCACCAGCAAAAAAGCCATCCAGCGCGCTGCGCGTTGAAGGCGCACAAGTGAAAAAAACATGACTGCCACCACCCCTGTTTCTGAAGCGACCAGCGCATCGATGGTGATGCGCCTGGTTCCCTATTTGCCGATTATGGTAGGCCTCGCCCTGCTTTATCTACCCAGTCTCTATGACTTGTTCACCGGCATTTGGGCCGAAGACGAACAGTTCCATGGTCCCATCGTGCTGGCCATTTCCTTGTGGCTGCTGCAGCGCAACTGGGCCAAGATGGAAGCCGCCTCCCGGGGCGAACAAACCAGCGCCTGGGGCTGGCCACTGGTGGCGATCGCGCTGCTCCTGTACGCACTTGGTCGCTCACAAGGCATCGGCATATTTGAAGTCGGATCGGTGATCTGGTTGCTCGCCGGTCTGCTGCTGTTGCTGCGTGGCGGAAGAGCGCTCAAGGCGCAATGGTTCGCTTTGTTCTTCATGCTGTTCATGGTCCCGCTACCCGCGCAGGTGGTCGATCTCGTGACCATGCCCATGAAGATGGCGGTGTCGTATGTGGCCGAAACCGTGCTGTATCACGCCGGCTACCCCATTGGCCGCAACGGAGTGGTGCTGCAGATTGGTCAATACATGCTGCTGGTGGCCGACGCCTGCGCAGGCCTGCACACCCTGCTCACGCTTGAAGCGCTGGGCTTGCTCTACCTCAACCTCGTGCGGCGCGACTCGCTGTTTCGCAACATCGCGCTGGCCGTGCTGATCGTGCCGATCTCGTTCACCGCCAATGTCATTCGCGTGATGGCGCTCAGCCTGATCACCTACCACTTCGGAAACGAGGCGGGCCAGGGCTTTCTGCACGGCTTTGCCGGCATGGTGCTGTTCCTCAGCGCACTGTTGCTGATTATCAGCACCGACACCGCGCTCCAGTTCTTCGAGGGCCTGCGCAAACGGTCCCGCACCCAACCCCAACAGGCCTGACACCATGGTCTTCCCGCTCAAAAACCTGTTGCTGCTTGGTCTCATGGTGGCGTCTGCCGCGCTGGCCGCCGCCATTCGCCCCACCGCCAGCCTGGCCGACGAACGCCCCACCATCGACCTTGCCGCCATGGTGCCCAACCAGTTCGAAGGCTGGCGCGAACAGCTCAACGTGGCCGTGCAGATCGTTGACCCGGAGCAGCAAGCCACCATCGAAGAGATCTACACGCAGACCCTCACGCGCAACTACGTGCACACCGATGGCTACCGCGTGATGCTGTCGATTGCGTACGGCAAGAACCAGAGCGACAACCTGCAGCTGCACAAGCCCGAGGTGTGTTACCCGGCGCAGGGCTTCAAGCTGGCATCGCTCGAACGTGTGCCGCTCAACCTGCTTGACCAGTCCATCTCCACCACCCGGCTGGAGACCCACCTGGGTCAGCGCTTCGAGCCTGTGACCTACTGGACTGTGGTGGGCGATCACATCACCACCACCGGCGTCGACAAAAAACTCACCGAGATGCGCTACGGCCTGCGCGGGCGGGTGCCCGACGGCATGCTTGTGCGCGTGTCGTCGATCGACCGCGACAGCCCGCGGGCCCACCGCATCCAGGCCGAGTTTGCCGCCGCCATGGTGGCGGCCATCGCCCCCGAACACCGCGCCCGTTTTGCCGGCGTCAGCTCCACGAGCGGCGCTCGCGCCACCACCGCACCATGAAAAAGAAAGTCGCACTCATCACCGGCATCACCGGTCAGGACGGTTCGTACCTGGCCGAGCTGCTGCTCGACAAGGGCTACGAGGTGCACGGCATCAAACGCCGCTCCTCGTCGTTCAACACCGACCGCATCGACCACCTCTACCAGGACCCTCATGAGTCCGATCGACGCCTGGTGCTGCACTACGGTGACCTCACCGACAGCAGCAACCTGATCCGCATCATTGGCCAGGTGAAGCCCGACGAGCTATACAACCTCGGCGCCATGAGCCATGTGGCGGTGAGCTTCGAGAGCCCCGAGTACACCGCCGATGTGGATGCCACCGGCACTCTGCGACTGCTGGAGGCCATCCGCTTGCTCGGCTTGCAGAAAACCTGCCGGTTCTACCAAGCCAGCACCAGCGAGCTGTATGGTCTGGTGCAGGAGATTCCGCAGAAAGAAACCACGCCGTTTTACCCGCGCAGCCCCTACGCGGTCGCCAAGCTCTACGCCTACTGGATCACGGTGAACTACCGCGAGGCCTACGGCATGTATGCGTGCAACGGCATCCTGTTCAACCACGAGAGCCCGCAGCGCGGCGAGACCTTCGTCACCCGCAAGATCACACGCGCCATCTCGCGCATTGCACTGGGTCTGCAGAAATGCCTGTACCTCGGCAACATGAGCGCGTTGCGTGACTGGGGCCACGCCAAAGACTACGTGGAAATGCAGTGGCTCATGCTGCAGCAGTCCAAACCGGAAGACTATGTGATCGCCACCGGCGTGCAGTACAGCGTGCGCCAGTTCGTGGAGCTCGCCGCGCTCGAACTCGGCTTCACCCTGGACTGGATCGGTGAAGGCAGCGACGAGGCCGGGGTGGTGGCTGCCGTGCACCGCAAAGATTTGCGCGTGCAGGTGGGCGACGTGGTGGTGCGGGTGGACCCGCGCTACTACCGCCCCACCGAAGTGGAAACCCTGCTGGGCGATGCGAGCAAGGCGCGCACCCAGCTCGGCTGGACGCCCAAGATCACCCTGCCCGAGCTGGTGCAGGAGATGGTGCAGTCCGACTACCGCATTGCCCGGCGCGACGCCATGGTCAAGCTGGCCGGCTTCCCGGCTTTCGAGTTTCACGAGTGAGCCGCGCCATGCACACCGAAGCCCGGATTTACGTGGCGGGTCACCGTGGCCTGGTGGGCTCGGCCATCGTGCGCCAGCTGCGCGCCGCCGGCCACACGCATCTGCTGCTGCGCACCCACGCCGAGCTGGACCTGACCGACGCCGCAGCCACCCGCGACTTCTTTGCGCGTGAGAAACCCGAGCATGTGTTTCTGGCGGCGGCGCGCGTGGGCGGCATCCAGGCCAACCAGCAGTTCCCGGCCGAATTTATTCGGGACAACCTGCTGATCCAGACCAACGTGATCCACGAAGCCTGGCGGACCGGCGTGCAGCGCCTGCTGTTCCTGGGCTCCAGCTGCATCTACCCGCGGCTGGCACCGCAGCCCATGCAGGAAAGTGACCTGCTCACCGGTCCACTGGAGCCCACCAACCGGCCCTATGCGCTGGCCAAGATCGCCGGTATTGAAATGTGCTGGAGCTACAACCGGCAGCACGGTAGCCGTTTCCTGGCCGCCATGCCGACGAATCTCTACGGCCCGGGCGACAACCACAACCTGGACACGAGTCACGTCATTCCGGCGCTGCTGCGCAAGTTTCACGAAGCGCGGGTGATGGCACGGCCCAGCGTCACGGTGTGGGGTAGCGGCGAGCCGCGGCGCGAGTTCATGTACTGCGACGACATGGCTGCCGCCTGCGTCTTCCTCATGAACTTGCCCCAGCCCTCATTTGATTCATTGCTCGGCAGCGACGAATCAGTCAGCGGCCGTTTCGAGCCACCGCTCATCAACATCGGCGTGGGCGAAGACCTCAGCATCCGCGAGCTGGCCGAAACCATCCGCCAGGTCACCGGCTACCAGGGCGCGATTGTCTTTGACCGCAGCAAACCCGACGGCACACCACGCAAACTGTTGGACGTGTCGTGTCTCAATGCACTGGGCTTTCAGCCCACGGTGTCGCTGCGCGAAGGCCTTCGACGTGCGCTGGCCGATGCGCCCTATGCCCAGGCCCAGGTGAGCCTGGCATGAACACCCGGTGGCTCCGCCTCGCACGCGGTGCGCGTTGGTTCGCCGCAGGAGCCGTGACCTTGATTGCGGTGGCGGAACTGGTGAGCCGCACGATCCTGGGCCTGGGCACTCCGCCACTGTACGAAACCGACACCGGCTTTGAATACCGGCTGCGCGCCAACCAGGATTTGCAGCGCTTCGGCAACCACATCGTGGTCAACCGGTGGGGCATGCGCGCCATCGACTTCGGCGAGCACAAGACCCACCCGAACGAACTGCGCGTGATGGTATTTGGCGACTCAGTGGTCAACGGCGGCAGCCAGATCGACCAGCCCGAACTCAGCACCAGCGTGCTGCAGACCAACCTGCAAAACCGCCTGGGCCGCCCGGTGACCGTGGGCAATATCTCAGCGGGCAGCTGGGGACCAGGCAACTGGCTGGCTTACGCCAACCGCTTCGGATTCTTCGACGCCGACTTGGTGGTGCTCGTGCTGGGCAGCGGCGACCATGCTGACAACCCGGCATTTGCACCGCTTGGTGCAAGCCATCCCACTCAAACGCCCACGCTGGCCCTGCAGGAAGCCGTACAGCGCTACCTGCCGCGCTATCTGCCCGAACCTCTGCGGGACCTGCTGACCGAGCGCACGGGAGCCGCCACCGAACTTGGCCCTGCGGACAGCGCCCGAGGTCTGGCCGATCTGGACCAGTTTTTGCGCAAGGCTCGTATGGAAAACCGCAAGGTCATCGTCGTCCACCATCCGGACCGCGATGAGCTGGACAGTGGCGTCTACCTCGACGGTCATGCGCAGATTCGCGAGCTGGTCGCAGGCCTGCCCTTGCCCTTCGTTGAGCTGCGCACACCGTTCACGGCCGCAGGACCCGGCATCTACCGCGACAGCATTCATCACACCGCCCAGGGTCAGCGCGTCATGGCCCATGCCCTGTTCAACGCCGTGCTGCAGACAAGGCCCACGCTCAACCCCGAACCGACTACCGTCGCGGCCGGGGAGCGCTCATGAACATGGCGGGCTTCACTGTGCTGTACCTGGGCCCCAGGAGCGGCACCTGCCTTGACCGGGCCAATGCGCTTCGCCGCATTGGATGCACGGTGGAACACATCGACCTGCGCAGCTTGCTTCCCCAGCGGCGGTGGATTGACCGCTGGGCCTGGCATGTGGGAGGCCACTGGTTCTCGCCCCTCATCGCCAAGGGCTTGGTGCGCACGCTCGGGCACAAACGTTTCCACCTCTGCCATGTGGATGGTGGCGAGTGGGTGACGCCCGCGGTGCTGCGGGTGCTGCGCGAGCACACCGAGCTGGTGGTGAACTACAACATCGACGACCCCACGGGACCCCGCGACGGCGCTCGCTTCACCGCGTACCGGCAGTCGGCCGCGCTGTACGACCTGCTGGCCGTGGTTCGAGAAGACAACGTGGCCGAGCTGAACGCTCTGGGCGCGAACAAGGTGGTGCGCGTGTACCGCAGCGCCGACGAGGTGAACCACGCACCCCGCCCGCTCACAACGAACCTGCAGCTGGCATGGATGTCGGATGTGTTGTTCCTCGGCAGCTGGTTCCCCGAGCGCGGCCCGTTTCTGCGCGACCTGATCCGCCTCGGTGTGCCGCTCACCATCCGCGGCCCGAACTGGCACAAGGCGCCCGAGTGGCCTGAGCTGAGGTTCCATTGGGCCGGAGGCGCCATTGGCGGCGACGAGTATGCATTGGCCATCCAGTGCGCGCGGGTGAACCTGGGCCTGCTTTCCCACGACAACCGCGACCTGCACACCACGCGCTCGCTGGAGATTCCCGCCCTCGGCGGCCTGTTGTGCGCCGAGCGCACACACGAACACCTGGCCCTATACGAGGAAGATGTAGAAGCCCTTTTTTGGAACGACGCAGACGAATGCGCCGCCGCCTGCTTTCATGCGCTGGCCGATGAGCCGCGCCGCGCCCGCATCGCACGGGCAGGCCACCAGCGTTTCAAGCGCGACGACCACCGCAACGAAGCGGTGATGCGGTTTTTGCTGGAAGCTGTGGAGGAGCTGGTCGAATGAGCCGCGCCATGCACCAGCGCGTGATTGCAGCCATGGGCGCCCACTCGATGGGCATGGCGATCTCGGTGGGCATACAGCTCGCGTCACTGCCCCTGTTTCTGGCGACCTGGGACGCAGCAACTTACGGCATGTGGTTGCTGCTCTCCGCCCTGCCGGGGTATCTCGCTATGGCCGATGTCGGCATCGTCACGGCGGCTGGCAACCGCATGACGATGGCCCAGGGCGCGGGCGACACCGCACTGGCCAGTCGGGTGTTCCAGAGCGCACAGATGTTCATGCTGTTCGTCTGCGCGGTACTGGCCGCGCTGGCCTTGCCAGCCATCTGGTGGTCGCCATGGCCAGCCGGCGCGACCGTGGACCAGCGCATGGCTCTGATGGCCCTGACCGCCAGCGTGCTGGTGGCGTTTGCCGGCGGGCTTTCCGAGCAGCTCTTCAAGGCCACTCATCGCTATGCGCTGGGCACCCTGCTGGGCAACATCACGCGACTGGCCGAATGGGCGGGCTGGATGGTGGGCTTGCTGTTGGTGGGCACCTTCAGCGCGGTGGCGTTCACGGGCTTGGCGTTTCGCGCGGTGGGTACGCTGCTGACAATGCTGGTCGCTCGCTCGGGCGACTCCGGACTGCAGTGGGGCTTGCGACACGCCACCATGGTCACGGTTCTGGAAATGGCGCGCCCGGCCGCGGCCTTCATGGCCTTTCCGTTGGCCAATGCACTGAGCTTTCAAGGTGTCACGCTGCTGGTGGGCGCGCTGCTCGGCCCAGTGGCGGTGGCCATCTTCAGCACCTATCGAACCCTCGCACGCACCGCGGTGCAGGTCACGGCCATGTTCAGCCACTCGCTCTGGCCCGAGTTCTCCCGTTTGTTCGGCCAGGGCTCGCTGGCTGAACTTCGGCAACTCGCCGGGCGAAGCAGTTGGCTGAGCGCGTTGCAGGTGCTGCTGTTGTGCGCTGCGCTCTACGCGGTTGCGCCCTGGCTACTCAGCGCCTGGACACACGACAAGATCGCTTTTGACCCTGCGGTGGTGGGCTTTTTGTTCGCCTATGCCGCTGTCAATGGCCTGTGGCATGTGCCGCGTGTGCTGCTGATGTCGACCAACCAACACGGCACGCTGGCCCTTTGGACCGTCTTGGGTGGAGCTGCTTGCGTGATGCTCACGGCCTGGTGGGCGCCACGCGCCGGTTTGACTGGTGTGGGACTCGCCATGCTTTCGAGCGAACTGCTGGTGGCCGTGGCATGCGTCATGTTGGCGCTGCGCGCGCTGGGGCATGGCGGGTCAGCGCAGACGGTGACGCCATGAAGGTTGTACTGTCGGTGCTCGGCAAGTTTCACACCTTCGATCTGGCGCGTGAACTGCACGCCCATGGCGTACTTGCCGGTGTGCTCACGGGGTATCCGCGCTTCAAGCTGCGCGCCGAGCGATTGCCCGATGCGGTGATCCACACCTTTCCCTGGGTGATGGGGCCGTACATGGCCAACCCGATCAAATCCAGAATGCCGTGCAGCTGGATCCACGAGTGGGAAAACCTGGCCGCCACCTCGTTCGCGCAATGGACGGCACACACGCTGCCCGAATGCGACGTGTTTGTCGGCCTGTCGGGCAGCGCACTCAAGGCCGGCCAGGTGCAGCAGGCTCGGGGTGGGCGTTACGTCTGCGACCGGGGGTCTTCGCACATCCGCGAGCAGGACGCGCTGCTGCGCGAAGAGCACAAGACTTGGGGATTGCCGTTTGACGGCATCGACCAGCGAGCCATCGAGCGTGAGGAAGCGGAGTACGCGCAGGCCGATTGCATCACCGTTCCGTCCACCTTCGCATTGCGGTCGTTTGTCGATCAAGGCATTGCCCCCGACAAGATGCGCTTGCTCTCCTACGGCGTCAACCTATCCCGCTTCGCTCCATGTGATGCACCCGATCCAGCACGCTTTGATGTGTTGTTCGTGGGAGCGATGACCCTCCAAAAGGGGGTGCCCTACTTGTTGCAGGCCTTCAACGCTCTTCGGCACCCTGGCAAGTCCCTCACGTTCGCAGGAGCCGTCTCAAGATCGGTCATTGAACGCATGAAGGCGCAAGGTTTGTGGTCGGATTCGATCCAGGTTCTGGGGCATGTGCCACAGCCCGAACTCAAACGATGGATGAGCAAGAGCCACGTGTTGGTGTTGCCCAGTGTTCAAGAAGGCCTGGCCATGGTCATGGCCCAGGCCATGGCCTGTGGCTGCCCCGTAATCGCGAGCGAACACACCGGTGCGCGCGACTTGTTTGACGATGGACAGGAAGGCTTCATCGTCCCCATCCGCGACTCTCAGGCGCTCGCTGAACGGATGCAACGCCTGATCGACGAACCAGCTCTGCGCGCGCAGATGGGCAACGCCGCCTTGGCACGTGTCACGCTCCTGGGCGGATGGCGCGACTACGGACAGCGCGCGCTGGACATCTACAAGCGGCTGGTGATGACATGACCAACAGCCGATTCATCCTGCTCGGCCTCATGGCCTTGGCGCTGCTGGCGCTCTTGGCCCAGATCGTCATCGACTTCTCCGCGGAGAACCTGGCATCGAGCAGCATCGTGTTCGCCTCATCCATGGCCGTCTTGGTGTACATGCTCTGGACCCCCGCGTTGCAGACGCACCCGCTGTCGACATTTGCCGTGTTCGGCTTCTGCGTCACCACCCAGCTCGGTGCTTTGCTGGGGCAGACCGCTTACGGGACATCGCTGGCCGACAACCTGCGCCAACCCATGGTCACCTTCGCAATGCTCGCTGCGTTCCAGTTGCTGGCGATGATTGCGCACACCGGCTACCGCTGGCTCTTGCCACCTCCGGCCGAGAACGGTGGAACCCTGCCGCGCCACTTGTTGCGCAGGACCGGGCTGTACGACACACCCAGCACAGGGGTGCTTTGGTTCCTGGGTTATGTCGGGTTGTTCGCGTTTCTTCTGGGGTCGGGACGCGAGGGCACCTTCGGCAAGGTGATGCAGGGCATGGCGTTCGTCACCTGGGCGCCGTTCCTCATCCCCATGTACCTGATTCAGCTGGGCGAGGCCTATAGCAGCTGGCGCAAGCAGTGGCCCTACTTGCTGTTCTTTTGCGGTCTGGTGGTGCTGCTGGGTCTGGCAGCCAACGCGCGTCAGGTGATGCTCTCGGGCTTCGTCACCATCGCGCTGTTCGCCTTGTTGGGCGCCATCCGCAGCAGCGCTGCGGTCTCCAGCAAACAGGTTCTGAAGATCGGTGTGGTGGGACTCGTGCTGGCCGGCCTGGCCATCCCGTTGAGCGATCTGGCCACGGCGATGGTGGTGGCACGCAAGGTGCGCGGCAACGTCTCGGCGGTGCAGATGGTTAAGGAGACGCTCTACTACTTCCAGCGACCCGACACGCTTGCCGAGCAGAACGAGGAACAACGCAACGCAGCGCTGGGCAAGTACGACGAGTACTACTTCGAGAATCCGCTTCTGGCCCGCCTCGTGGAAACCAAGTTTCACGACAACGCGCTGTATTTCGCGTCCACCTTCACCCAAAGTGATGCCGATCTGCTGGCCCGCACCACAGGTGATCTCTTCTGGGCCATTCTTCCCGACCCGGTCATCAAACAACTGGGGGTGGACATCGACAAGAAGGCGCTCGGGTTCTCTATGGGCGACTACCTCAGTCACTTGAGCCAAGGCGCACCCTTGGGGAGTCGGCGCACCGGCTCCATGCTGGCGCAGGGCGTGGCACTGTTGGGGGTCGGATTCGCAGTGGTGTACATGGCCTTCTGCCTGGTCGCGTTCGCCATGATGGACTTGCTCTCGCTGCGCAACCGCAGTGGGCAGGTCGTGCTGTCGGCCGTGGGCATGCTGGCCGTGTGGAAGCTGTTTCAGTACGGCGTCACGTCGGAATCTCTGCAGGCCTGGGCAAGCACCACTTTGCGCGCCATCCCGCAAAACATCTTGCTGTTTCTCGTGCTGGCCGCCGTGGCTCGCGGCCTGGGCATGTTTTTCGGCGGGGGATCGCGAAGGCCAGCGCCGAGCCGACATACCACTCGCCTGCACGCACAAGGCTGAGCCATGCGCATCGTTCTATTCACCCACCCCTCGTTCATGGCTTCGCAAAGCATGCCGCGGTTCGCAAGCATGCTGCAGCATGCTTACCAGGCGCTTGGGCACGAGGTGGAGGTCTGGTCGCCCACGGCATTGGTGCATGCCTGGGTGCCTACCGGCCGCCTGTCAAAGTGGGCGGGTTACATCGACCAATACCTGCTGTTTCCCTTGTGGGTTCGGCGAGCTGCAGCGCGGGAGCCCGCCGACACGCTGTTCGTGATGGCCGACCAGGCCCTGGGTCCTTGGGTACCGCTGGTCAAACACCGACCACTGGTGGTGCATGTGCACGATCTGCTGGCGCTGCGATCGGCCCTGGGAGAAGTACCGCAGAACCCGACGCGTTTCACCGGGCGTCTATACCAGCGCTACATCCGCCACGGGTTTGCGCAGGCGCAGCATTTCATCTGCATCTCCCAGCGCACGCTTGACGACCTGCAACGCGTGGGTGACGTGGCGCCTGTCACTTGCAAGGTGGTGCACAACGGGCTGAATCAGCGCTTTTCCCGGACGCCTGCACTCGAAGCCCGCGCGCTGTTGCGCCGCGCAGGACTCTCGGTGCCCGACGCCGGGTTGTTGCTCCATGTCAGTGGGAACCAGTGGTACAAAAATGTGGCTGGTGTGATCCACATCTACGCGCAGTACGCGACCAGTCGGGCGGATCCCTTGCCCCTGTGGCTGGTGGGCGTTCCGCAAACCGACGCGGTGCGCGAAGCGCTGGCCGATGTGCCCGCGCAGGGGCAGGTGCACTTTCTCTACGGCATCGATCACGCCTTGCTGCAAGCCGCGTACTCCTTATCGCGCGCGTTCCTGTTCCCGAGCCTGGCTGAGGGCTTCGGGTGGCCCATCGTCGAAGCGCAGGCCTGCGGCTGCCCTGTCATCACCACCGATGACGCGCCCATGAACGAAATAGGCGGCCCCCACACCGACTACCTGCCCCTGCTTCGCAACACCGACGACATGGCCTTCTGGGCAGCCTGCGGAGCGCGGGTGCTTGAAAAGTTGCTGAACGAACCAGCACAGGCGCAGAGCGAACGCACCGATGCCTGCATGGCCTGGTCTCGGCACTTTGAGCCCGAGCGCGCCATTGCGGCTTACCTGCAGATTTATGAGGGCGTGATGGCCCGCCACCCAACCAACGCGGGCCATGCACTGGCCCGGATTCCCTCATGAACATCCTGCATGTGATTTCGTCGGCCAATCCCGCGGGTGGTGGACCCATCGAAGGGGTTCGCAATCTCGGGCAACGGATGCAGGAGCTCGGCCACCACACCGAGCTGGTGACTCTGGACAACCCGGCTGACGCCTGGCTGCAGAACCAGACACACACTGTGCATGCCTTGGGACCCGCGCGCGGCAACTACGGCATGAGCAGTCGGTTGGTGCCCTGGCTCGTGGCGCATGCGCACCGGTACGACTTCGTGATCGTCAACGGCATCTGGCAGTACCACAGCTTTGCCACCTGGCGCGCCCTCACGCGGCTCAAGGTCCCCTATGCCGTGTTCACCCACGGCATGCTCGACCCTTGGTTTAAACGCACCTACCCTCTCAAACACCTGAAGAAGTGGTTCTACTGGCCATGGGCCGAATACCGGGTGCTGCGAGATGCTGCAGCGGTGCTCTTCACCTGTGAAGACGAGCGCCTGCTGGCCCGCGAATCATTCTGGCTTTACCGGGCGCGCGAGCAGGTGGTGGCCTACGGTACGCGCCCGCCACCCACCGACAAGGTCCCGCTTGCCGAGTGCTTTCTGGACGCCTATCCTGAGCTCAAGGGTAAGCGGATGCTGCTGTTCCTGAGCCGCATTCAGGAAAAGAAGGGTTGCGATCTGCTGATCAGCGCGTTCGCCACGGCCGCGTCCCAAACACCCGATCTGCACCTGGTGATGGCCGGGCCTGACCAGACCGGCTGGGTCGCGGCTTTGCAGGCTCAGGCCCGACAACTCGGTGTGGCCGATCGCATTCACTGGCCCGGCATGTTGCAGGGCGACATCAAATGGGGTGCGTTCCACGCCGCCGAAGCCTTTGTGCTGCCCTCGCACCAGGAAAACTTCGGCATTGCAGTGGCCGAAGCGCTCGGCTGCGGCCTTCCCGTGCTGATCTCCAACAAGGTCAACATCTGGCGGGAGATTCAGAGCGCAGGCGCAGGTCTGGTGGAAGAGGACACCACAGACGGCACCCGCGCACTGTTGATGCAATGGCTGGCACTAGAGCCGGCGGCTCGCGTGAGCATGGCCAAGGCAGCCAGCGAGTTGTTCAACGCGCGGTTCACTGTGAGCGCCATGGCACAAAGCCTCCTGCACATCGTGGGACAGCACCAAAAGAAGGCCACCCCATGAACAGAGCCAGCAACTCCGTGGGGCACATCGGCTCTGCATTCGACTGGGGTTGGGAGAACCTACAGTTCCTGCGGATGCGCCTGCAAGGCCTCCGAAGCAAAGAGGCAGACGTGACCAAGCTGGTGGCCGAGCTGGACGACTACCGGTCAATCTTTGAGACATCCACAGGCCTTTCATTCCACAAGTCATCCATCTTCGAAGTGGGATACGGAGCGCGTCCGCTGCGTCTGCTGGCGCTCATCTCGATGGGGCTAAACGCCCGGGGCATCGATCTGGACGCACCCATGCTGCGGGCCTCCTTCTCTGAGTTGCTGCGTGTTCTCAGGGCCAATGGCTGGCAACGCTTCATCAAAAGCACGGTGCGCGCTCTGGTGTTCGACTCACACGAACGCAAGACTCTGAACCGGGTGCTGGTGCGCCGGGGTGCCCGGCTGCGCGTGCAAGCTGAACGCTTTCTGGTAGGTGATGTGGCCGATTTTTCGCTGCCGCCAGCGTCAATCGATTTTGTCTACTCCGAGGACGTCTTCGAACACATCCCCCGCGAGGCGCTGGACGGCGTGTGCGCCAACCTGGCGCAGGCACTGACGCCCCAGGGTCTGGCCCTGATTTCGCCGGCGGTGTTCACCGGCATCAGCGGTGGGCATCTGGTGGAGTGGTACCCCCACACGCTGAAGGCAGACATGGACCGTCGCTCCGATCCCTGGGAACACTTGCGGCAGCACCGGTTCACAGCCGACTGCTTTCTGAACGAAATGCGGCTGCACGATTACCAGCGGCTGTTCGAGCGTCATTTCTCGGTGACCGTGGTGCACAACCTGCAGGCGGGTCACGGTCGCTCGTTCCTGACCGAGGACGTGCGGAAAGAACTCGCCGACTATGGCGTGGATGAGCTCCTGGGGGACAAATGGCGCTTCGTGTTGCGCAAGAAGTCCGAGGAGCTGACGTGATCCTCGAAGGCAACGACCCCGCCACTCAGCCTTCTTTCTCACTGGGCAACCGCTTGGCGCGCGCGCTCTGGGGCGTGAGCTGGCTGCTGCTGTTCAGGCCAAGCCCTAGGCCTCTGCACGCGTGGCGGCGTGCGCTGCTGCGCCTGTTTGGTGCCCAACTGGGTGAGCATGTGCATGTGTACGCCGGTGTGCGTATCTGGGCACCCTGGCATCTCACGCTGGGCGACCGCGTGGGCATCGCCGATGGCGTGACGCTCTACAACATGGCGCGCATGACCATCGGCAACGACTGCACCTTGTCGCAAGGCGCCTATCTGTGCGGAGGCTCGCACGACATCAACTCTGCCAACTTCCAGCTCGTGGCCCACCCCATAACGTTGGCAGACCATGTGTGGGTCTGTGCCGAGGCCTTCGTGGGCCCGGGCGTGTACATCGCGTGCGGCTGCGTGGTGGGTGCACGCGCGGTGGTGATGAAGGACATCAATCAACCTTGGACCGTGTGGGCTGGCCACCCGGCGGTTCAGCGCAAGACACGGCAACCACGGAGCTTGACATGAATGCCCACGCACACACACCCACACACGCCCCGATATCGGTGTTGATCCTGACCAGAAACGAACAGCAGGACTTGCCCGGTTGCCTCCAGAGCGTGGCATGGAGTGATGACATCCATGTCTACGATTCGGTGAGTACGGACCGCACGGTGGAGATTGCCCGGGCGTTCGGCGCCACCGTGACGCAGCGCCCGTTTGACAACTGGGCCAGCCACCAAAACTGGGGCTTGGCCAACCTGCCGTTCAAACACCCCTGGGTGTTCTACATCGACGCGGACGAACGCATGACGCCCGAGCTTGTGGAAGCAGTGCGAGGGGCCGTTGCCGCTCCAGGCAACAACGTAGCGTATCTCCTGCAGAGGCGTGATTTTTTTCTGGATACGTGGCTCAAGCATGTGCAGACTTCGCCGTTCTACATGCGCTTGTTCCAACCCGGGAAAATGCGCTATGAACGACTGGTGAACCCGATCTCGCTGGCCGACGGCCCGGTGGGCGAGGTGACTGGCTACCTCGACCATTTCCCTTTCAGCAAAGGCATGGGGCATTGGTTCGAGCGGCACAACAGCTACAGCCGCCTTGAGGCCGAGCAGATCATCTCCAATCGAAGCAGCCAGACGCCGTTTTCGATTGCCAAGGCTTTTACCGCGAGCACCTTCCACGAGCGCCGTTTCCACCAGAAGGAATTGTTCTACCGACTGCCGCTCCGCCCGCTGGTGAAGTTCGTGCTGCTCTATGTGGCCAAGCGAGGGTTCCTCGACGGACGCGCTGGCCTGCGCTACGCCGTGCTGCAAGCCATCTACGAGTACATGATCGTGCTCAAGGTCAAGGAGCACGAACTGCTGGTGCCATCACCTCCGACGCCCGCAGCGCTCACGCAACCATGAAGATACTGATCTACAGTGCCAATTTTGCGCCCGAGCCCACCGGCATCGGCAAGTACTCGGGCGAGATGGCCGAGTGGCTGGCCACGCAGGGTCACGAGGTTCGCGTGGTGGCCGCACCGCCTTACTACCCGACCTGGAGGCTTGACGAAGGCTACCGCTGGCCGCCGTGGCGGCATGAGGTGTGGCGCGGAGTGCGCGTCTGGCGCGCGCCACTGTGGGTGCCGCGCAGACCGGGCGGCCTCAAACGAGTGCTGCACTTGTGCACCTTTGCGCTCTCTTCTGCGCCAGTGATGCTGCGCCAGGTGGTTTGGTGGCCCGATGTGGTGCTGACCGTAGCACCTGCAATGGTGTGCGCGCCCATGGGCTGGCTCACCGCGCGTCTGAGCGGCGCACAGGCTTGGCTGCATGTGCAGGACTTCGAGGTGGACGTCGCACTTCAGATGGGGCTGCTCAACGGCAAGCGGTTTGGCCAGGCCATCCGCGCGGTGGAATCCGTATTGCTCAAGCGCTTTGATGTGGTCTCGACCATTTCCGAGCGAATGCGCCAGCACCTCTTGCGCAAGGGTGTGACAGCCGAGCGCACACACCTCTTTGTGAACTGGGCCAATGTTGAGAGCATCAAGCCTCTGACACGGCCAAGCACCTACCGGGCCGAGTTGGGCCTTGCGAAGACAACCCACGTGGCCCTGTTCTCCGGAACGCTCAGCGCGAAACAGGGCTTGATGGTGATCCCACAGGCGGCGCGCCTGCTTGTGCACCGGCACGACGTGCTGTTCGTCATTTGCGGCGGCGGCGCGATGCTGCCCGAAATGGAGCGCGCGGCGCGTGAGCTGCCCAACCTGCGTCTGTTGCCGCTGCAGCCGTTGGAGCGCCTGGGTGAGCTGCTCGGCCTGGCCGATGTACATCTTTTGCCCCAGAGCCAGGAAGCCGAAGACTTGGTGCTTCCCTCCAAGCTCACCGGCATGCTGGCCAGCGGGCGACCCGTGGTTGCCACCTGCCGGGCTGACACAGAGCTGGCGGCCGTGGTCGGTCAGTTCGGCCGCGTCGTCCCCCCGGGTGATGCTGCTGCGCTCGCTAGAGCCGTGTGTGAGTTGCTTGCCGACCCCGTAAAGCGCCGTGCACTGGGTGCCCTGGCCAGAGAACACGCGATGCACCACCTGGCACGCGACAGCGTGCTAGACCTGCAGGTGCGTCGTATGCAGGCGCACGCTCCCGAGATTCAAACGAATCCATGAATACAAGCTCCGCAACCCAACCGTTTCCATCAGCTGGCGACATCGTCATCTTCCAGCCGGAGTTCGAGGAGTTCGGCGGTGAAGAACGCGTGATCCTGTCGCTGTCTGCCGGTCTACACGCGCAAGGCAAGGCACACAGCGTGCTTTGTTACCACGACCACATTGGTCTGGCGCGGCACGCGCGACTTCCGCTGCAGGTGTTCGAACTCAAACCATCCGGCGATGGACGGGTCAAAGCAATGGCCCTGCGAGCCGCGTTGGCGCGGCTGCACGCACGGGGCGACCCCACACCCGTGCTGTTCAGCATCCAGTCAGCCCTGCACGCAGGCATGGTCAACCTGCGAAGCCAACTCCCCTACTTCCTGCGCATTCCCGACACCTACAGCCTACTGAACTATGAGACAACCGCCAAGGGTAGGCTTGGTAGGTCGGAACGGCTATCGGCAAGGCACTGGCTCACGCGCCATGGCATCCGCTCAGCACGGGGCTTTGCGACCAACACCGTTGCACTGGCCAACGAAATGCATGCACTGTATGGGCGAAAGGCTGAGGTCGTGTACCTAGGCGGCTTCGGCCAACAGCCGATGGCACAACTGCCGGCGCGTGCTAACGAACCCATCGAGTTTTTGAGCGTTTCGCGGCTGCAGAAAAGCAAGCGGGTGGACTGGATCCTTCAGAGCCTGGCGGAGATCCTTCTGAGTGCCGACGGAGAGCCCGATTTTGTGTTGCATGTGGTGGGCGCTGGACCCGAGGAGGCTGCATTGAAGCTGATGAGCCAGGAGCTAGAACTTGGAGAACGCGTGCGCTTTCATGGCTTTGTCTCGGACGATGCTTTGACCCACCTATACCAGCGATCCCACGTGTTCCTGATGCCCGCATGTCAGGGCTACGGACTGCCCGCCATTGAAGCCCTCTACCGCCGGCAAGGCGTGGTGCTCAACCACGAATCGGGCGTGGTGGAACTGCTGGCCGACTCACAGTGGGCGGTGGTGGCAGAGCCCGGGCCGCTCGGCTACACACAAGGGGTTCGCGACATGTTCAAGCGCGTCTGCGATCCGCGGTTCTTCGCCCATCCATTGCCTTCACTGCCTACCGAAGATGACTGGGCCAAAAAAATCATTACGTTGTTTGGCTGGTAAACCTTCTGCATGACAGAAAGGTGGGCATGAGCATTCAATCCTGGTTTTCGCGCAGCATGGGTCGAGTCCGCGAGGGCACCAAGGCACATCTGGTGAGCTCTGCCGAGCTTCTCGATTTCACGAGTGACGCACTTCAAGCCATGCGCGAAGCAACAGACGAAGAATGTGAAGCCTTGTTCGTTGAACATGTCTCCCGGACTTGTGGGGGCACCGCCGATTGGAGGGAGCATCCACAGGACATCGCTGCGACCCTGGCCGCATTTCTCAGCTCAGACGAAGTCTCTCGGATCCAGACATCGACGCTCAATGATCAAGCAGCGCCTCCGCAAGCCATGCAGGGATTCGACGAATCCCTGCATGGTTCACCGAGGGGAGTTCGAGCCCTGGAGTCGTTCGGAGATTTCTACATCGTGCTGGTCTTGCCACGCCATCTGCTGCCGCGCTTCGATGAAATCAACAAACATTGGATTGCAGCAGGAGTCGCATGATCGGCGTCACGGCTTCTGGGTCTTGACGATCACACGCCCCGGCACATCGGCGGTTCCAGCCGCCGGCGCAGGTTCGCTCAACACCTCTCTGACCCAGACTGCGTGTTCCCCCAGCACCACGCCGCCGCCACCCGTGCCCGGCAGCCGAGGACTTGCGGTGGTGGCACCGAAAGAGATGTTGAAAGTGTTGACGCCGGCGAGATACCACCGACCATCGACGTGCACAAAGGCCGCACTGCCCGAGTCGCCGTTGGCCAGCGTTGCCTCTCGATCAAGCCCCAGGGTGCCGTTGGCGGGCACTGCGGGTCCGAGGCGGTTTGTGGCGAGGTCGGGGCCATCGAAGTCGAACAGGTAGGTCGCCGGGCGCCCGAGGAAATCGGGAAAGACAAGGTCGGCGCGGTTCTCCCCGGTTGTAAAAAGCGTGGTGCTGCCGCCGTGGCTCACAAGGGCGAGGACGCGCCCCAGCACAGGCCCGGTGAACAGGCGTGCGATCGGCATCTTCGACGGCGCGGGTGTGGCCAGCCGCACGATGGCCAGGTCGGCATGCACGGAGGGATCGCCCGGACTGTTGTTGGCGCTGCTGCCGGTGTAGCCCGGGTGCACCCGCACCGAGGTGCCTGCACTTGTAAACCCCTGTTCGGCCGCGCTGCGAAAGCGGATGTGCGCCGGATTGGCGCCGGCCACCACATGAGCTGCCGTGATCACATGCTGCCGACCGATCAAGGTGGCACTGAACAGCCGCCCACCCACGTCCAGGCTGCCGACGGCTGCCCACGCCGGGTCCGCCGGCTCCTCGCTTGGGCCAGCGCCACCGGTGAGCGCATGGGCGACGCCCATGGCCAGGCCAATGCACGCGCAAACGCTTCGCAGCAGCCATGCCCGGGACGCACGGGCACGCTCCGCCCGTCGACCGGCAGTCAACCTGCGCGCACCACCATCCAATCGGACCATGTCAGCACCCCTACCCAACGTGAAACGAACAAACAACCGCGTCAGCCTCCCCGCAAAATCGGAAGCTCGTGGCTGACTCACGTGGTGACCATACCCAGGCTGGTGTGACTTTGCTATCGCTTGTCAGTCTTTCATTTGTTGGCACCGTCCCGTTGCAATCCCGGGGCGATGAAAGGTGATCACCATGTTCCGTTTGAAAACCCTCTGCCGGGCCGTGTGCTTGGCCACCGGCCTGATCCTCACAGCTGGCTCCGCATCTGCGGCGACGCCTCTGTCCGCCCTCGGTGGCACGTCCACCGACCTGCTCAGTTCGGCTGTGTCGTTCAACCCCGCCTGGTATGACGACGTATCGTCGTTCGCCAGCCGCAGCGCCGGCAGCTTCGACCTGAGCTCGATGCTCATGGGCGCTTCCCTGCTGCTGACGCAGCCCGCCAACGTCACATACACGCTGATGGGGTTTGAAGCCGGCTTCAACAACGCTTTCGTGTCAGGCGCCGAACAACTGATCAACCGCAGCGGCTCAACGTCCCGGCTCGGCAGCTCGTTGAGCTTCAGCAATGTCACGGCTTCCCCTCTGGACTTCGGTTTCCTGTCCAACGGGAGCGGCACGCTGTTCGCCAATGGCAGCTCGCGCACGGGCCTGGTGATGTCCAACGATGGCCAGAGCGCGCTGATCCTGTTCAACGACATGTACTCGGGCGACATCGACTTCGACGACATGGTGATCCGTGTGTCGATTTCTGCGGTGCCAGAACCCGAAATGCTCGGCATGCTGCTGGCCGGCCTGGGCCTGGTGGCAGCAGGTGCACGGCGTCGGTTGAAGCGCATGGGCACGTTGCCTGTTTGAGATGTGATGCGGGCGGCCGGTCTGGTCAGACCGCCGTCACGCCGCCATTTTTCTGCCGGCGGCGGATGTAACCCCCCATCAGTCCGAGACCGGCCAGCATCAGTGCATAGGTTTCGGGTTCTGGCACGGCACTCACGCTCACGTTGTCGATGCGCATCTCGCTGGTGCCCAGGTAGTCACCGATGTCGGCAACGCCAATGACGAGCGAAACCGCGCCGTCGCTGGCAGCGGTGTAGGTGTAGCTGTTCTCGGTGAACACCCAGCTGGCCACGCTGAAGTCACCAAAATTCCCGGTGAAGCTGCTGACCAGAGGGCTGCTGGCTGTGTTTACGAAGCTGACCACGGTGTCGTTGATAGCGATGAAGCCGAAGTCGGCATTGACCGTGTCGGACGACAGGAAAGCCCAGTCGAACTTCACGGTGATCTGCTGTCCGGCGGTGGCCATGAAACTCTGACGCAGGGCCGAACCTTCGTATGCGAAGCCACCGATGTCCAGTGAGCCCACGGCCACACCGGCGAGGTTGTTGTTGAAGGAGAAATCAACCGCTGCGGTACCCGAATTGTTGTTGAAGCCGGCGCCCAGGGGGGCGTCGTCCTCAAAGTCCAGCGAGGCGGTGGACAGGATGCCGATCTTGCGGCCACTGGTGGTGACGAGCACATCACCATCGGTCGACCAGTTGGTCAGGCCGGATTCGAAGCTGCCGTTCTGGAAGGTGGTGCTCTGGGCCATAGCCGAAGCGCTGGCCAGTGCAAACACGGCGGTGGCAGCCAGGCTGCGAGGGATCGATTTCATGGGAGGCCTTTGTTGAATGAGGAAGGATCAAGAATTTCAGGGAACGACGGGGACCACCAGATCGCGACCAGGCGCCATCTGCGCAGCGGTCAGGCCTTTGAGCAGGACGAAGGGACGCGCCACGGCGGGGCCGGTGGAGCCATCTGTGTCAATGGACAACTGCACCCCACCGATCACATCGAAGAACGCCACGTGGCCGCTGGCCACACCGTTGCCTGCCACGCCCAGGCTGCTCAGCAGCGGGGTGAAGTCGAGCTTGTCGGCATAGGGCGTGAAGTCGGTGATGGTGTCGCCGGCATCGCGGGTGCTGGTGAAGCGGAAGACGTCACCGCCAGCCCCACCCGTGAGCATGTCGGCACCAGCGCCGCCGATGATGATGTCGTCCCCTGCGGTACCCACCAATGTGTCGCGGCTGGTGGTACCGGCGCGCGTGACGCCGGGCGTGGCCTTGGCGACGGCAACATCGATCAAGCGGCCGTAGGAGTCGAACGCGTTTTCTTCGCCGTACATGTTCACGGTGATTTCGTCGCCATCGGCCGGACTCACGCGCTGCAGGCCACCGGCTGCCTTGGGCGCCTTGATGAAGTTGGCCAGAGCTTCCTGGTAGGTGATGGTGTTCACCGTGTTGTTGAACACCACGTTATTGGCCGCGAAGGGGTAACCGTCGCCACCGTTGGCGGTGAAGTCGATGGTCGCGAAGGAGAAGACACGCGCCGACACGACCACACCGTTGTCGACCAGCAAGGTGCCGTCGTCGAGCTTGATCTTGCGTATGCGCTCGCCAGTGCCCAGCGTGGAGCGGGCCGTGCGGGTGGTGTCGTACGTCACCTGCATGCCGGAGATCTGGGCGAAGCGGCCTTGTGCCGACCCACCGGGCGTGGACGCGGCCACCGAGTGCTCCATCAGATCCTTGAGCTGAGCCGCATTCATGACCGGTGCGGTTTTCACCAGGTTGGTGAAGGGCAGCACGTTGAAGGTGTCACCAGTGGTGACGTTGCCCGGGCCGGCAATGCTGGTGCGGATCCCGCCGCCGTTCTGAATGCCCACTTCGGCGCCACCGGCAAAGCGCATCGCGTCGGCCACGAGGTTGCCCAGGCCGGTGTCGGCGTTGCGCACGCCCTCGGTGTATTCGCATGGCAGCGGCGTGCAAGCCACCTGGGTAGGGCCGTTTAGCTGGGTGGCGGTCGTGCCGATGATCTCGGCGTTGAGGGCCGCAATGAAGTTGGAGACCGGCGTGATCACCGAAGCCTGCAGGGCGGGGTCGCCGTTGACGCGATCGGCATCGGCGGCAGCACCGGAGACGCGGATCATGCGGGTGGCAAGCACGGCGGTCACCGCACCGGTGGTGTCATTGATGTCGAGCTGGACTTCACCCACGTAACGGTTGCCGAAGTGACTGGTGACCATGGGCACGGGTTTGCCGGTGGCGTCGTTGCGGTAGGTGGGATGGGTGTTGTAGGACGGTGCCACGCCGCCATTGATCAGCAGGTCGTCCGTGTCGACCATCAGTTCGTGTCCACCGCCCGAGATGACCATGTCCACGCCGCTCAGGGCAGGGATCATCACATTGAGTTCATTGGCGGAATTCTGCAGGTGGCTCATCACGATGATGGCGGTCACACCCTGGTTGTTCCGGAGGTCATCGATCTCGGCCTGCACCAGCGGCAACAGGGCCTGGATGTTCTGCAACTCGCTGTTGCTGGCACTCCAGTTTTTCATGATGCCGGCCGGTGGCGATGAAATGCTAGGCAGCAGGGGCGTGGTCACGCCGATCACACCAACCTTCTTGCCCGCCGCGGTGGTGAGGATCTTGGAAGCGCGCACCTTTTGCAGGGCGGCCAGATTGGCCAGCGCAGGGGTGACGCTGAAGTCGAGGTTCACCGACAGGTAGGTGGCGCCCGAAACTTCGGCGAAGCGCGCTGCCACCGGGCCGGTGTTGTCAAGGTCGAACTCGTGGTTGCCGAAGGTGGTCGCATCAATGCCGATGGCGCGGTTGGCGATGGCGTCGTAGAAGTCCTGGCCACCGTCGGCCGCTGCCGTGGCGAGGTTGGTGAAGCTGGCGGTCAGGCGCGGACCCGGCAGGAACGAGTCGCCGGCGTTGAGCGTGATCACGGTGCTGCCAGCGGTGGCTGCAGCGGCCTTGCGGGCTGCAACCACACTGGCCAGGCGGTCGATGCCGCCATAGAACGAGATCGCCTGCGCGGCGTCGTTGCGCAGGTTGCCCTGAGCCGACAACAACCAAGACTCTTGGTCACCGATGTGCAGCACGGTCAGGGTTTCGGCCCAGGCGGCGTTGAAGCCGCTGGCCAGGGCGAGCGAGACCGCGAGGGTGCAGGCGCTGCGGCGCAGAGGGCTACGGGTTGTTTTCATTTGTAGTGGCTCCGGGGTTGGAGTTCAGCTGAGTTGGAAAGGGTGCGGCGGGTCACAGGCCGAGGTCGCGTGTCGGCACGATCTGGCTGGCCGAGACGTTGCTGAGCGTGACCAATGGCCGACCCACGGCCGGGCCGGCGTTGCCATCGGTGTCGATCTGGACGACCAGCCCTGCGGAGCTGTCGACCAGCCGCACGATGCCGTCGGCGATGGCGTTGTTGCCGGTGTAGCCAATGCCCTGCAGCAGCGCGCTGATGTCGATGCGATCGGTGGCTGGCGCAAAGTCGGTGATGCGGTCGGCAGCATCGCGGGTGCTGGTGTAGATGAAGGTGTCGGCTCCGGCGTTGCCGGTGATCACGTCGGCGCCAGCACCACCGGTGATGTGGTCATCGCCGGATGTGCCCACCAGCGTGTCGCGACCCGTTGTTCCCTGCATGTACTTGACCAGCGACAGGCCCAGCAACACGGCGTCGTGATCGGAAGAGCGGTACACCGTGGCCGTGTAGTAGTCGGGGCCGCAGGTGGCACAGGCGGGCTGCTTGAACTCGAGGTTGTAGTCAATGATCGACGGCTCGTCGGCATTGATGTGCCAGTGCACCGCGCCCGTGACCAGAGGGCTCAGGCTGGTGGTGGTCAGACCATGGTCGAGGTAGCCCGCTTCGCCGTCGAACACATACGAGTAACTGTCGGCACCGCGCCGAGCGATTTCGTCCACCAGGCCTTGAGTCGCCAGTTCGAGGATCGGGTCTTCCTTGCCGTAGGCGTTGAGATCACCCACCACCACCACATCGGGGTCGATCGCCTTCAAGGTTTCGATGAAGCTGCCCAGGGCACGGGCCTGATCCACGCGGGTCGCGTTGAAACATCCCTGGCCATCACCTGTGTCCAGATCGGCAGCGTCCGAACCGGCTGCGCAATTCTTGGACTTGAAGTGGTTGACCACGACGGAGAACCGTTCGCCGTTGGCAGCGGCAAAGGTCTGCGCCAGCGGTGGACGGTTGTGCACCGGGTCGGTGTCGCTGCGGGCCTGACCCACCAGACTCAGCCGGCCGGGCTTGTAGATCATGGCCACACGGATTGCGTCGGTGCCGGCACCGCCCACAGGCATGGCAACGGTGGCGTAGGCGCCGGGCCCGGCCACGGCGTTCAAACCGTTGACCAGGTCCTGCGCGGCCGTGTTGCCGTTGTTCTCGATTTCCATCAGACCCACCACGTCGGCATTGAGGCCGAGGATGGCGGGAATGATCTTGTTGCGCTGGCGCTGGAACTCGGCCGTGCTGTCGGCACCGCGGCAGTCTGATCGGGTGCCGGTGGGGTAGCAGCTGGCACCGGACTGGTCGATGGTCGTGAAGTAGTTCAACACGTTGAAGCTGCCCACACGCACATTGCCGCCCACCGAGGGTGGTGCGGCCAGGCGCGGATTGGCGCGCGTGAACACGACCGGCTCGGTCGGGTGGATCTTGTAGTCGCTCAGGCCGTCGACGTTGTTGGTCGCCAGTCCGTAGTCGATGACACCGGTGATGCCGCCCGGCAAGGTGTCGCCGGCGCGCAGTGTGCTGTCGGCGCCCATGTAGGGAGTGGGGTTTGGATTCTGCAGGCTGGTGCCGTCGTCCAGGATGATGCGGCGGCGCGCGTTCTCGTCTGCCAGCGCGATCGCTTCGACCGAGCTGGCCGGGTGCACGTTCGTGGGCTTGATGAGACGGCCGTCAGCGCCCAGCGTCACCTGCCCGTATCGGCCCTGGAAAAAGTTTTGCGCCGCTGTCAGGGGCGTCTGGATATAGACCACCATGCCCTCGTAGCGTTCGAGTTCACCGTCAACCACCTCGGGCAGCGTGATGACGGTGGGGGAGATGGCGTTGCCGCTGGAGACCACACTGATCACCGGCGAGGTGAGCTGCGTCACTGGCTTGTAAGCGGTGTTGACGCCGGCGGGTGCAAATTCACCCACCGTGCCGCTCACGCGTACATCCTGACCCACCGCCACCGTGGGCGCGACATTGGTGAACACGAAGATGCCATCGGAGGTGGTGGCATCGCCGTCACCCTGCGGGTCCTGCATGTAGAAGCCGTTGTTGAGCAATTTTGTAACCACGCCCTGCGTCGCCACGTTCTGCCCAACACGCGGACTGAGGTCGCCGTTGCCCTGGATCTGGGGAATGCTCACGACCCCATTGACCGTGACGGTGAAGTCACAGGCGACCGATTGCAGCTCGTTGTTGGTAAAAGTGACCTGCACCGGATAGGTGCCCACGGGCACGCTTCCGTTGACCTGCACGGACGTTGTCGCCTGACCGCCATCGCTGGTGGCCGAGCTCACCGGGCCCAGGGAAATACCGGCCACCGCGGTGCTGGTCATGCTGGCGCCATTGACCACGCTGTCGGCATCGGTGGCGCTCAGGTTGACCACACCACCCACACCGGAGTCGAACACCGCGGGGGCCGGGCAAGTGGCGGAGATCGGCAGGTTGACACCACCGCCCAGTGGCGAGCCAGTGATGGCGATGTCGTCGATGCCGATCCATTCGTCAGAGCCAGCCGCATCGGTCGTGATGATGCGTACCTGCACTTCGGCCTGGTTGTCGGCAGCGGCCGGCAGGACCACGGACACAGGGAAGATCGCACCCGTCAGGCTGGGGCCCTGGCTGGCATCGGCCACGAAGCCGGCCGGCAGGTTGATGAAGTTTCCGCTGTTGCCGACTCGGTATTGCAGCGCCACGGGCTGGATCGCGTTGTCGGTTGCGCCGTCCACATCGCGCAGCACGTAGCTCACCAGCACGGCCTGCTGTCCGCTCGTGTTGAGGTGGATGACGATGTGAGGGGCCTTGGCCGTGCCCGAGCCTGCGAGCGCCAGCGTCGGTTTGGCGATGGCGAACTCCGTCGCACCGCCGGTGGTGAAGGTGTTTGGATTGGTTTGGTTGGCATTGACGTCGACCAGGAGGGTGCCGACCCCGACAACCGTCTGGGGATCGGCGCCCGTGCCGCTCACCATGCCGTCTCCGCGGTATCCCACGATGCCTGCAACGCCAGCCCAGTCGTCGCTCACCGAAATGAGACCGGCGTTGCTCCAATCCTGGGAGAACGGAAGGGTTTGGGGAACCGAGTCCGCCCAGGCAGGAAATGCCGACAACACGCCCAAGGCCACCAGGCAGGCAGAAAGACGCTGAGGAGCCAGCGACAAGCGGGGGGTGGTCGAGCGCGAAGTGGTCATGAGCATTGTTTCGTTGGAAGAATTCGGAGGCGAGCAAGGCAACGCCGATGTGCGATGGATCATGCAGAGCGTCGATCACGGGATTGCGATGCCCCACGCCGGGTTTACTGGTCCGAACGGATCACGGGTTCCCACCCGGTTGAACTTTCCCGCTGGCTTGACGATGAGCCGCGCGCGTGCTTGTGTTCAGTGCGGCCACGGCTTCGCACAGGCGAGTAGACCCACCTCGCGTCAATGCGCGGGGTGGGTCAAACTAAACGATGGGGGAGCGGATGGCCCGGTAGCGGGCACCTGCCGGTTACGGCTGAGCTCGATCGGAGAACATGATTTCGCGCCGACCGCCCAGGGTGACGCGTCCCAGCAAACCCCCATCCAGCGTGGGCGATTCCAGGAGCCAGATGCCCGGCTCAACTCCCAACAAGGCGTCAATGGGCCGCTGTCCCGGGCACACGCTGAGCGTGCCCATGAAGAATTCCCCAGCGGGAGGATGCAGCATCTCCAGATGTGCCAGACGACTGTTGAAGAAGTTCATTGGGTTCCTGACGGGCCGGCTTGATGCAGCAATCGAAGTTTTCAAAGCAACGGTGCGCCGCCGTCAAAAAATTGGCTGGACTGGTACGCGCAAGGCTCAGTCTCGCCAACTTTCATTGCAGTGGCTTGACGGTGATCGACGCAAGAATGAGCCGAACGGCCATCTGCGCGAGCGTGCCCGCGCCACCACGCTCAAGCAGGACTGGGAACAGATCGTGCGGCAGGTTGAGGGTGTGTGGCAGCAGCTGGTGGCCGCGCGCCTCACGGGCGCGCGCGCCTGATCAAGCGGGTTGCGGCAGTTCCCGCGTCGGGTGGGCCACCTTGTGATGGCCGCGTCGCCCGATGCCCTGGTAGACGAAGCCCAGCGCATCCATCAACGCCGGGTCGTAGAGGTTGCGGCCGTCGAAGATGACGCGTCCGCGCATGCTGCGGGCCATGGCGTCGAAGTCCGGGTTGTGGAAACACTTCCACTCTGTCAGCACCAGCAGCGCGTCCACGTCGGCCACTGCGTCGAGCGGGGATTCGACGAATGTGAGGCCGTCCACTTCACTCACAGGTCGCTCCAGATCGGCACTGAGCGCGCGCTGTGCCTCGCTCAAAGCCACCGGGTCGTGCACCAGTACCTCGGCACCCCGGTTCAGCAGCTCCGGAATCACGATGCGGCTGGGCGCGTCGCGCATGTCGTCGGTGTTGGGCTTGAAGGCCAGACCCCACACACCCAGGCGCAGTCCGCGCAAATCAGATCCGAAGTGCGCGCAGACCCGATCCACCAGAACCTGCTTCTGCTCGTGGTTCACCGACTCCGTGGCCTCGACCACACGCATGCGCAAGCCATGCGCGGCCGCTTCGTGGATCAGTGCGCGGGTGTCCTTGGGGAAGCAGCTGCCTCCATAGCCCGTGCCGGCGTAAAGGAAGCCGTGGCCGATCCTGCTGTCGGATCCGATGCCCCGGCGCACACAGTCGATGTCGGCGCCCAGGGCGTCGGCCAGATGCGCCATTTCGTTCATGAAGGAGATCCGCGTCGCCAGCATGGCGTTGGCGGCGTACTTGGTCAGTTCGGCGCTGGCCACATCCATCCACAGACTGCGCTCGTGATGGCGGTTGAACGGGGCATAGAGCCGGGTCATCAGGCGCCGGGCGGCTTCGCCGGCGGCTCCGGTGGGCAGGCCGATGACGATGCGGTCCGGGCGCATGAAGTCGTCCAGTGCAGCGCCCTCCTTGAGAAACTCCGGATTGGACACAACAGCGAAATCCAGCGGCTCAAGGCCGCGGTCCGCCAGAGCGCTGCGCAAGACCTGCTCCACGCGCGCTCCGGTGCCCACCGGGACGGTCGACTTGTTCACCACCACCTTGAAGTCGGCCATGTGCTGACCGATCTGCGCGGCCACAGCCAACACATGCTGCAGGTCCGCCGATCCGTCCTCCTGCGCAGGCGTACCCACCGCGATGAAGATCACGTCGGCATGCCGCACCGCAACCGCGATCGACGCGGTGAAGCGCAGACGTGCAGCATTGAGGTTGCGCTGCAACAGGTCTTCAAGACCGGGCTCGAAGATCGGCACACCGCCGGCTTGGAGCACCGCGACGCGGCCGTGGTCGCGATCCACGCAGATGACGTCATTGCCCAGCTCCGCCAGGCAGGTCGCGGTGACCAGCCCCACATACCCCGCACCCACCACTGCGATCTTCATGGCTGTTCTCCATTGGCTGAAGAACATGTTGCAAGCCCAACATGAAACTGCCTTGGCGAAGCGGTGACAGAGGCGTGAAACGCCGGCACTTCATGCGCCAGCCTGTCAGCGCTGACGAAGCTAACGGAGTGCGAGAGAGAGCGCGGCGAGTGCGGCGCCCAGCAGCAACGGCGAGCCCGGTTCGGGCACCTCCACCGTCGCTTCGGCGATGGTCAACACCTCATGGTGGGGCAGGTCAACCCATAACTGATGTAGGTGCCCTGATGGTCGACGGGGCCAACGAATGAATAAATGATCGAGATGAGCGGAAACCTCGCCAGCTTGTTGCGGTCGCGGCAGTCAAGTGAGAAAAGGTCCGGCTAACCTACTGGCATGAAGCGCACGCACCGGGATAAATGCTGCTCTTGTCACCGTGCATGGAGGTTATTCCGACGTCGTCTCCCGGGGTCGAGCCCACCGAGACCAGCTGCGCAGGCATCAATTCAATAAACGTGAACGAGTGCTAAGTTTCCCGTTTGCGCCAGTTGCCCTATGAAGTTCCGAAGTCCCTGAACCACAATCCAGAGTTCCCCAAGCTGTCGCTGCCTCTCAGCGGGGTCAGAGGACGCCTTCCAGTAGACCTGAGCGGCCTCAATGTCATGGATGCAGTAAGCCGCCTCCAGCGATTGGAACGTCTGTGCATCGAGGAACGCGGCGACCTCTTTCGACTGTTCTGAAGTGAGCAGGCGGGGCGCTCCATGTCCCAGATCTGGGCCTACTTCTTGACCCCCGGACATGATGAAGGTGGCGGGCCATTTGCCCTCTTCGGTGCCCCCAGTGAAGAGATAGTGAAGTATGTGCCAAGCCTGATTAAGGTTGAACGTATCTTCCTCGCCGACAGGTTGCAGTTTCCGGCTTGAAGAAGGCACTTCCTTTGGAGACTTTCCCAACACCTTGGCGAGAAAGCTGACCCTCGGAGGGTGTGGCGTGTAGCCCAGCAATTCGCCCGCCGCCTCGGGGAAATTTTGTACGTTTTCGGCTTCTTCTATGGTCAGACGATACAGACTGCACAGCATGCTCATTGCGGTTGGTTCCCGAAAGGTCTTGGTGGCTCCAGACGTAATGTAGCCCGCACAACAGCGGGGAAGGCTGGGCGGCCCGGCGAATTCTTGTCGCGTCGTCCTTTCCAAAACTTGAATCCCGCCACCCTTCTTTTATCTCTATATGACTTCCTGGCTGATGGCGGAGACCGTCAGGACTAGCTCCAGCGTTGCGATCTCAAAAAGCGGCGAGGTTGTTTTCGCTATTCGTTGTCAGCTAAAGGCCGAAGGTGTGTGGAGACGCCGCTGGCACGCCAGTATTGCCGATCCCTTGCTCCAGGCGGTGTTCATAGGGTGCTTCGCTTCAATGCAGCAATCGATGCGGCACCGCGCCGTTCTCATCCGCCAACAACACCTCCAGCGGCAGGTCGCTCACCTCCACCCTCCCCGCTCCCGGCTTACCCTTCCCTGCCCGCCTCACGGCCGTTGCAGCTGCTGTGGCGGTGGCCTGATAGATCTCCCGTGCACTCAGGTGCGCCACCGCTGCAATGAATCGCCGGTCCGGTGGCTCGCTCCAGTTGATCCCCGAATCCTTGATCGCCTGCGCCACCACCGAGGTGGCCACCAGGAGCGACTGCTCCGCCGTGGGCATCTGGATCAGGAACTCCTTCAGCCGGGAGCGCAGCGTGGGTGCGACCAGCCAGGGGTAATTGGCCGTGGCAATCCACGTGATCAGGCTGGCGTCCAGTTCAATGTCCACACTGATGTCCCGTACCCGAAGTGCCGAGACCGGCTCCAGCAAGGAGTGCAGTACTGACGTGGGTGAGGTGAGGCTGCCGCTGGAGCTGTAGTTCCGGCCCGCCTTGTCCAGCTCGTCCAGGATCACCACCGGGTTGGCGTGGTCGCCCAGCGCCAGCAACTCGAACACCAGCCCAAAGCGGGTGTTGCCCCAGGACAGGTCGGAGCCCGACAGGGCTGAGGAGGTCTCGGCCTGGTCCATGGGATGGCGGCGCACCGGGACATGGAGGACGGCTGCCAGCGCTTCACAGAAGTGTGTCTTGCCCACCCCCGGTGGTCCGAACAGCATCATGGGAGGCAGACGCACCGGACGGCGGCTGAGCTTCTGCATGGCGACGCGGTCGGCCACGAACTGGATCACCTCCGAGAAGTGAGGGTGGGAGCGCTCCAGCGCCAGCACCGCCTCAATGCTGCGCGCCACCCCCACCCGCCGGTTCGGGCCCTTGGGGTTGAGTTGTTCGAAGAGCTGGGCGTTGCGCTTGTGCACTTCGGAGTCCACGCTGCCCGAGCCCTTCTGCAGTTTCTTGAGAGCCTCCGCGCTGTAGACCGCCAGCCGCTTCTTTGCGGGAAGTGCCGCCACCTGCTCGCAGAAGCAGGTCGGGTTCACCGTGCTGGTGATCTCGGCGGCGCGGTGAGAGCGTGTAACTCGCTTGCCGACCTGCTTGCCAGGAGCCTTCGCCTCTTCCTCGGCTGGCTTGGCCTCCGTGGGCTGTCGAGAAGATTTGGTCCTCTTCGCTTCCTCGGCTTCCATCTTGGCGAGGGCAAGGGCGGCGCGCTCCGCCCTGGCCGCCTCGTATTCCAGGATCGCCTGCTCCTCCAGCTCATCCCTCAGGTCGATCGGCAGCAGGATCCTGCCGGTGTCATCGGTGTGCGAACCCAGGCTGCGCACCGGTGCATGTTCACGGGATGCGAGCCGTCCCCGGCCGGGACGGGGTGGCGTCTGGAAGCTGCGCGGTGCACGTTTCTGGGCAGGTGGCTCATCAGGTGGTGATGACGCTTCCGGCGAAGCTGGCAGATCCAATGGAGCCGACGGAGCTGATGGATCTGGCTCAGCCGACGGAGCTGGTTTAACTGAAGTGGCTTGCTGAGCCAGCTGATCAAAGGCCGCCTCAACATCGGCGCCACAACCCAACTGGGGATGGTCTTCTCGGGTGAAGTTCATCTATGGCCTCCTCACTTCAAGGCGCGCAGCTTCAGGTAGTGCGCCACGCGTACCGCCTCCACCTCGCGCGGCACACCGTGTGGACCGAAGCGCCGGCTGATCTGGCCGTTCAGGCAGAACGAGATCGCCACCTGTGCCTCCGGGCGTTTCCTCACCAGGCAGGCGCGCAGGCGCCGGATGACGAGCAGTGCACGCGGCCCCGAGTAGTTCAGGGTGTAGACCTGCTTGTTGTGTTCGAGCTTGCGCTTGACAGCATAGATCACCCCATCCACCCCCACGCTGCGGCGGAAGTGCTCCAGCGTCTGAAGGCAGTTCTGGCAGACGGAGACGGTGAGGCGGTAAATCGGGTTGCGATCTGGGTACGGCTGCTTGACGATGGCGATGCATCCGTCGCCATCGAGCATGCCGGCCGCCCACTCCAGGCTGGGTCGGGGAGCATCGTCTGCTTCATCGAAGCACTCGAGATCGAAGCGTAGAGCGTCCGGGCTGGGAGCGAGGGAAACCATGGAATCAGGAAGCACGCTCAGGGCGCTGGTTCCTGTGCTGCCCTCTTCGTCATCCTTGCCTTCTTCGCCATCCTCGCCATCCAGCGCACCCATGCCATACCCGGCGTCCTGGGCTTGGTCGGACCCTAGGCCAGGATCAACAGGAGCCGGCTCCTCGAACTGCGAAGTGTCACCTCGTCCTTCTTCTTCCACTTCCGCCTTCTGCTCCAGCCCACCGACACCCTCCTCCACCAGCTGTGGAAAACCAAGTTCAACCTTCCCCCGCGCTTCACCGCGCATGGCCACCCTGGCCTGTGACAGCGCATCGCCCATGGCACAACCCATCCGTGCCAGGACCGGGTCCGCAGGGCGACTACTGAACGGCCCCCCTTCCTTGCTGCCGAGGCGAAACGGGCGGTGCGCTTCTTCACCGAGCAGCCCGAGCAAGTCAGCTGCGTCTTGCGGCTCCAGTTCTGCGAAACGGCCGAGCAATGCGCCGAGGAAGGTAGCGGTGTGCGGGTGCGCACGGCGTGTGTCGGCTGCGTTCGTCCCTTGGGCGGGCAGAAGATTGCCCTGACCGCCGGCTTCACTTTGCTGGTCAGAGGAATTCAGCGCACCCAGGTCACTGATCAGGCAGGCCAGGCGCGCCAGCGACGACTCATCACGATTCAGGTCCAGGGTGCTGAGCGCCATCGCTGCGCGGATGCCACAACTCAGCGTATGCGCCTCAGGAACAGCGTCCGTCGTGTTCGAAGGGGCACCGGGCGCCGAGAGCTTGTGCTCGATGTCCGGCCGGCTGATCGCTCCCATGAATACCGCCTGGTGCACCGGTCTCATGCTGGCCAGCACCCTGTGCAGATCAAACTCCAGTGTCTCAGGCAAACCCAGGTGATCCAGCAGCCAGGGTGTGGCCGCAGGGCCTTTGCGGGTCACACCCAGGCGGTGAACCATCAGGGCATCCACCGGGGTGTTGGGCACACGGCGCTTCATGAGCTTCATCTCATACACGCCAGACCTGGGCAGCCAGGTGTTGGCGTGCTCAGTGGGGAACACCACCGCCTGGTCCCCTGATCCCAGGCGAGCGATCGACATGCAGGAGCGGCTCACATCCCAGAGTTCACCCTGGGCAGTCAGGCTCGGACCGGTGAGACCACTGGCCTGGGCAGCACTCACATGTGCGGTGACGCGAACCACCGACCAGGGATCGGCCAGATGGCCCAGGGCGTTGGTGCATTCCTCCAGCGGGTTGGGGATGTAGAAGCCTGGCTCGGCGCCAGCTTGATGGGATGCGGCGCTCGAACTGGTTGGACCTGTGGAAGTTCGGGCGCGCAGTTCGGCCGTACCGGCTTTGACTTGTTCGTCGAACTGGCGGATGTCGGCAGCGAGTGTCTGGAAGATGTTGAGGTTCATGGGTCGTTTCTGTGTGGTTCGTTGAATGAAAGATCTGAATCAAGAGGTCGTGCGTTTCGTTGCGGCAAAGCTCCGCCCACCCCGCTCGCTTTCGGTTTGCGAAAGCTGGGCAGGAGGTCAGGTCTGCGGTGGTGTTCTGGCTACAGCCAGTGGCTGATGGAGGCGCGTACGGGCTGCGTTGCTGCAGCTAATGGCGCGCACCTCAGCCAAGGCATCGGCGGCGGCTGGGCGTCGGTGCCGTCCGATGGGAGGGACGACCTGGGCAGCAGGTCACGACTCAGGTTGCCGGGCGTGGAGCGCGCACCAATTCCCCGGGGTTTGGGAATTGGCATGGCGGCGGCCTGGTTCACGGGGACGTAAAGGTCCGGACCCGTACGACGTGAGAGCAAGGGCTTTTTGCTTGAGGACGTTTTCGTGACAGATCCGGACGTGGGCGACGGCTCGTAGCGGACCAAAGGACCGTTCTCGAACTGGTTGGCCAGCAGCCGCTCCATGGCACTGCCGTCCTGGCGCGTCATGTTGGGCACGTAGCGGCTGTACGTGCGAAACAGCATCTCGGTGCTCGTGTGGCCGAGCTGGCGGGCCACGAACTCCGGCGCTTCACCCGAAGCCAGCCACAGCGTTGCTGCCGTGTGCCGCATCTGGTACGGGCGGCGAGGCTCGTAGGCCAGATGGCGCAGCAGCGGGTACCAGATGCGGTTGGTGAAGTTGGTGTTGTCCAGTGGCTCACCCAGCAGGTTGCAGAACACGTAGTCCGAGCGGCCGAACGTGATCTCACGCTGGCGCTGCAGCGCGTCGAACACCGGCTGGCTCATCTTGATTTCGCGCTGGCTGCCATCGGTCTTGGTGTAATCGTCCTCCCCGAGCACGTGGGTCTCACGCACCAGGATCAGACGGCAATCGAAGTCGATGTACTTCCACTTCAGGCCATTGACTTCGCCCGTGCGCATCCCGGTCAGAAACCGTACCTGCAAGTAATCACGATAGTCTGGACGTACCGTGGACAGGATCGTCTGCATCTCAGCCAGTGAGAAGGGCTGGACATCGGTCTTGCGCACTCGCAGGCGTTTCACGTTCGTGACCGGTGATGTGAACTCCAACCGGTCGGCTGCTTCTTCCAGGATCTGCTTCAACGTGCCCATGATTTCGTTGATGCGTTTCGCGGACAGGCCGGCCCTGGCGCCACGGCCTGGTTCCTTGCCTAGCGCCGCGCGGTATGCGAGCACATCGGCTTTCGTGATGCTGCTGATGGGTTTTTCGCCGAAATGCGGGTACAAGCGTCCTTCGATCGTGGAGAGCAGCGAGCGGATGTGGCTGCGGCGCCATTCGATGCTGTGTTCCTGGACCCACTGGTCTGCGAAGGTCTTGAAGGTGGGTGCAGTGCTGACCTCTGCAACAGCAATCGGCGTTGAAGCGAGCTCTTCGGCTTTCTCCGAGAGTCGAGCCGCAACTGTGCTGCCCGGGAAGAAATTCGAGTAACTAAACGAGCCCTTCCTCATCTCTTGAACTAAGCGGTCTACGACGCCTTGCACCAGCTTGCGGTTTTTGGGCGAATCATCGAGCGCGGTCTGCTCGCGACACCGAATCCCTTTGTAGGTGAAGTCAATCACGAGCTTCCCCGTCTCTTTTCGGGTGACGACTTTAGCCATGAACGAGTGCTCCGTTCGCCATGGGGATAGCCGACATACCAACAGGCGAGTGGAACGACGGAAGCATCATGTCCCGCTCGATCGCCTCCCAGAGAAAAAGGATCTTGCGCCCGCCAAAGGGCCGGAAGTAATGAACCCCTTCAATGAGCACGCTGTCCTTAAGTCGCTCCCTGATGGTCCGGACGTCGTATTTGATGCGATCGGAGAGTTCATCTGTCGTGAGGTAAGTCTGTTGCGTCAAGAGGTACTCCTGTAAGATTAAGAGATCAAGTGATAAAAATATTTATCGCTTGATGGCTATCTTACGCAACTACGCTCACTTTTCAAGTCTTTTGATAAAAATTATTATCACCTGACGCCAAAAAACATCATGATCAGGTTCAAGCTCGGGGAAATGATCGAGAAGAAGCAGTTCTCCGAAGGGCGACGGATCACGATCAACGAGGTCGCGGCGGCAACTGGGCTGAACCGTATGACGCTTTCGAAGATTCTGAATCTGAAGGGCTACGGAACCGGAACAGAGACCATCGACAAGCTGTGCAGCTATTTCGGATGTCGAGTGGAAGATCTGATGGTGCACATGGACGACGTTGACGAATCTGCGGTGTAGGACTCACATCGTTCGCACCGGTCTCACAGATGCCGGCCTTAAGACCAGCTATTGATATTGCATGCAAAGCGGAACGTGGGCTGCACCGCGTATTGGCATCAGTCGAACGTTGATTTGTGCCCCGATGACAGGTGTGCAGCGTGAGCGGTCCACCGAATCGACGGGCGCGAATGACCGCAGGTTGCTGACCTCGACCTTTCGAAGCGCCGTCTCACTTTGACCTGCACTCGCATGGCCTAAAGGCTTCTGGATGCACATGCAATATTGGGTAAGCTTTGGGCTTCAAACTTCAGATGGCAGAATCAATTGCTGAAACATCATGAAACCGCTCGACTGGCAATACGAACTGCACGTCCTCGGCACGTCGAAGAGGACGCTGTCGCTAGACGACTTCGCCGACTTGGCGAAGAGGCTCGCTGATCTACTCGGCGAGCAGGAGCGTGTCCATTTCGCTGCCCTGAAAGATGGCAGCGCCCGGATTTTGGCAAAGGTGGAGCAATCTGCCCGCCAGGATGTTGTGGTGCAACTCGCAAAGATGCGGCTCGGGGTTGCCCCCGCGAAGATCACCAAACTGAACGACTACCTTGGGTCGAAAGGGTGGCGGGGCGAACTGAAGAATCCAGAGGGTGGCGTGATCATCGCCTTCCCGGGCACCTCCCAACATAAGCTGGAGCAAGTTCAAACGGTCTACCAGCCTGACTCCCTGATCGGTCAAGTGATCAAGATTGGAGGCAGGGACGACACTGTACCGATGACGCTCAAGACGCAGGATGGCGCTTTCGTTGATGTGAACGTCAAGGGTCGAGACGAAGCGAGGAAGCTGGCCCATCATCTGTTCGGTGAGGATATAAAGGTCAATGGGAATGCGACCTGGACCCGAGATGAAGAGGGCCAATGGACTTGCAGCGCCATGGAGGTGCTCTCATTCGAAAAGACTGATAACACGCCGTTGGTGGACCTCTTTGAGGCTCTGAGGCGAGTGCCAAACAACCACTGGCATCAGGTGGAAGATCCGATCGCCGAGTGGGAAAAGAAGCACCGAGAGGACCACTGATGAAGGTGCTAATCGACACGAACGCGCTGATCAAGCTGCTGGATCCCCGAATCGCATTCGGAGTCTCGGCTCGTCTAAAAGGGCTGTTGGAAGACATCGATCGGACCAACGGGCAATTGATCATCCCGGTTCAAGTCGTCGGCGAGTACATAAGTGGCGCGGATCAAGCAGGGCAAGAAGTGCTGGCAAAGCTCTTAGGCAATCGCCGGATCAAGGTCGCGAGTTTCGACCATGTAGCAGCAGTCGAATGCGCCATGATGGACAAGGCCGCCATCGCCTCCGGCGATAAGCGGGCGCCACTCACCCGAGAGGTCAGCTGGCAGAAGGTCAAGGTCGATCGCCAAATCGTCGCGATCGCCAGAGTGTTAAGGGTCGATCGAATCATCTCGACGGATGGTGACATTCCGAAGATTGCTATGGCGGCAGGGATGCCGTGTATCGCAGTTGAAGATTTGCCTCTGCCTGCATGGGCGGCTCAAGTCCATATCGATGAGATTCTTTCCGCCCCGGCTATCCCAGTTCAACCGGGCGCCCGGCGGACTAGGCTCGCAGCTAGGAACCAACCTCCAGCGTCAAAGTAGGACGCCGGTAGCTAGGAATCCGCTAGCCTCCAGCTTCCACATACCCGGAAACCCGAGCTGCTTCCTCACGGTTCCGTACCATTTCTTGAATAGACCGACTGAAAGACGTCGCTGGCAAGGTCGAGTTTCGGCGCGAGAAGCGACCTAGTGGATACCTAGATCACACGTCCGCAATCAATCTTCAACGGACACCCAATTCCAATATTGCCCTGGTCAAATTAGACCATTCAGCGTTTTCCACCCATAGATAGCACTTCGTGTGCCTCGAAGATTGACTTGGCAACCTCCTCCGTTGTCGATCGCGTACTCATGGCTTTTTCTCGAATGAGATCGTAAGCCTCAGTTTCGGAAAGGTGATGGGTTTTCATCAAGATCACCTTGGCGTCGGCGATGTGTCGAACACCTACCAACTTCGCCTCAACCTTGCGCAGACGCCTTTGAAGTCCACGGTTCTCCTTGTGAGATTCGCGCGCAAGCACCAAGGTTGAAAGCAAGCCAAATGTTCGAACGGGCGACGGCAGCACGGCCTTTGCACCCAAACCCAGCACCACCTCCACGATGGTGGGGTTTTCGTAGTTGACGACAGCGATGACCGTCGGCGCATCCTCGGAACGCGCCCAGTCCATGTTCAAGTTGAGGATGTCGGGGCGTACAGCAACAAATGCCACATCGACGTCTTTGGGAATCGAATGCACCGGAGGCCAAAACGCCTGCACCTTGCATCCAATGCGCTGCAGTTGTTGCGTGAGCTGGCGTCCGTCCGCATCGTCAGGGTGGATCACCGCAACATTCAAGGTCCGCAGTTCTTTGAGTTGCTGGGGCGTTGCCCGCAACGAAGAGCGGTGTTCACCCTGGTCGCTCATCAGCACTCCAATTTGTCGAGCGTGTCCAACCGCGCAGCCCAGTCGCCCAGAGAATGGGTCACGAGGTAAGGGTCCGGGTACACCGATCGGCGGGCCTGGCGGACGATCGTGAACTGCCCGTCAGCATTGACCCGACCGATGCGCGGGTAAAGGCAGGTGTGGTGGTTGGTTGGATCGATCTTCACCCGACCCTGAGGCGCATCAAACTCGCTGCCCAGGATGTACGGCATCAGCGTCGAAATGTCGTCGCTGCCTGCGTGTCGCATCGCGTTGGCAAAGATGTGCATCTGGAAGTATGACGCCTCCCAGCACAGGTTTGGCACGCACGAGTCGCCGAACCGACGTCGCAGATTGATGAGGCAGCGCCGATTGGCCTCAGAGTCGATCGACTGAAAATACGGGGCCGAGGTGTAGTGACCTGTCGCAAGGCCCCGGTCCATCTGCGAAATCTCCGCTTCAGAAGTCGTCAGACTGGCGATCGGCATCGTCTTCGGGTCAAAGCCAGCATCTGCATAAGCCCTGTACAACGACGCGGTGGAGTCGCCGACCACCGTTGAAAAGATGAAGTCTGGCCGCTTGCTATGGATGTCAGACATGATGACTGCGAAGTCGCGTTCTGTGGCGTCCAGTGGCACGTAACGCTCTGCCAGTTTTTCGCTGCCTTGGCGCTGCAGGACCAACTCACCCATGATCCGGTTGGATTCATACGGATAGATGTAGTCGGATCCGACCAGGTACACACGGGCGCCAAAATTCGACGTGATGAATTCGGCCAGCTGCACGCTGTTCTGGTTGGGAGCAGCCCCGGTGTAGATCACATTGGCGGAATACTCGAAGCCTTCGTACAGCGTGGGATAAAACAGAAGCTTGTTCCATTTTTCGATGATCGGGATCACCGCCTTCCGACTGCTGGACATGTAACAACCAAAAATAACATTCACGCCGTCGCGGTGGATCAGGCGTTCTGTCAACTCCGCGTAGCGAAACGGATTGGATTCTGGGTCGTAGTGCACGGGCTGCAGCTCCCGGCCATCTATGCCACCCGAGTCATTGATCTCATCCACTGCCAAGAGAGCGCCGTGCAGCTGAGACAAGCCGATGGTTGACGTCACACCGGTCGCAGAAAACAATATGCCGACCCTGACAGGGTCTTTGTTAGCCATTCGGCTCCCCTTTGCGGCTCACGCCGCACCCGCACCGCTCGCGCGGCAAAAGCTTCCTTCGCATGTTTGCGAACTCCCTCATCTTGACAACAAATCCCGTGGCAGCGCAGTTGACGACTGCTTCATCCTCTGACCAGTCGGGCATAAGCCCGTTGTAGTTGCGTGGGCAGGGACGAAGCGTTTTCGGCAATGCAGTAATCCCGCCATCCAAATATTCGGCGAACGTAATGGTCGGCCTGGGCATCCACAGCAATGCAAAAAACCCGCACGCCAGCCACGCGAGCTTGCATCACCGCCACCCGCGCATCCTCTGTGAGGTACTCGGGGTCGAACACGTCCACATCCGCAGGCGCGCCGTCGGTCACGAGCAAGATCGCGCGTCGATTGTCCCCTTCATCCTGCAACAAAGCGCTGGCATGGCGCAGTGCCGCTCCAATCCGAGTCGAGTGGCGCCCCGGCACCGAGGCCAGGCGGGATCGGGCTGCGCCTTGCAGTGGCACGCCGAACTCGAGCATCCGGTGGTAGTCCACCTGCGCCCGCGTGTTGGAGCTGAACCCATGTATGGCAATGCGGTCGTCGGTGGTGGCGGTCGCATCAGCCAGCATGAAGGCCGCTTGCTTTTCCAGATCCAGCAAGGTCTGACCCGACGAACCGCAAGCTTCGTTGGTCGACTCGGAAAGATCGAGCAGCACGAGAATGCTGGAGGCTCCTGTCTCCCGCCCTGCCCGCATGAACAAACGCGGCTCAGGCTGAAGGCTGAGGCGACGATCAACCAACACTTCGATGGCGGCGTTCAGGTCGATGTCATCGCCCTCCCACTGCCGTCGCAACCGGTGCCGGCGGCTCAATCGCCTCAGGCGACGAAGGGCCATTGGCTTGAAAGGATGGGCAGCGGCAATGCCACCCTGTGAAGGACCCTGAACCGAGCTGCCTGGCAGCTTTTCCAGCACAGTGCACCAGTCGTGACGCCAGAGATCCAGCACGTGGTGCCACTCGGGGTACACAAACCTGCCGAGTTCTACCTCCTCCTGGTCGTCGTGCGGCGATGTCGAACCGTCCCCGTTGGTGAAATCCGCCATGCGGGGGGCAGCGGCCTGAGGCGAGGAAGTCGCCTCATTCTGGGCATGGTTGTTTTCAGGAAAGGTCCACAGGTAGCTGTTGTCATCCCGATAGGGCGAGGGCACGACGTGGTGCTGCGGATCGAAACGAACGCGCATCTGGCCCAGGTCATTGGCCAAGATGGACGCGATCGCACGAAACTCGTCGTAGGCATCCAACCCATGCACCGCGGCCACCTCTTCGAACAGTCTTTTTGCCTTGTTGACCCAATGGTTGTCGTCGCTGTATCCAGGGTCCAGCAAGATGCGGTCCATGCGTGAGACGAGGGCTTCAAAGCTCAGGTCTTCGGGATCGGGCACCGGGGCCAGTTGCTCCAGAAACCAAAGACGCACGCCAGGGTGCCTGCGCCACATCAGGCGCTCAACCCGGGCGTCTTCAATCGCTGACACCACAGCGATCCCCAAGGGCTTCAGCGTGTGCGTCGGAAGGGCCGGGCGCGAGAACCGACGGTGCGCCACGGCATGGGCCACCGTCGCGCGCAACAAGCCAAACAGCCGCGCGGGCAAGGCAGGCTTTTCATCCGTTGAGCGGCTGGTGAGCAAGAGCTGGGTGGATGTAAGCACAGCGCGCTGTGTCCGACCCGTCCCGCCGTTGTCCTCCACTGCGATCTGACCGTTGCTCAACCCATGCGCCAGCAAGCGCACCGCCGGCAGCAGACCCGACAAAGGCTCAACGCCCGACAGCTCGGAGCTCACGTGAGGCAACACGGTCATCCAAACTGGGCTGTGACGAAATGGCGGATGGCCAGCGCCATGTCGGGATCGTCGGTCAGCGGGCGGATCATAGTCATTTCGCAACTCTGGGCTTCCGACATGCCGTCCCGGATGAGGATGCCGGCGTAGATGAGCATGCGGGTTGACACGCCTTCGTCCAATCCCTTTTGCTTCAGTGCGCGGGTGCAGTGAGCGATGGTGACCAACTGCCGGGCCAACACTTCGGACAACCCGGCTTCATGTGCCACGATGCCCACTTCCTTGTCCTCGGGTGGGTAGTCAAATTCCAACGAAGCGAACCGTTGCCGCGTTGATGGTTTCATGTCTTTGGAGCTGCTCTGATAGCCCGGGTTGTACGACACCACCAACTGGAAGTCTGGGTGCGCCTTCACCACCTCGCCTTTTTTGTCCAACGGGAGAATGCGGCGAGCGTCGGTGAGCGGATGGATCACCACCGTGGTGTCCTGGCGAGCCTCCACCACCTCGTCGAGATAACAGATGCCACCGTGGCGCACCGCGAGCGTCATGGGTCCGTCGTGCCACGCAGTTCCATCGGCATCCAAAAGGTAGCGCCCGATCAGATCGGAAGCAGTCATGTCTTCGTTGCAAGCCAGCGTCACCAACGGGCGCTGCAGCTTCCACGCCATGTATTCGACGAAACGCGTCTTCCCACAGCCGGTAGGACCTTTCAGCATCAACGGCATCCGATGCGCGTAAGCGCGCTCGTAACACTCGATCTCGGGGCCCGCAGCCTGGTAGAACGGTTCGGTGCGGATGAGGTACTCGTCAAGTGCTGTAGACATGCAGGGATCCTGAAGATGGAGAAGACGCGTCTCGGGCTCAGCGGTGCTTGGTCGCGGCGTTGGGGATGCCTTCGATCGGGCATTCCTCCGTACCCACAGTGGTGCGGGTGAACGACTCCACCATTTCGCGCGTTCCTTCCGGGTCGTTGATCCAGTTGGCGTAGAAGTTGTACGGGCAGGCCGCCACGCCTTTGTCGCCATCACCCGAGTTGATCAACCCGGTGTAGCCCCGGTGCACCAGTTTGAACAAGTGGTTCTGCGATTGCCCGTTTTTGCGAGCGTCACGGATCAGGCTCATGGAAAGTTCGGCGTACTGGATGCCCATCTCTTCCTCACCGCACTCACCCAGCGTGCGGCCATCGAAGCCGATCACGGCCGAGTGGCCGAAGTACGAATACACCCCGTCGAAACCAGCCGCGTTGGCCACCGCAACGTAAGTGTTGTTGAGGAAGGCCATGGTCTTGGACACCATGATCTGCTGTTCCTTGGCGGGATACATGTAGCCCTGGCAACGGATGATCAGTTCTGCACCGCGCATGGCGCAATCACGCCAGATTTCCGGGTAGTTGCCGTCGTCGCAGATGATCAAGCTCATCTTCATGCCCTTCGGACCTTCGGAGACGTACGTGCAGTCGCCGGGATACCAACCCTCGATGGGCACCCAAGGCATGATCTTCCGGTACTTTTGAACGATCTCACCCTTGTTGTTCATCAGGATGAGCGTGTTGTAGGGCGCCTTGTTGGGATGTTCTTCGTGACGCTCACCCGTCAAGGAAAACACGCCCCAGACATTGGCCTTGCGGCAAGCCTCGGCAAAGATTTCCGTCTCAACGCCTGGAACGGTCGAAGCGGTCTCGTACATCTCTTTCGAGTCGTACATGATCCCGTGCGTTGAATACTCAGGAAAGATCACCAGGTCCATGCCGGGCAGTCCCTTCTTCATACCGACCAGCATCTCACCAATGGCGCGCGCATTGGCCAACACCTCTGCTGTGGTGTGAAGGCGGGGCATTTTGTAGTTGACGACCGCGACGCCGACACAATCGTTGCTGCTGGAAATGTCACCATGTCTCATGAAAATCTCCTGGGAGGGGTTAGGGTTAAACGGTCAGGAACGACTTCACTTTTTCCTGATTGAGCTCAGCACGCATTTCTTCGTGCACGATCCGCCCGCGATCGATGACCAGAAACCGGTCAGCCAGATCCAGGGCAAAACTGAGTACCTGCTCAGACACCACGACGGCAAATCCCCGCTCATGGCGAAGAACGTTCAGGGTCTGCGCAATCTCTTTGATGATTGAAGGCTGGATGCCTTCGGTGGGTTCATCAAGAATCAAAACTTTAGGGTCTGACACCAGGGCTCGCGAGATGGCCAGCATTTGCTGCTGACCCCCCGAAAGATTCCCTGCCTTGCGTTGCTTCATGTCCTTCAGCACCGGGAAGAACTGGTAGATGTAGTCGGGTACCTGCCGGTACCCGGAGTGCTCGGTACCGCAGAGGATGTTTTGCTCCACCGACAGAAAAGGGAACACCATGCGGCCTTGCGGTACGAAGGCCATGCCGTGTTGCACGCGGCGGTAACTGGGCTGTCCGACCATCTCGGCTCCATCCAGCCGGATTGCACCCGAACGCGCAGGCAACAAGCCAATGAGGGACTTGAGCAAGGTGGTCTTTCCCATCCCGTTGCGACCCATGATGGCCACAGACTCCCGCGGCCCCACCTTGAACGACACGTCGTGGATCACATGGGATTCGCCGTAGGCGACATTGAGTTGAGAAATCTCCAACATGCTGTTTCCTCCTCAATGACCAAGATAGACGTCGATGACACGGGGATCCTGCTGGACCTCGCTCGCACTGCCTTCGCTCAAGAGCTTTCCCTGATGGAGAACGGTGACCTTGTGGGCAATGCGCTTGACGAAGTCCATGTCGTGCTCGATCACGATCACAGACTTGCCGGCCGCGATGAGGCTGAGCAAATCACCGGTCTGCTCGCGCTCCCGGGGACTCATGCCCGCCACGGGTTCGTCGAGCAGCAGCAGCGAAGACTCCTGCATGAGCAACATCCCGATTTCCAGCCACTGCTTTTGTCCATGGCTGAGTTGACCGGCGCGGTTGTGGATGGCCTCGATGAGGTAGATCTTCTCGGCCATCGCATGAATGCGGTCCATCACGTCGGGCGTTCGCCGGAAGGTCAGAGACTGAAAGACACCGTGCGTGCGCGGTAGGGAAATTTCGAGGTTTTCGAGCACCGTGAGGTCCTCGTAAACCGAAGGCGTCTGAAATTTGCGGCCCACACCCGCCCGCACAATCTGGTGCTCGGTCAAACGTGTGATGTCCCTGTCGTTGAACACCACCCGCCCCGACGTCGGCTTGGTTTTTCCGCAGATCATGTCAAGCAGGGTGGTCTTGCCCGCACCGTTGGGCCCGATGATCACGCGCAGCTCGTTTCGGTCCACGGAAAGACTCAACGAGTCCACCGCCTTGAAACCGTCGAACGAGACCGTGAGGTCTTCGACGACAAGCACTTTTTCACTCGCCTGGGTAACCGTTTGAGACATGGGATCTGCACCGTTGTGTGGGACTCGTGGAAGAACAGCGCTGACATTCATCACGCAGCCCTGCTCCGACGGCGGTTGGACCACTGGTCCATGAGCCCCGCCAGCCCGTTGGGCATGACCCACACCACCAGGATGAAGACACCTCCCAGGAAGTACAGCCAACCCTCGGGAAATGCCTCTGACAAATACGACTTGAGAAACCCGATGAGCAAGGCACCGACGACGGCACCTGGCACCGACATGCGTCCTCCCACAGCGGCGTAGATCACCATCTCCACCGACGCCACGACACCGATGACGCTGGGCGCAATAAGACCCACTTGAAGTGTGAAGAATGCGCCGCCCAGGGACGCCAGCAAGGCTCCACAGGCAAAGACAAACGCCTTCATGTGCGCAGTGTCGTAGCCACTGAAACGCACCCGGTCTTCGCGGTCTCGGATGGCGATCAGGATCTTCCCGAAGCGGCTGCGCACCACCGCCAGAGATAACAGCATGGCCAGCGACAGCACCGCGGCTTCGACGAAGTACAGCGTCCTCAGCGAGTGATCGGACAGGATGTCCATGCCAAGCAAGGTTCGGAAATCCGTGATGCCGTTGGCACCGCCCGTGTCTCCCTGCTGCCCGATCACCACCACGGTGAGGGTGAGCGCCAGGGACAGCGTCACGATCGCGAAGTAAACGCCGCTGACCCTGCGGCGAAAGATCGCGTACGAGAACACGTAGGCCAATGCAGCGGGAATCACCACGATGCACAGCGCTGTGAGCCCCAGGGATTTGAAAGGAATCCACCAGGTCGGTAGTTGCTCCACGCTGCTCCAGACCATGAAGTCCGGGAGTTCAGGTGCCGAAGCCTCGAGCTTCAGAAACATCGCCATCATGTAACCACCCAGACCGAAGAACACACCCTGACCCAGGCTCAAGATGCCTCCGTAGCCCCAGGTCAGCACAATGCCGAGTGCAACAAATGCGAACGCCAGGTACTTGCCGATCAGGTTCAGGCGGAACGGGTCCAGCACGAGTGGCAGCACCACCACCAGGAGACCGATCAAAAGAATGGTGGAGATGAAGCTGCGCTTGTGTTTGTTGTCTTGCATGGTTCAACTCCGGGTGCGCAAAGCAAATAGGCCATTCGGTCGGAAGTAGAGAACCACGATGACAAGCAACAGGATGGTGGCTTTGGCCATCGATCCGCTCATGAGGAATTCCAGCCATGTTTGCGTCTGGGCGATGGCAAAAGCAGAAAGTGCTGTGCCCGCAAGGCTCTGCACGCCACCGAAAACCACGACGATGAAGGAGTCGACGATGTAGAGCTGACCGGTGCCCGGGTTGGTGGAGCCGATCATGGTGAACACACAACCGGCGATACCGGCCAGACCCGAACCGAGCGCGAATGTGAGGGCGTCAACCCGCTGGGTGTTGATTCCTGTGGCGCCGGCGATGGCGCGGTTCTGCGTTACGGCGCGAACCTTCACGCCCCAGCGGGTCCGGTACAACAACATGTAGACCGCCACCGCGACCGTGATCGTCAGACCGACGATGAAGATGCGCGTGATCGGCAACTGAATGCCCACCACCGGCTCCCAAGCGCCGGCGAGCCAACTGGGCAGCGGCACGCTGACCTCTTGCGCGCCGAATACGGTGCGGTAGGTCTGCTGCATGATGAGACTCAGGCCCCAGGTGGCCAGCAGCGTGTCCAGCGGACGGTTGTAGAAAAAGCGGATAAAGCCGCGTTCCAGCGCGTAGCCAAACGCAAAGGTCACCATGAATGCGAAGGGTATGGCGGCGAACAGGTAAACATCCATCCAGGCTGGCGCCCAGCGCTCGAAGGCCAGTGATGCCACGTACGTCATGTACGCACCCAAGGCCATCAATTCGCCATGGGCCATGTTGATCACGCCCATGAGTCCGAATACCACGGCCAAACCAATCGCCATCAACAACAGAATGCTGAACAGGCTGACCCCGTTGAACATCTGCATCACTGCAATATCGAAACTCATCCTGCCGCTCCTGCTGCGTTGGAATGGCCGAGCGCCAGCGGCGCCCGGTCATCGGTCCTGCTTCGTCAGATCTTGGGGAAGGGATTGGGCTCAACCAACGCAGGGGCTTCCCACACGATGTCGAATTGACCGTCAGGGCGTGCGCGTCCAATGCGCACTTTCTTCCACACATGGTGGTTCGTGGCGTGCATGCGCACGGTGCCTTCAGGGGCTTGCAGCTCGATGCCTCCCGAGGCGGCAATCACCTTGTCCACGTCGAAGGACTTGGCCTTCTCCACAGCCATCTTCCACAGGTAGACGCTGTTGTAGGCCACCTGCATGGGGTCTCCGATTACCCGATCCTGTCCATACTTCGCTTTGAAGGCTTTCACGAATTTTTCGTTGCCGGGCGACTTGATGCTCTGGAAGTACCCCATGCAGGCGTAGTAGCCAGCCGCGTTGTCCTTGCCGATGCCTTCGATTTCGTTTTCGGAAACCACCGTGGACAGCAGCACCTGCTTGGAGCCATCGAGGCCAGCGGCGCGCAGTTGCTTGTAGAAGGCCACGTTGGAGCCACCGACCACCGTGCTGTAGATGCAATCGGGTTTGGCGGCTTTGATCTTGTTGATGATCGAAGAGAACTCGGTATGCCCCAGCGGAGCGTATTCCTCGCCCAGCACCTTGCCGCCTGCCTTCACGATGGTGGGTTTGGCAATCTTGTTGCAGGTGCGCGGATAGATGTAGTCGGAGCCGACCAGGAAGAAGGTCTTGCCCTTTTCACGAGCGAGCCACTCCACAGCGGCGATTACCGACTGGGTGGCCTCCTGCGATGGATAGAAGACCTGTTTGTCCTGCTCTTGGCCTTCGTAGTAGGTCGGGTAGTACAGCAACCCTTTGGCACGGCCGAGTGCAGGCAGGATCGCTTTTCTCGAGGCGGAGGTGTAGCAGCCCACGATGGCAGCCACTTTGTCTCGCTCCAGAAGCTTGCGGGCCTTTTCTGCGAAAACCGAGTTGTCACTTGCACCGTCTTCGATTACCGCTTCGATCTTGCGTCCCATGACGCCACCACTGGCGTTGATCTCCTCGATGGCGAGCTTCTCGGCATCGACCAACGATGCCTCAGCAATGGCGATGGTGCCCGAGAGCGAGTGCAAGAGTCCCAGCTTCACGGTTTCTTGCGCAGATGCGATAGCAGGCACCCCGCCGGCTGCGCCCAGGATCAATATTGATCCTCCAGTTTTCATGATGTCGCGGCGATTCAGTTCAGTCATGGTCAAGCTCCTGGCAGTTGTGTTTACGGAAATGACGACCTGTGATCCAACTGTGAAAAAGTCAGCCTTAGACACAGAAGATCCCCCGACAAGAAAACGCGACAACCCAACCGAGTTCCGAACAAGCAAAGCTCCGCCCGCCGGATGAGGTTGTGGCCCCCGTCCGAAGCAAAGTTGAATGACAGAAAACGAAAAAGCCCGAACCGGAGCTATTCCGGTTCGGGCTTTTTTGCCCAACATCTAACTGGCAGCACTGGCAGTCGACGTTGAATGAGAGGTGACGATTTCTCGACAGACGCATTGTTGCGCGCCCGTCAAATCTCGCACCATAGGTAATACCCTTACTACGTCGAGAGGAAATAGGTGAAGCGATCTCCGGACGACCCGGTCTGGAGCTCGCCAGCCCGCACCGCTTGCAGAAAAGACATGTTCCCTCGGGTCGCCACGATCGCCGGCTAACTGAAAGGTGACCATACCTGCACTGCCCGAGCTGACTCTCCGGCGAGACAGGTCACGTCGCCACAGGGCATCGAAAAACTCAAAGTGCTTGAACGCAGCCCCAGCTCGGCGTACCAATGTTGGAAAACTGGTCTCTGCATCTGCCAAGCCTAAGAGCTTCGTCAACTCGTGCAGATGTCAGTAGACCTCAAGCGACTCCGATGATTCGGAAGGCCCTGCTATTTGCTGGCGTTGGAATGACGGTTGGTGGAGGCGCTGCAGCCATTGAAGTTTTTAGTTTCCTAGCGAGGGTCCTCAACAGTCCAAAGTTTCAGGTCTCAACTTCGAACGTTCGCGATCAGTCTTGAACGGCCCTTAGGATCTGAGCTGAGCGCAGTTCGCAGCGTACTCGGCCAGCGATGGGTACAAGGCGGAAGCGACCTACTTGATGCGGCTCTGCACGACTTTCACCGGTGACACGCTCGTGTCTGAGCTCTCGATTTGATGCCTCTTCACTTGGGCCGTCGTCGAACCGGTCTCTGCCGTATACCGATAGCGCTTCGATACATAGTACGGTGGGTACTTCCGGAACTGTGCATCGACTGGTGGCACGATCAGAACCTCTAGATGCGCAGCACCAAAATCATAGTTGACTGGAGAATCACCTTCCTTCGTAGTCGTGAACGGGCCACAACTCGTCATGGTGAAGGAGGACGTGGGATAACCTCTCGAAAAATCGTACACGGGTTCTACGAACGCTCTTGAGGGCGGGCGGATTCTCTCCACTCCAGTATCCGGATCAAAGAAGAAAATGGCATTGAACTTCGTTCGAGCCCGCGCCGCAGCCCATCGAATTTGATTCATTACTCCAGCATCCGACGGGTTGATCGAGCTACTGCTTTTCTCAATGGGCGAGTGGATCAAAAGATTGATCTCGCCCTCGGGGAAGTTCCTTCGGTATGTACGAAAGTCCCGCTGTTTTTCTGCGATGGCTTCCGACACCCAGATGTGCGCCTCTTTAGGCCAGACTACCTGGATCGAACGAGCCTCTCCTCTTTGAGGAGAAATCTGCTTGAACCGAGTTTTAGAGTACTCAAACACTCGGCGTGGCGGGATCTGCACACACTCATAAGCGGCGGGATTGCCATCTATGCTCAAGCGCACATCCGGTCGGTCTGAGAGTTGAAGATCGGACACGGAGTGGCCTTCGCCCTTCAGAAAATCAACAATGGCGAAGCTGCAGGCCACTTCCGCAGGCGTGGGGAGTTTGCGGGACATTTTCCAACCTCCAATCTTGCGTAGCCTTGGCAGATCTCAGGACCCAAAGGCATACGTGGCAACTTGAGATAGTCACCACCCCGCAATATACATAGAGATCGACCAAGCGATTCTCCCCACTACTATCAGCTTTCCTGCGAGCGACCCTCCGATTCCACAAGGACGGCTCAAGACTGGTCTCGGTCTTTCGTTGTCGAGGCGCGGACTCCACAGGACGTTGCCTTCCGGTCATTGCAGCAAGCGGCGCACGAACGGCGGCAGGTCCTTCGAAACCTGCCGTTGACCGGGCTCGGTTGACTGGGACATCCGAGCACGGCTTGCGACGAAGGCCCACTGCGGCGTGCGCCGCAACTGATCAGATCTCCGTCTGCTCGGAGATCTCAAGTGCGTCATCGACCTCGATGCCGAGGTATCTCACGGTCGACTCCAGCTTGGAATGCCCGAGAAGGAGCTGGACCGCACGAAGGTTCCTGGTGCGTTTGTAGATCAACGTCGCCTTGGTTCTGCGCATCGAATGGGTCCCGTAGTCGGCGCGGTCCAGCCCAAGGTCATCTACCCAGTGACCGAGGATTCGAGCGTACTGCCGGGTTCCGAGGTGGGGCGAATCGTGCAATCGACTGGGGAACAGGAAGTTCTCCGGCTTCAACCCAGCTTGCTTGATCCAAGCCTGCACGGCCTCTCTGGCGGCTGGCGTGATTTCAAACTGAACCGGGCGCTGAGTCTTGAGTTGCATGACGGTGGCTCGGGTCGCGACTTGGTCGCCGTGACACACATCCCTGACCTTGAGGTTCACGAGATCGCAACCGCGCAGCTTGCTGTCGATTCCGAGGTTGAAGAGGGCGAGCTCGCGGACCCGACCCTCCATCTGCAGGCGCACGCGCAGCGCCCAAATGTCCTTGACCTTGAACGGTGCCTTCTGGCCAACGATCTTGCCCTTGTTCCACGGCTCGCGATGAACACCATTTGCTGCGGTTTCCATGATGGTCTCCCATCTAGTTGAGGGCCGTAAAGCATGCGCTTGGAATCCGCAGATTGGTGGTTCAACTTACCCCATTTGGAGTGGACACAACTCTTGGCGAGAACGTATCCTGCTCCCATGTAGCGCTGGACTGGCGCTTTCGGCCAGGGACAGTCATTCAGCCAGCATTGATAAACGCCAGCTTCATGACGTAAAGCTGTCGTCTGGGAAGGACGACTGAGCCCATGCAACTGCTGCTGAGCGGCGCCGAAGTCGGTAAGTACAATGACGCGGTGCAACATGCCCTGGCGACCTCTCTCAGAACCCCGGCGACCTACCCGGGCTGGGGTCTGCCTCGCGGGTACTTCTGCTCGGTGACTCCACCGTAGTTCTCCAGGGCCGCCACGCGCCCTACGTGCTTCGCCTGACCAGCGTCAGTTGGTCACACCCCTCTTGCCGAGCTTTCCGCCTTCGCATCAACGCGAGGGCCATCTTTCTATGTCACTTCAAACGCTACGCCAAGACTGGCTGTCCAACGTGCGCAACGACCTCCTCGCGGGACTGGTCGTTGCCCTCGCACTCATTCCCGAGGCGATTGCCTTTTCCATCATCGCCGGGGTGGACCCCAAGGTGGGCCTGTACGCTTCCTTCTCCATCGCCACCATCATTGCCTTCACCGGTGGCAGACCTGGGATGATTTCCGCTGCCACGGGGGCCATGGCGCTGCTCATGGTCTCGCTGGTGAAGGACCATGGCCTGGAATACCTGCTGGCCGCCACGGTGCTCACCGGGGTCCTTCAGGTCATTGCCGGGTGGGTCCGCCTGGGAGCCTTGATGCGGTTCGTGTCGAAGTCCGTGGTCACCGGCTTTGTGAACGCCCTCGCCATCCTGATATTCATCGCCCAGCTTCCTGAACTCACGAACGTGACGTGGCACGTCTATGCCATGACCGCGGCAGGCCTTGCAATCATCTACGGTCTGCCCTACCTCACGAAGGCGGTGCCATCCCCCCTCGTAACCATCGTCGTGCTCACCGGGGTCGCCATCGCGCTGGACCTCGACATCCGCACCGTGGGCGACATGGGCGACCTCCCCGACAGTCTGCCGATGTTCCTCATCCCGAACATCCCGCTGACCTGGGAGACGCTCGCCATCATCTTCCCGTACTCGCTCACCCTCATGGTCGTGGGCCTGCTGGAATCGCTGATGACGGCGACCATCGTGGACGACCTCACGGACACGAAGAGCGACAAGAACCGCGAGTGCGTGGGCCAGGGCGTTGCCAACATCGCCACGGGCTTCATCGGCGGCATGGCGGGCTGCGCCATGATTGGTCAGTCGGTCATCAACGTGAAGTCGGGCGGTCGCGGTCGCTTGTCCACGCTGACTGCAGGAGTGGTCCTGCTCATCCTGGTCGTGTTCCTGGGGGACTGGGTGGCAAAGATACCCATGGCCGCGCTGGTGGCCGTGATGATCATGGTTTCCATCGGCACCTTCAACTGGGGTTCCATCAAGAGCCTGCGCGAGCACCCGAAGAGTTCCAGCGTGGTGATGGTTGCCACCGTGGTCGTCACCGTGGCCACCCACGACCTTGCCAAGGGGGTGCTGACCGGGGTGCTGCTGTCGGGCTTCTTCTTCGCCCACAAGGTCGGACAGATTTTGCGGGTGAAGTCGCAGAGCGAGGACGAAGGGCGCACCCGGACCTATCAGGTCATCGGGCAGGTCTTCTTCGCCAGCGCCGACCGCTTCTCCAACGCCTTTGACTACAAGGAAGTCATCGACAAGGTCCGCATCGACGTGAGCCGCGCCCACTTCTGGGACATCACCGCCGTGAGCGCCCTGGACAAGGCGGTCATCAAGTTCCGCCGCGAGGGAGCGGAGGTCGAAGTCATCGGCCTGAACGAGGCCAGCGCCACCATGGTGGACCGCTTCGGCATCCACGACAAGGATGGCGCGGACGACATGCTCATGGGCCACTGAAGGAGAACACCCGATGAACGACGACAAAAAAGTGCTGGCCTGCGTGGACCAATCGAAGTACGCCGAGAGCGTGGCGGACTACGCCACATGGGCAGCGAAGCGGATGCAGACGCCCATGGAACTCCTTCACGTCATCGACCGGCATCCCCGCCTGGAGGCCGTGCAGGATCACAGCGGGGCCATCGGCCTTGATGCGCAGGAGAACCTGCTCAAGCAGTTGAGCGACGAAGACGAGACGAGGACACGCGCCGCCCGGGAGGTGGGCCGGTTGTTCCTCAACGGGCTGCGTGAGCGGGCCATGGCATCGGGTGCGTTCGTGGTTGACGTGCGGCAACGCCATGGCGAGCTGGAGGCCACGCTCCCAGAGCTTCAGGGGGATGTCCGCCTGTTCGTGCTGGGCCGTCGCGGCGCTTCGGCCCAGGCCACCCAACGAGACCTGGGCCGTAACTTGGAGTGGGTGGTCCGCTCTGTGAACAAGCCGGTGCTTGCCGTGCCTGATGAGTTCCGCGCTCCCAGCCGCGTTCTGTACGCGTTCGATGGCTCAAGCGTGACACGCCAAGGCATCCAGATGATTGCTGGAAGTCCCCTGCTCAAGGGCCTGCCCATCCACTTGCTCATGGCGGGGAAGCCGCAAGTTCAAGGGCCGAAGCAAATCGAGGAGGCCCGCAACGTGCTGGAGGCCGTTGGCTTCAAGGTGTCGATGGAGGATCACCTCGGAGACCCAGCGACCGCGATTGCCGAGGCGGTGAAATCGCAGCAGTGCGACCTGCTGGTCATGGGAGCCTACAGCCACTCGCCTTGGCGAACCCTGTTCCTCGGCAGCAAGACCACCGACTTGTTGCGCTCGGCTGCGGTCCCAACGTTGCTGTTGAGGTGATAGCTACCCGCAGCGACTGATTGGTTCAAGGCAGCCGCCCAGCGGGTCTAACGTCTGTACCGCGCACAACATCGGACTTTCAAATCGGCGAGTTGCAATGGTTGCCATGACAACATGGGAGTTGGCACCGACGACGACTCACCAGCGGCGGCTTTCGCTGTGGTGCCGTCGTGCACAAAGCCTCGTCAAAACTCCGCTCAGGGCCCTGAACCGACATCCACGGCCCTGAATCCGGCGTCACGAAGCGGTCGGATCGGTACGCCGGCCGCCCCGTGGAGGGCACACACCGGTAGACGGTGGTCAGGGCGATAGAGGCGCAGCGCGCGGGTTGAGACCGTGCGGGCTAGCCGCCCGCTTCCAGAGGCGGTTTGTGGCTGGGACTACTTCGTCGCGGCCACCGCCGGCAAGCGCGGTTCAATGGGGATCGCTTTGAAGGAGCGGCCCACGAGGACAGGACCTCTTCATCCCTGTCACTCAAGCCATACGGAGCTTCACCTTCGCCGCCGCGGTCAGCTCGTCAGCCAGGCAATTTCGCCGCCAGCAGATCGATCTTCTCGATGTTTGGCGGTGTACTGAGCAAGGCGGCTGCGTTCGCCATCAACGCGGCGGCGATCGGGCCGTGCAGGTGAGCCTCGCGGCCGGCCTCGTCCGCAAAAGCGTCAAAGACGCCGAACGTCGATGGGCCGAACTTCAATGCGAACCAGGCGGTGGTGCCCGATTCGGCGTTGGCGAGCGGCAACGCGCTTCCCAGAAAATCGGCAACGGCGGCTTCCTGGCCAGGCTTGGCTTCGAGGCGGACGAACAGGGCGAACTTGGTCATGTGGTGATCCTCTGGTTGAACGGTTGACAGTGTTGGCGAGTCCGAAGTCTCTGGTACGACGGCAATTTCCGCGAGTGGCAGGAATGCCAACATTGATATCATTTTTGCCATGAATCTACATCTTCTTGTTCTTGATGGCGTGTTCGACCTGGGGTTTGCTGCACTCATGGACACACTGAGCACGGCCAATGAACTGGCGGGCTCGCTCGCACAGGCGCCGCCGCCCATCGACGTCACGGTGGTCGGCGTTCGGCGTCGCGTGCGCACCGCGCACGGTCTGGCGGTACCGGTCGTGCCAGTGCACCGCGTGCAAAACCCTGACGTTGTTCTGGTGCCCGCGCTCGGCGCCAAGATGCCAGACGCGCTCGCCGCGCGTCTCGCGCATGCGGACGTGGCCGATGCGATCGTCGCGTTGCAGCAATGGTCAAGCGCCGGCGCGGCCACTGGCGCCGCCTGCACCGGCACCTTCTTGCTGGCGGAGAGCGCGCTGCTAGATGGCCAGCGCGCCACAACTTCGTGGTGGCTGGCGCCAATGTTTCGGCAGCGCTATCCGCAAGTGGCGCTCGACGAGTCCCGCATGCTTGTGAATTCGGCCGGCTTCACCACGGCCGGCGCCGCCTTGGCCCATCTCGACCTGGCATTGAGCGTCGTGCGCAGCCGTAGCCCGGCGCTGGCGGCTCTGGCGGCGCGATACCTGCTGGTAGAGTCCCGCAGCTCGCAAGCTGAGTTCGTGATCCCCGATCACCTAGCCCATGCCGACCCGGTGGTCGAGCGCTTTGAGGGCTGGGCCAGGCAGCAACTCGCGCACGGGTTCTCTCTCGCCGATGCGGCCATCGCAGCGGGCGCCAGTGAACGCACCTTGGCGCGGCGCGTGCAAAGCGTATTGGGCAAGACACCCCTCTCGTACTTCCAGGATCTGCGCGTCGAGCGTGCGGTGCATCTGCTGCGAACCGGCAGCGAGAGCGTCGACCAAATCGCCGCACAGATCGGCTACTCCGACGGTGTGACCCTTCGCGCCTTGTTGCGACGCAAGCTGGGCCGCGGCGTGAGGGAGTTGCGCGCACGTGCTTGATCGGCGCCGCGTGGTGCAGGTCGATGAAGTGCCCGAATGCTGCCGGTACTGAACGTCTGCAGATGGCCGATCGAAGAAGTCTAGCCATCGCAACACAAGTCGCTACTCAGCCGTGAGTACAGCATGGATAAGCATGAGCTTTCCGCGAAGCACCATGCTGAAGCACCTAGCACTTTTGAGTTCTGCGAGCGGTACGGGTGGCTGCCCCTCGATTGCTGACACTAGTTGCTTGTGCGCGATGGGTGTGAGGCCTGTGACTGTTCCACTGCCGATAGCAGAGGCCCACTTCTGCAGAGCTAAGCCGATCGACCGGGCACGTACCTGCCCAGCGTAGGTTCCTCCGTCGAACTCCGCGATGACGGTGAAAAGGGGCATGAAACGAATGTGGAGGGGTGCGATTACGGATAGCCTAGCAGGCCGCCTTTCCTGTGGGTCGAAAAATGCGAGCAGGTCATTCAAAGCGTGGTTTGTACGCCGCAGCTTGCCCTTCAAAGAATGTCTGTACCAGCGCCACGAGCAGACTCTCATTTCCTGTTATCGAAGGCCTCTGGATGACTGCAACGTGGCCAAGAACGCGGACTCGTTACCTCAGCCCACCGTCGGCTATCGCTGCACATCAGACATTGCCCGGGGGGCTAAAAGGAATAAGTTTGGGAAGGAAGTCGACAAGTTGCCCAACGGTCACTACTCCACTGGCAGACTTCTGTGACGACACTGACCTCGTCACAAACCTCGTCACAAACAAAAAAGCCCTCGTTTCCGAGGGCTTCAGTGACAAGCAAGTGCTTGATTTGGTTGGTTGCGCGGGCAAGATTTGAACTTGCGACCTTTGGGTTATGAGCCCAACGAGCTACCAGGCTGCTCCACCGCGCGTCAAGCCTTGTATTCTATCACGCCTTGTCGGCTTCAGCGGCCGGTGCAGCATCTTCTGCACGATCCACCAGTTCGACCAGTGCCATGGGAGCGTTGTCACCCACGCGGTACCCCATCTTCAGAATGCGCGTGTAGCCGCCAGGACGGGCTGCGAAGCGTGGGCCCAGCTCGTTGAACAGCTTCACGACCACATCGCGATCGCGCAGGCGGTCAAATGCCAAGCGGCGGTTGGCCACGGTGGCCACTTTAGCCAGTGTGATCATGGGTTCCACGACGCGACGCAGCTCTTTGGCTTTGGGCACCGTGGTCTTGATGACTTCGTGCGTCAGCAGCGAGTTCATCATGTTGCGAAGCATCGCGAGGCGGTGCTCGCTGGTGCGGTTGAGTTTTCTAAGTCCGTGTCCGTGACGCATTTTTCATCCTTTCAGTTGTTTTGCCCGCAGCCGTATCAGGTACTGCGGGTTCGTCCGTCGCCAGCTTCATGCCGGCTTGCGGAATTTCAGTGCTTGTCCAAGCCGGCCGGTGGCCAGTTTTCAAGCTTCATGCCCAAGGTCAAGCCGCGCGAGGCGAGCACTTCCTTGATTTCGTTGAGCGACTTGCGGCCCAGGTTGGGGGTTTTCAGCAGCTCATTCTCGGTGCGCTGAATCAGATCACCGATGTAATAAATGTTCTCCGCCTTCAGGCAGTTGGCCGAACGCACGGTGAGCTCAAGCTCATCCACAGGGCGCAACAGGATCGGGTCAAACTGTTGCGAGCTGCGCTGCGCAGGAGCTTCAAAGTTGAGCTCGGCACCTTCGAGCTGTGCAAACACAGCCAGTTGCTCGACCAGAATCTTGGCTGAAGCACGGACCGCCTCTTCTGGACCGATAGAGCCATTGGTCTCGATTTCGAGCACCAACTTGTCCAAGTCGGTACGCTGCTCGACACGAGCGCTCTCAACGGTGTAGCTGACGCGCTTGACGGGCGAGAACGATGCATCCAGAACGATGCGGCCGATGGAACGGGCCTGATCATCATTGCGACGCAGGCTGCCAGGAACGTAACCGCGGCCTTTTTCAACCTTGATCTGCATGTCCAGCTTGGCGCCAGCAGACAGCGTGGCGATGACATGACCGGGATTCACGATTTCAACGTCGTGCGGGGTCTGGATGTCAGCGGCCGTCACGAGGCCTTCGCCGTCCTTGCGCAGGCTCAGCGTGACTTCGTCGCGGTTGTGGAGCTTGAACACCACGCCCTTGAGGTTCAAGAGCATGTTGACCACGTCCTCTTGGACGCCGTCGATCGACGAGTACTCGTGCACGACACCGGCAATGGTGACTTCGGTCGGCGCATGGCCGGTCATGGAAGACAGCAAAACCCGGCGCAGGGCGTTGCCCAGCGTGTGGCCATAACCACGTTCGAAAGGCTCGAGCGTGACCTTGGCGCGGTTGGCCGAGAGTTGCTCGACGTTGATGGTTTTGGGCTTCAGCAGATTGTTCAGCATTCAAACTTCCTTCAGTACCCTCGGCTCGTTACACCGATAAGGCAGATGGAGCATGGCCCGGCCGCACCCGCAAAGGTGCATGCCGGGAACGAAATTAACGGGAATACAGTTCGACGATCAACGATTCGTTGACGTCGGAGGCGAACTCGTCGCGGTCAGGTGACTTCTTGAACACGCCTTCGACCTTTTCAACCGACACGTCAACCCATGCAGGGAAGCCGATCTGTTTGGCCAGTTCCATGGCTTCAAGCACGCGACCCTGCTTCTTCGACTTCTCGCGAACGGCGATCACATCGCCAGCCTTCACGGAATAAGACGGGATATTGACCGACTTGCCATTCACCAGGATCGCCTTGTGGGACACGATCTGGCGCGCTTCGGCGCGGGTCGATGCAAAGCCCATGCGGAACACGACGTTGTCCAGGCGTGCTTCCAGCAGGAAGAGCAAGTTGGCACCGGTGTTGCCACGGCGACGGTCGGCTTCTGCAAAGTAGCGGCGGAACTGGCGCTCGAGCACGCCATACGTGCGCTTGACTTTCTGCTTCTCGCGCAGCTGCACGCCGAAGTCGGAGGTGCGCTGACCCGAGGTACGGCCGTGCTGACCGGGCTTGGAGTCGAATTTGGCCTTGTCGCTGATGGAGCGGCGGGCGCTCTTGAGCAGCAGGTCGGAGCCTTCACGGCGGGAAAGTTTGGCCTTGGGGCCGAGGTAACGTGCCACGTTGATGTCCTTGTGTTTCTGCCGCAACCGACATCAACCGATGTCATTGCGGGAGCCACTCCTCGAATGAAGTGGCGGTGGGCTTAGCAAAAAATGCCACCGCAGGCGACTGCGGTGGCGCTCGAAAAAAAGCTTTCCATTATACCGCGTGCGCGGTACCGCCTTAGATGCGGCGGCGTTTCTGCGGACGGCAACCGTTGTGCGGCACGGGCGTCACGTCGGAGATGGAATTGATGCGGATGCCCAGTGCGCCCAGAGCGCGCACCGAGGATTCGCGACCAGGACCCGGGCCCTTGATTTCGACATCCAGGTTCTTGATGCCTTGCTCAATGGCAGCGCGGCCAGCCACTTCCGATGCCACCTGGGCAGCGAACGGCGTGGATTTGCGCGAGCCTTTGAAGCCCTGGCCACCGGACGAGGCCCAGGACAACGCATTGCCTTGGCGATCGGTGATCGTGATGATGGTGTTGTTGAACGAGGCGTGCACGTGAGCAATGCCGTCGGCAATGTTCTTGCGGACTTTCTTGCGAACGCGTGCGGATGCGCTGGTGGAGGGTGACTTGGCCATGGGAATCCTTCGAACCGATTACTTCTTCAGCGACTGGGCTGCCTTGCGGGGACCTTTGCGCGTGCGCGCATTGGTCTTCGTGCGCTGACCACGCAGCGGCAGGCCACGGCGGTGACGGAAACCGCGGTAGCAACCGATGTCCATCAATCGCTTGATGTTCATGGTCGTTTCACGACGGAGGTCGCCTTCGATCGTGAACGTGCCGACCTGATCGCGAACTTTTTCGAGTTCCGCGTCGCTCAGGTCCTTGATCTTCTTCGTGTAGTCGATACCGCACGCTTCGCAGATCTTGCGAGCGCGGGTGCGACCAATACCGAAGATTGCCGTCAAGCCGATTTCAGCGTGCTTGTGCGGCGGAATGTTGATGCCTGCAATACGAGCCATGATGGTCCTCTAAACTTCAATCAGCCTTGACGCTGCTTATGACGCGGATCGGTGCAAATGACTCGCACAACACCGTGCCGCTTGATGATCTTGCAGTTGCGGCACATTTTTTTGACCGAAGCCGAAACTCTCATAGTCTTCTCCTAGATATTCCAAAAATATTCAACAACCAACCACTCACTTCGAGCGAAAAACGATTCGCGCCCTGGTGAGGTCGTAGGGCGTGAGCTCTACCTTGACCTTGTCACCAGGCAGGATGCGGATGTAATGCATCCTCATCTTGCCGCTGATGTGCCCCAGGACCACATGACCGTTTTCGAGTTTGACCCTGAAGGTCGCGTTGGGGAGGTTTTCTACCACCTCGCCCTGCATCTCGATCACGTCGTCCTTGGACATACAAAAACTCAACTACCAGGTGACGTCTTGAAGTTGGCCTTCTTGAGCAGCGATTCGTACTGCTGCGACATCATGTAGTTCTGAACCTGCGCCATGAAATCCATGGTGACCACCACAATGATCAACAGAGAGGTGCCGCCAAAATAGAACGGCACGTTGTACTTCAGGATGAGGAACTCAGGCAGCAGACAGACCGCGGTGATGTAGACGGCACCGGCCAACGTAAGACGCAGCAGGATTTTGTCGATGTAGCGCGCAGTCTGATCGCCAGGGCGAATACCGGGAATGAATGCACCACTCTTCTTCAGGTTGTCTGCGGTCTCACGGCTGTTGAAGACCAGCGCCGTGTAGAAGAAACAGAAGAAGATGATGGCCGCAGCGTACAACGCCACATAGATCGGCTGACCTGGCGACAGGGCAGATGCGATGTCGCGCAACCAGCGGGTGGAATCACCGGTGCTCACCCAGCTCACCACCGTGGTGGGCAGGAGGATGATCGACGACGCAAAGATCGGCGGAATCACGCCGGCCATGTTCAGCTTCAGCGGCAGATGCGACGACTGGCCACCGTAGACCTTGTTGCCCACCTGCCGGCGCGCATAGTTCACCAGTATCTTGCGCTGGCCGCGCTCCACGAACACCACGAAGTAGGTCACCAGAACCACCAGCGCGATGATGAAGATGGCGATCAGGATGTTCATGGCACCGGTGCGAACCAGTTCCAGCAAACCACCCACCGCACTGGGCAAGCCCGCGGCGATGCCGGCGAAGATCAGGATGGAGATACCGTTGCCCAGACCACGCTCGGTGATCTGCTCGCCGAGCCACATGAGGAACATGGTGCCGGCCACCAGGCTGACCACGGCCGTCAGGCGAAAGCCCATGCCAGGGTCGATCACCAAGCCGGCAGAGCCCTCCAGCGCGAGCGCAATGCCCATCGACTGGAAGATCGCCAACCCCAATGTGCCGTAACGGGTGTACTGCGTGATCTTGCGACGACCGGCCTCGCCCTCTTTTTTCAGCTGCTCGAACGTGGGAACCACGTAAGTCATGAGCTGCATGATGATCGATGCCGAGATGTACGGCATGATGCCCAACGCGAACACGGTGAAGCGCGACAGCGCTCCGCCCGAGAACATGTTGAAGAGGCTGAGAATGCCACCAGCCTGCCCCTTGAACAGCTGCTCAAGTTGCGCGGGGTCGATGCCAGGCACCGGGATGTGCGCACCAATGCGGTACACCACCAAGGCGAGCAGCAAGAAAACCAGCCGGCGACGCAGGTCGCCGAACTTGCCGGTTTTGGCCAGGGACGTGGATCCAGTTGCCACAGGTCAGTTCCGTCGGGTTCCGGTCAGGCGATCGAGCCGCCAGCGGCTTCGATCACGGCTTTGGCGCCCGCAGTGACCGACACGTCCTTGAAGGACACGGCACGCGTGAGTTCACCGGTCTTGATGACCTTGACGCGCTTGGCAAGGTGAGGCACCAGGCCAGCCTGCTTGAGCACGAGCATGTCCACATCCGCCACGTTGAGCGCGCTGATGTCGGTCAATGTGACTTCGGCGTTGAACTGCAGTTGGGTTGACTTGAAGCCACGCTTGGGCAAGCGGCGCTGCAGAGGCATTTGACCGCCTTCGAAGCCCACCTTGTGGTAGCCGCCCGAACGGGACTTTTGACCTTTGTGGCCACGACCTGCGGTCTTGCCCAGGCCGGAGCCGATACCGCGACCCACGCGACGCTTGGCGTGCTTGGAGCCTTCAGAGGGCTTGATGGTGTTGAGTTGCATGTCCGTGACCCCGATCAGAGTACTTTGACCAGATAGCTGATCTTGTTGATCATGCCGCGCACGGCAGGCGTGTCCTGCAGCTCGCTGGTGCTGTTGAGTTTGCGCAGACCCAGGCCGCGCACGGTGTCGCGGTGGGATTGCTTGGTTCCGATGGGGCTGCGCACCAACTGAACCTTGACGGTGTTTTGAGTGGTCATGATCGCTCCAATCAACCCAGGATGTCTTCGACGGACTTGCCACGCTTGGCAGCCACATCGGACGGGGTGGTTGAATTCTTCAGTGCGTCCAGCGTTGCACGCACCAGGTTGTAGGGATTGCTCGAGCCATGGCTCTTGGCCACGACGTCGGTGATGCCGAGGACTTCGAACACGGCACGCATCGGGCCGCCAGCAATGATGCCGGTACCTTTGGAGGCGGGCAGCATCATGACGTTGGAAGCGCCGTGTTCACCGTGCACGCTGTGGTGCAACGAACCGTTCTTGAGCGACACCTTGATCATGTTGCGGCGGGCCGCTTCCATGGCCTTTTGCACGGCCACCGGCACTTCACGCGCCTTGCCTTTGCCCATGCCCACGCGGCCATCGCCGTCGCCGACAACGGTCAATGCTGCGAAACCGAGGATGCGACCGCCCTTGACCACCTTGGTCACGCGGTTGATCGCGATCATCTTCTCGCGCAAACCGTCTTCGTTCGCTTCGTTCTTGATGTTTGCCGTAAATTTAGCCATTTTGTGGTTTCCGTTTGATCAGAACTGCAGGCCGGCTTCGCGGGCGGCGTCTGCCAGGGCTTTCACCCGACCGTGGTAGGCAAAACCGGAACGGTCGAACGCCACCTTTTCAATACCGGCGGCCTTGGCCTTCTCGGCGATGCGTTTGCCGATCAGGGCAGCAGCGGCGGCATTGCCACCCTTGCCGGCGCCGCCGATCTGGGCACGCACTTCGGCTTCGGCCGTGGAGGCCGAGGCCAGCACCTTGGCGCCGTCGTCGGAAATGACGTTGGCGTAGATGTGCAGGTTGGTGCGGGTCACGCTCAGGCGGACAGCGCCCTGCTGCGCAATACGGATGCGCGTTTGGCGGGCGCGGCGCAGACGTTGCTCTTTTTTGGTCAACATGATCCTGATCCTTATTTCTTCTTGGTTTCCTTGATCACGACCTTTTCATCCGCGTAGCGGATGCCCTTGCCCTTGTAGGGCTCGGGGGGGCGCACGGCCCGCACTTCGGAAGCAATCTGACCAACACGCTGACGGTCCGAACCCTTGATCAGGATTTCGGTCGGCGTCGGCGTTTCCACCTTGATACCGGCAGGCATGTCCATCACCACAGGGTGGGAGTAACCCACCGTCAGGTTGAGCTTGGTGCCTTGAGCCTGGGCCTTGTAGCCCACGCCCAGCAGCGTGAGCTTCTTCTCGAAGCCCTTGCTGACGCCGTTGACCATGTTGTTGACCAGCTGACGCATGGTGCCCGACATGGCGTTGGCTTCGCGGGACTCGTTCACGGGAACGAAGGTCAGCGCGCCGTTGTTGCTTTCAACCTTCACCAGCGCGTTTTGCGCCAGCGCCAGGGCACCGAGAGTGCCCTTGACGTTGATCAGGTCGTCTTTGACGGCGATCTCGACCCCGGCAGGGATGGAGACCGGCAGTTTTCCAATACGTGACATTAATTGCTCCTCAATGCCCGCATCAGGCGACGTAACACAGGACTTCGCCGCCGACACCGGTGGCGCGAGCCTTGCGATCGGTCATCACACCCTGGGGCGTGGTGACGATGGCCACGCCCAGACCGTTCTGGACCTGGGGGATGGCATTGCGACCGCGGTAGACGCGCAGGCCGGGACGGCTCACACGCTCGATGCGTTCGATAACGGGACGGCCAGCGTAGTACTTCAGGGCGATTTCGAGTTCGCTCTTGCCGTCGTTGTTCTTGACCTGGAATCCGTCGATATAGCCTTCGTCCTTCAGGACCTGGGCAATCGCGGCTTTGACCTTGGAGGCCGGCATCGACACGGTGGACTTCTCGACCATCTGCGCGTTGCGGATGCGGGTCAACATGTCGGCGATAGGATCACTCATGCTCATTTGTGGTTCTCCTAGGGCTTACCAGCTGGCTTTGGTGATGCCGGGGATTTCTCCGGCAAACGCCATTTCACGGACCTTGGCGCGAGCCAGGCCGAAGTGGGCGAAAGTGCCGCGCGGACGACCGGTGATCTCGCAGCGGTTGCGCTGGCGGGTCGGGTTCGAATTGCGTGGCAGCTTCTGGAGGCCCAGGCGGGCCGCATCGCGCTCTTCGTCGGTCTTCTTGACGTCGTTGGCGACGGCTTTGAATTCGTTGTATTTCTTGGCGAACTTGGCGGCGAGTTTCTCGCGCTTGAGTTCACGTTGCAGTAGTGCTTGTTTAGCCACGCGCCACCTCAGTTCTTGAACGGGAAACGGAAACCAGCCAGAAGAGCCTTGCACTCTTCATCGTTCTTGGCGGTCGTCGTGATGCTGATGTTGAGACCGCGCAAGGCGTCAACCTTGTCGTACTCGATCTCAGGAAAAATGATCTGTTCCTTGACGCCGACGTTGTAGTTGCCACGGCCGTCAAACGAACGACCGGAGATACCACGGAAGTCGCGCACACGGGGCAGAGCCACGGTGACGAAACGGTCCAGGAACTCGTACATCTTGGCGCCGCGAAGCGTCACCATGCAACCGATGGCCTGTTGCTCGCGGATCTTGAAACCAGCAATGGCCTTGCGGGCCTTGGTCACAACAGGCTTCTGGCCGGCGATCTTGGTCAGGTCGCCCACAGCGTTGTCCATGACTTTCTTGTCGGCAACAGCCTCGCTCACACCCATGTTCAGCGTGATCTTGGTGATGCGGGGCACCTCCATGATCGACTTGTAGCCGAACTTCTCCACCAGGCTGGGCGCGATGGTGTCGCGGAAAATATCTTGCAAACGTGCCATGGTCATGCCGCCTTGATTTCTTCGCCGCTGGACTTGAAGACGCGCACTTTCTTGCCGTCAGCCAGGAGCTTGATGCCCACGCGATCTGCCTTGCCCGTGGCGCCATTGAAGATGGCGATGTTGGACTGGTGGATGGGCATGGTTTTTTCGATGATGCCGCCGGTCACACCCTTCATGGGGTTCGGCTTGGCGTGCTTCTTGACGATGTTCACGCCTTCGACGAGCACCTTGCTGTCGTCGGCACGGAGCACGACCTTGCCGCGCTTGCCCTTGTCGCGACCTGCGATCACGATGACTTCGTCACCACTGCGAATCTTGTTCATGATGATTCCTCAGAGAACCTCGGGCGCCAGCGACACGATCTTCATGAACTTTTCGGTGCGTAGCTCGCGCGTCACCGGTCCGAAGATGCGGGTGCCGATGGGCTCCAGCTTGGCGTTGAGCAACACTGCTGCGTTGCCGTCGAATTTGATGAGAGCGCCGTCTTGACGACGGATGCCCTTGGCGGTGCGAACCACCACAGCGTTGTAAACCTCGCCTTTTTTGACGCGGCCACGGGGCGCTGCTTCTTTGATGGTGACCTTGATGACGTCGCCCACGCTGGCGTAACGCCGCTTGGAGCCGCCGAGCACCTTGATGCACATCACGGACTTGGCACCCGTGTTGTCGGCAACATCGAGTCGAGATTGCGTTTGGATCATTTGATTTAAGTCCCAACTTGAATCCCCCCAGCCACCACGGCCGGGAGTGATCAGTCTTGGGCCCGTCGTCGAGAACCGGAGTGGCTTGAGGCCAGATCCAATCCCTTCCGAGTGGGCAGATTGCCTCGCTTTTTTGGAGCGAAGCCGCGCAGTATCACATGGTTTCAGCAGGCTGTCAACGCACCGGCCTGCGAAATACCTCTAAATCCCGTTGGACGTCGGCAGATATCGGGTGCACAGGCTCAAAAAGGCTTGCAGCTCCGGGTCCGAGCCCAGTTCCTGTTGGAGGATGTCGGCCACGGAGGGCGCCAGCCGGGCGGCCTCGGCAGCGTCCAGGAACAGGATGCGCGAGCGCCGGGCGAGCACGTCTTCCACCGTCTGGGCGTGCTCGAAGCGCGCGGCGTAACGGACCATGGCCTCCGTCAGGCCTGCCCCCAGCACGCGTTCTTTCCCGGGGCATTCATTCACTTGCGCCCCATCGGAACCGTACAGGTGCAGGCCGGGCGCCGCATGCAGGGGCGTCGCAGGGCTGGCCACGGCCGCACCTTTCAGCACGTGGGATGCGCTCTGACCGCCTGCACGCCGGGGCAAGAGCTGGCTCACGAAGCAGCGCTCCAGCACATCCTCGGCCATCGCGCGGTAGGTGGTCCATTTACCCCCGGTCACCGTGACCAGGCCATTGACATCGACCACGATGGTGTGTTCGCGCGACAGCACCTTGGTGCCACCTTCGGCCGCCGCGGGCGCGGCCACGAGGGGGCGCAAACCCACCCAGAGACTTTTGATGTCCTCACGGCGCACCGGCCGGCTCAGCGCCTGACTGGCCTCGTTGAGAATGAATTCGAGTTCTTCGGCGAAGGCATCTGGCTCGCGCGGCAGGTCGCGGCGGGGGGTGTCGGTGGTGCCCAGCACCAGCTTGCCGAGCCACGGAACGGCGAACAGCACGCGCCCGTCGCGCGTCTTGGGCACCAGCAGCGCATGGCCACCGGGCATGAAATCGCGGTCGACCACCACGTGCACACCCTGGCTGGGGCTGACCATGCGCGAGGGCGAGCCCTGGGTGGCCGCCGGCTGGGTGTGGTCTCGCAGGGCATCCACCCAGACGCCAGTGGCGTTGACCACGCAGCGCGCCTGCAGTTGACATGTGCCGCCGCCGCGCCGGTCGCTCACGTCCAGTGAAGACAGCGGGGCATCGCCCCCGGCGAGCTGGCGCACCGCCGTTACCTCGGCGTAGTTCAAGACATGGGCTCCGGCGGCCTCGGCGCTGCGGGCAAGCGCCAGCGCCAGGCGCGCGTCGTCGAACTGACCGTCCCAGTACTTGACGCCACCGCGCAGCCCGTCGGGATTCACCCCAGGCAAGGCCTGCAGGGTTTGCGCGCGGCTGAGGAATTCGGTGCGCCCGAGTCCCGCGGCGCCGGCCAGCAGGTCGTACAGCTTGAGGCCGATGCCGTAAAACGGGGTCTGCCACCAGTGGTAGGACGGCATGACGAAGGGCAAGGGCTGCGCGAGATGCGGCGCGATGCGCAGCACCGTCGCACGCTCGGCCAGTGCCTCGCGCACCAGGGTCAGGTTGCCCTGCGCGAGGTAACGCACGCCGCCGTGCAACAGCTTGGTGGAACGCGAGGAGGTGCCACCGGCGAAGTCATGCGACTCCAGCAGCACGACGGAAAAACCGCGCAGAGCAGCATCGAGCGCCACCCCGAGGCCGGTGGCACCGCCACCGACGACCGCCAAGTCGTACACACCGTGGCGAGGCAGCGATTCAAACAGTTCTGCGCGTTTCATGGAAAGAGGGGTGACCCTCTGCGCCAGGGTGGCGCAGAGGGTGGGTTGCTACAAGAATCGATGCATCAAATCAACGGGCCTTGCCATTCTTCCATGCGTTGAGCAGCTGGTCGTAGGCGATGGTCTCTCCCTTGGGCTTCTCGTTGGCCAGCTTCTTCCAGGGCGCTGCGGTGTCGCTCAGGTACTTGTTGGGGTCGCCTTTCGGGTTCAGCTTGGGCGCGCAACGCTCCATGCCCGCACGCTCCAGGCGTCCCATGACCTGGTCCATCTGCTCGGCCAGACTGTCCATCGCGGCCTGGGGCGTCTTCTCGCCGGTCACGGCCTGGGCCACGTTCTGCCACCAGAGCTGAGCCAGCTTGGGGTAGTCGGGCACATTGGTACCGGTGGGCGTCCAGGCCACGCGCGCCGGGCTGCGGTAGAACTCGACCAGACCGCCGAGCTTGGGCGCCATGTCGGTCATGGCCTTGCTCTGGATGTCGCTCTCGCGGATCGGGGTCAGGCCGACGATGGTCTTCTTGAGCGACGTGGTCTTGGCGGTCACGAACTGCGCGTACAGCCAGGCTGCGGCGGTCTTGTTCTCGTCGTGCTTCTCGAAGAAGGTCCACGAGCCCACGTCCTGGTAGCCGTTCTGCATGCCCTGCTTCCAGTACGGGCCGTTGGGACCGGGCGCCATGCGCCACTTCGGCGTGCCGTCGGCATTGACCACCGGCAGGCCGGGCTTGGTCATGTCGGCGGTGAAGGCGGTGTACCAGAAGATCTGCTGCGCGATCTGGCCCTGGGCGGGCACCGGGCCGGCTTCACCAAAGGTCATGCCGGTGGCTTCCTTGGGCGCGTACTTCTTCATCCAGTCCACGTACTTGGTGAGCGCGTAGACGGCGGCGGGCGAGTTGGTGGCACCCCCGCGCGAGACGCTGGCGCCCAGTGGCGTGCAGCCGTCGGCCGAGGCGCGGATGCCCCACTCGTCCACCGGCTTGCCGTTGGGGATGCCGACGTCGGCTGTGCCAGCCATCGAGAGCCAGGCATCGGTGAAGCGCCAGCCCAGGGACGGGTCCTTCTTGCCGTAGTCCATGTGGCCATAGATCGGCTTGCCGTCGATGGTCTTGACGTCTTCGCTGAAGAAGGCGGCGATGTCTTCGTACGCGCTCCAGTTCAACGGCACGCCCAGGTCGTAGCCGTACTTGGCCTTGAACTTGTCTTTCAGGTCCTGGCGCGCGAACAGGTCGGCGCGGAACCAGTAGAGGTTGGCGAACTGCTGGTCGGGCAGTTGGTAGAGCTTCTTGTCGGGACCGGTCGTGAAGCTGGTGCCGATGAAATCCTTGATGTCCAGGCCCGGGTTGGTGTACTCCTTGCCCTTGCCGGCCATGTAGTCGGTCAGGTTCATGATCTTGCCGTAGCGGTAGTGCGTACCGATCAGGTCGGAGTCGCTGATCCAGCCGTCGTAGATCGACTTGCCCGACTGCATCGAGGTCTGCAGCTTCTCGACGACGTCACCTTCCTGGATCAGGTCGTGCTTGACGGTGATGCCGGTGATTTCGGTGAAGGCCTTGGCCAGCGTCTTGCTCTCGTACTCGTGCGTGGTGATGGTCTCGGAAACCACCGAAATCTCTTTCACGCCCTTGGCCTTGAGCTTGGCTGCGGCGTCGATGAACCACTTCATCTCGGCGGCCTGCTGGGCCTTGCTCAGGGTGGAAGGCTGGAACTCGCTGTCGATCCACTTCTTCGCTGCGGCCTCGTCGGCCCAGGCGGGCAAGGAGCCCATGGCGAGCAACGCTGCCAGGGCCAGAGGGGTGTGTCGCAATCTCATGTTGTCTCCTCGATCGGTGTGCTTCCCCGGTGTGTGACAGGTCTCGGCCCCGGGGAAGCAATGGGCCGAATACCGAAGACCATAAAGCGATCAGCCCTTGCGCAGCGCCAGCACCAGCCAGGCCATGGAAGCGACGAAGGAGATCCAGATGCTGGGCTCCTGCTCCAGCGAAAGCCATTGCGTGAGCCAGCCCGCCAGGCCGATGAAGGCCAGGTTGATGTAGGCCGCACCGAGCAGGCCGATGAAGAGGCGGTCGCCGCGCGTGGTGACCATGGGCAGGAAGCCCTTGCGCTCGACCGTGGGCGACTTGATTTCCCACACGGTCATGCCGATGAGCATGAGTGCAATGCAGGTAAAAAAGACAGCGACCGGTGTGGTCCAGACCATCCAGGTAAACATAAAACCCCCAGTCAGTTGGGGTCAGAGCACGCTGCGCATGGTCTGACCCACAAAGTTTTAAACACGCCCCATCGCAAAGCCCTTGGCGATGTAGTGCCGCACAAACCAGATCACGATCGCGCCCGGCACGATGGTGAGCACACCGGCCGCGGCCAGCGTGGCCCAGTCCATGCCACTGGCGCTCACCGTGCGCGTCATGGTGGCCACGATGGGCTTGGCGTTGACGCTGGTGAGCGTGCGTGCCAGCAGCAATTCGACCCACGAGAACATGAAGCAGAAGAACGCCGCCACGCCCACACCGGCCTTGATGAGCGGCAGGAAGATGGTGAAGAAGAAGCGCGGGAAGCTGTAGCCGTCGATGTACGCGGTCTCGTCGATCTCGCGCGGGATGCCGCTCATGAAGCCTTCGAGAATCCACACCGCCAGCGGCACGTTGAACAGCAGGTGCGCCATGGCCACGGCGATGTGCGTGTCCATCAGGCCCAGCGTGGTGTAGAGCTGGAAGAACGGCAGCAGGAACACCGCGGGCGGTGTCATGCGGTTGGTCAGCAGCCAGAAGAACACGTGCTTGTCGCCAAGAAATCGATATCGCGAGAACGCATAGGCCGCTGGCAGCGCCACGGTGAGCGAGATCACCGTGTTGATGCCCACATAGATCAGGCTGTTGATGTAGCCCGAATACCACGAGGGGTCGGTGAAGATGGTCCGGTAGTTGGCCCAGGTGAACTCGGCCGGCCACAGGGTGAACGCCGAGAGAATTTCCTGGTTGGTCTTGAAGCTCATGTTGACCATCCAGTAGATGGGCAACAGGGCAAAGATCAAATAGGCGATAAGGAACAGCGTCCTCTTGCGAAAGCGTCTGTTATCCATGGCCTTGTTCTTTCTCGGACGTGCCCAGGCTCTGCATCCAGTTGTAGAGCACGAAGCAGAACAGCAGGATGATGAGGAAGTAGATGAGGGAGAACGCCGCCGCCGGGCCGAGGTCGAACTGGCCGACCGCCTTGGTGGTGAGGTACTGCGAGAGGAAGGTGGTGGCGTTGCCCGGGCCGCCACCGGTGAGCACGAAGGGCTCGGTGTAGATCATGAAGCTGTCCATGAAGCGCAGCAGCACCGCGATCATCAGCACGCCGCGCATCTTGGGCAGCTGGATGTAGCGAAACACCGCCCACTTGCTCGCGCCGTCGATGCTGGCGGCCTGGTAGTAGGCATCGGGAATGCTGCGCAGGCCCGCAAAGGCCAGCAGCGCCACCAGCGGCGTCCAGTGCCAAACGTCCATGGCCAACACCGTCCACCAGGCATGGGTGGAGTTGCCGGTGTAGCTGTACTCCATGCCGACCCACTGCAGGAAATAGCCGAGCAGGCCTATGTCGGCGCGGCCGAAGATCTGCCAGATCGTGCCGACCACGTTCCACGGGATCAGCAGCGAGAGCGCCACCAGCACCAGCACGGCCGAGGACTTCCAGCCTTGCGCAGGCATGGAGAGCGCCAGCGCGATGCCCAACGGGATCTCCACCAGCAGCACCGCCAGCGAAAACTGGATCTGCCGCCACAACGCCAGGTGCAGTTCTTCGTCGCGCATCACGGCGGAAAACCATTCGGTGCCGACGAACACGCGCCGCTCGGGCGAGAAGATGTCCTGCACCGAGTAGTTCACCACCGTCATCAGCGGCAGGATGGCCGAGAAGGCCACACAGACGATGACCGGCAACACAAGGAACCAGGCTTTCTGGTTCACGGGTTTGTTGGTAGTGCTCATTCAAAAACCTCCGTGCTGCGCACTGCGGTGCGAGCTTGCTTGGGGCGGCCCGGCGCGGTGCTCATTCCACGAGTGCCTCGTCTTGATAAAAACAGGTGTGCTCGCCGAGCACCCGCAAATGCACCGTCTCACCCGCCACCGGCGCGGCGGCTTCGGGCGCCAGGCGGCACTTGAGCCGGTGTTCGCCGGCCTCCAGGGTGACCATCACGTAAGTGCCGATGTCCTGCACGCGCGTCACCGTCGCGGGCACGGTGTTGGGCTCGCCGGCCTGGCCGAGCGCGAGGTATTCGGGGCGGATGCCGAGCTTGAGCGGTCCCTCGGGCAAGGTCCGACCGTTGGTGAGCGCCAGCGGCTTGTCCAGCACCACCAGGCCGCCGCGCACGCTGGACGCGGGCAGGAAGTTCATGCCCGGTGAGCCAATGAAATGGCCCACGAAGGTGTGCGCCGGCCGCTCGAACAGCGCCTCGGCCGCACCCACCTGCACCGCGCGCCCGCGCGTCATCACCACCACCTCGTCGGCGAACGTGAGCGCTTCCACCTGGTCGTGCGTCACGTAGATCAGTGTGAGCTTGAGCTCGTGGTGGATCTGCTTGAGCTTGCGCCGCAGCTGCCATTTCAGGTGCGGATCGATCACGGTCAGTGGCTCGTCGAACAGCACGGCCGATACGTCCGAACGCACCAGGCCACGGCCGAGCGAAATCTTCTGCTTCTGGTCGGCGGAGAGGCCCGCCGCGCGCATGTCGAGCTGGTGGCTCATCTCCAGCATCTCGGCAATGCGTCCCACCTGCGCCTTGATTTCCGCCTCCGGCACCTTGCGGTTCTTCAGCGGGAACGCGAGGTTCTGCGCCACGGTCATGGTGTCGTAGATCACCGGGAACTGGAACACCTGCGCGATGTTGCGCTGCTGCGGGCTCTGACGCGTCACATCCTGGCCATCGAAGCGCACCGTGCCTTGCGAGGGCACGAGCAAGCCCGAGATGATGTTGAGCATGGTGGTCTTGCCGCAGCCCGAGGGGCCGAGCAGCGCGTAGGCGCCGCCGTCCTCGAACGTCATCTTCAGTGGCAGCAGCGCATAGTCCTCATCTTTCGTCGGATGCGGCTTGTAGGCGTGCGCCAGGTCGAGTTCGATGCGTGCCATCAGCGGGCCTTTCCAGGACGCGCCGGCGAGCGCACCAGCGGGCCGTCGGCATCAAAGACAAACAGGCTGTCGGGCTGCAGGTAGAGCGTGATCGGGTCACCCAGCGGGCACACATGCACACCGGTGAGCTGGGCCACCAGTTCGCCCACGAGGGTGTGCACGTGCACGAAGGTGTCGGAGCCCGCGATCTCGGCCAGTTCCACGCGCCCGGGCAAGGCCACGTCGCCCGGCCGCGCCACGACGCGCAGGCCGCCGGCGCGCAGGCCCAGCGTGAGGCGCTGTGGTGCGTCGGCCGGCAACTGCAAGGGCCAGACTTCGCCGCCCTGCACCCGCACACCACCGGTCACCGCTTCGGCGGCCAACAGGTTCATCGGTGGGTCGCTGAAGGCGCGCGCCACGCGGATGCTCTGAGGCTGATGAAACACCTCGGCGGTCGGGCCGTACTGCAGCAGTTCACCCGCATCCATCACCGCGGTGTATCCGCCCAGCAGCAGCGCCTCGCCCGGCTCGGTGGTGGCGTAGACCACGGTGGAATCGCCGGTGGCAAACAGGTGGGTGAGTTCCTCGCGCAGCTCTTCGCGCAGCTTGTAGTCCAGGTTCACCAGGGGTTCGTCGAACAGCATCAGCGGCGCCTGCTTGGCCAGCGCGCGCGCCAGCGCCACGCGCTGCTGCTGGCCGCCCGAGAGCTCGGCCGGCAGGCGGTCCAGGAACATGTCGATGTGCAGGCGGGCGGCGATGTCGCGCACCCGCTGGTCCACGTCGCGGTCACCGCGCAGGCGCATTGGCGAGGCGATGTTCTGCGCCACCGTCATCGAGGGGTAGTTGACGAACTGCTGGTAGACCATGGCCACGTTGCGCTGACGCACCGACATGCGCGTCACGTCCACACCGTCCACCAACACGCGGCCGGTGCTCGCCACGTCCAGCCCCGCCATGACGCGCATCAGGCTGGTCTTGCCGGCCTGCGTGGCACCCAGCAAGACCGTCACGGCACCGGGGGCCAGGCTCAGGCTTTGGGGGTAGAGGTGGACGGCAGGCCCGACGGTCTTGCCCACATGCTCCAGAGAAAGCTGCATTCGATTCCCAGCGTGAAAAACCGCACACCCATGATCGGATGGCATTTCGTTTGCAGGATTCTATTGTTCGTTTATGTTCCTTTTTATTCGGTACTTACCCTGATCGGGGCGAAAAAAATTTCCGTTATGTTCGGATGGCCTGCCTGCCCACCTCACAACCGATGAACCTCAACCCCCGCCACACCCAGCTGCTCGACGAAGTGCGCGCCCACGGCCCGCAGACCATCGAAGCGATGGCCGAGCGCTTCGGCGTCACGTTGCAAACGGTGCGCCGCGACGTGCAGCGCCTGGCCGAGGCCGGACTGCTCTCGCGCTTTCACGGTGGCGTGCGCCTGCCCGGCTCGACCACCGAAAACATCGCCTACCGTCAGCGCCAAGCCATGCAGTCGGACGCCAAGACGCGCATCGCGCGCACCGTCGCGCGGCGCGTGCCCAACGGCTGCTCGCTGATCATGAACATCGGCACCACCATCGAGGCCGTGGCGCGTGAGCTGCAGCACCACCGCGGCCTGCGCGTGATCACCAACAACCTGCACATCGCCTCGCTCATGAGCACCAACCCCGACTGCGAAGTGATCGTCGCCGGAGGCCTGGTGCGCGGCGCCGACCAGGGCATCGTGGGCGAAGCCACGGTGGACTTCATGCGCCAGTTCAAGGTCGACATCGGGCTGATCGGCATCAGCGGCATCGAGGCCGACGGCACGCTGCGCGACTTCGACTACCGCGAGGTGAAGGTGGCGCGCGCCATCGTCGAGCAGTCGCGCGAGGTCTGGCTCGCGGCCGACCACAGCAAGTTCAACCGCCCCGCCATGGTCGAACTCGCGCGACTCGACGACCTCGACGTGGTCTTCACCGACCTGCCACCGCCGCCGCCCTTCCACGACCTGCTGGCCGCGGGCAACGTCGAATGCGTGATCGCCGGTGTGGGCACCCCGAACGACACCGCCGTCGCCTGACCCCGCTTCCCGGAAAACACCATGACCTACCTGCTTGCCCTGGACCAGGGCACCTCCAGTTCGCGCAGCATCGTGTTCGACCGCGCCGGCCGCGTCGTCACCATGGCGCAGCGCGAGTTCCGCCAGATCTACCCGCAGCCCGGCTGGGTCGAGCACGATCCGCGCGACCTGTGGCAGACCCAGCTGGAGACGGCGCGCGAAGCCTTGAAGCAGGCGAACCTGCGTGCCGACCAGATCGCGGCCGTGGGCATCACCAACCAGCGCGAGACCACGCTGGTGTGGAACCGCAAGACGGGCGAGCCCGTGTACAACGCGATCGTCTGGCAAGACCGTCGCGCCGAGGGCACCTGCGCCGAGCTGCGTGAACGGGGCGCGAGCGACACCGTGCTGCAAAAAACCGGCCTGCGCATCGACGCCTATTTCTCCGGCACCAAGCTCAAGTGGATCCTGGACAACGTGCCCGGCGCGCGCGCGCAGGCCGAGCGCGGCGAACTCGCCTTCGGCACGGTGGACAGCTGGCTGATCTGGCAGCTCACCGGCGGCACTCGCCACGTGACCGACGTGAGCAACGCCTCGCGCACCATGCTGTTCAACGTGCACAGCCGCGAATGGGACGCCGAGCTGCTGGCCCTGCTCGACATCCCGAAGAGTCTGATGCCCGAGGCGCTGCCCTCGAGCGCGCACTTCGGCGAGATGAAAGCCGAATGGCTGGGCGCGCCGCTGGAAATCGGCGGCGTGGCGGGCGACCAGCAGAGTGCCCTCTTCGGCCAGGCCTGCTTCACCGCCGGCATGGCCAAGAACACCTATGGCACCGGCTGCTTCATGCTCATGCACACCGGCGAACGTTTCCAGGTCAGCCAGAACGGGCTCATCACCACGGCCACCGCGCAGCCGCCGGGACCTCAGCAATATGCGCTCGAAGGCAGCGTGTTCATCGGCGGCGCGGTGGTGCAGTGGCTGCGAGACGGCCTGCGCGCCATCCAGTCCAGCAGCGAGGTGCAGGCACTCGCCGAGAGCGTGCCCGACGCGGGCGGTGTGGTGCTGGTGCCGGCTTTCACCGGCCTGGGCGCGCCCTACTGGCAGCCCGACACACGCGGCAGCATCACCGGCCTCACGCGCGGTACGACCATCGCGCACATCGCGCGCGCCGCGCTGGAGAGCATCGCTTTCCAGAGCGCGGCCCTGCTCGACGCCATGAGCCGCGACGCGGTGGCCGCCGGCGGCGTGCCGGTGAGCGAACTGCGGGTGGACGGCGGCGCCTGCGTCAATGACCTGCTGATGCAGATCCAGGCCGACCTGCTGGGCATCCCTGTGGTGCGGCCTGCGGTGATCGAGACCACCGCGCTCGGAGCGGCGTATCTCGCCGGTCTGCACACCGGCCTGTACGGCGGGCTGGACGAACTCTCGAAACAATGGCGCGCCGAGCGCACCTTCCACCCCACGCTTTCGCGCGAACGCGCGGCCGAGAAGATGGCGCAGTGGGAACACGCAGTCCGTCAAACCGTGGCGCCCTGAAGCCCCGGGTGGCGGCGCGCGACAATGGCGCGATGAACACCCCCACCCACCCCACCATCACCTTCATCGGCGGCGGCAACATGGCCAGCGCCATCGTCGGCGGCCTGCTTCGTCAGGGCCACCCGGCCAGCGCCTTGCAGATCGTCGAGCCGTGGGACGAGCAGCGCGCGAAGCTCGCGCAGCAGTTCCCCGGCGTGTCACTGCTCGCCGCTGCCAGTGCAGACCTGCGCCCATCGGACCTCGTGGTCTGGGCCGTGAAGCCGCAAACCTTCAAGGACGCCGCACTCGCCAGCCAGCCGCATCTGTCCAACGCGCTGCACCTGAGCGTGGCCGCCGGCATCACCAGCGACAGCATGGCCGGCTGGCTGCAGACGCAGCGCATCGTGCGTGCCATGCCCAACACGCCGGCGCTCGTCGGCCTGGGCATGACGGGCCTGTTCGCGCGCGCGGGCGCCAGCAGCGCCGACCGTGCGCTGGTCGAAGCCGTGGTGAAAACCACTGGCGATCTGGTGTGGGTGTCAGAAGAAACTCAGCTCGACGCCGTGACCGCGCTGTCGGGCTCCGGCCCGGCCTACGTGTTCTATTTCCTCGAAGCCATGCGCGACGCGGGCGCCCGCATGGGCCTGCCGCCCGAGGTGGCCTACCGGCTTGCGGTGGGCACCTTCATCGGTGCGTCGACCTTGGCGCAACGCTCGGACGAGCCGCCGCAAGTGCTGCGCGAACGGGTCACGTCCAAGGGTGGCACCACGTACGCGGCGCTCACGTCGATGAAAGCTGCGGGTGTGAAGGGCAAGTTTGAAGAGGCGCTGTTCGCTGCGCAGAAGCGCGCTGAGGAACTTGGCCGCGAGTTCGGGGAGTAAGCCTCGCTCGGCTCGCGGACGCGGTGCGCTCTGCTCCGCGGCTGTCCCCCGGGGCCTGCGGCCCCTCCTCCTTGATGCCGCTGCGCAAAGCACACCGCATCCGCAAGCGGGATTGGCGGGCGAGGACCGGAAAGGGCCCAGAGCGGCCCCTCAACAGTTAGTCGGTTCAACCAGCCTCACCACTTCGAAATCCGCAAAGGTTTCGACCACCAGTCGCCAGTAGTCTCTGTCGATGAATACATTGCCGCACTCACATCCAATGTTCTCTTCCGGTATCGAGGGAACAATGGAGCCACAAGCACGGCATCGATAGTGCAAGTGAGTGTCCTTTGGAACCTCGGCTGCTGACTCGAAGCCAGACGATACAAGAACGTATTTGGTTGTCATCGCTGTGCCTGGGTTGAGTGTCCGCTCATGGCCGATAGCCGCCATCCTACTGCGCAAAAACCCACTGGCCGCGCGCCCAACCACCACCCCGCCCACGCACGCAATGCAGCGCACTCAAACCAAGCCGAGTACCACCCCCACGAACACCGTGAAACCCAACCAGTGGTTGAGCCGGAAAGCCTTGAAACAGCCGTCGCGGCTGCGGTCCTTGATGAGCTGGAAGTGCCACACCACCTGGGCCAGCGCCACAAGCAGCATCGCGCCCCACACCCAGGGGTTCACCACGCTCCACAGCGCGGCCGTCCAGACGGCCAGGAACACCAGGTAGAACGCGGTGACCGCCGGCACATCGGCATTGCCCAGCGTGATCGCCGAGGTCTTCATGCCGATGCGCAGGTCGTCGTCGCGGTCGACCATGGCGTATTCGGTGTCGTAGGCCAGCACCCAGAACAGGTTGCCCACGAGCAGCACCCAGGCCAGCGGCGGCACCTGCGACTGCACGGCCGCAAACGCCATGGGCACGCCGAAGCTGAAGGCCACGCCCAGCACCGCCTGCGGCATGGAGACAAACCGCTTGGCGTACGGATACGCCAGCGTGATGGCCAGCGCCGCGAACGACATCAGCACCGTGGGCGTGTTGGTGGTGAGCACCAGCCCGAAGGCCGCCAGCGCCAGCACCGCGCCCAGCGCCAGCGCTTCGCGCACCGACACCTTGCCCGAGGTCACGGGCCGTTGCGCGGTGCGCTTCACATGCTTGTCGAACTCACGGTCGGCCACGTCGTTCACGCAGCAGCCGGCGCTGCGCATGAGGATGGTGCCGAGCACGAACACCGCCAGGAGATGCCAACCGGGAAACCCGCCGGCCGCCACCCACAACGCGGACAACGACGGCCAGAGCAGCAGCAGCCAGCCGGCCGGGCGGTTCCAGCGGATCAGGTCGAGGTACAGCGAGAGGCGCGAAGGCGCCGGAGACGTCGCAGCGACCATGGTCAGAAGATCACTCCTCAAGAATCGAGCGCAGCATCCAGGCGGTCTGCTCGTGCACCGTCAAGCGCTGCGTCAGCAAGTCTGCGGTGGGCTCGTCACCGGCTTTGTCGACCACGGGAAACAACTCACGCGCCGTGCGCGCCACCGCTTCGTGGCCCTGCACGAGGATGCGCACCATCTCCATGGCCTTGGGCGGCGTGGCTGGCACGTCAGGCACCGAGCTGAGCTTGCCGAACTGCGCGTAGCTGCCCGGTGCCGCATGGCCCAGCGAGCGGATGCGCTCGGCCACCGGATCCACGGCGGTCCACAGCTCGGTGTACTGCGTCATGAACAAAGTGTGCAGCGAGGTGAACATCGGCCCGGTCACGTTCCAGTGGAAGTTGTGTGTGGTCAGGTACAGCGTGTAGGTGTCGGCCAGCAGCTTGGACAGGCCCTTCGCAATCGCGGCGCGGTCTTTGTCGTTGATGCCGATGTTGATGGTGGGCGCGGTGACTTTGCTGGCAGTTTTGGCCATGGAGAGCTCCTGAGGGATGGTTGAAAAAACAAAAATCAAGAGAGGCGTTTGACACCCGGCAGTTCGCAGGCGTAGATGGCGTTGCGCAGCTCGGCAATCGCCTCGTAACGCGTGAAGCTGCGCCGCCAGGCCAGCACCACGCGGCGCGTGGGCGGCTCGCCCTCGAACGGCAGGTAACGCACGTAGGACGAGTCGCCGAAGTCCTGCCCCGGCGTGGCCGAGCCTTCAAGCGCCGACGAGGGCACCGACAGACGCGGCACCAGCGTCACGCCCATGCCGGCGGCCACCATGTGCTTGATGGTCTCCAGCGACGAGCCTTCAAAGCTCTTGCGAATGCCCTCGGCGTCGTTCGAGAAACGCGCGAACTCGGGGCAGACTTCCAGAACATGGTCGCGGAAGCAGTGGCCGGTGCCCAGCAGCAGCATGGTCTCGCGCTTGAGTTCTTCGTTGGTGATGAGGTCTTGTTTGGCGAGCGGGTGCGTGTGCGGCACGGCAGCCAGAAAGGGCTCGTCGTACAGCGGGGCAATGGCCAGGTTGGTGTCGGGAAAAGGCTCGGCCAGGATGGCGCAGTCGATCTCGCCCAGGCGCAGCTGCTCCAGCAGCTTCACCGTGAAGTTCTCCTGCAGCATGAGCGGCATCTGCGGCGTGCGGTCGATCACGTGGCGCACCAGGTCGGGCAGCAGGTAGGGGCCGATGGTGTAGATCACGCCCAGCTTGAGCGGGCCGGCCAACGGGTCCTTGCCGCGCTTGGCGATTTCCTTGATGGCCGCGGCCTGCTCCAGCACGGTCTGCGCCTGGCGCACGATCTCTTCGCCCAGCGGCGTCACGCTGATTTCGTTGGCGTTGCGCTCGAAGATCTTGAGCTCCAGCTCTTCTTCAAGCTTCTTGATGGCCACCGAGAGCGTGGGCTGCGAAACGAAACAGGCTTCGGCCGCTTTGCCAAAGTGCTTTTCGCGCGCCACGGCCACGATGTATTTGAGTTCGGTCAGGGTCATGGAGGTATTTTGCGCCCGTCATGGAACCCTCCGGCTGGCGGGTCCAAAGATTCATGCCTTGAGGAACTCGGCCTTCCCGCCCAGCCAGCGGGCGATGTGTTTTTCGGCCAGGTCCGGGTACTCGGTCAGCATCACCGGCGCGGCAGCGCGCGCCCATTCGAGCAGGTGGGTGTCGGTGGCCAGATCAGCAAACCGCAGCAGCGGCGCGCCCGACTGGCGCGCACCGAGGAATTCGCCCGGGCCGCGGATCTCCAGGTCGCGGCGCGCGATCTCGAAGCCGTCGCTGGTGTCGGCCATGGCCTTCAGGCGTTCGCGCGCGGTCTCGCCCAGGCGCCCGCCATCGGGTGGTGTGTACATCAGCACGCAGGCCGAGGCCGCGGCGCCGCGGCCCACGCGCCCACGCAACTGGTGCAGCTGCGAAAGGCCGAAGCGCTCGGCGTGTTCGATCACCATGAGTGAGGCGTTGGGCACGTCCACGCCGACCTCGATCACGGTGGTGGAGACCAGCACGCCCATCTGCCCGCCGGTGAACAGCGACATCACGGCCTTCTTCTCGGCCACCGGCATGCGTGAGTGCAGCAGACCCACGAGCACGCCAGGAAGTGATTCGCTCAACTCGGCGTGCGTTGCGGTCGCGTTCGAGAGATCGATCGCCTCGCTCTCTTCAATCAAGGGGCAGACCCAGTACACCTGCCGGCCCTGTGCGAGCTGGCCGCGGATGCGCTCGACCACCTCGGCACGGCGGCTGTCGGCCACCACCTTGGTGACGATGGGCGTGCGGCCGGGCGGCAGCTCGTCGATGGTGGAGACGTCGAGGTCGGCGTAGTAGCTCATGGCGAGCGTTCTTGGAATGGGTGTGGCCGTCATCATGAGCAGGTGGGGCTCCTGCGGGGTGCCATCCTCCGCCACGCCCACCTTGCTGCGCAGCGCGAGGCGCTGCGCCACACCGAAGCGGTGCTGTTCGTCGATGATGGCCAGCGCGAGGTTCTTGAACACCACCTGGTCCTGGATGACAGCGTGCGTGCCCACCACCAGCGCGGCCTCGCCGCTGGCAATCAGCGCGAGCATCTCGCCGCGCTGCTTTTTCTTCTGGCTGCCGGTGAGCCAGGCCACGCGCTTGCCGAGTGGCGCGAGCAAAGGCTCCAGCCAGCCGATGAGCTTGGCGAAATGCTGCTCGGCCAGGATCTCGGTCGGCGCCATCAGCGCGCACTGCCAGCCCGCGTCGATGGCGATGGCCGCGGCCAGCGCGGCCACCACCGTCTTGCCCGAACCCACGTCGCCCTGCAGCAGCCGGTGCATGGGCACCTGGCGCAGCAGGTCACGGGCGATCTCCTCGCCCACGCGGCGCTGCGCGGTGGTGAGCGAAAACGGCAGCACGCCGAGCAACTGTTCGTGCAGGCCACCGTGCGTGGCGCGCAGGGCCGGCGCGCGCAAGGCCGCGCGCTCCTGCTTGGCCGTGAACTGCGAGAGCTGCTGCGCCAGCAGTTCCTCGGCCTTGAGGCGCTGCCAGGCCGGGTGGCTGCGGTCTTCGAGGGCGTCGAGCGACACGTCCGGCCCCGGGTGGTGCAAGTAGCGCAGCGCGTCGCGCAGCGTCCAGGTGCCGCGCACCACGGCGTGCAGACCACCCAGCAGCGCGGGCGGCAGCGTCTCGCCGAGGTCGGCGCGGTTCAGGCCGCTGGTCACCGCCTTGCGCAGGTAGGCCTGGGGCAGCAGCGCGCTGGTGGGATACACCGGCGTGAGCGCATCGGGCAGTTCGCCGCCGGCCGCGTGGAACGCGGGGTGCACCATGGTCCAGCCCAGAAAGCCGCCGCGCAGCTCGCCACGCACCCGCACCTGCGCGCCCACGGCGAGCGTCTTCTGGTGCGCGGGATAGAAGTTGAAGAAACGCAGCGTGCAGGTGTCGGTGCCGTCGTCCAGCGTCACCAGCAGCTGGCGGCGGGGGCGCTGCGTGATCTCGCTGTGCGTGACCGTGCCCTCGATCTGCGCCAGTTGGCCGTCGCGCGCCTCGCGCAGCGTGATGATTCGGGTTTCGTCCTCGTAGCGAAGGGGCAGGTGCAGCGCCAGGTCGATGTCGCGCACCAGCCCGAGCTTGCGCAAGGCCTTCTGCGGGGCAGACAAGGGCTTGGCGGCGGGGGTGGCTTCGGGCATGGGACAATTCTGCCCGCATCGCTTCACCCTCCCTTTTCACTTGGCACGGGCTTCGTCCAGCCCTCAAGCAGCATGACCTCATCTTCTGACCCCGTCGCGCGCGCCTTCACGGTTGCCGACTTCGATTTCCACCTCCCCACCGAGCTGATCGCCCAGCACCCCACGCCCGAGCGCAGCGCCTCGCGCCTGCTCGACGGCACCAGCGCCGCGCCGGTTGACCGCATCTTTCGTGAGCTGCCCGGCTTGCTGAGCGAAGGCGATCTGCTGGTGTTCAACGACACGCAGGTCGTCAAGGCCCGCCTCTTCGGCCAGAAGGCCAGCGGCGGCCAGCTGGAGATGCTGATCGAGCGCGTGCTGCTGCCGCATGAAGCCAGCGACGGTTCGGTACACGAGGTGGTGGCCCACCTGCGCGTGAGCAAGAAGCCGCAGATCGGCGGCCGGTTGCACATGGCGGGCGGCCTGCGCGGCGGTGGGTTCGACGCGGTCTTCCTCGGCCGCTGGCCCGACGAACAAGGCCAGCTGTTCCGCTTTCGCCTGCACGGCCCGGCGGACGAAACACCGTATGAGCTGATGGCGCGCCACGGTCATGTGCCGCTGCCGCCTTACATCACCCACACCGATGAAGCCGACGACGAGCGCCGTTACCAGACCGTGTTCGCGCGCGTGCCCGGTGCGGTGGCCGCGCCCACCGCCGCGCTGCATTTCGACGAGGCCGTGCTGGCCGCACTCGATGCGCGCGGCGTGCGGCGCGCCAGCGTCACGCTGCACGTGGGCGCGGGCACCTTCGCACCCATGAAGGCCGGCCGCATCGAAGACCACGTGATGCACCACGAGCGCTATGCGATTCCCCCCGAGACGTTGCGATCCATAGCCGACTGCCGCGCGCGCGGCGGCCGCGTGGTGGCCGTGGGCACCACCACCGTGCGCACGCTGGAGAGCTGGGCGCGATCAGGACAGACCGAGGGCGACACCAACATCTTCATCACGCCGGGCTTCGAGTTCCAGGTGGTGGACCTGATGGTGACCAACTTCCACCTGCCGCAATCCACGCTGATGATGCTGGTCAGCGCCTTCGCGGGCTTCGACCACATCCGCGCGCTGTACGCCCACGCCATCGAACACCGTTACCGCTTCTTCAGCTATGGCGACGCCATGCTGCTTTCAAGGAACCCCGATGCTGCAGTTTGAAGTCCTCAAGACCGACCCCACCAGCCACGCGCGCCGCGCCCAGCTCACGCTCAACCACGGCGTGGTGCAGACCCCCATCTTCATGCCGGTGGGCACCTATGGCACCGTCAAGGGCGTGATGCCGCAAAGCCTGCACGACATGGGCGCGCAGATCATCCTGGGCAACACCTTCCACCTCTGGATGCGCCCGGGCCGCGAGGTGATGAACAGCTTTGGCGGCCTGCACGCCTTCGAGCAGTGGCACAAGCCCATCCTCACCGACTCGGGCGGTTTCCAGGTGTGGTCGCTCGGCGCCATGCGCAAGATCACCGAGGAAGGCGTGACCTTCGCCAGCCCCGTCAACGGCGACAAACTTTTCATGTCGCCCGAGGTCAGCATGGACATCCAGACCGGGCTCAACAGCGACATCGTGATGCAGCTCGACGAGTGCACGCCGTATGAGACCAACGGCCACCTCACCACCGAGGCCGAGGCGCGCAAGAGCATGGAAATGAGCCTGCGCTGGGCGAAGCGTTCACAGGACGAGTTCGCGCGGCTGGAGAATCCCAACGCGCTGTTCGGCATCGTGCAGGGCGGCATGTTCGAGCACCTGCGCCAGGAGTCGCTGGACGCGCTGGTGGACATGAACTTCCCCGGCTACGCCATCGGCGGCGTGAGCGTGGGCGAGCCGAAAGAGCAGATGCTGCAGATCATGGCGCACACGCCGCACCGCCTGCCGGCCCACAAGCCGCGTTACCTCATGGGCGTGGGCACGCCCGAAGACCTGGTGCAGGGCGTGGCCGACGGTGTGGACATGTTCGACTGCGTCATGCCCACGCGCAACGCGCGCAACGGCACGCTGTTCACCCGCTTTGGCGACCTGAAGATTCGCAACGCGCGCCACAAGACCGACCACCAGCCGCTGGACACCACCTGCACCTGCCACGCCTGCGCTGGCAAAAGTGGCGTCAGCTGGGCCGACGGTGGGCGCGACGGCTTCAGCCGCGCCTACCTGCACCACCTGGACCGCTGCGGTGAAATGCTCGGGCCGATGCTGGCGACCATCCACAACCTGCACTACTACCTGAACCTCATGCGCGAGGTGCGCGAGGCACTGGACGCGGGAACATTCAGCGCCTTCCAGGCGCAATTCAAGGTGGACCGGGCGCGCGGCGTCTAGGGACGGCCTCTAGACAACCGACACCGAAGCGCCGTCGTTGGGCACGTGGGCGAAGGCGTCGTCCGGCGGCGAGGTCACGATGGAGTGCAGCGGCGGATGGGCCGCCTGCAGGGTGGTGGCATCGGGGCGCGGGCGGCGCAGCACGGCGTTGCCGCCAAAGGCCTGCTCCATCGCGCGCGCCGAGGCGAGCACGCGTCGATCACCCCGGAACGGCCCCACCACCTGCAGCCCGAACGGCATGCCCTTCGCATCGGTGCCACAGGGCAACGAGATCGCCGGGTGCGTGGTGAGCGTGACCACGTAGGTCAATGCGAGCCAGCGGTAGTAGTTCTCCTGCTGGCGGCCGTCGATCACGTCGACATGGGATTGTGTCCATGGGAATGGTGATACGGGCGTGGTCGGCGAGAGCACCAGGTCGTAGCCGGCAAAGACGGGCTGGAAGCGGCCCACGATGCGGGTCTGCTCGGACTGCGCCCAGGCGCAGTCGAGCAGGCTCATGCGGGTGCCCATCTCGTAGTTGGCGCGCGGGTTGGGGCCCAGGCTGCCGGGGTCGCGCTCGTAGGTGGCGCGCATGCCGGCCACGAAGGCCTCGGCACGCAGCACATCAAAGCACCGGTGCACGTCGCCCAAATCGAAGCTGACCTCGTCGCAGGCGGCAAACAGGTGCCGCATGGCCGCGATCTTTTCGCGGAACGCGGCACGGATGGCCGGGTCCACGTCGCAGGCGCCGAAGTCTTCGGTGTAGGCCACGCGCAGGCGCGAAAGGTCGCAAGCGCCCGGGTCGAGGAAGGACAGGGCGTCCAGCGGATGGCTCAGCGGATCGCCCGGGTGCATGCCGGCGGAGGCCGCCATCTGCAGGCAGGCGTCGTCCACGCTGCGCCCCATCGGCCCCACCACCGAGATCGGCGACCAACCCAGCGTCTTGCGCACGCTGGGAATCACCCCCGGCGAGGGCCGAAAGCCCACGACCCCGCAACAGGCGGCGGGAATGCGCAGCGAGCCCCCGGTGTCCGAGCCGGTGCAGATCGGCAGCATGTCCAGCGCCAGCGCTGCCGCGGAGCCACCCGAGGACCCGCCGGCATTGAGGTTGGGGTTGAACGGGTTGCCGGTGGCACCCCAGACGGGATTGCGGCTGTTCGCGCCGGCGCCCATCTCGGGCACGTTGGTCTTGCCCACCACGACGGCGCCGGCCCGGCGCAGGCGCGCCACCAGCTCGATGTCCCTGGACGGCACATGGTTGCGAAGCGGCGGTGAACCCGAGGTCGACAGCAGGCCGGCGGTCGGCTCAAGATCCTTCACACCCAGCGGCAGGCCGTGCAACAGGCCCAGGGCATCGCCCCGCATGACCGCCTGCTCGGCGGCTCGGGCCTCCTCGCGCGCCCGTTCGAAGCAGGTGGCCGTGACAGCGTTGACGAACGGGTTGACGGCTTCGATGCGCGCGATGCAGGCATCGAGCAGTTCGACCGGCGAGAGTTGCCGGGCGCCGATCAGGCGCCGCAAGCCGACGGCCGAGGTTTCCAGCAAGGAAGAGGAGGACGCGGAAGTGGACATGCGGGTCGATGGTGGTCGGGTGGGTTCAATCGGCCTGGATGTTGGCGCGGCGGGCCACGGCGCGCATCAGCGGCAGTTCCTTCTCGATCTGCGCGATCGCGGCCGCGCTGCTCGCCAGGGTCGGCTCCGCGCCCTGCTCCTGCAGCGACTTCTGGAATGCCGGCTCGCTGCTCACGGTGGCGAGCGCTTTTTCCAGTTGGGCCAGCACGGCGGGTGGCATGCCCTTGGGACCGACCAGCATGATCCAGGTGTCAGCGTTGACGTCCTTGTAGCCGGCTTCGGCGAAGGTGGGCACGTCCGGGAGCTGCGACGAGCGCGCGGCCGTGGTGACGGCGATCGCCTTGACCTTGCCGGCCTTGACCTGCGGGATGGCGGCCGTGACGGTGTCCACCGAGAACGGCACCTGGCCGCCCATGAGGTCCGTCATGGCCGGCGCGCTGCCCTTGTAGGGCACGTGCATCAGACGCGCACCGATGGCCTGCAGGATGATCTCGGCGGTGAAGTGCGAGGTCGTGCCGGCACCGAAGGACGCGTAGGAATACTTGTCGGGCGCGGCCTTCGCGGCAGCCACGAACTCCTTCACGTTGTTGACGGGCACGTCCTTGTTGGCCAGCAGGATCAGCGGAATGCGGCCCACGATGCCGATCGGGTCAAAACTCTTGACCGGGTCGTAGGGCAGGTTCGGGCGGATGGCCGGGTTCACGGTGAAGGTGGAGCCCGAACTCAACAGCAGCGTGTAGCCATCGGCCGGCGCCTTGGCCACCAGGCTCGCGCCCACGACGGTGCCCGCGCCGGCTCGGTTGTCGATGACCACGGGCTGCCCGAGCTTGTCCGACAGGCGCTTGCTGACCAGGCGGCCGATCGTGTCGGCGCTGCCACCCGGCGGGAACGGAATCACCAGCGTGATCGGGCGGCTGGGGTAGACGCCTTGTGCCACCGCGGGCTTGGCGCCCAGCGTGGCGGCCAGGGCAGCGGTCGCCAGCAACAGGACGGCGGCGCGGCGATGGACGGATGAAGCGGTGCGGGGCGTGTGGATCATGTTGGGCTCCGGTGGTGGTGAGGCCATCGTAGAAAAAGCGTCGCTGTGCAGCAATAGCAATGTGCAGAACTTTTCTTTGCGATAAACGCAACGCTGAAGTAGGCTGTCGCAATGAGCACCCGCCCGTCCCCGACCCTGTCAACCACCAACCGCAAGGCCACCCGCAAGCCCGTCAACCAGCGCGTGCTGCAGGAGGTGGCGCTGCGCTACTTCGTGGAGGTGGTCCGCGCGGGCTCGGTGACCGAGGCGGCCAGCCGTCTGGACGTGGCGCCGTCGGCCGTGAGCCGGCAGATCGGCCGCCTGGAACGGGAGCTCGACACACTGCTCTTCGAGCGCAAGGCGCGCGGCATGACGCCCAACGCCGCTGGTGAACTGCTCGCCGCCCATGCGCGCCGGGCCTGGCTGGACGTGGAGCGCGTGACCGAAGAAATCCTCGCGCTGCGCGGGCTGCGCACCGGCGAGGTCCGCATCACGGCAACCGAAGGCTTCGCCTACGAGTTCCTGCCCTCGATGGTCCTCAAGTTCCAGAAGACATGGCCAGGCATCCATTTCGCGCTCGACATGGTCGCGCAAGCCGAGGTGGCCCGCCGCGTGCGGGACGGCGAGGTGGACATCGGCGTCACCGTCAGCCTGTCGTCCGAACGCGGCCTGACCGTGGAGCACCGCCACCCCTCGCCCATCATGGCCGTGATGGCCATCGACCACCCCATGGCCGCGCGGCGCCTGCTCTCACTCGCTCAAGTGACCGCCTACCCGCTGGCGCTGCCATCCAAGACATCGACGCTGCGGCAACTGCTGGACATCAGTTGCAGCCGCCAGGGGCTGCAGTGCGACGCGGTGATCACCAGCAACCACCTCTACCCCCTCATCAACTACGTGTCGGAGTGCCATGCCATCACCTTCTGTGGCGAGGCGGCGTTGCGCAGGCGGCTGGTGGAAGGTCGCATCACGGCGGTGCCCCTGCGCGACCGCGAGATGAACGAGCGGCATTTTGAAGTGCAGACTGCGGCCGGCCGGCATCTGCCCGAGGCGGTGCGCACCTTCGTGGCCTTCCTGCGCGAACAGATCGTCGAGGAGGAACGGCTGGGACACACGGTGCGCTGAGCGGCGGTCAGGCCGGCACGGATCCCGCGGCAGCTTCCGGCGTGGCCCGCGCCGGCTCGCCACAGGAATAGCAGTACCGCGCGAACGCGCTCTTGCGCGCCTGGCAGGCGCCGCAGAGGTTGTGCAGGCCCATGCCACAGTGCGGGCAGAAGTCGTTCTTCGGGTCTTTGAGGTCCACGGCGCGCTCGCAGCCCGGGCACACGCCCTTGGCCAGGCGGGTTTGCGCGAGGTCGTAGTCCAGTTCCTGGCGGCGTTGCCGGTCGGGCAAGGCCTCGGCCTGCTGCTGGCGCTCCAGGTAGCGCTGCAGCGCCTGGATGGCATAGCGCCCGCCGATCACCGTGAGCACGATGCCGACGATGTAGCGCACGTAGCCACCGTAGCTCGGCAGATAGGGCACGAGCTCGACGAAGAACGCGAACAGGGCGAAGAAGATGAAGCCCCACACGAAGGGCCAGTAGGTGCTCTTGCGCTGCTTGGCAAACAGCCAGCCCGCCACCACCAGCAAAGGCAGTGTGAGCGCCAGGCGGTAGAGGAACACGCGCAGTTCTTGCGCGCGCTGGGCCGATTCGTAGGACTGGCGCGCGGCCTCCTGCATCTCCTGCAGTTCGGCCTGGGCACGTTGCTGCGCCTGCCGTGCGTTGAGTGCCGCCTGCTGCTGCGCTTCCACCGCCGCGAGCGCATCGCGCTCGTTCTGGCGGTAGCCATCGAGCTGCCGGGTGCGCTCGATCAGCTCCGGGTCCTGCTCGGGCCGCTGCGTGGCATTGCGCGTGTTCAGCCAGTTGCCGAAGGTGTCGCGCGCCGCGCGGTGATTGGCCTGCGCAGCCTGGTGCCGCAGTTGCGCCTGGTCGAGGGTGTCCTGTGCTTCACGCGCCGCGCGCTGTGCGAACTCGATTGTCTGCCGGACTTGCGGTGCGCGCTGCGGGTCCAGGAAATCGTCGAGCGTGCGTTGCTGCTCCACCTGCGGCAGGTCGCCCACGACGGTACTGCCCAGCCCCACCAGGAACCAGGCGAACACGAAGGCCACCAGCCACAGCCCCCGGTGGAACCACTTCTCCGACCAACGCAATGCCTTGCTCATCGCCCTCTCCTCCACATGAATGCTGAGGGGGAGTGGTCCGGCGGACCACCCTCCCATTGCCCGCGCATTCTGCCGTACAGTCCCAGCGAACCCGACCACCCCATGACGCACGCCATCCCGCGCCACATCCTGCCCATCCTGGTGCTCTCCCAGTTCCTGGGCACCTCGCTCTGGTTCGCGGTCAATGCCGTCATGCCCGACCTGCAGCGCGAGCTGGGCTGGCCCACCAGCGCGGTAGGCACGCTCACCTCGGCACTGCAGTTCGGCTTCATCGCCGGCACGCTGGTGTTCGCGCTGCTGGCCATTGCCGACCGGTTTGCGCCGCGCCGCGTGTTCCTGGTGTGCGCGCTGGCCGGAGCGGCCTGCACCGTGGGCGCGTGGTGGATGGTGCGCGACTACACCGCCCTGTTGGGTTGGCGTTTTGCCACCGGCTTCTTTCTCGCGGGCATCTATCCCGTGGGCATGAAGATCGCCGCGCAGTGGTACACGCGCGGCCTCGGTGGTGCGCTCGGCCTGCTCATTGGTGCGCTGGTGCTGGGCTCGGCCAGCGCGCACGCACTGCGCGCGCTCAGCGGCACCTTGCCCTGGCCCACGCTCATGCTGGGTGTGGCCGCGCTCGCTGCAGCCGGTGGCCTGCTTCTGTTCTTCGGCACCACCGACCCGCCCCATGCACAGGCACGGGTGACGGTGCTGCAGTGGCGCGCGCTGGCCACGCTGTGGACCGATGCGCGCGTGCGCAGCTCGGTGCTGGGTTACTTCGGCCACATGTGGGAGCTCTACACCATGTGGGTGATGGTGCCGCTGGTGCTGGCCACCCGCCTGCAAGGCGCGGCGCTGTCGTGGGCCGCATTCTGCGTGCTCGGCGCGGGTGTGATCGGCTGTGCGGGCGGTGGCTGGGTGGCGCAGCGCTGGGGCAGCGCACGCGTGGCGGGCTCGCAGCTGGCCATCAGCGGCCTGTGTTGCCTTGCGGCCTTCTGGATGATCGACGCAGGCGACGCTGCGTTCTACGCCTGGCTGGTGCTCTGGGGCATCACCGTCTCGGGCGACTCCCCGCAGTTCTCCACGCTGACCGCGCGCAACGCGCCGCCGCAGGCCGTGGGCAGCGTGCTCACGCTGACCAACAGCATCGGCTTTGCGATTTCCATCGTGAGCATCCTGCTGTTTGTCTCGCTGGCCGAGACGGTGGCGCTGGGCGCGCTGCTGCCCTGGCTGGCGATCGGGCCGGCGCTGGGCCTGTGGGCGCTGTTGCCGCTGCTGCTCGAGGAACACGGTCAAGGCACCAGGCGCTGAACCGGCCCCGCCAGTTCCGCGCGCTCCAGCCACACAAACGCCGAGTCGACAGTCACCGTCTCGATGCGGTCGGCAAACCGCTTTTCGTTCGGATGGTCGTCGAACGCGATGTGGGCCGAACTCACGCGCGCGCCCAGGCGGGTGAGTGCGCCCAGTTGCAACGTGGTGGGCTGGTAGCCCTTGAAGCGCAGCCAGGCCTGGGCTTGCTCGCGGGTGGTCACACCCGGTTCGGCAGCGGCGGCCAGCATCTCCAGCGCCCACTGGTTGGACTGCTGGTAACGCGTGGCCCACGGGTAGCTCAACATGTTGTAGGCCCGCGTGTGCAGGGCGGTGCTGCGCGCCGGGTCGGTGAGCAGGGCATGCAGCGGCGCCTGCAGCGCGGGCGCGGGCACCATCCACGCAGCCTCATGCCGCCAGAGATCGTCCAGGAAAAACTCGCCCAGCCCCTGGCGGTACAGCGCGCCTTCGGCCGAACCGCAGCTGTTGAGCTTGTGCAGCACGCGCCAGGGGCCCTCGGCGGTCTTGTAGGCCCAGCCCAGATGCGAATAGCGCAGCTGGTATTTGCTCAAGTCCTGCCCGGCGCGGGCCAGCACCACCACCCGAGCGCCGCTTCGAGCGTGTTCGGCGTCCAGCGCTTGCGCCGTGCGCAGCGCCAGGTTCATGCCCTGCTCGATGGAGCGGGCCGTCAGAGGCTTGGCCTCGCAGGAGCGGCCGGCGTGCGCGGCGGGTGCCGCCAACAAGACCAGGGCGACGGCCAGGCCAGTGAGCCAACGCGAGGCAAAAGCGAGCGTCATGGTGGATTCCTCAGTGGGTGATGCGTTCGTTGTGCAAGAGCGCGCGGCCCAGCTCGTTCGGGATGAAGGCCAGCACCTCACCGGCAGCCGAGAGCAACACGCCGGTACCGATCACGCTGACCACCACCGCCGTGCCCACGCCCATGGAGACCGCCGAGACTGCGCGGCCCGAGAGCTGCACGCTGGCGCGCGCGCCATCCGACACCCGCTCCAGCACGTAGACCGTGCCGCTGGCCGTGATCTCCACCGCCTTGACCACCAGCGTGGCACCGGCCACCGAGAACGCCACCGGCACCACGCTCACCGCTGCTGCACCGACCGATGCCGCGCCCACCACCGAAGCCACTGGCAAGGCGGACAGTGCCACCGACACCTCGCTCTGCGCACGGGCCGGACCGGCCACCACGGCGAAGGCCACCGCTGCCATTGCTGCGATCGAGCGCCAGGAAAATTGCACTGGGTTCATGTTCAAGCTCCTTGAAAAAAAGTTGTGACAGTGATTCATTCGGCAACTGCGGCGCGCTCGTTCAGCGCCTGCTGGCGACCCGCCATCTCGCCGCGCACACGGGCCTCGGTCAGGTCGGCCTCATGGCGGTCGCGCAGCGTCTTGGCCAGCGTGAAGGCCGAGGTCACCAGGTACAGCCAGCTCACGCCCAAGTAGGCGCGGTAGGTGTCGTTGATCTCCATGCGCACGAGGCCCCAACCGGTCAAGCCCATGGCCACCGCAAAGCCGCCCCAGACCACAAGGCGCCACATCGGCGTCTCGGCCTCGCCGGCTTGCGCGGCTTGCTGGCTGTCTCGCACCGCCTTGGACAGCACGAACACGGTCGACAGACAGAACACATAGCCCATCACCATGAACGCCCGGTCCAGCGCCTGACCCGGCAAATACGCCAGGCCAGTGGCGCAGAGGAACACGGCCGCGCCAAACGAAACCCAGACCTGAAACTGCCAGGCGCGCGTGTCACGCATCACGATGAGGGGGGATCGGTTCGAAGCCATGAAAAAACCTTTGCGGTTGTTGAAGGTGGCGCGATGGTGGAGTGCAAGCCCTCATAAGGGCGCAGCATCCTGTTCCAGTAGAAACAATGCCGCCTTGCAGTATCGAATATCGATACCTTCACAGGCCCGCGACGCCGTACCCAGTCTTTGATCTACTTACCAGACACAACTTTGCCGCCCGACGCGACTCTCACTGCCCATATGAAAAAAGTCCTGCTCTGCGTCACCTGGCTGCTGTTCACGTCGAGCGCATCGGCGCAGGCGCTGTGGCAAGGCCTGCCCGTGGGCGCCACATCGGCCGAGGTGCAGGCGCTGATACCCCAAGCGCAGGCCGCGCCGATCGATCCATCGTCCAAGGACGAGGGCGTGCAACTGCAGATACCGGCTTACGAGCTCGCCGGCGCGCGCTTCAAGGTCTCGTTTGCGTTCAAGGCAGACCAGTTGCAGCGCATCACATTGCTGGCCGACGCGGGCTCGGCGAACGAGGCACGCGCGCTGGCCCAACGCCTGACCACCTCGCTGCGCTCGCGCTACGGGCTGGAGATGAGCACCAAAAGCCGAGGCGCCACCTCGTCACTGACCATCGACCGCCAATGGGCCTTCCGACGCACAGGCGTGCATCTGCAAGTGGTTGACGACACATTCGTGCGCCTGGAGTACAGCGGACTGGCCCCGGTGCCCGGCAATCGGCTCTGACCATGGAATGGGAACGCGCGAGCACAGCGTGAAACCTTTTGGCGCACACCCGACTCGCACTGTGGGTCGAACCCGAACACGAGCCGATCAACAAATCGACACACCGACCACAACCCGGGAGAACCACCATGAAGATCCAAGTCAACACCGATGTCCACATCGAGGGCCGCGAAGCCCTGGCCACCCACGTGAGCGCCACCGTTCAACACGCGCTGCAGCGGTTTCAGGACCATGTCACCCGGGTGGAGGTTCACCTGAGCGACCAGAACGGTGACAAGAGCGGCCAGCAAGACAAGCGCTGCGTGATGGAAGCGCGGCTCGAAGGCCGCCAACCCATTGCCGCCACCGAAGAGGCGCCGTCGCTGCACCAGGCAGTGCGGGGTGCAGCGGACAAACTCGCCCGGGCGATCGACAGCCAGCTCGGACGCGCCGCCAGCACCGAGCGATCCCCGGTCAAGCCCGCGGCAGAGTGAGCCCGCGCGGATGTCGCGGGCATGTAACTGGTTTCACAGATAATTGAAACCAAATTACACCCGAGTCGATTCAGGCCCGGCCATCCACCGACAGGAGACAGCCCAAATGCCCATGCGCGCCACCAAGATCGTTGCCACCCTCGGCCCTGCTTCCAGCGACCCCGCCCTGCTTGAAAGAATGATCCTCGCCGGGGTCAACGTGGTTCGCCTCAATTTTTCGCACGGCACCGCCCAGGACCACATCGACCGCGCCGAGCTGGTGCGCGCCGCGGCCCAGCGCGCGGGCCGCGAGGTCGGCATCATGGCCGACCTGCAGGGCCCGAAAATCCGCGTCGGCAAGTTCGCGCAGGGCAAGGTGATGCTCGAGCCCGGGCAGCCCTTCGTGCTCGACGCCTCGCGCACCGAGCCGGGCGACATCGAGGGCGTGGGCCTGGACTACAAGGAACTGCCGCGCGACGTGAAGGCCGGCGACACCCTCCTGCTCAACGACGGCCTGATCGTGCTCACCATCAACAGGGTGATCGGGCCGGCGGTGCACACCACGGTCCGGCTCGGCGGCGAGCTTTCGAACAACAAGGGCATCAACAAGCAGGGCGGCGGCCTGACCGCGCCCGCGCTGACCGCCAAGGACATGGACGACATCAAGACCGCCATGGGCCTGAAGGCCGACTACGTGGCGGTGAGCTTCCCGAAAAACGCGACCGACATGGAGCTCGCGCGCCAGTTGTGCAACGTGGCGGGTGCGGCCACCGGCCACAAGCCGGCGCTGATCGCCAAGATCGAGCGCGCCGAGGCGATTCCCGAGCTGGCCAACATCCTCAAGGTGTCCGACGGCATCATGGTCGCGCGCGGCGACCTCGCGGTGGAGGTGGGCAACGCGGCGGTGCCGGGCCTGCAGAAACACATGATCCGGCTCGCGCGCGAGATGGACAAGGTGGTGATCACCGCCACGCAGATGATGGAGTCGATGATCGTGAACCCGGTGCCCACGCGCGCCGAGGTGAGCGACGTGGCCAACGCCGTGCTCGACGGCACCGACGCGGTGATGCTGAGCGCCGAGACCGCCGCCGGCAAGTACCCGCTGGAGACGGTGCTGGAGATGGCCAACATCTGCTCGGAAGCCGAGAAGGCCGAGTACAGCGAGCTCTCGGCCGACTTCCGGGGCAAGACCTTCAAGCGCATCGACCAGTCGATCGCCATGGGCGCGCTGTTCACCGCGCACCACCTGGGCGCCAAGGCCATCGTCGCGCTGACCGACTCGGGCTCGACCGCGCTCTGGATGAGCCGGCACAACGTGCGCATGCCGATCTACGCCATGACGCCCAACCTCTCCACCCAGCGCCGCATGACGCTCTACCGCAACGTGCGCCCGCTGCTGATGGACAACAGCGCCGACCGCGACTCCGCGCTGGCCGACGCGGAAGCCCACCTGAAGAAACGCGGCATCGTGCAGACCGGCGACGTGTACGCGATCACCGTGGGTGAGCCCATGGGCCAGGCCGGCGGCACGAACACACTGAAAATTTGCAAGGCAGCCTAGTCGAAGCGGAGCGACACCCCCGTCACGAACATCGCGTCGCCCTTTTCCAGATGGGTGCCGGGGTCGCTGTCGTACCGGTAGCTCAGACCCGCCGACAGGTTGATCGTCGACGTCATCGCGACGGTGAGGCCGGTGTCCAGCACCGCCCGGTACTTGCCTGAATCGCGAAGATTCGGATACAGCGTGAACTTCTGGCGCAGGCTGGTGGTGTCGGTCAGCCGGTGGCTGGACTCCTCCGCCAGCACCAACTCGATCCGGCCATATTCGTCGCGCGTCGCGCCCGCGACGTTGGTGGGCGCGACGAAGCGGTCGTGCGAATAGCCCAAGCCGACGGACACATCGAAGAATTCACCGTCTTCGCGCCACACGTGGCGCCCGACGCCGCTGGCCACCGAATACCGGGCCGCGATGTTGGCCAGCTTGTCGCGCAGCGTCTCGCCCGAGCCGAAGCCGAACCAGTCGGGCGAGATGTCGCGGTTGTACTGGGTGCGCAGGCCGTAGCGATCGGTGGTGGCCACCCCGGCGTTGCGCGCATGGTCGGCCTTGGCGACCCAGGTCCATTTGTCGTAGGGGGTCTGTTGCGCGCCCTCGGCCGCCAGATTCAGCGAGCCGGCGTCGTTGTTGCCCGACGACACGTTGGCGCCGGCCGTCAGCAGGTAGCGCCACCGGCCGTCGGGTTCGAGGGTCACCTGCGCCTGCGAGAGGGCCGGCGCGATCAAGGCCGCGAGGGAGGTCAGCGTCACGATCAGGGAGCGACAAGGCATGGGGGTTCCGTTCTTTTTCCAGGTCAGGAGGGGTCTTCACCCCAGGTGATGTTTTGCAAAGTGACCTTAGAGGGTGCCATGTTGCAGCGCCACAGTTCCCCGCGGTTGTGTGACGATTGGTATCTGGACACGCACTTCCCCGTTCAGTCCACCACCCACCTGAATCCAGCGGCCGACGGCCTGCGTACACATGGCATGAATTCACCGTATCCCGCTCCATCCACAAAGCTTGCCCGACGCCGCTGGCTCACCCTGCTGGGCCTGGCTCCGCTGCTGCAGGCCTGCTCACCCATCCGGCTGATCAACGCCACCGTGCCGTCGAACACCCACACGGTGCTGCGCGGTGAGGCGTACGGCAACGCCGAGCGCCAGCGCATGGACGTGTACTTGCCGGTGGACAAGACGCCCGACGCGCCGATGGCCGTGTTCTTCTACGGTGGCAGCTGGAGCAGCGGCGAGCGCGCCGACTACAAGTTCGTGGGTGAGGCGCTGGCCTCACGCGGCATCGTCACGGTGGTGGCCGACTACCGCCTGAGCCCCGACGTGCGCTACCCGGTGTTCCTGCAGGACTGCGCACTGGCGGTGCGCTGGGCGCGCGACAACGCACGCCGCTTGGGCGCATCCCCCTCGCGCCTGTTTGTCACCGGCCACAGCGCGGGCGCGTACAACGCGGCCATGCTCGCCCTCGACGCACGCTGGCTGGCCGAAGTGAACATGCGGGCGGCCGAGCTTGCGGGATGGGCTGGCCTGGCAGGCCCCTACGACTTCCTGCCGATCGCCCTTCCCGAGGTACAGGTGGCCTTCAACTGGCCCGACACGCCCGCCAGTTCCCAACCCCTCTTTCACGCCCCCGCCGGCACTGGCTTGAAGCACCGCGTGCTGCTGCTGGCAGCGCGCAACGACACGGCGGTAAACCCCCAGCGCAACACGCTGGCCATGGCACAGGCCCTGCAGCAGCGCGGAACGCCGGTGGAACTGGAGCTGCTCGACCGTGTCAACCACGTCACGCTGATCGGCGCCATGGCTCCTCCGCTGCGCGGCCTGGCGCCCGTGCTGGACCGCTTCAGCAGCTTCCTGCTGCAGCGCCCGACCTGACGCCATTGAGCCGCCGCGGCACGCGCCGTAAAATCGCGAGTTACCGACCGGTTACCAACTGACTTAAGGGATTCTCATGGCGCTCGTTTCCATGCGCGAACTGCTCGACCACGCGGCCATCCACGGCTACGGCATTCCAGCGTTCAACGTCAACAACCTCGAACAGGTGCAGGCCGTCATGGCCGCCGCCCACGAAGCCGGCGCGCCGGTGATCCTGCAGGCCAGCGCCGGTGCGCGCAAATACGCCGGCGAGCCCTTCATCAAGCACCTGATCCAGGCCGCGGTGGAGTCCTACCCGCACATCCCGCTGGTGATGCACCAGGACCACGGCCAGAACCCGGACGTGTGCCGCGGCGCGATCGACCTGGGCTTCAGCTCGGTGATGATGGACGGCAGCCTGGAAGGCGACGGCAAGACGATTGCCAGCTACGAATACAACGTGGACGTCACCCGCAAGGTGGTGGACATGGCCCACAAGCTGGGTGTGACCGTTGAGGGTGAACTGGGTTGTCTGGGCAGCCTGGAAACCATGCAGGGCGACAAGGAAGACGGCCACGGCACCGACGCGGTGATGACGCGCGAACAACTGCTGACCGACCCCGAGCAGGCCGCCGACTTCGTCAAGCGCACCCAGCTCGACGCGCTGGCCATTGCCATCGGCACCAGCCACGGCGCCTACAAGTTCACCCGCAAGCCCACCGGCGACATCCTGGCGATCGACCGCATC
>JAZKHJ010000016.1:0-53736 GCA_040385485.1 Pseudomonadota bacterium | reverse complement strand
CCGAGAAGTTCGACGCCCGCGAATGGCTCAAGCCCGCGCGCGAAGCCGCCAAGGCAATCTGCAAGCAGCGCTACATCGAGTTCGGCTGCGAAGGCCAGGCCGGCAAGATCAAGGGCGAGAGCCTGCAGGTGGTGGCTGCCAAGTACGCCAAGGGCGAACTGGCCCAAGTGGTGCACTGACCGGCATCCGGCTCAAACGCCCTTCAAAACGCCACCCTCGCGGTGGCGTTTTTCATTCAGTCCTCCCAACCCGCAGCCTGGATCGCCGCCACGATCTCGCGGCCCGTTTTCACGAGCGCCGGACCGAAGTCTTCGTGCAGCAAAGCGCCCTGCAGCCGCGAGGCCGGGCCGCCCACGGTGAGCGCCAGCGGTTCACGACCGTCGCCCAGCTCCAGCCCCACGCCGATGGCAGCGATCTCGCTTTCCCACTCGGACTCGGACACCGCGTAGCCACGCTCGGCCCAATCGATTTCGGCGCGCTTGAGCCCGGCCTCGCGCAGAGGCCAGCGCTCAGGGTCTTGCGCCTGGAGCCGCCGCGCCACCAAGGCCTGCATGCCCGCCGATGCCGAACACCAGATCGCGCGGCCCATCGCCGTCTCGGCGAAGGGCAGTCGGGTGCCCACATCGAGCCCGAGGATGAGGCGTGCCGTGCTGCGGCAATGCGCCACATACACCACCGAGGTGTCGTGCCGCACCCCGAGCGAAATGGCGGCCTGGGTGTGCTCGGCCAGCGCCTCCATGAACGGCCGCGCGATGCGCCCGACCTGGAAGTTGGACAAGACGCTGAAGCCCAGCGACAGCACCGCCGGGCTCAGCGCGTACTCGCCGGTCGCCGCGCGGTGGCGCAAATAACCCAGGCTGGTGAGCGTGAACGTGAGGCGCGAGACGGTGGCCTGCGGCAGGCCAGTGCGCCGCGCCAGCTCCTGGTGCGCCAGCCAGCGATCGGCCGGGCTGAAGCAGCGCAGCACGGTGAGTCCACGCGCCAGCGCGGTGACAAAGCGGCGGTCCTCGGCCGGGTCCGCCTCGACAAGCGGCGTGGGTGGCGTGTGGCGGTGGCGGCCCATGGTCAGCTTCCCTTTTTTCTGCAGATCGGAATATGGAATGGTTTGGCAGTCGTTATTCCGCAGAACGGAATTATCAAGCACTTCTATCCATACCTCATGCTCGATTTCCCTGAGTTGGATTTACAGACACGTGGGTGCAACGTATATTGATCGCGATTCACTTATTTTCCGCTCAGCGGAATGATTCGTCACACCGTTCCCTGCATGACGCCCTCCACCCCGGCCCACTGGCCGCCCGGCTTGCCCCAGCACCTCACGCTGCCGCAGACGCACGTGTTCTTCAACCTGGAGGTGTCGGCCCGGCGTTACCCCGACAAGCCCTTCATCGTGTTCTACGACACGCCGCTCACCTATGCGGCGTTCCTGCGCGAGACCGAATCCCTCGCCGGCCACCTTCAGCAGGTGGCCGGCGTGCAGCCGGGCGACCGCGTGCTGCTGTGCATGCAGAACAGCCCGCAGTGGGCGCTGGCTTTCTACGCCATCCTGCGCGCCGGTGCGGTCGTGGTGCCGGTGAATCCGATGAACCGAGTGGAAGAGCTGCGCCACTGCATCACCGACAGCGGCGCGCAGGCTGCCTTCGTGGCGCAAGACCTGCTGCCTCAGGTGCGCCCGCTGCTCGCGCCCGACGGTGATGGTCTGCGCCATGTGGTCGTGGCCACCTACAGCGACCACCTGCGCGAGCCCACCGACCTGGCGGTGCCCGACTTCGTGGCCGCCCCGCGCGAGCCGCTGGCAGGTACCGGACTCGTCGCCTGGGCCGACGTGGTGGCCAGCGCTTTGGCGCCCGGCCCGCTGACCACCGGCCCCGACGACCTTTGCGCCATGCCCTACACCTCGGGCACCACCGGCCTGCCCAAGGGCTGCATGCACACCCACCGCAGCGTGATGAGCACACTGGTAGGCGGGGTGCGCTGGTTCGGCACTTCGCAGGACGCGGTCTGCCTCTCGGTGCTGCCCTTTTTTCACGTCACCGGCCTCACGGGCAGCCTGAACGGGCCGCTCTACATGGGCGCGACCATCGTCGTGCTCGCGCGCTGGGACCGCGAAGTGGCCGCGGCCTGCATGCAGCGCTACCGCGTCACCATGTGGCAGGCCATCTCCACCATGGTGATCGACTTCCTCGCGCACCCGCAGCTCGACCGCTTCGACCTCTCCAGCCTGAGCTGCGTGCGCGGTGGCGGCGCGGCCATGCCCGAGGCCCTGGCCGCGCGCCTCAAGACGCTCACCGGGCAGGACTACATCGAAGGCTACGGGATGTCCGAGACCATGGCCGCCACCCACATCAACCCCACGCACCGGCCCAAGCGCCAGTGCCTGGGTCTGCCGGTGTTCGACGTGGACGCACGCGTGGTCGACCCCGACACCCTGGCCCGGTTGCCCCCCGGCCAGACGGGCGAAATCGTGGTGCACGGGCCGCAGGTCATGCAGGGCTATTGGCGCAACCCACAGGCCACACAGGAAGCCTTCGTCACCATCGACGGCCAGCGCTTCCTGCGCACCGGCGACCTCGGCCACGTGGACGAGGACGGCTACTTCTTCATGACCGACCGCTTGAAACGCATGATCAACGCGAGCGGCTACAAGGTCTGGCCGGCAGAGGTGGAAGCGCTGATGTACCACCACCCCGCCATCCAGGAAGCCTGCGTCATCGGCGTGCGCGACGCCAGACGCGGCGAATCGGTCAAGGCCATGGTGGTGCTGCGGCCAGAACACCGCGGGCAGGTGACCGAGCAGGACGTGATCGACTGGGCGCACGGCCACATGGCCGCTTACAAAAGTCCGCGCACCGTGGAATTCGTGGAGGCGCTGCCCCGCTCGGGCAGCGGCAAGGTCATGTGGCGCGAACTGCAAGAACAGCAGGCCGCGCGCGATGCCACCGCCCCTCCCCCTTGAGCACCCACGCGGCGCGAAGCGCCGCAACCACCGCCAAAACGGCATCCCCCAGAAGGAGACAAGCATGAAGAAGACACCGTCCACTCCACACGCCAGCCGCCGTCGCGCGCTGCTGCTCGCCGCGGTCACCGCCACGGCCGCTGCCGGCGTGGCGCCCTGGAGCGTGGCCAACGCACAAGCCCAGGCCTACCCCAGCCGCCCGGTCACACTCATCATTCCGTGGCCCGCTGGCGGCTCGACCGATCGCCACCTGCGCACGCTGGCCGAACTCGCCTCCAAACACCTGGGCCAGCCCATCGTGGTTGAAAACAAACCCGGTGCGGGCGGCACTCTGGGCCCCAGCACCATGGCGCAGACCGCCAAGCCCGATGGCTACACCATCGCGCAGTTCCCGCTGGGCATGCTGCGCATGCCGCACATGCAGAAAACCAACTGGAACCCGCTGACCGACTTCAGCTACATCATCGGCGTCTCGGGCTACACCTTCGGCCTGACCGTCAAGGCCGACTCGCCGTACAAGACGTTCAAGGACTACGTCGAGGCCGCGCGCAAGCAGCCCGGCGCGATCAACTACGGCTCCACCGGCACTGGCAGCAGCCCGCACCTGCTGATGGAAGAACTGGCCGGCAACGCCAAGGTGCAATTCACCCACGTGCCCTTCAAGGGCAACGCCGACCTGCAGTCCGCCCTGCTCGGTGGCCACGTGATGGCACAAAGTGATGCCACCGGCTGGGACAAGTTCGTGGACAGCGGCGAGATGCGCCTGCTGGTGACCTTTGGTGAACAGCGCACCAAGCGCTGGCCCGACGTGCCCACCGCGCAGGACCTCGGCTACAACGTCGTCTCGAGTTCTCCCTACGGCCTGGTCGGCCCCAAGGGCATGGACCCGGCCATCGTGAAAACGCTGCACGACGCCTTCAAAAAGGCCATGGACGAACCCAAACACCAGGAAGTGCTGGCCCAGCTCAACCAGGCCATGTGGTACCGCAACGGTGACGAGTACCGCCAGTGGGCGGCCGAGACCTACGCCAAGGACAAGGCTCTGATCGAGCGACTGGGATTGGGCGCGAAATAAGGGGTGGCCCGGGGGTTCGCCAACTTGCGATAATCGCCCGGAATGGTTCAAAGCCCGTTGGCTGTTCAACGGGCTTTTTTCTTGTCCCGCTTTTTTCCGATCCGATCATGACCTCTGCCCTGCACACCTCGGCCCTCACCTCCCTGCCCCTGCTGGCGCGCGGCAAGGTGCGCGACAACTACGCCGTGGGCGACGACCGCATCCTGATGGTGGCCAGCGACCGCATCAGCGCCTTTGACGTGATCATGGGCGAGCCCATTCCCGGCAAGGGCGAACTGCTCACCAGGCTCTCGCTGTTCTGGTTCGACAAGCTCGGCCCCAACGGTCTGAACATCTGCCCGATCCACCTCACCGGCGACGCGCCCGAGAGCGTGGTCTCCGCAGCCGAGGCACCACAGGTCACGGGTCGTTCGATGCTGGTGCAGCGCCTCAAGCCGATCCCGGTGGAAGCCGTGGTGCGCGGGTATCTCGCCGGCAGCGGCTGGAAGGAATACCAGGACAACCAGGCCGTGTGCGGCGTGAAGCTGCCCGCGGGTTTGCAGAACGCATCGAAGCTGCCCGAGCCGATCTACACGCCCGCCGCCAAGGCCGAGATGGGCGAACACGACGAGAACATCACCTTCGAGCAGACCGTGGCCATGATCGGCCCCGAGCTGGCCGCGCAGATCCGCGACGTGTCGATCGCGCTCTACAAGGCCGCGGCCGAAATGGCGCTGCAGAAGGGCATCATCATTGCCGACACCAAGTTCGAATTCGGCCTGGACAAGGCGGGGAAACTGGTGCTCATGGACGAGGTGCTCACGCCCGACAGCTCACGTTACTGGCCAGCCGAAAGTTACGTGGTGGGCCAGAACCCGCCGAGCTACGACAAACAGTTCCTGCGCGACTGGCTGGAGACGGCGCAGGTGGGCGGCAAGCCCTGGGACAAGACACCACCGGCGCCGCGTTTGCCCAAAGTGGTGATCGAGAAGACCGCGGCGAAATACCAAGAGGCACTCACCCGCCTCATGGGCTGAAGCCGTTCAGCTCAGCACAACGCTCGACAACCGGCGGCGGTAGGTCGCCACCGTCGGGTCTTCCGGCGGCACCTGGCCTTCGGCCACCTTGGGCTTGGGTGGCTCGATGATGTCCAGGATGGCAATGAAGGTCTTGCGCGCGAGGTCTTCGTTCCAGGCCTTGTCGCGCATCAGGATCTCCAGCAGCTCGTCCATGGCAGGCACCCACTGGCTGTGCGCCATGAGCAACTGCGCAAGTGCGAAGCGCGATTCAAAATCGCGCTTGTTGGTGGCAATCGCGGCCTGCAATTCGGCAGCACGCGCTTGCGGGTCGGCCACCTCGGCATGCGCGTCCCGCGCAGCCATCCAGCGCCGCAGCGAATCGAGCCGGCGCACACCGGCCGCCTTGGCGATCACGGGCGCAAACGCCACCTTGGCGTCATCGTCCAGGCCCAGTTCCATCAGCAGCTTCACCAGATCGAAGCGCGCATCGTCGTTGTCGGGGTCGGCTTTCACCGCCTCCTGGCGCTTCTCCAGCGCACCTTCCAGGTCGTCGTCGGCGATGACTTCAGGATCTTCTTCCACCGCGTCCGGTTCGGCGGCCAAGGGCAGGTGCTTGTCGAGGAATTCCTTGATCTGGCCTTCGGGCAGAGCGCCCATGAAGCCATCGACTGGCTGGCCGTTCATGAGCAGCACGCAGGTGGGGATGCTGCGGATACCGAAGGCCGCGGCGAGTTGCTGCTCCTGGTCGGAGTCGATCTTGACCAGCTTGAAGCGCCCGGCGTAGGCGGCCTCGACCTTTTCCAGCAGCGGGCCGATCACCTTGCACGGGCCGCACCAGGGGGCCCAGAAGTCCACCAGCACGGGCGTGTGGTGCGAAGCTTCGATGACCTCGGCTTCAAAATTGGCGATGGTGACGTTGATCATGGGGGGAGGCCTGAAGGGGGAGCAATGCAGAGCAGCCGGCGCTGTGGGGGCGAACCGTAAAATCGACACTTTACCGGAGAGCGCCATGCCTGTTCATGCGCGCCACCGGGCACCGCTCCCGCCGGGGGCGCATTGGCCAAAGGCACTTCATGAACCCCATCCAGGTGGGCGTGGTCATGGGCTCCAGCAGCGACTGGGACACCATGCAGCACGCCGTGCAGATCCTGCAGGATTTCGGCATTTCGTTCGACGCCCGCGTGGTCTCGGCGCACCGCATGCCCGACGACATGTTCACCTATGCCGAGAGCGCGGCCGGGCGGGGCATGAAATGCATCATCGCGGGCGCCGGCGGCGCGGCCCACCTGCCGGGCATGCTGGCCGCCAAGACGGTGGTGCCGGTGCTCGGCGTGCCGGTGGCCAGCAAACACCTCAGCGGTGTGGACTCGCTGCACAGCATCGTGCAAATGCCCAAGGGCGTGCCGGTGGCCACCTTTGCCATCGGCGCGGCCGGCGCGGCCAACGCGGCGCTCTTCGCCGTGGCCATGCTGGCCAACGAAGACCCTGCCCTGCGCGAGAAGCTCGAAGCCTTCCGCGCACAGCAGACCGCCGCCGCGCGCGGCATGACCCTTCCCCTGTGACACCACTCCCATGAGCCTCAAGACCATCCTCCCTGGCAACACCTCGCCCACCGGCCAGCAGACCACGCTCGGCGTCATGGGCGGCGGCCAGTTGGGGCGCATGTTTGTGCAGGCGGCGCAGGCCATGGGCTATTTCACGGCGGTGCTGGACCCCGACCCTGCGAGCCCTGCCGGCCTGATCAGCCATTTCCACATCCAGACGCCGTTTGATGACGAACAGGGCCTGGCCCAGCTGATGCAGCGCTGCGAAGCCATCACCACCGAATTCGAGAACGTGCCGGCGCCCGCGCTGGTCACGCTCGGCGCGCACCGCCCGGTGGCGCCCTCGGCGAGTTGCGTGGCGGTGGCGCAGGACCGCATCAAGGAGAAAGCGCATTTCGTGCAGTGCGCGCCCGTCAGCGGCGTGTTCCCCGCGCCCTACGCCGCCATCACCACCGACGCGCTGCTGGCCGCCGTGCCGGCGGATCTGCTGCCCGGCATCCTGAAGACCGCACGCCTGGGTTACGACGGCAAGGGCCAGGTGCGCGTGAGCACGCGCGAAGAACTTGCTTCTGCGTGGGAGGGCCTGAACAAGGTGCCCTGCGTGCTGGAGAAGCTCATGCCGCTGCGCGGCGAGTGTTCGGTGATCGTGGCGCGTGGCGCCGATGGCCAGACGGTGAGCTTCCCGGTGCAGAAGAACACGCACCACGAGGGCATCCTCGCCATCACGGAGGTGTTCGAGGGCGCGCTGGACCCGACCCTGGCTGCGCGCGCGCAGGCCAGCACGGCAGCCCTCGCTCAACACCTCAACTACGTGGGCGTGTTGTGCGTGGAGTACTTCCTCGTCGACACGGCCAACGGCGGCGTGGACCTGATCGTCAACGAAATGGCGCCCCGCCCGCACAACAGCGGCCACTACACACAAGACGCCTGTGACATCTCCCAGTTTGAAGCGCAGGTGCGCGCACTCGCCGGCCTGCCCCTGCCCACGCCGCGCCAACACAGCCCGGCCATCATGGTCAACCTGCTGGGCGACCTCTGGTTCGCACCCAATGCCGTGCGCGAGAAGGTGAGCGAACGTGGGGTGTCGCCGCCCTGGGCGCAGGTGCTCGCGCTGCCGGGCACCCACCTACACCTCTACGGCAAGTTAAGCGCACGCCCGGGTCGCAAGATGGGCCACCTCAACATCACCGCGCCCACGGTGGCGCAAGTGCGAGCGACCACGGCCGAGGTCTTGCGCTTGCTCGGCTTGCCTCCGCTCGACGCCTGATCACCCCATGCCGCTGCTGCTGAACGCCGTCGATGCGTCTGCCGTGGAGCAGGCAGCGCAACGGCTGGCCGCCGGTTCGCTGGTCGGCATGCCGACGGAGACCGTGTATGGCCTCGCGGCCGACGCCGACAACGCCACCGCGGTGCACCGCATCTTCGAAGCCAAGGGTCGCCCGGCCGATCACCCGCTGATCGTGCACCTGGCCCCGGGCACCGGTGCACAAGGCTGGCGCGGCGGGGTCGACCACTACGCGCGTGATGTGCCGGCCTTTGCCACCGAGCTCATGAACGCCTTCTGGCCCGGCCCGCTCACACTCATCCTGCCGCGCCGGGAAGGCGTGGCGGCGGTGGCGGCCGGCGGGCAGGACTCGGTGGGCCTGCGCTGCCCGGCCCATCCGGTGGCGCAAGCGCTGCTCACAGCGGCCGCCGCGCACGGCGTGAGCGGCGTGGCCGCGCCCAGCGCCAACCGTTTCGGCCGCGTGAGCCCGACCACCGCCGCCCATGTGGCCGACGAATTCGCCGCGCTGTCGGATGCCGACCTGCTGATCCTCGACGGGGGTGCCTGCCCGGTGGGCATCGAGTCCACCATCGTCGACGCCACGCGTGCCTGGCCCGTGCTGCTGCGCCCCGGCATGGTCACCTCGGCGCAGATCGAGGCGGTGTGCCAACAGCCGCTGCGCGAACGCGACGACACCGCGCCGCGCGCCTCGGGCACGCTCGAATCCCATTACGCGCCACGCGCCAAGGTGCGGTTGATGGACGCCCAACCCTTGCAGACCGCGCTGGACTTGCTGGGGCCCGATGCGCGCCACATCGCGGTGTACGCCCGCACGCCCATCAAGGCTGCGCGCGGCGTGAGCGTGCGCCGCATGCCCCTGGATGCCGCACGCAGCGCACAGGAACTGTTTGCGGTGCTGCGCGAACTCGACACCACCGGCGTGCGCTTGATCTGGGTGGAAACACCGCCCGCCGACGTGGCCTGGGACGGCGTGCGCGACCGGCTGGTGCGCGCGGCAGCCTGATCAGCTTTGAGGCATGCGCCCGTAACGCAGCTTCATCACCAGGATCGACAAGGCAAGCACCAAGGTGATGGAGTTGGCCACCACCACGGGCCAGGCCCCCAGGCTCAATCCGTAGATGAGCCAGAGCGCCACGCCCAGCGTGAAGGCGCTGTACATGCCGAGCGAGATACCGCTCACGTCGCGGCTCTTGAAGGTGAGCCAGGCCTGCGGCACGAAGCTGGCCGTGGTGAGGAAAGCGGCACAGAAGCCGATGAATTCGCCGAGTTGCATGAGCGCAATGATACGGACCGGCCAGCGACGCGGGCGTCAGTCGGGCTGCATTCAGTCGGGCTGCGAAGCGGTCCACTCCACCAGCGCCTCCAGCGCCGGCCGGGCCGCGGGCGCGTTGGGGTGGTTCACGAAACCGACCACCACATACCGCGCACCATTGACCGCATTCACATAGCCGGCAATGCCCGTCACATCCTTGAGCGTGCCCGTCTTGAGCTGGGCGTTGCCGCGTGCCGCGCTGCCGGGCGCGCGGGCCATGCGGGCCGCGGTGCCGCTCACGCCGGCGATCGACAGGGATCTGGCGAACCGCTCGCCCTGCGGGTGGCGGCTGGCGTGGCGCAACAGGTTGGCCAGAGCTTCGGGCGTGATGCGCTCTTCGCGCGAGAGCCCCGACCCGTTGTCCATCACCGGCACCACGCTGCGGATGCCGAAGGTGCGCTTCCACCAGTTTTCCAGCACCTCGCGCGAGCGCTCGAACCGGGCCGGACGCATGGGTACAAGCCGATCGGTCACCGAGCCCTGGGACATCACCGGTTGAGGGGCCGGCGTGGGCACCAAACGCCCGAGCGTGAGGAACACCTGCTGCGCCATCACGTTGTTGCTCCACTGGTTCACGTCGGTGATGATGTCCGAGAGCGGCAGCGACGCGGCTTCGTGCAACAGCGTCGCATCCGGCGGTGTGAGGCCGGCCCGGGCGTGGCCCGTGATGGCGCCGCCGCTGGCGCGCCACAACCCTTCCATGGCGCGGGTGGCGTAGCTGGCCGGATCCTGGTAGGCCACGGGCCATTTGAGTTCACCGCAACTCTGCGGGTAGCGGCCTTCGAACCGGATGGTGTTGGCGTCGTCGAAGCGCGCCTGCAAGCCCCCGCGCCAGTCACCGCAGCCGGCGCCCACGCGCGCCAGCGGCACGGTCGCGTCGATCGTGAGTCCAGCCATGGGTGGCTCGCTGATCACGCGCGCCACGCCGTTGGCGCCATCGGGCTGGAAGGTCAGCACAACCGACTTGAAGTTGACCAGCAGTGCATCGGGCGTGGCGTTGTACGGGCGCAAGGCTTCGCCGTCAAAGGCACCGGGGTTGGTGGCGGCGAGTTCGAACGCGCTGTGGTCGAGCACGATGTCGCCGAGCACCACGCGCACGCCCTTGTCTTGCAGCGCAAAAAACGCGCTCTGGATGCGTTCGAGCACGAACTTCGGGTCGCCATCACCGCGCACGTACAGGTTGCCGCGCAGCACGCCCTGGTCGATCGTGCCATCGGTGTAGAAGCGGGTGTTCCAGGTGTAGTCCGCGCCCAGCAGGTCGATGGCGGCATAGGTGGTCACCAGCTTCATCACCGAGGCTGGGTTCACGGGCACGCTGGCTCGAAAACGAAGCCGTTCTTCGGCCCGGTTGTCGACCGACACCACCAGCGCCGACAGGGCGCTCGGGGGCACCTGCGCGCGCTTGAGCGCCGCCACCACGGTGGGGGGCAAGGCGCCGTATTCGCCCGGCAGCTGGGCGCAGGCGGGCAGCGCCAGCATGGCGGGGATCAGCAGGACGAACAGGGAGCGGGCGAAGCACATGTGTTTCATTATGAAACGCGGTCCCTCTCCCCTGTGAGCAGCCCCTCGTCAATGGGCCGCACGCCTGACAGCCGGCACCCTGGCCGATAATCCTCCGATGCCCATTGCAACCCCGCCCTCCCTGCGCCTGTTGGCCATCGAAACCAGCACCGATGCCCTCTCGGTGGCCCTGGGTTCGGGCGAACCCGGCGGCGCGCTGTGGCAACGCAACGGCCCCGGCGGCGTCCAGGCCTCTGGCTCGCTGCTGCCCATGGTGCGCAGTGTGCTCAACGAGGCGGGCTGGTCGCTGGACACGCTCGCCGCGGTGGTGTTCGGTCGCGGGCCGGGCTCGTTCACCGGCTTGCGCACCGCCTGCTCGGTGGCCCAGGGCCTGGCCTACGGCGCGCAAGGTCTCAGCCGCGCCGGTGGCCTGCCGGTGCTGCCCGTGGACACCTTGCTGGCGCTGGCCGAGGAAGCGCGGCAGGCACTGGTGGACGCCGGGCAGGGGGTGCCGGGTGTGATCGTGGCGCTGCTGGATGCCCGCATGGGCGAGATCTACGTGGCGCCCTACGCCTGCCACGCCGCCGGCCCTGCGGGGCTCGCGCCACTGGCGCCCCCCCGCCTGTGCACACCGGCCGACCTGGAGGCCTATTTGAAAGACCTGGCCCCGGGCGAACGCCTGCTCACCGGCAACGTGTTTGAAACCTGCGCCGCCGCGCTCACCGATCTGGCGGGCCAGCGCCACCCCGCCCTGCCCTCGGCCGCTGCGCTGCTGCGCCTGGCACCCGGTCTGATCGCTGCGGGCCACACCGTTCCAGCGCAAGACGCCCTGCCCCTGTATGTGCGCGACAAGGTGGCTCAGACCACGGCGGAGCGCGAACGCATCCGCCAGGCCGTCGAGGCAGGCACAGTGAGCGCGCCGGGCCGCTCCCAAGCGCTCGTCCCGGAGCGCGCAGCGCGGAGGGTAGACCAGTGACCACAACCGTGCATGCCGACGCAGCGGTGAAAGCAGCCCTGCCCGCCTGGACCAGTGGCCTGTGGCCCGCGCCCACCGGGCCGCTGGTGCAACCGCGCACGGGTCCCCGCCCCGAACGCCGGATCGTGTTCGAACCGATGCTCGAGTCCGACCTGGACGCGGTGCAGGCCGTGGAGTCGCAGGCCTATGCCCACCCCTGGTCGCGCCGGCATTTTCACGACTCGCTCAAGGCCGGCTATCCGGCCATGCTGCTGCTGTCCGAGGCACTGCCCGGCGAAGTGGTGCACCCACCGCGCGCCGACGGCCGCGTGCTGCTGGGTTACCTGGTGGCCATGCCCGGTGTGGACGAAGTGCACCTGCTCAACATCACCGTGGCCACCGCTCACCAGCGCCAGGGCTGGGCGCGTTTCATGCTCGATGCGCTGGCGTTGTGGTCACGCGGTCAGGGTGCGCAATGGCTGTGGCTGGAGGTGCGCCAGAGCAATGCGCCGGCACGCGGCCTTTACGAGCGCTGCGGCTTCGCGCAGGTGGGCTTGCGCAAGGGCTATTACCCGGCGGGCCACTTCCAGCGCGAAGACGCGGTGGTGATGAGCCTCAACCTGGTCGCGTCTGCCGCGGTGGAGGCCGCCCGGTGAGCGACACGCCCGACACCTCGTTCGTGCCCGAACTCGATGCGCGCCAGCGCGCCATGCTGGCCGAAATGGGCGTGCGGGTGTGGGCGCCCAAAGCGCAACCGCAGGCACTGCCGAGCGTGGCAACTTCGGCCGCACCACCGAGCGCCCCGGCACCGGCACTCATCCCCGCACCGGCACCCGTTGCACGGCCCGCCGCGACACAAGCCCCCGCGCCAGAACCCGCGCGGCAAGCCGAACCGGCAAGCGCCGTGGCCACACTGGACTGGTCCGCACTGCGTGAAGCCGTGGCCGGTTGCCAGGCCTGCGGGCTGTGCCGGGGCCGCACCCAGACCGTGTTCGGCGTGGGCGACGAACAGGCCGACTGGATGGTCGTGGGCGAAGCCCCGGGCGAGAACGAGGACCTGCAAGGCGAACCCTTCGTGGGCGCGGCCGGCCAGCTGCTCGACAACATGCTCAAGGCCGTGGGCCGCAGCCGCAGCGGCACCGGCGCGCAAGGCGCCTTCATTGCCAACGTGCTCAAGTGCCGCCCGCCGGCCAACCGCAATCCGCAACCCGATGAAGTGGCCCGTTGCGAGCCGTATCTGGCGCGTCAGGTGGCGCTGGTGAAGCCCAAGGTGATCGTGGCCATGGGTCGCTTCGCCGTGCAGGCGCTGCTCAAGAGCGTTGAGCCCATCGGCCGTTTGCGCGGGCAGGTGCACCACTACGAAGGCGTGCCCGTGATCGTGACCTACCACCCAGCCTACCTCCTGCGCACCCCCACCGACAAGGGCAAGGCCTGGGCCGATCTGTGCCTGGCGATGGCGCAGTTGCAGAACTGAACTGGTCAGTTCGTGCGCGGCCGTACAACGGCGGAGCGTGGGGGCAACAGCACAGATGCGATAGCCACCATGATCAGTGCCACCGCAGCCCAGTCCTGCCAGTGCAACACCTCGTTCAGCCACCAGGCGCCGCTGAACACCCCCAACACAGGGATGAACATCACCGACAAGGTCGACGCCACCGGGGGCAGGTCGCGCGCCATCATGAGCCAGGCCACCTGCGCGAAGGCGAACACACCCAGCGCGTTGTAAATGATCGCACCCCAGATGGCCGGCGTGGGCGCCACCCAGGCCGTTCGCTCGAACAGCACGGCGGCGGCGGTCATCCACAGCGTGGTGAAGAACGTCATCCAGAACGAGATGGCCAGCGTGGGCTGGGGCAAGGTGGTTCGGCGCAGCATCTGCGTGCCCAATGCCCAGGCGGCGGCTGCGATCAGCATCATGGTCACGCCCAGCGGTTTGCCCGAGAGCTGGGTGACCTCGTGCCACAGCAGCAGCATGACCCCCAGCGCTGCTGCCCCCACGCCGCCCCAGGCCCGCACGCCCAGCCGCTGCCCGAACCACCAGGCCCCAACGATGGCCGAGAACACCGGCATGGTGTAGCCCAGGATCGCCGCCCGACCGCTGGACAGGGTCTGGATGGCCAGCACCGCCAGCGTGTGCCAGACGAGCATGTTGAAGACGGTGAGCACGAACAGCTCGCGCCAGTGCTCGCGCCCGATGCGAAACGGCACGCGCCGCCACACCAGCACCAGGCCCAGCACTGGCAGACCGATCCACATGCTGATGGCGCGAAACGTGAGGGCCGGAAACCCGGTCACACCGAATTTCATGATGGGCCAGTTGATGCCCCACACCAGGGTGAGAAGAACCAGAAGGACGAGCTGTTGGCGCGAGAGTGCTTGCATGGGTGACGATCTTAGGGCCCGCCCTCCAGGCGCCCACCTAAAATCCCTGCATGACTTTTCTCGACATGCTGCGCGGCGCCGAGCGCCAGAACCGCTCCCTGCTCTGCGTCGGCCTTGACCCGGACCCGGCGCGCTTTCCCTCCAGGCTCAAAGGCGATGCCAGCCGCATCTACGATTTTTGTGCCGCCATCGTCGAGGCCACGGCCGACACCGCCATCGCTTTCAAGCCGCAGATCGCCTACTTCGCCGCGCACCGCGCCGAAGAGCAGCTCGAGCGCCTCATGGAGCACATGCGCCGCACTGCGCCGCAGGTGCCGGTGATCCTGGACGCCAAGCGCGGCGACATCGGCAGCACGGCGCAGCAGTACGCCATCGAGGCCTTCGAGCGCTACGGCGCCGATGCGGTGACGCTCTCGCCGTTCATGGGCTTCGACTCGGTGGAGCCCTACCTGCAGTACCACGGCAAGGGCGCGTTCCTCTTGTGCCGAACCTCCAACCCCGGGGGCGACGATCTGCAGAACCAGCGACTGGCTTCCGTGGAAGGTGCGCCCCTGCTCTACGAACACGTGGCGCGGCTCGCACAAGGGCCATGGAACCTCAATGGCCAGCTCGGCCTGGTGGTGGGCGCCACTTACCCGGCCGAGATCGAGCGTGTGCGTGAGATTGCGCCCACCTTGCCGCTGCTGATCCCCGGTGTGGGCGCACAAGGCGGCGACGCCGTGGCCACGGTGCGCGCTGGCCTGCGCACGCAGGGTGACACGACCACGGGCCCGATCATCGTGAACTCGTCGCGCGCCATCCTGTATGCATCCGATGGCGACGATTTCGCGGCTGCGGCGCGCCGGGTGGCGCTCAAAACGCGTGACGAATTGCAGGCCGCCGGCGCAGCGGGGCCCGCATGATCGACCTCTACACGGCGGCAACGCCCAACGGACACAAAGTGTCCATCGCGCTGGAAGAACTCGGACTTCCCTACACGCTGAAGGTGCTTGACCTCTCCCAGAGTGAGCAGAAAACACCGGCCTTCCTGGCGATCAATCCCAACGGTCGCATCCCGGCCATCGTCGATCACGGAATGGACAGCTTCGCGGTGTTCGAGTCCGGCGCCTGCCTCGTGTACCTGGCCGAGAAAACCGGCCAGCTGATGCCCGCCGATGTGAAAGGCCGTTCGCTGGTGATGCAGTGGCTGATGTTCCAGATGGGCGGCATCGGCCCGATGATGGGCCAGGCCAACGTGTTCTTCCGCTACTTTCCCGAGAAGATCCCCGCGGTGATCGATCGCTACCAAGGCGAGAGCAAGCGCCTGTTCCGCGTGCTCGACGAGCGCCTGAAAGACCACGAGTTCCTGGCTGGCGACTACTCCATCGCCGACATCGCGAACTGGGCCTGGGTGCGCACGCACCGGTGGTCGGGCGTGGACGTCGATGACTTGCCGAACCTCGTTCGCTGGCGCGATGCGATCCGCGCACGCCCGGCTGTGCAGCGCGGCATCGAGCGCCCGGCGTCCCGGGTGGACCTCACGCGCGATGGCGATGCCGGTGCCCAACGGTTTGCCGAAGAAGCCCGCCGCATGGTGGAGATGGGCCAGAGCTTGAAGGGCTCTGCGCCATGAAGCTGTATATCTCGCCCCGCGCGCCCAACCCCCGCCGGGTCCAGATGTTCCTGGTCGAGAAGTCCATCGAGGGCCTGGAGCTCGTCAATATCGACCTGAACGCCCAAGAGCACAAACAAGCCGCCTACCTGGCCAAAAGCCCGCTGGCCCGCGTGCCCGCGCTGGAACTGGACGACGGCCGTGTGCTCACAGAAACTCGCGCCATCTGTACGTACCTGGAGGGCCTGCACCCCGAGCCCAACCTGATGGGGCGCGACACGCAGGAACGCGCCTTCATCGAAATGGCGGACCGGCGCATGGAGTGGTACTTGATGCTGCCGCTGGCCAACGCCATCCGCCACACCCATCCCGGGCTGGCCCCGCTGGAGCAGCCGCAGTTCCCCGACTTCGGTCAATCGCAACTGGCCAAGGCCAAGGAAACGGCGGTCTGGCTCGATGCGGAGCTGCAGCGCCAACCCTGGGTGGCCGGAGACCGCTTCACCATCGCCGACATCACCGCGTTCTGCACCGTGGAGTTCGGCAAGCTGATGCGGTTCAAGCCCGCCGAAGCGGGCCTGCACGCGCTGCAGGCCTGGCGCGACAAGGTGGCTGATCGGCCCGGCGCCGCAGCCTGAAAGCAAACCCTCAGACCCAGGGGGTGGGGGCTTTTTCCAGCGAACACTCCATGGCGGGCAACCCGCTCAGTCCGGCTTCCAGCCGGGCCTGCAGGACCTGTTGCCAGCCCACCACCCGGGGTGAAGCGGGCCCCGGCGGTGCCGAGGCGAGCAGCGCGTGCGCGGTCGTGAGGTCGTTGAGCTGGCCCAGCAGTTGCTGCGCCTCAGCCAGCACGGCGGTGCTGCGCGCCACACGCTTTGGCGGCAGCACACTGGCCAGAAACTCCTGCGCGTAGCGCAGCTTCTTCAGCGAAATGCGCAAGGCATGCCGCCCCTCGGGACCCATGCGACGCGCCGCCCTGGCCTGCTGCCGCAACGCGGCATGGCGTTCGCGCAAGCTGGCCTGCGCCCACGCCGCCAGACCTTGCCCGGCGGCGGTCTCGGCCTGCGGCCTGTCTGCGGGCTGCAGGCAGAGCACCGCGCGGGTGAAGGCCAGCAGGCGCAGCGCGTGTTCGCGGCTGCCCAGCGCATCCGCTGCGCGCTGCCAGGCCGCTCGCCGTTGGTCTTGCACCCAGCCCAGCAGCACCTGCGCCGAGGTGTCCGCCGCTCCCATCGGGTCCGGCTCATTGGCCACCAGTTCGGGCAACCACTCGGTAGCGAACACGTCCCAGTTGCGCGCGTCGCCCAATTGGTTGGTCAACACCTTCCACTCGGACGACCAGTGCGCGGCAAAGCGGGCCGGCAGGTGTGCGCGAAAGATGCGCAGGCCGGTGCGCATCCGCCGCAGGGCCACACGCGCCTGATGCACGAATTCGGGGTCGGGCAGCGCGCTGTCGGCGCCGGGATGCAGCACCCCGGCCTCGTTGGCCTGCAGGTGGGTCAGGCAGCTCAGGGCCGCCGCACGAAAAGCCTGCACCGGATGCATGCCCGCGTGCAACTGCAGTTCCGCTGCCTTCACCGGCTGCATCCGCTCGCCCATGAAGAGCGCGTAACCGCGTTCGGCCTTGCTGCGGTTGGCGGGCAGCAGGCGCAGTGCACTGGACGCCTGCCCCCGCGGGCCCAGCGCCAGGGTGTGGGCCAGGTCCAGCAGGGCGTCCACCGGGCCTTCGAGCAACTCGAGTTCCAGTTCAAGAATGGGCTGGCGGTGGTTGCCCTGCGCGGTACCGGTGCCGATGAAACCCTGGTCCAGCGCCACCTCCACCCGGGCCGCGCCGTGTTGCAGCACCCAGCTGCGGCGGGTGAAGTCGGTGCGAAACACCGGCACCAGTTGCCAGGCCACGCTGGCCAGTTGCGCGGCCAGCGCCGGATCGCTCACCAGCGCGGCGAAGTCGAATGCGCCCGGCTGGGTGGGCGCTTCCCACTCACCGCGCTGCGACAAGCCTCCCACCGACTGCCCTGCTGTTTTCACTGTGAGCAGCGTCTGGCGCCCCACGCGGCGTTCGCGCACGGCCATGCGCCGAGCGCGCAGCGCCAGGGTGGAGGTGTCGAAGTAGGTGTTGAACAGCCGCTCGCGCCGAGCGGGTTGCGACTTCAACAGAGGATGCTTCAGCAAATCCGCCAGGTCTTGCGGATGCACTTCCAGCTTGAGTTCGGTTTCTTGAGACAAGGAGACACCCGGTGAAGAAGCATGCGCTTGGAGGTGCGAGTCTGCCAGCCTGTGGTCGTTCGATGATCGGCGCCCACACCGCGACAGCCGCGCAGATGTAACTGCTTGTGCAGCAAGGCAACGAAGTAGACTGCTCTCGGCCCCACAACACCCGAGACTTGAACCATGAACGCACCGCGCAGAACTTTGTGGGCTTTCGCCGGCCTGAGCCTGGCGATGGCCCTCACGGCCGCCCCCGCGCTGGCCGAAAAACCCGACCATGCCGGCGGCGGTAAGAACAAATGGGAAAAATCCGACCGTGGCGGCAAAAACAGCAAGGGCGATCGCGACGCCCAGCCGCGCCACACCCAACAAGGCTCGGGCGATCGATCGTCGACCAACGTCGCGGTGCAGATCAACATCGGCGGCTATTTTCAGGACAGCCAGCGCGTGGCGGTGCGCGAGTACTACGAGCCGCGTTTCCGCGCCGGCAACTGCCCGCCGGGTCTGGCCAAGAAAAACAACGGCTGCATGCCCCCGGGCCAGGCCAAGAAGTGGCGCAAGGGCTACCGCCTGCCGTCCGACGTGGTCTATTACGCCGTGCCCAACGACATCTCGATCCGCCTGGGTGCGCCTCCAGCAGGTCATAAATACGTGCGAGTTGCAGCCGACATCCTGCTGATTGCCGTGGGCACCAGCATGGTGGTCGATGCGATCGAAGACCTGAGCCGACTCTGAGCGCAACACCATGACGCGAATGACCGTGCTTCCCCTGGCGCTGGTCGCAGCGTCATGGGCCGTGGCGGGCCATGCCCAGGTGGCCGAACCGGTGGCGCTCGAAGCGAGTCGCGACTACCTGCTGGGCGCTTCACTCTCCAGCGGACGCGATCCCTTCGGCACCAGCGAGCAGAGCCTGGGTCTTCGCCCGATCTGGGCCTTCCAGCTCGGGCGCTTCCGCTTTGCCACCTCAGGTGCCAGCGCGCTGCTGGCGCAGGGCCGCGAGTCGGTGGACAGCGGCGTGAGCACCGTGCTCTCCCGCAGCGACCGTGTTTCGCTGAGCACATCGCTGTCCATTGACGAGGGCCGCTCGTGGAAGGATGACCCCGTGTACGGCGGCCTGCCCCGGGTGCGCGACACGGTGCGCGGGCGCGTCACGGCTGGCTTCACGCTGAGCCCACGCTGGAGCGGCTCGTTGCGCGCTTCGCAGGACCTGCTGGGCCGCGACGGTGGCCTGCGGCTCGACTCGGGCCTGAACTACCGCTACCCCATCTCGTCACAAACGCACTGGGATCTGTCCATCGGCGCAGGCTGGGCCAATGGCACCTACCGACAAACCCATTACGGCATCGCGCTCGACGCGGCAGCAGCCACCGGCTTGCAGGCCTACGCACTGGGGTCGGGGTTCGACGGCGTCTCGCTGGGTTGGCGCATCACCTCGGCGTTGAACAAGCGTTGGGTGGCCTATGGCGGCTTGAGCGTTTACCAGTTGCAGGGCGCGGTGGCCCGCAGTCCCTTGGCCACGCGCACCACCACCTACGGCGCCTCAGTAGGGCTGGCCTACCGCAACAAGTAACGCGTCACGCGGCCTGCGGCAACGTCAGCAGGCGCTTGAGGTAGTGCCCGGTGTGGCTGTGCGCGTGCGCAGCAATGGTCTCGGGCGTGCCCTGCGCCACCACGGTGCCACCGCCGGAGCCACCTTCGGGACCCATGTCGATCACCCAGTCGGCGGTCTTGATCACGTCCAGGTTGTGCTCGATCACCACGATGGTGTTGCCGGCGTCTCGCAACTGGTGCAGCACCTGCAGCAGCAGTTCGATGTCGGCGAAGTGCAGACCCGTCGTGGGTTCGTCCAGGATGTAGAGCGTGCGGCCGGTGTCGCGCTTGGAAAGCTCCAGCGCGAGCTTGACGCGCTGCGCCTCGCCGCCCGAGAGCGTGGTCGCGCTCTGGCCAAGCTGGATGTAGGACAGGCCCACATCGAGCAAGGTCTGCAGTTTGCGATGCAGCGTGGGCACAGCCGTGAAAAAAGCGTGAGCCTGCTCCACCGTCATGTCCAGGATCTGCGCGATGTTGCGGCCCTTGTACTGCACGTCCAGCGTTTCGCGGTTGTAACGCTGGCCACCGCACACCTCGCAAGGCACGTACACGTCGGGCAAAAAGTGCATCTCGACCTTGACCACACCGTCGCCCTGGCAGGCCTCGCAGCGGCCACCGGCCACGTTGAAGCTGAAGCGGCCCGGACCGTAACCGCGCTCGCGGGCGGTGGGCACCTCGGCCATGAGTTCGCGGATGCCGGTGAACAGGCCTGTGTAGGTGGCCGGGTTGCTGCGCGGCGTGCGGCCGATGGGTGACTGGTCAACGTTGATGACCTTGTCGAAATGCTCGATGCCTTCAATGGCTTCATGCGCGGCGGGCTCGTCGTGCGAGCGGTAGAGCGTGCGCGCCACGGCGGCGTAGAGTGTGTCGTTGACCAGCGTCGATTTGCCCGAACCGGACACACCGGTGACGCAGGTGAGCAAGCCGACCGGAAACGCCACGCTCACGCCCTTGAGGTTGTGACCGGTGGCGTTGACCACGCGAATCTCCTGCAGCTCGCCCAGCGTGGCCTGGTGCGCGGCTTCGCGCGCGGCGCGGCGCTCTGCCGCGGGGCTGGGGGCGAAGCGCGGTTTGAAAGCGGCGGCCTTGGCCGCCCCAGCGCCCTTGACCACCGGCAACCAGGGCGTGCGACGCGCCGGCACAGCGATGCTGCGCGCGCCGCTGAGGTACTGGCCGGTGAGGGAACCCGGCGTGGCCATGACGGCGGCGCAGGTGCCCTGCGCCATCACCCGCCCGCCATGCACGCCGGCGCCCGGGCCCATGTCGATCACGTGGTCGGCGGTGCGGATCATGTCCTCGTCGTGCTCGACCACCAGCACGGTGTTCCCCAGGTCGCGCAGATGTTGCAGCGTGGCGATCAGCCGGTCGTTGTCGCGCTGGTGCAGGCCGATGCTGGGCTCGTCAAGCACGTACATCACGCCGGTCAGGCCGCTGCCGATCTGACTGGCCAGGCGGATGCGCTGCGCCTCGCCGCCGCTGAGGGTGTCCGCGCTGCGGTCCAGGCTCAGGTAATTCAGGCCCACGTCGTTCAGGAACTTCAGGCGTTGGCGGATTTCGTTGATCACGCGCGCGGCGATGTCACCCTTGGTGCCGCGCAACTCCAGCTTCAGGAAATAGGCCAGGGCTTCGCCGAGCGTGACGTGGCTGATCTTGTAAATGGGCTGCTTCTGCTCGCCCTCGCCCACGAACACGTGACGCGCCTCGCGCCGCAGGCGGGAGCCACCGCAGTCGGGGCAGGGCTGCACCGCGCGGTAGCGAGCAAGTTCTTCGCGCACCGCTGCGCTGTCGGTCTCGCGGTAGCGACGCTCGAAGTTGCGGATGATGCCTTCGAAGGGGTGCTTCTTGCTGATCTTCTTGCCCGCGCGCTCGCCCGATTCGAGCGCATAGCTGAACTTGATCTCCTCATCGCCCGAGCCATAAAGCAGGGACTGTTGAACCGACTCATTCAAGGAATCCCAGGGCGCTTCGGCGTCGAACTTGTAGTGCGCTGCCAGGCTTTCGATCATGGCGAAGTAGTAGCCGTTGCGGCGGTCCCAGCCCTTGATGGCACCACTGGCCAGGCTCAGCGTCGGGAAGGCCACGACGCGCGCCGGGTCGAAAAACTCGGTGTGACCCAGGCCGTCGCAGGTGGGGCAGGCGCCCATGGGTGAGTTGAACGAGAACAGGCGCGGCTCGAGTTCGCCCACGGTATAGCTGCACAGCGGGCAGGCGAACTTGGCCGAGAACGCCGTTTCCGCACCGGTGTTCATGTCAACCGCGAGCGCTCTGCCGTCCGCCAGGCGCAGGGCGGCTTCAAAACTTTCAGCCAGCCGCTGTCGAAGCGGGTTCACACCATCCTCTTCACCATCGGTGCGCACCTTGATGCGGTCGATCACCACGTCGATGTTGTGCTTTTCGGTCTTCTTCAGCGCCGGCAGGGCGTCGAAGTCGAGCACGGTCTGGTTGATGCGAAAGCGCACATAGCCTTGCGCCTGCATGTCGGCAAACAGCTCGGTGAATTCGCCCTTCTTCTCGCGCGCCACCGGCGCCACGATCATCAGGCGTGTGCCCTCGGGCAGGGCCAGCACGGCGTCCACCATCTGCGCCACGCTTTGGGAGGCCAGCGGCAGATCGTGGTCGGGGCAATGCGGGGTGCCGGCGCGGGCGAACAGCAGGCGCAGGTAGTCGTGGATCTCGGTGACCGTGCCCACGGTGGAGCGCGGGTTGTGGCTGGTGGCCTTTTGTTCAATGGCGATGGCCGGCGACAGACCTTCGATCAGATCCACGTCGGGCTTGTCCATGAGCTGCAAGAACTGCCGCGCATAGGCCGACAGGCTCTCCACATAACGGCGCTGGCCCTCGGCGTACAGCGTGTCAAACGCCAGACTCGACTTGCCCGAGCCCGACAGACCCGTGATCACCACCAGCGAATGCTTGGGGATGTCGAGGTCGATGTTCTTGAGGTTGTGCGTGCGCGCGCCCCGCACTGAAAGGTAGGGGCTGGCGTGGCGCAGGTGGGCGCCAGCGATGCGGTTCAACAGCGCATGTTCGTCGGGCTCCACCGGCGCATCGGCGCCGGTCAGACTCGGCAGATTCAGGTCCGGGGGCAGGTTCTGGTTCAAGGCGCGGCGAGGGTGTTCAGGGCAACCCGACATGATAAGCCGCCCCGGGTTTTCGCGTCGGGCCGACCGGCCTCGGCAAACCTTTCGCGCACAATACCGTTTTTGCCTGCCCAGCCTTGTCCACCCTCAGCACCGCCCCCGCCGACACCCCCGCTCCCCAGGCGGCGGCTGCACGCATGACACCGACCGAGCGGCGCACCAGCGGCGCGCTGGCGTGCATCTATGCGCTGCGCATGCTGGGGCTGTTCCTGGTGCTGCCAGTGTTCGTGTTGCAGGCCCACACCTACCCCGGCGGCGACGACCCCGCGCTGGTCGGTCTGGCCATGGGCATCTACGGCCTCACCCAGGCCCTGCTGCAGGTGCCGTTCGGCATCGCCTCCGACCGGCTCGGCCGCAAACCCGTGATCCAGGCCGGCCTGACGCTGTTCGTGCTGGGCAGCCTGATTGCCGCCTGGGCGCCCACCATGGTCTGGCTGGTGATCGGTCGCGCACTGCAGGGCTCCGGCGCCATCTCGGCCGCCGTCACCGCCCTGCTGGCCGACCTCACCCGCGACGAGGTGCGCACCAAGTCCATGGCCTTGATCGGTATCAGCATCGCGCTCATGTTCGCGCTGTCGCTGGTGTTGGCGCCGCTGCTCGTGCCCCTCATCGGCCTGTCAGGCCTGTTCGCGCTCACCGCGGTGCTGGCCGCCATCGGCATGGCGGTGGTGGCCTGGGTGGTACCTCCCGAGCCGCCGCAGCAGCACGTGCAGAATCGCCGCGGCTTGCGCGAGGTGCTCGCCAACGTGGAACTGCTTCGCGTGGACCTCGGTGTGTTCGTGCTGCACGCGGTTCAAATCGCCATGTGGATGTCGGTGCCGGCCTTGCTGATCGAGTCGGGCCTGGCCACCCCGGAGCACTGGAAGGTCTACCTGCCTGCGGTACTGGCGTCGCTGCTGATCATGGGCGGGCTGCTGTTTCGCCTGGAGCGCATGGGCTACTTCCGGCAGGTTTACCTGGGCTCCATCGCGCTCATTGTGCTGGCGCAGCTCGGTTTCTGGCTCAACCTGCAATCGCCCTCGATGTGGATGGTGGGCGCGCTGCTGTGCGTGTACTTCGTGGGATTCAACACCCAGGAAGCCAGCCAGCCCAGCCTGGTGTCTCGCCTGGCCGAGCCGCGCCAGCGCGGGGCAGCGCTGGGGGTCTACAACACGCTGATGTCGCTGGGCATCTTTGCCGGCGGCAGCCTGGGCGGGCTGGTCATCAAGGCCTGGGGCAGCACCGGCATTTTCTTCGTCAGCGTCGGCCTGATGCTGCTGTGGATGGCGCTGGCCTGGCCGATGCGATCGACCGGTCGAGGCTAACGTCCGACCGGCTCGGGCACAGGCCCAGCATCGGTGCGATCGCGCAAGGATCGCATCATCAGCAGCGACATGGTGCTGTAGAGCGGGCGGCTGATCATGCGAGACACCAGGCTGGCCAGCAGCGCGCAAGCCATGAGGCTGAGCACCATGCTGTGACCATCGGTCATCTCCATCACGATGATCATGGCCGTGATGGGCGTTTGCGTGACCGCGGCCAGAAAGCCGCACATGCCCAGCGCGATCAGCGCAGCACCGTGAGGTGAGTTGAGCAGCCAAGCCACATCGGCCCCCACGCCAGCGCCCAGCGACAGACTCGGTCCAAAAACGCCGCCCGGCACGCCCGCCCAGGCGGATAGCCACGACGCAACGAACTTCAGACCCGTGAACACCAGCGGCTGGTGCGCCGAGCCGGAATCCGCAACCTGGTCCAGAAGTTCCTTCGTGTGCGCGTGGCCCACGCCCACGGCCGCACCGTCGCTCACCACCGCGATCACAGCCACCACAAAACCGCACATCGCGGCAAACGAGACCGGGCGCTTGCGCCGATAGGCGCAAAACCGGTCGGGCAGCCCGGTGAACGAAGCCAGCATCAGGCGCGAGAGCAGGCCACCCAGCAAACCGCAAGCCAGAGCCACCAGCGCTCCAGGCGCCAGCAGGCCCCACCACGAAACGGCGTCCGCCCGCACGCGGCCGAAATAGGACAGGTTGCCAAACGCCGACACCGCCACCAGCCCGGCCACCACGATGGCCGCCAACATCAGGCCGCTGCTGCGGTCCTGCAGGCGGCGCGAAAGCTCTTCGATGGCAAACACGATGCCGCCCAGCGGCGTATTGAAGGCCGCAGCAATGCCGGCGGCGCCTCCTGCGACAAGCAATTCGCGGTCGCTGATGCCCGAGGCGGGCGACAGCCAGCGCCGCGCGTGCAGCATGACGCCCGCTGCCACCTGCACCGAGGGACCCTGCCGACCGACCGACAGACCGGCCAGCAGCCCGCCCGACACCCCGAACACCTTGGCCACACTCAACTTGAGCGAGACAAAGCGCGAGCGCTCACTCAGAGGGGTTTCAGGCGCCAGCGCCGTGAGCACCTGCGGCACACCCGATCCCACCGCCCCAGGCGCCCAGCGCCGGATGGCCCAGACGATCAAGGCGGTCAGGGCCGGCGTCCAGACCAGTGGCGCCCACCACCAGCCACTGCGCATGCCACCGTACAGACCTATGGCTGTGTCGGCCAGCAGCGTGAAGCCCACCACCGCCAGGCCGGCGAGCACGGCGTACGCGATCACCACTGCCCGGTCGAGCCATTGCCGGCCGCCGCCCATTTCGTCGCGCAGGTTCTGAAGAAAATCCGGTTCGCCTTTCATGGGTCCGCAGTTTAGGCCCTGGGGTATTGCTGCCCACGCGAGTGAACGCAACCGGCCCGCCATCGATCAGTTGCGGCACAATGACTGACCGCTTTTCGGGCCGGCCCATGCGGGCCGCACCCTCTCTCTACAGGACATCACCATGGCATCCGTCAACAAAGTCATCCTCGTCGGCAACTGCGGCCGCGATCCTGAGATCCGCTACCTGCCCTCGGGCGGTGCCGTGGCGAACATCAGCATCGCCACCACCAGCCGCCGCAAGGACCGAAACTCCGGCGAGTTCATCGAAGAAACCCAGTGGCACCGCGTCACCTTCTTCGAACGCTTGGCTGAAATCGTGGGCGAATATGTAAAGAAGGGCACCCCCGTCTACGTCGAAGGCCGCCTGACCTATCGCAAGTACACCGACAAGGACGGCATCGAGAAAAGCGCCACGGACATCATCGCCAGCGAAATGCAGCTGTTGGGTAGCCGCCAGGGCATGGGCGGCCCCAGCGGTGACGAAGCCGGCGGTGGCGGTGGTGGCAGCTACTCGCGCCCCGCGGCGGCCCCGCGCGCGGCCGCGCCCGCCGCGCCCCGCCAGGCTCCGGCAGCCGCGCCTGCACGCCAGTCCAGCGGCTTCGACGACATGGACGACGACATTCCTTTCTGACGCAAGCCACGCCCGCACCGTGGATACACGGCGCGGTGTTTTCCTCTAACTGATGCCCCCTATGGTCAAAGTTGTTGTTGCAGAAGATCATGCGCTGGTCCGCCAAGGCATCAACATGCTGTTGACAGCCACGGGTGGATTCGAACTGGTGGCCGAAACCGCGCTGGGCAGCGATGTCGAGATGTTGGTGGCCTTCCACAAACCCGACCTGCTCTTGCTGGACCTCGCGCTGAGCGACAGTTCAGGCATCGAGGTGGCTCGCAAGGTGAAGAAGGTGGCGCCCAAGACCAAGGTGTTGATCGTCACCGGCAATGTCTACCCGGGCTCGGTGGCCAATGCGTTTGCGGCGGGTGCCGATGGTTTTGTTCTCAAGCACGAGCAAGGGTCGGAGTTGCTCGACGCGATCCAGGCCGTGCTCGCGGGCCGTCAATATGTCAGCCAGCAAGTGTCGAAGGGGCTGGACAACTCCACCAACGGGCGCCCCGCCGGATTTGGTCTCTCGCAGGCATTGACGCAACGAGAACAACAGATCGTTCGCATGATCGCCAAGGGCGGCAGCAACCAGGAGATTGCCGACGCGTTGCACATCAGCGTGCTGACCGCACGCAAGCACCGACAGAACGTGATGCTCAAGCTCGGCCTGCACAACGGTGCGGAGATTGCGGCGTACGCCATGCAATCAGGACTGGCGGAAGCGCCCGACCTCGACAGCAACCTCTGAGTTCGCAGGGTACACACCCCCGTACCCACCGCTGTTCTGCACGAAGGCGGAGGTCTTGCACCCCAAGAGGGAAATCGACCCAATTTTCGCAAAATAGTGCTCATGCATTATTGGGGGTGGGGGTATCCGGAGCAGATACTTCATCCCATGGTGAACGCATCTTCGGACACCAAACCAACACCAGACAAGCGAGGCACATCATGGGGATTCATGCACTGACGCAAGGGGTCATCAAACACCTGGGCCTGAAGAATGAGGTGAAGCTGCCGGTAGCCGACGACATCGACTCCGAAATCACGCCCACCTCGATCTCGGACGACTACCAGGACATGATCAAGGACTGCTTCCAGATGCTGGGATTGGGTCCCGATCAGATCCGCATCATGGTGCGCTCCGTTGGTCTGAATCCAGCCGGCCTGGAGATCTATGCTGCGTTCGTCAAGGTGGTGCGATGGGATGCCAGCGTCGTGGACATGCTCGGCAAGATGCCGGTGATCGAAAAGAAGATCGACCGGCGCGTGCGGCAGAGCTCGATGTTGCGCTACAGCGCCTTTGCCGGTCTGTGGTTCAGGTCACCCGCCGACGTGAACACGCCCCTCGTCATGATGCACTGAACAGTTTGCACACACGAAACAAAAAGAGGGCCTTGCTGCGACGCAGCAAGGCCCTCTTTTTTGATGCAAGCCGCGAGGTTCTCAATACCCCGCGGCTGGATCGATCAATCCGAACTGCCTGGGCAGCAGACCCGCGAGCGCATACAGGTGATACCCGGTGGCCTGCCGCTGCGATTGGCACATAAGCACCGCATGGTTGCGTCGGCTCTCTTCCAGAACGGCATCTGCGAAGTCGAGAGCACTGCGCGTATTCAAGCGGAAACCCGTGTCAGCGGTGCGCCGCAAGGAGCGCGCCCTGACCAGGCACGCATGCTCCCGGTCGAAATTCAGGACCGCTTGCAAATAGGACTCGCGGGCGCTCGAAAAATCGGCCGCCGCTTGCGCTCTGGTGCTCTCCAGACTCGACATCCACGCACCAAAGTCCTCCGGCGCAAAACCACCTTCACACGCAGGATCCGTTCGCCGCGCCGCCCATGCCTGCGCTCGTTGGCTCAAGCTGAACTGCACATCGGCGTGGGAAGACAAGCAAGCGAACGCAAGGCGATCCATTTCATCTGTCAGAACGGGCCCCAGGATCTCGAAGCCGGTTTCCAGCTGGGCCGGGAGCAACCGGGTGAGTTGAGTGAAGCGGCGGCCGATGCGGCTCCACTCCCCCACAGCCCGTGTGACCGTCTCGCGCGCAGAAACCAGGCGGGCGGTGACCTTGCGATGATCCACCTGATTGGCTTGGCCTGCCTCAACCCGTGCCGCCAGCATCTCCAGCACGATCTCCAGTTCGCGCTGCGTGGAAATGGCGTTCTGAAGCTGCTGGCGAGCGGTATCGAGTAGCAGACTCGCCTCAAGCGCCGTGTCGAGAATGCGGTTCACGCGGCGCAAGGCGGGCTCCTCGGCAGGGGGAAGATCACGCGCCGCGGACGAATCCATGACGGGCCTCTCCAACAACAGGACATGACGCAGCACCGATGCCAGTGTCAAAGGCTTGTGGGTTTGGCCGGGGCCTCCCGGTGCAACTGCGGCATGCGAACGGGCATGAGCCAGATGATCAGGCGGCACGTGAACTGCAAAACTCTCCGTCATGCTCGACTCTTTCAGGATGGGTGAAGTGAGCTTCGAGTCTCTTGGCAGGCAATTGGGGCCTCAATAATGCACACGCAGTATTTTCCAGGCCCGGTTGCTCCAGACTTCACGAACGCAACATCCTGATCAATGCATGCGTCTGTCCGATGGATTTATTTCGATCCAAAGGCTACGATGAACCACCGCCACCCAAGCCACCCGAGGACACGTCCGAAGCCCATGCGAAATCCCTCCTTGATTCCGTGGGAACTTCTCCCTGGTCTTGGGGCGGCCCTGGGGCCAGAGGCCGCGCTGCTGGCAGCATCACCGACCTTCAAGGCGCTGCATGCGTCCAGAGGGTGCGCCACAGACTGGACGGACTTGCTGTCAGAGTCGAGTCGACTTGAACTGATCTCGGACCTCCATCGCCAAGAGGACTTTCAAGCCACTCTGCATTTGATCGGAGCGGCCAGGGCAGATGTGTTGATACCTCCCATGTGGTTGACGTGCAAGGGCTACTGGATGCCGGAGTGCGGTCACCACGCGTGCTACTTTGCAGACACGACGGTCACAGAACTTGATCGCGTGACGGCGCAGACGCTCGTCGAGCGAATTCGCTTGATCTTCAAACACTTGCCGGTGATGGTCGCGCACTTTGGCCCGCGTCCACTGAACAGGTGCAAGTTCGCCAATCAACGGTTCGCCGAGTTGTTCGGGTTTGACGAACAGTCGATCATCGGAGTCCCGGCGCTCGGTCTCATTGGCGAGAATCTGCGGGAGGTGGTGGTTCCCTTTCTGCGGCGTGCGGCCAGGGAGCACGTGGCGGTGACATTCCCCTGTGAATTCAACTCGACGACCGGCGAACCATTGCGGCTTGAGGTCACCGTCACCGCTGCAGGGGATCCGCAAGCCATGGGCGCAGACGATGGCTTCTTCTACCTGATTTCCAACATCACCGAGAGACACAAGACGGAGTTCGCCCTGCGCGAGTCAGAAGACCGGTTGTCACGCTTCATGAATGCCAGCGAAGAGGGCGTGGTCTTCCACCGCGACGGTCTGATGACAGACGCAAACCCGGCCGCCAGCCGTCTGTTTGAAACACCCCTGCACATGCTGCTGGGCAGGTCTGTGCTGGAGCTGGTGCCACCGGAGTACCGGGCACGAGCGGCCTCCGTCATTGCCTCGGGTGCCGACGCCTCCTACGAGAGCGAAATCTTCAACGTGCACGGCGAGCGCATTCCGGTGGAGATCATCGGGCGCTCGATGATGCGCAACGGCGAGCGCCTGCGCATGGCCGTGGTGCGCGACATCCGCGACCGCCGCGAAGCCCAGGCCCGCATCCACGAACTCATCGAAGGCCTGCGCTCGGAGAAAGACAAGGCCGAGGCCGCCGACCGCGCCAAGTCCGTCTTCCTGGCCGCCGCCAGCCACGACCTGCGCCAACCCATCCACGCCCTCAGCCTCTTTCTCACCGCCCTGCGCTCCATGTCCCAGGCCAGGAGCGTGCGCACCGCCGACCTGGCCGAGATCTGCCGGCGCATGCAGGCCTCCCTGGACGGCCTGGGCCAGCTCCTGAACATGCTGCTGGACGTCTCCCGCCTGGACGCCAACGCCGTGCAGGTCGAGCGCGCCCCCACCAGCGCACAGCGCCTGCTCGAAGACCTCGATCAGGACTTCCACCAGCTCGCCACCGAGAAAGGCCTGCAGCTGCACGTCTGCAGCTCGCGCCTGTGGGTCGACACCGACCCCACCGTGCTGCGCCGCATCCTGGTCAACCTGGTCTCCAACGCCGTGCGCTACACCTCCCGCGGGCGCGTGCTCATCGGCTGCCGCCTGCGCGGCCCCGAGGTCGAGTTCCAGGTCTGGGACAGCGGCATCGGCATTCCCCCCGAGCAGCGCGAGGCCATCTTCGGCGAGTTCTTCCAGATCGGCCAGAGCACCGCCGCGCGCCACGAGTCCCACGGCCTGGGTCTGGGCCTGTCCATCGTCAAGCGCTCCGCCCTGCTGCTGCACGCCCCGCTGGACCTGCGCTCCACCCCGGGGCGTGGCTCCATGTTCAGCATCCGCGTGCCTCGCTGCGAGCCCCCCGAGAACACTGAAGCCCCCGTGCAGGAATCCTCCTACTCCCAGTCCACCTCCCGCATGGGTGTGCTCGTCATCGACGATGACGAGCAGGTCCTCGCCGCCATGCGCAGCGTGCTCGGCGTCTGGGGTCACCGCGTCTTCTGCGCCACCTCCCCCGACGAGGCCGTCGTCATGGCCATCTCCCACGCCCCCGACATCGATCTGCTCATCTCCGACTACCGCCTGGGCGGCAACGTCACCGCCGTGGACGCCATCCGCGCCGTGCACGCATGCCTCCCACGCTCCATCCCCACCTACATCCTCACCGGCGACACCTCCCCACAGCGCATTCAGGAAGCCTCCGAACTCGGCTTCCCCATCCTGCACAAACCCATCGACGCGCTCGCCTTGCGCTCCATCCTGGGCGAATAGGTTCGCATGGAACACACGCCTCGCTCAGTCCCAGCGCCCGAAACGGTGCAGCCGTGGTGGCAAAACCTGCCGGGTCTGATTCTCGTGGTCACCGCGGATGCCCAGCCGCTCTACGCCAGCCGGGCGCTCACCTCACTGCACGAGGCATCGCATTCCGATGGCGACTGCATCGCCTCGCTCACACCCGAATCAAGCCGAGCGCTGCACGATCGGCTGAGCAGTCGAGCCGATTTTCAGCTTGACCTGGAGTGGAAGAAACCGCTCCGGGCCGATGCCCATGCGCGGTATTTTTCCTGCTCGGCCAAGTGGCTGGGAGACGCTGATCACTACCTCTGCGTGTGGGTCGACATCTCCGCCAGCCAACAAGCCCGGTCGGAAGCCTGCGCCAGGAGCGCGTTCATGCGGCACTTCTGCAACGCGATGCCCATCATGGTGTCGCACTACAGCTACCCGCTGCGCTGCGAGTACGCCAATCGACACTATGCGCACCAGTACGGCCTTGACGAAAACTCCATCCTGGGTCGCACGGTGGAGCAAGTGCTGGGCAGCTCCAACATCGAGGCCGTGCCCTTCAGAACACAAGCTTTCCAGCAGCGCAAGAGCGTCACCTACGAACGCTCGTTTGTCCACGGTTCGCGGGTGCAATGGGTGCTGGTGACCCTGGTTCCCCTGGTGGATGCACAGGGGAACTACACGGGCGCGGTGGCGATGAACCAGGACATCACACAGCGCCGTCTGGCCGAGTTGGCGCTGCGCGAATCCGAAGACCGGTTGTCCAGGTTCATGGATGCCAGTGCCGAAAGCGTGATCTTTCATGTCAACACCCTGATCACCGACGCGAACCCGTCAACCAGCAAGCTGTACAACATGTCTGAGGAACAGCTGCTGGGCAGATCGGTGCTGGAACTGATTCCGCCGGAGTACCGCACCCGCGCGGCCTCCGTCATTGCCTCGGGTGCCGACGCCTCCTACGAGAGCGAAATCTTCAACGTGCACGGCGAGCGCATTCCGGTGGAGATCATCGGGCGCTCGATGATGCGCAACGGCGAGCGCCTGCGCATGGCCGTGGTGCGCGACATCCGCGACCGCCGCGAAGCCCAGGCCCGCATCCACGAACTCATCGAAGGCCTGCGCTCGGAGAAAGACAAGGCCGAGGCCGCCGACCGCGCCAAGTCCGTCTTCCTGGCCGCCGCCAGCCACGACCTGCGCCAACCCATCCACGCCCTCAGCCTCTTTCTCACCGCCCTGCGCTCCATGTCCCAGGCCAGGAGCGTGCGCACCGCCGACCTGGCCGAGATCTGCCGGCGCATGCAGGCCTCCCTGGACGGCCTGGGCCAGCTCCTGAACATGCTGCTGGACGTCTCCCGCCTGGACGCCAACGCCGTGCAGGTCGAGCGCGCCCCCACCAGCGCACAGCGCCTGCTCGAAGACCTCGATCAGGACTTCCACCAGCTCGCCACCGAGAAAGGCCTGCAGCTGCACGTCTGCAGCTCGCGCCTGTGGGTCGACACCGACCCCACCGTGCTGCGCCGCATCCTGGTCAACCTGGTCTCCAACGCCGTGCGCTACACCTCCCGCGGGCGCGTGCTCATCGGCTGCCGCCTGCGCGGCCCCGAGGTCGAGTTCCAGGTCTGGGACAGCGGCATCGGCATTCCCCCCGAGCAGCGCGAGGCCATCTTCGGCGAGTTCTTCCAGATCGGCCAGAGCACCGCCGCGCGCCACGAGTCCCACGGCCTGGGTCTGGGCCTGTCCATCGTCAAGCGCTCCGCCCTGCTGCTGCACGCCCCGCTGGACCTGCGCTCCACCCCGGGGCGTGGCTCCATGTTCAGCATCCGCGTGCCTCGCTGCGAGCCCCCCGAGAACACTGAAGCCCCCGTGCAGGAATCCTCCTACTCCCAGTCCACCTCCCGCATGGGTGTGCTCGTCATCGACGATGACGAGCAGGTCCTCGCCGCCATGCGCAGCGTGCTCGGCGTCTGGGGTCACCGCGTCTTCTGCGCCACCTCCCCCGACGAGGCCGTCGTCATGGCCATCTCCCACGCCCCCGACATCGATCTGCTCATCTCCGACTACCGCCTGGGCGGCAACGTCACCGCCGTGGACGCCATCCGCGCCGTGCACGCATGCCTCCCACGCTCCATCCCCACCTACATCCTCACCGGCGACACCTCCCCACAGCGCATTCAGGAAGCCTCCGAACTCGGCTTCCCCATCCTGCACAAACCCATCGACGCGCTCGCCCTGCGCTCCATTCTGGAGACGTGAGGGACGGCGCTCACGGCCATCAGTCGATCAAGGTGGCAACCCGATTGCGCAAGACATCCAGCGTCACCGCCGAGGCCGCCAGGGGACTGCCCACCTGAAGCCCGACACGGCTGAAAACTCCGCGACGAAACGGCCTCACCATGGCCACTGCTTCACCGTTGCGCACCTCGACCCGGCTGAAATACGAGCCCCACAGATTGCTCAGCCCCATCGGGATCACGCTGGGGTGCAGACCCTCGCGGCTGGCCATTTCCAGGATCTTCAGCATGCCTCCCTTGAAGGGCTGCAACTGGCCGTCGCGCGTGATGCCGCCTTCGGGGAAGATCGCGAGCAAGTCACCCTCACGCAGCACAGCCACGGCGGCCTCGAACGCCGCCTCATAAGCCTGCGCATCTTCCTTTTGCGGCGCGACGGGAATGGCCTTGGCCAGCTTGAACAGCCACCCCAGCAGCGGCACCTTGAAGATGCGGTGGTCCATCAGGAAACGGATCGGCCGCGGGCTGGCGGCCATGAGCAGCACAGCGTCGACAAAGCTCACGTGGTTGCACACCAGCACGGCCGCGCCGTCTGTGGGTATGTGCTCGTCGCCCCGCACCTTGAAGCGGTAGACCAGGCGCGACGCGAACCAGGCCACGAAGCGCAACAGGTACTCGGGGACCAGCATGAAGATGTAGAACGCCACCACCGCATTGGCCAGACCCACCAGCAGGAACATCTGCGGGATGGTGAAACCCGACGACAGCAAGGCCCCGGCGATGACGGCACTGGCGATCATGAACAACGCGTTGAGGATGTTGTTGGCCGCGATGATGCGGGCGCGGTGCGTGGGCTGGCTGCGCATCTGGATCAGCGCGTACATGGGCACGCTGTACAGGCCGGCAAACAGACTGAGCAGGGTGAGGTCGGCCAGCACCCGCCAGTGGGCAGGCAGGGCGATGAACTCGCTCAAACCGAGCGCACTGGCGGGCGGCAGGCCGCTGGACGCGAAGTAGAGGTCGATGGAAAACACGCTCATGCCGATAGCGCCCAACGGCACCAGGCCGATCTCGACATGCCGGCGCGAGAGCACCTCGCACAACAGCGATCCGGTGCCAATGCCGATGGAAAACACGATGAGCAGCAACGAGGCCACCTGCTCGTTGCCGTGCAGCACCTCCTTGGCGAAGCTGGGGAACTGGCTGAGGAACACGGCGCCGAAGAACCACATCCAGCTGATGCCCAGCACCGAACGGAACACCACCGTGTTGCCGTGCGCCAGCTTCAGGTTGCGCCAGGTCTCGGTGAACGGGTTCCAGTTGATCGTGAGCTCGGGGTCGGTGGCCGGCGTCACGGGCACGGCCTGCGCCGTGATGCGGCCGATCAAGGCCAGCGCCACACAGCTGAAACCCACGTGGTGGGCGCCGATCTCGGGCACCGCGATGATCAGGCCTCCCGCGAGGTTGCCCAGCAGAATGGCCACGAAGGTACCCATTTCCACCATGCCGTTGCCCCCCGTGAGCTCGCGCTCGCTCAGGTGGTTGGGCAGGTAGGCGAACTTCACCGGGCCGAACAGCGTGGAGTGCAGCCCCATGAGAAAGGTGCACAGCAACAACAGCGCAATGTTGGTGGTGAAGAACGCCCACGCGGCCAGCGCCATGATGCCGATCTCCAGCCGCTTGACGAAGACGATCAACGTCTTCTTGTCCAGCTTGTCGGCCAGCTGGCCACTGGTGGCCGAGAACAGCAGGAACGGCAGGATGAACAGCGCACCGATCACCAGCCCGGCCAGCGATGGCGGCAGCCAGCTCACCTGCAACTGGTACGTGACCAGCACGGTGAAGGCGAACTTGAACAGGTTGTCGTTGGCAGCGCCCAGGAACTGCGTCCAGAAGAACGGCGCGAAGCGGCGCTGGCGCAGCAGGGCGAACTGACCACCCTCGGCGGGGTGCGATGGGGACACGGACATGGCTGACTTCTCCTGTCGTTGTGAGGGGCGGGTCTCAGCCCATTGCCGAGGGATGGACGGGCGCATTGTCACCGAGTCGGTGCCGCCTCAAGCCCCAGAGTATCGGCAGCGCCGCGCAGGCCGCCGCGACATGCTTGAGGCTGTGGCCCGATACCCATTCGTCCGTGGCCAGGTACACCATTTCATCGCCCAGCTCCAGCAGCTTGGCGAGCGCATACGCAGCGATCAACACCCAGAACCGGATGCCCAGAGCGCCATCAACAGGTGGCCGCATCGCCGCCCATACGATCAGCGCGATGCCGCCGAACTGCACCACTGCCCACGGCATCACGTTGCTGTGGGTCCACGGCAAGACGGCCGACACGATCCCCAACAACAGCGACACGGGCAGAGTGAGGCGGGCTGGCGTCTGTCCCACCCGCTCGACCATCGCCAGCCCCAGCGCGCCGGCAAAAGCCACCGCCATCCCCAGCCGATCAATCACCAGCGTGGCGGGATCGGGCGCCCAGTGGTAGAAGGCGGACCCGATCCCCGTCAGCACCAGACCGACCTGAAACACCCGTACGGCACTGGTGGTTGGCGCCGGCAACGAACGACTCCGCAGCAACGCCAGGCCCACCCAACCGACAAGCACCAAGGGCAGGTTGCTGAGCACATCGACGGTGTTGGAGACGCCCCACCAGCTGCGCGCATCCACAAACGGGTGACCGTGCGCGTAAGAGGCGGCGCGTTCAAGCGGATGGAGCGACACGCCGATTTCCGACACCAGCGAAGGCCCCGCCAGCCAGGCGACCAGCCACAGCGCCAGCAATGTCCAGGCCATCACGCGAAACCCTGGGGCAAACGGTGCGGGGTGGGTGAGCGATAGAGGGACCATGCGTTGAACTCCTGTTGAACAGCCCCTGACGGGCTGGCCGGAGTGTCGGCGCGCCCTCCCTTGAAAAGGATCGCTTTCCGATACAGTGGCTTTACTCAGATCAACAGGTATCGATCCTCAATACCAAGCCCACATCCCATGAGCACCACCAACGACCTCGTCGCCGCCCTCAAACACGAACTCAAGACCGCGCGCATGACCTACGCCGATCTTGCACAGGCCATGGGCATGGCCGAATCGAGCGTGAAGCGCATGCTGGCCAAGGGCGACATGTCGCTCTCGCGGGTGGACGCGATCTGCCGCGCCCTGCGGCTGGACTTCGCCGACCTGGCGCGTCGCGTGGCCGACGCCCAGCCCCTGCTGCGCGAGATGACGCAGGAGCAAGAGCGAGCGGTGGTGGCCGACAAGAAACTGCTGCTGGTGGCCATCTGCGTGTTGAGCCAGTGGACGCTGGAGCAGATCACGGCACGGTACCGGCTAAGCGAGGCCGACTGTGTGAAATGTCTGGCCCAGCTCGACCGCATCGGCATCATCGAATTGCGCCCGCTCAACCGCTACCGCCTCAAGCTGGCGAAGACCTTCCGCTGGCGGCCCCACGGCCCGGTGATGAACTACTTTCGCGACCACGCCCTGCTCGACTACTTTCGCGGCGGCTTCGACGGCACGGGCGAGGGCCTGATGCTGGTGCACGGCTCGGTGAGCCGAACGCTCGCGCCCATGTTCATGGAGCGCCTGCAGCGCGTGGCGCAGGACTTTGCGCAGCAGCACCAGACCGACCAGAAGCTCGCCGAGAAAGACCGCGAGGGCTACACCCTGGTGCTGGCCATGCGCAGTTGGGAATTCGAAGCCTTTGGGCAACTGCGGCGCTGAATCGGCCTGACTGGCATGATGTCGGGCTTTGCTCGAACGCCTGAATGCAGGAAACCATGAATCCGAACGCTTCCGAACCCACCGACGCTGCAGCGGCGGCTCCCACCGAATCCGACACCGGGAACCGCCCACCCGCACGCGGTGGACGCAACCGCCGCGGCCCGGCGCCACAGCGCGCGCAGCGCGGCGGTGGCAACCCGCCCGCCGGCGCCGCGCCTGCACGCCACCACCCCATGCTCGACCAGCTGGCCTCGCTGTACCCGGCGCTGTTCGGTGCGGAGTTTCTGCCCATGAAACGCGGCATCTTCCAGGACCTGCTGGACGCTCACCCCGACACGCTGGACAAGGACGGTCTGAAGGCCGCGCTGGCCCTGCACACGCGTTCGACCCGCTACCTCACCGCGGTGGCCAGCGGCCAGCCGCGCTGCGACCTGAATGGCCAGCCGGTGGAAGACCTGGCCCCAGAGCACGTGCACCACGCGCTGGTGGAGGTGTTTCGCCGCCGCCAAGGCCGTGCACCACAAGACCTGAAACCCAAGCTGCGCCAGCGCATCGAGCAGGCGTTTGAAGCCTCGGGCCTCGGCGCCGAAGCCTACGCCGCGCTGGTGCAGACGCGCGACGAAGCCGTCAATGCGCTGACCCAGGAAGCGCTGGACGCGGTGGTGAGCCGCGCGGCCAAGGACGCGGCGCTGCTGCGCGCGTTTGAGGCAAGTGGCAAGACGGTTGAGGAGTTTGCCGACATGTACGGCATGGGCGTGGCGGACGCAAACCGCACGCTGGAGCGGGCACGCGCCCGTGCCGTCAAACCCGCCTGATGATCAGGCCGCCGGCATCGTGAAGACGGTCAGCACGCCGGTGTAGCCGTACAGCCGGTGGTGCGCGATCTCGCCACCGGCAAAAAACCCCACCAGCGGCACGTCGCCCAAGGCGCGTCGCACGATCTGCAGCTCGGCACTGGGGCTGCCGAAATGCGGACCACCCCGGCCCGCGCAGCTCACATAAATGGCGCCCGCGATGCGCCGCGCCGGGTGGGGCGCGGCGTCCGCTTCGGCCGCGGTCAGGGCGCTGGCCATCGACAGGCTGAGCTCTTCGGGTTCCAGCTCCTCGCGCACTTCGGAGCACACCCGCACCAGATCCGCCCGCGCGGCCTGCACGTTGCGCTCGCAAAACGCCAGCCGCGTTCCCTCGGGTGCCACATCGCCAATGGCAACGCCCCGGCGGCCCGGGTCCAGGCCGATCAGGTGCCGCACCATGACCTCGGCGCCGAACTGCCCGCGCAATTGCGGCCCATTGGCCGGCAGCAAGATGTCGACGTCGGGGTGGGGCGACGTCAGACCCACCAGCGTGGCGCGCAGGCGCGGCATGGCCTGCTCGGGTTGCTCCAGCGAAATGTCGAGTTCACGCAGCAGAACGTCCAGCGCAGGCTCGCCGTCCAGCTGCAGCACGAGGTTGCCGTCGGAGGCGGTGACCGTGCGCTGCCGGTCCACGGGTTGCGCACCCTGCGTCACGCGCGAGACGATGCCCACGTCAGACCCGAAAGCAACGCCGCTCAAGCCACCGTGAAACACGCCGCTGGCGGCACCATGGCCACTCAGATTGCCCGCACTGCCGAGCGAGAACTGCACGCTCTGCCCACGGCTGCCGGCCAGCCCGCCGAACACGTAGCCGCTGGTGGTGCGGTCCGCCACTTCGGCAATCAGCTCATTGAGCTCGGGCGTGCTGCCATCGGCGTGCACCAGCGCGGTGTGGGCCACGAAGCCCGCAGTGCCCGCCGCGCGGCCGCTGGCCGAGAGCGGCGCCACGCCGCTGAACACGCGGTATTGGTCAGGACTCAGATCACACAGCATCACGCTGAGCGCGGGCTCGTCGAAATACTCGACGTTGTTGGCCGACACGCCCACCCCCACCGTGCCCGCCCAGTCGGTCACTTCAGGCAGTTCCGCGCTCAGGTGCTCCAGGATGGCCTGGGCTTCAGAGGCGTAGTGGTCGGTGATGTAGAGCAGGGCCAGCGCAGGCGCCCTGGCGTAGTCGGGCAAGGCCATCTGGCCGCGCAGCTGCGCCAGCACCAAAGCGGCAGCCATGCGCCATTGCGGATGGGTGGCGTGGGCGTAGGGAAAGAGTTTCATCGGGAGTCGACTCAGCAGAGGCGCACAGGTTCAGCGTCGGCGCGCGGATTTGGCCGCCGCGGTCTTGCGAGCAGCGGGTTTGCGGGTGGCGGCCTTGCTGGTCCGGCCTTTTTTAGCGGCAGCCTTCCTGGGCTTGGTCGACGCTGCTGCAGCCGGCTGCAGCGCGGCAAAGCCGGGGAAGAACGCCGTGGGCATGGTCCAGTCGCCCGCCGCCATGGGCTGCGCCGATGGCGCGCGCGCCGGGGCCTTGGCCGCGGGAGCACGGGTGGGGGCCTTCTTGGCTGCAGGGCGAGGCGCTGCCTTTTTCGCTGGCGCAGTGACGGCCCGGGCCGCCGCGCGGCCCATGCCGGCAGCGGTGCCCACATTGCGCGCCACCGAGCCCCCAATGCTGCGCGCGGCCTTGCCGGCCATCCCGGTGGCGGCCTTCACCGCCTGGTCGGTCAAGCCTGAAGCCACCTGACGCGTGGTGTCCAGCGCGGTCTGTTTGGCCACGTCCTTCATGGCGTTGCTGGCGATCTGCTGGAACTGCTGCGAGATCGCACCCCACCACTGCATCGGGTCGACCACACCGCCAGAAGCCGGGGCGGGCGCCGCGGCGCTCGACTGGCGGACCTTGCTCTTGCGTGTGGGTTCGGGCGCCGGCTCGGGTTCGGCCATCTCTTCTTCCTCGGCCTCCTCTTCCGGTTCCGCCGCAGGCGTGTTGCCGTAAGTGCGCTCCGGGATCTCGAGCCCCGCAAACTGGGCCGCCGGTGCGGCCGGCGCTGCGCCGGTGAAGCTGGCCAGCGTGTCCGCCGCCTTGATCTTGAGCGCGTTGGCGACATCGCCCATGCTGAAGTTCATGCTCTTGAGCGTGGACAGCGTCATCTTCTGCACTTCAAGCGCCTGGATGGTGGCTCCCAGCGCCTTGGAATTCTGGTCAAGCCAGAAGTGCACCGCCTTGAGCTCCTCGATGCGCTTTTCGAGGTCTTCCACGTTGAAGGTGGGGGCCACCCAACTGCTGAGGTTGGGCAACTGCGGGATGTTCTGCCCGATGCCCTGCGCCACGCCCCCGGCGGCCTGGCCTGCAAGGTTCTGCAGGAACTCGAAACCGGGCACGAACTTGCCGAATCCGCTGCTGGGCGCGTCGCTCATGGGTGTCTCCTGTGGGTGGGTCAGGGGCGACTGCCGTGCTGCCGGTTCTCAGCCGTCCACGCCGTAGCGGGGAGCTCGGCGTTCACGCAAGGATGCCACACCTTCGCGCACGTCGGGACCGGCAAAACCCATGAATTCCAGCGCCAGCGAAGTGTCGAATGCGGGGCCGGCCTGGCGCAGCCAGTTGTTGAGCGAGTACTTGGTCCAGCGGATCGCGGTCTGGCTGCCGCTGGCCAGCCGGTCGGCCACTTCAAAGGCCTTGTCGATCAGTTGATCTTCGTCCACCGCGAGCGACACCAGCCCGATGCGTTCGGCTTCTTCGCCACTGATGGGGTCGCACAGCATCAGGTAGTACTTGGCCTTGGCCAGCCCGCACAACAGCGGCCAGACGATGGCCGCGTGGTCCCCGGCGGCCACGCCCAGACGCGTGTGGCCATCGACGATCTTCGCGCTCTTCGCGGCGATCGAGATATCGGCCAGCAGGCCGGCCACCAAGCCCGCGCCCACGGCCGGGCCGTGCATGGCGCTCACGATCGGCTTGTCGCAGTTGATGACGTTGTAGACCAGATCACGCGCCTCTTTCCACACCCGCGTGCGCACCTCGAAGTCGGTCGCCATGTCCTGCACCAGCGCCAGATCCCCGCCACCCGAAAACCCCAGGCCACTGCCACGCAGCACGGCGCAACGCACGCTGTCGTCGCGCCCCACGTCGCGCCAGATTTCGCTCAATTCCCAATGGCCTTCGTGGCCGGCGGTGGGCAGCTTGCCGTTGCCGCCGGGTCCGTCGGCGCGCATCTGGATGTCGAGCACCGAGGGCACACCACCCACGGTCGGGCCTCGCCGGGTGATGGCCAGGGTCTGGTAACGGCTGTAATCCACGGTGGTCATCAGGGTCTCCTCGAAGAATCGGTTTATGAATCAGGGACGCGTCGCGCGCCCACGCCTTCGGGAGATTGTGATTGACGTGCATCAACACACCACGGCGCCGAAAGGCGCACCATGAACCCGTCCAGAAGGGTCACCGAACGACCCGCAATTTTCCGAGGAGAACCGAATGACAGCCCACATTTCCGACACTTTCGCCACCCAGCTCCAGGAGATGCGCACCGATGTGCTCGCGCAATTGCGCGCCCAGCACGGCGGCGCGATGAGCCGTGCCGAATCGGCCGCCGAAGCACTGGGCAACGCCAGCGACGACCAATCCCAGGCCAACACCGAGCGGGAACTGTCCTTCGCCCTCGAAGAGCGCGAATCGGCCGAGTTGGTCGAGATCGACGCCGCGCTCAAGCGCATCGACGACGGCAGCTTCGGTCTGTGTGTCGACTGCGGGGTGTCGATCCCCGCCGCCCGGCTGCACGCCAACCCCACCGCGATGCGTTGCATCGACTGCCAGACCAAAGCCGAAATCTGAGGGCGCACTCGGTATGCTGATGGCATGAACGATCAAGCCACCCCCCTGTCCACGCGCAGCCTGTTCCACTTTGCGTTCCACGTGACCGATCTGATGGAGGCGCGCCGCTTCTACGGCGACGTGCTCGGCTGCACCGAAGGCCGCAGCACCGACACCTGGGTCGACTTCGATTTTTTCAGCCACCAGATCTCGCTGCACCTGGGCGAGCCGTTCAAGACTTCACGCACCGGGCGCGTGGGAGACCACCTGGTGCCCATGCCGCACTTTGGTCTGATCTTGTTGTTGCCCGAATGGAAAGCGCTCGCAGCCCGCCTGCAGGTCGCAGGGGTCGAGTTCGTGCTGCAGCCCCAGGTGCGCTTTGAAGGGCAACCGGGCGAGCAGTGGACGATGTTTTTCTGCGACCCCTTCGGCAACCCGATCGAGGCCAAGGGGTTTGCGTCGCTCGAAGCGGTCTACGCCGCTTGAGCTCGGTCAGGCCGACGGCGCAATCTTCTGATCTATTGCTCCGAAGATGCTCTGGCCATCCTTGCCCTTCATCTCGATGCGAATGGTGTCGCCGAACTTCATGAACGCGGTCGACGGCTGGCCATCCAGGATGGTTTCGATCGCGCGCTTCTCGGCAATGCAGCTGTAGCCCTTGGGCCATTCCTTGCGGCCGTCAACCTCCACGCTCTTGTTGCTCACCGTGCCGCTGCCCACGATGGAGCCGGCGCGCACGTTGCGCGTCTTGGCGATGTGCGCGATCAACTGACCGAAGTGGAAAGTCATCTCGGGACCGGCTTCGCACATGCCGACCTTGCGACCGTTCCAGGTGCTCTGCAGCGTGAGGTGCACGCGCCCACCCTGCCAGGCGTCTCCCAATTCGTCGGGCGTGATCGCCACCGGGCTGAACGCGGTGGCCGGCTTGCTCTGGAAGAAGCCAAAACCCTTGGCCAGCTCGGCCGGAATCAGGTTGCGCAGCGAGACGTCGTTGGCCAGCATCAGCAGGCGGATGCCGTCCAGCGCCTGCTCGGGCGTGGCGCTCATGGGCACGTCGCCGGTCACCACCGCGATCTCGGCCTCGAAGTCGATGCCGAAGTCTTCGCTGGGCACCAGCACGTCGTCGCACGGCCCGATGAAGTCGTCGCTGCCGCCCTGGTACATCAGCGGGTCGGTGTAGAAGGACTGCGGCACCTCGCTGCTGCGCGCAGCGCGCACCAGCTCCACGTGGTTGATGAAGGCCGAGCCGTCTGCCCATTGGTAAGCGCGCGGCAGCGGGGCCATGCACATCGCAGGATCGAACGGAAATGCGTGGCGCGCCTTGCCCTGGTTGAGGGTGACGTACAGGTCGTGCAGCTGGGGGCTGATGAAGTTCCAGTCGTCCAGGGCCTGCTGCAATTTGTGCGCAATGCCGGTCGCATAATGCGCCGTGCTCAGGTCGCGCGAGACCACGACGAGCTGTCCGTCGCGCGAGCCATCCTTGTAGGTGGCGAGTTTCATGAGAGTCTCCTGCTGGTTACGTTTAGTGAAATCGATTAACCTATTCGTAAAGACAGGATTCTAGGCGATGACCCGGAAACGCGGGCACCTGGCTTCAATCGGACACACATCGCGTTGAACCTGTCTGTCCGCCGACCCTCCTACTGTTCCACGCCGCCCATGTCCACCGCCCAACGCAACGCCCTCACCACCCCAGCCGTCACCGATGCGGACGAGGACGAGCCGCAGCGTGCGGGCATCCAGTCGGTGGAGGTGGGTTTCGAGTTGCTCAATGCCTTGTCGGAAGCCCCCGGCGCCCTGATGCTGCGCGACCTGGCCGCCGCCGCCGGCATGAGTGCCGCCAAGGCGCACCGCTACCTGGTGAGCTTCCAGCGCATGGGCCTGGTGGTGCAGGACCCGGTGAGCACCCGCTACGACCTCGGCCCGGCCGCGCTGCGCCTGGGCCTGGCCAGTCTCTCGCGCATCGACGCTGTGAAACTGGCGCGCGAGCGACTGGACTCGTTGATCGACGAAACCGGTCACACACTGGCCATCGCCGTGTGGGGCAACCAGGGCCCGACCATGGTGCATTGGATCGAAGCGCCACAGACCGTGCCGGTGACTTTGCGCCTGGGCGATGTGATGCCGCTGCTCACCTCGGCCACCGGCCGCTGCTTTGCCGCCTTCATGGGCAGCGAAGGACGTGACGCCCAGCGCATCGGCCCCATGGTGCGTGACGAACTGGCCCGGCTGAAGAAGCTGCCACGCAGCGGCCTGCCGCTGGTGGACGTGCCGCACACGCTGGCGGACGTCCAGGGCCTGCTGGACGAGACCCGCCGCCATGGGCTGGCCCGCGTGGTGCACAGCCTGCTGCCCGGTGTGGGCGGTTTTTGCGCGCCTGTGTTCGACGCGCAAGGCCATCTGGTGCTGGGCCTGGTGGTGCTGGGCTCCGTGGCCACGCTGGACACCGAGTGGTCGGGTGCCCCCGCCCATGCCGTGCTCAGAAGCGCACGCCAACTCAGCGCCGATCTCGGCCACCGGCCACCCGCCCCCAGCCCATGACACCCCTGAGCGCACCCACCCCGGCGCCGCGCTGGCCCATCCTGGCGGCGCTGATCGCAGCCGTGCTGGGCGTGCACGTGGCGTTGCTGCTGGGACCGCTGCCCTGGGCATCTTCGACAGCAGCGTCGACCCCCGTTCAGTTACCGGCGGCAACCCTGTCGGCCGACCGCAGCGACGGTGCAGCGGCGGCGCCCCCGGCCTCGAATCTGCCCATCGCCCGCGTGAGCACCGTGCGCTGGATCGTGCCGGCGGTGGTCATTGCACCCACCCCCATGCCCGTGCCCCGCCCATTGCCACGCCCGACACCGGTGGTCCGTCCCGCAGCGCCGAAACAGCATGTCCCGCCTACCCCACCCGCGGAGATCGCGGTCGAGGCAAACGTGGTGGAAACGGTTGCGCCGGTCGAAGCACAGGCCGACGCAGTCACCCCACCCGCAGAGCCGGTGGAACTTGTGGAGTCCATCGCCCCTGAATCCGAACCTGCGCCAGCACCAACGCCGGAACCAGCGATTGAAGAGGCCGCGCTCGATGAGCCCACCGCAGCGCCCGATGAGGAATTGCTCGCCGCCGCAGCCGTTAAAAAGCGCGCCGCGCCTGCAGCCGCTCGCACCCTACCACCGGCACAGCCGCCCGCCAGCACCCGGCTCGACTACGCCGTGACCGGACGCGTCAAGGGCATCGCCTACAACGCCGAGGGCAAACTCGACTGGGCGCTGGCCGATGGCCGGTACAGCGCCCGCATGGAGATGCGCGTTTTCCTGCTGGGCAGCCGGGTGCAGACCAGCACCGGCCGGGTGGGCCCGACCGGCCTGAGCCCTGAGCGTTTCGCCGACAAGAGCCGCAGCGAAAAGGCGGCCCATTTCGACACCGAACAGAACCGCATCCGCTTCAGCAACAACGCACCCGAGGCCGTGCTGCGACCCGGCGCGCAAGACCGCCTGAGCCTGTTCCTGCAGATCGCCGGCCTGCTGCAGGCGCGCCCGCAGGCCTACGCGAGCGGGCAGACGATCGAGATGCAGGTGGCTGGCACAGGGGATGCCGACATCTGGCGCTTCAAAGTGGGGGACGAAACCACGCTGGCGCTCCCGGCGGGCGAGATGCGTGTGAGGCAGCTGGTGCGCCTGCCGCGCAAGGAATTCGACAGCACGGTGGAGATGTGGCTGGCGCCCGACCTGCAGCACCTCCCGGTGCGCCTGCGCATCACCCAGTCCAACGGCGACGTGGCCGACCAGCAACTCAGCCGGATGCCGTAGCCCTTGCACTTCATTTGTGCCCAAAAACACACGCATCTTGAAACGGGACTGAACGTTGCCATGTAAAGAGCACTCAGAACTTCAAGACCGCCAACTTTTGCCGATATAAGTGACAACAGAAGCCGGTTTTTCCAACACAAGGAATTTCAGTCATGAACATGCTCTACGACTCGGATGCCTTCGCTGTGGTCCACATCCTGGCCAACGCACCCGCGGAGGGTGAAGACGTTTCCGCGCAAGGCCCGCAGATTCCGCGCCACGGTTTTGAAATCGTGGACAAGCGCTCGGGCAAAGAGGTCTACCTCGATGGCTCTTGGGCCGAGATGTTCCAGATCCAGATCACCGCCTGGCAGCAAAGCACCCCTTCGCAGGAAGAAGTGGAAGACACGCTGGAAGGCTACGCCGAGCTGGCTCAGATGCCGGTCGTGATGCACTGAATGTCTTGAGGCGCCCAGGCGTCGCCGCCGATACGTGCAAAGGCCGTCGCTTTCAGCGCCGGCCTTTTTTCTGGCGCTTTCCCATTTGTCAGGCGACGCCAAGGCTGGCACAAGATACTTCGCGCAGGATTCGAAACCGGAGAACTCATGCGCGATTTGAATGTCCCGAAGGCACTCAGCACGGGTTTGGCGACGGTTCTGTTGCTGCTGTCACCGGCGCTGCAAGCAGAAGACGGCGTCACGCCGAAGCAATTCCTGATCGGTCAGACCCTGACCCTGCAGAGCGGGGCCAACGACTATGGTGTGGCCGTCAGCGAGGGTGTGACGGCGGCGCTGGATCAGGCCAATCGGGCCGGTGGCGTGCTGGGCCGTCAGATTGTCCTTAACGTGTTGGACGACGACAACAAGCCAGCGCAGGCCGAATCCAATGCCCGTCGGCTGGTGGAGCAGGACAAGGTCTTTCTCCTGTTCGGTCCCATCGAAGGCGGACCTTCCACTGCGGTGATGAAGGTCGCCATTGAAAAGAACGTCCCTCTATTCGGCCCCATGGCTGGCTCGCCCACCTTGCGCACGCCGCACCAACCGCTGGTGTTTCCGGTGCGTGCCGAGCACAAGGAGGAGTTCCGCGCCCTGATGACGCAAGCGCGCAGCCTGGGCATGCAGCGCCTGGCCTTCCTGCGCTCCGACTCGCCGACAGGCCAGCTGCACGTGGACAACGTGCAGCGCATCGCCAAGGAACTGGGGCTGGAACTGGTGGCCGACCTGGCTTTCAGGTCCGACATCGATGAGGCCGGAATCGATGTTCTGGCACGCAAGGTTGCCAGCACGCGCGCCCAGATGGTGTTCAATCACGGGGGAATCGGTGTCTATGAAAAGCTCATTCGCAGGGCCCAGTCGATCGGCGTCAAGACAAGCTTCTATGGGGTCAATTCCGGCTCGACCCAACTCGCCAGCCACCTCGGGCCGATGGGCCCGGGCATGATATTCGCCCAGGTTCTGCCGAGCCCGTGGGAACGCAAAACCGGCATCACCCGCGCCTACCAGGAAGCCTTCACCCGCTTCAAACCCGGGCAGGCCTTTTCTTACGGGAGTCTTGAGGGTTACCTCACTGGCAGAGCCCTCGTCGAGGCGCTGCGCCGCGCCGGTCCGACGCCCACGAGAGCGAGTTTCCAGGCAGGGCTGCGCAACGCGGACCTGGACGTCGAGGGGATTCGCATCAGTTACCGCGATGCAGAACACGTGGGCATGTCCCTGGTCGACCTGTCCATCGTGACCCGTGAAGGCAAGTTCCGCCACTGATAGTTGGGGCGGGGCAACTCAGTTGGGACGGCGGGCCACCGACAGGCGGTACACCGGCTCGGCCAACACCAGCACGGCCACCAGGCGACAGACCTGGAACGCCGTGACCACGGGCACGCCGAGCTGCAGCACCTTGGCGGTGATGGCCATCTCGGCAATGCCGCCAGGAGCGGTGCCCAGCAACAGGGTCGCGGGATGCAGGCCGGTGGCTTTCGACAAGACCCAGCCGAACAGCGCGCAGATGCCCATCATGAAAAAGCTGGCAAACGCCACCGAGGCCAGCCAGCGCGGTGCCGTGTGCACAAACGCCGGCGTGAAGCGCACCCCCAGACTCACGCCGATGACCAGCTGGGCCGCGTTTGAGAGCGACTGCGGAATGGCGGAGAAGGTGACACCCGAGAGCGTGACCACCATGGTGACCACCAGCGCGCCCATGAACCACGGGTTGGCGCGGCCCAGCCACTGCATGAGCAGCGCCCCCACCAGCGTGAGGCCGGCCAGCGCGAGCAAGCCGGTGAGGTGCACCTCACGCGGCCCCAGCGTGAGCGTGTCCAGGCCGTTCACGCCCCAGAACTGCAGCGCAAACGGGATGGTGAGGGTGACCAGCAGCACGCGCAGGCTGTGCGCGGCGGCCACCAGGTCCGTGCGCGCGCCCTGGCGCTCGGCGATCAGGGTCATCTCCGACGCCCCGCCAATGGCGCCGGCAAAGTAGGTCGTGCTCAGCAACTGCGCGGGCGTGAGATGCGCCAGGTGTCCCGCATGCAGGCGGCGCAGCCAGGCGCCAAAGCCCAGGCCCAGCAGCAGCGCCCAGGCGATGCCCAGCGCAATCGCCCACCACAGGCTGGCCACCAGTGCGCCCACCGCGGGCGTGAAGTACAGGCCCAGCGCGCTGCCGATCACCCACTGACCGCTGTTGCGCAGCGGGGTCCAGCTCTCGGTGGGCACGCCCAGCACCGAGATCAGCGAGGTCGCCAGCAGCGGACCGATCATCCAGGGAATGGGCGTGCGCCACCACACGCACAAGAGCGCGGCAGCGAGGGCGAGCAACAGGGTGAGGAAGACGTGCCGCCACGAGGTGGGGCCGAAGGCGGGCAAGAGAGGCACTCGGGTACTGGTGTGATGCGCCCGCCACGACCGGCGGGCCACGTAGTATCCACGCATGACCTGTCGACCCGCTGTCGCACTGGCAGTGAGCGTGGCCCTGTTGGGCGCCTGCGCTCACCCGCCACCCACCACCGTGCCCGCGCTGCTCGAACGCGTGATGCCCACCCCGGTGCTCATGCTCGGCGAACAGCACGACGCGCCCGAGCACCAGGCGCTGCAGCGTGATGTGGTGCTGTCGCTGGGCGCGCGCGGACAGCTCGGCGCGCTGGTGATGGAGATGGCCGAGCAAGGCCGCCAAACCACCGGCCTGCCGGCAGACGCCAGCGAAACCCGGGTGCGTGATGCGCTCAACTGGGCCGACGACGCCACCACCGGCTGGCCCTGGGCCACCTACGGCGCGGTGGTGATGGCCGCCGTGCGCGCCGGTGCACCGGTGCTCGGCGGCAACCTGCCGCGCAGCCAGATGCGCGCGGCCATGGGCAACACGGCACTGGAAGACCGCATCAGCAGCACAGCGCTGCAGGAGCAACGCGAGGGCATCCGCAGCGGCCATTGCGACATGCTGCCTGAGGGACAGATCGCGCCGATGGCCCGCATCCAGCTCGCGCGGGACGACGCCATGGCCCGAACCACCGTGCAGGCGGTTGAACGGGCGGGGCCCGGCAAGACGGTGGTGCTGGTGGCTGGCAACGGCCACGTGCGGCGCGACCTGGGTGTGCCGCTGTATTTGCCCAAAACGCTGGTGCACCGCGTGGTGATGGCGCAGGCTGGAGTACCCATGTCGCCCACACCGGCGGACGCGGTCTGGCTCACACCGGCACAGCCCCCGCGCGACTACTGCGCCGAACTGCGCCAGCAGTTCAAGCGCTGAGTGGCGGCGCTCAGGCCGCGCGGCGGATCGCGTCGGCCAGCGTGCCGACCATGGTCTCGATCTGGGACTTTTCCACGATGAAAGGCGGGGCGAGCACGAGGTTGTCGCCCGCGTTGCGCACCAGCACGCCCCGGTGGTAGCAGTCCATGAACACGTCGAAGGCGCGCTTGCCGGGCAGACCGGCGATGGGGGCGAGCTCCACCGCAGCGGCCAGCCCCAGACTGCGGATGCCGATCACGTTGGGCAGGCCCATGAGGGCGGCGTGCATCGCATCACCCAGCACAGGGCCCATCTCGCCGGCACGCTCGAACAGCTTTTCCTCGCGGAACAGGTCGAGCGTGGCGATGGCTGCAGCACACGCCACCGGGTGGCCCGAGTAGGTGTAGCCATGGAAAAATTCGATGGCGTGTTCCGGCGCGTTGCCGTGCGCCCCCATCATGGCCTCGTAGATGCGGTCGGTGCAGACCACGCCGCCCAGCGGGAACACACCGTTGGTGACCGCCTTGGCGAAGTTCAGCATGTCGGGTTGCACGCCGTAGTAGTCCGACGCGAAGGCGGTACCGAGGCGGCCGAAGCCGGTGATGACCTCGTCGAAGATCAGCAAGATGCCGTGCTTGTCGCAGATCTCGCGCAGGCGCTTCAGGTAACCCTGCGGCGGCACGTACCAGCCGGCGCTGCCGGCCACCGGCTCAACGATCACGGCCGCCACGTTGCTCGGGTCGTGCAGCGGCAGGATGCGGTTTTCCAGCTCCAGCAGCAGGTCTTCGTCCCACACCGGCTCGGTGTTGTGCACATAGGCGTGTTTCACCGGGTCGTGGATGAAGCGCAGGTGGTCCACGCGCGGCAGCAGACTGGTGCCGTAGACCTTGCGGTTGGCCGGGATGCCGCCCACGCTCATGCCACCAAAGCCGACCCCGTGGTAGCCGCGCTCGCGGCCGATGAAGACGTTGCGGTGGCCTTCGCCGCGCGCGCGGTGGTAGGCCAGCGCCACCTTCATCGAGGTATCGGCCGCTTCGGAACCGGAGTTGCAGAACAGCACCTTGTTCAGGTCGCCGGGCGCCATGGCAGCGATCATCTCGGCGGCGCGGAACGCCTTGTCGTTGCTCACGCTGAAGGCGGTGCTGTAGTCCAGCGTGTCCAGCTGCTTCTTGATGGCTTCGTTGATCGGCTTGCGGTTGTGGCCGGCGCCCACGCACCACAGGCTGGAGATGCCGTCGATGACCTGGCGGCCGTCGTGCGTGGTGAAGTGCATGCCGTCGGCGGCCACGAAGATGCGCGGGTCCTTGGCGAAGCTGCGGTTGGGTGTGAAGGGCAACCACTGGTTGTCCATGCGAAGGTCGTTGTAGGCCATGGGGTGACTCCGGCACAGATGAGAAGCCGGAATTGTGGCACCGGCACTGACCTGCAGAGGCTCCATTGCCAGGGCCCCGCGCAGGCCCACCCGGGAGCTTGCTGCGACAATCGGCCCGCCATGAACCACACCCACGTCCTCACCCTCTCCTGCCAGGACCGCCCCGGCATCGTGCATGCCGTCTCCGGCTTCCTGTTCGAACACGGCGGCAACATCGAAGAAGCCGCGCAGTACAACGACCACGCGACCGGCCTGTTTTTCATGCGGGTGCAGTTCGCCTGCAGCCAGCTCACGCAGGACGACCTGCTGTTGCGCCTGAAGCTGTTTGCCGAGCCGTTCGGCATGCGCTGGAGCCTGCATCCGCTGGCCGAGCCGGTGCGCACCGTGATCTTCGTGAGCAAGGAAGGCCACTGCCTCAACGACCTGATGTTCCGCTGGAAGAGCGGCCTGCTGGCGCTGGACATTCGCGCCATCATCAGCAACCACCGCGACTTCTACCAGCTCGCGGCCGGCTACAACGTGCCCTTCCACCACATCCCGGTGACCTCGGCCACCAAAGCACAGGCCGAGGCGAAACAGCTCGACATCATCCGCACCGAAGGCGCCGAGCTGGTGGTGCTGGCGCGCTACATGCAGGTGCTGAGCAACGACCTGTGCCGCGAACTGGCGGGCAAGGCGATCAACATCCACCACAGCTTCCTGCCCAGCTTCAAAGGCGCCAAACCCTACTACCAGGCGCACGATCGAGGTGTGAAACTGATCGGCGCCACCGCCCACTACGTGACAGCCGACCTCGACGAGGGCCCCATCATCGAGCAGGACGTGGCCCGCGTGGACCACACCGACACGGTGGAAGACCTCACCGCCCGCGGGCGCGATACCGAGAGCCAGGTGCTGGCGCGGGCCGTGAAGTGGCACAGCGAGCACCGGGTTCTGCTGAACGGGCACAAGACGGTCGTGTTCAAGTGACCATCAGGATTCCGCCGATCCAGTGCCTGCTTACCTTCGAGGCGTTGGCGCGCCTGCGCAGCGTCACGCAGACGGCGGATGAGCTCAATGTGACGCCCAGCGCGGTGAGCCACCGCATCAAGCAGCTGGAGCAGATCCTGGGCACCAAGCTGTTCGGGCGGGCCGATTTTTCGCTCACCACCGAAGGCAGCGAATACCTCGCCCATGTGCGCGACGGTCTGACCACGCTGCAGAAGTTCCCCAGCAACGCGGCGGCGCCGGGCCGGCGCAAGCTGCGGGTGGCCGTCACGCCGACCTTTGCGCGTTCGGTGCTGCTGCCGCGACTCAAACAGTTCTGCGACGCCTACCCCGAGATCGACCTCACGTTGCAGGTGAGCATTCCGCTGCTGGACGTGGTGGCCGAAGACGCAGACCTCACCGTGCGTTTCGGCACCGGTCGCTACGCCGATGTGGAACACGTCTGCCTGATGAAGGACGAAGTGACGCCGCTGGCCTCACCCGCCTTCGTGCGCGAACACGGACCGTTCGAGAGCGTGCAGGACCTCGAAGGCGTGCCGCTGTTGCGCAGCCCACTGGAGCCCTGGCGCACTTGGTTCGCCGCGCACGACCTCGATTGGCCCGAACCCAACGAAGGCTCGCAGTTCAATGACATCGGCCTCATGTGCGACGGCGCCGCCGCGGGCATGGGCGTGGCCCTGGTGCGGCTCAAGCTGGCCGCACCATGGCTGGAGCACGGCGCGCTCGTGCCGCTGTACAGCCGCCGCGTGCCCAGCCCGCACGCTCACTACCTGTGCTGGCGCACCGGCACCATGGACCGCTGGGAGTGCGCGGCGTTCACCGAGTGGCTCAAGAAGGCCGTCAGTTGATCACTCGATCGTGAGGCGCTGACCTGCGGTTGGCAGCTTTTTCGGCAACGTCAGTTGCAATACGCCGTTCTCGTACTTCGCCTTGGATGTCGCGTTGTCGATGTCCTGCGGGAGCTGGAAGCTGCGCGACACTGCGCCGTAAAAGCGCTCGCTGCGCAGCAGCTTTTCACCATCGGACTGGCTGTCCTGCTGCTTGATTTCGGCGCGCAGCGTGACCACCGGGCCGTCAATCGTCACGTGAATGTCTTCTCGCGACACACCAGGCACCTCGGCTTCCACCGCATAGGCCTCCGGCGTTTCCTTCACGTCGATCTTGATCTGCGCGGGCACGCCCTCGCCGTGCAGGGGTTTGACGTAAAAGCCAGGGGCGACGTCCTTGAAAAAGTCGTCAAACAATTGATTGCGGGCGATCAAGCGGTTCATGACAAAAGCTCCTGAATGAGGGGTTGAGCAGTCGCGCCCAAGGGCGCTTTTCGGTGCTCTTCAATTGATGCCGCCTGCCGGAAATTTCAAGAGGGCTGCAAGTTTCTTCAAACCACAGACGGGGCGTTGTCCTAAACTGACCCGGCCACCTTGCAGTCCATCCCGAGTCCGCCATGAACGCACCCGCCTCCCCCGCCCAGGCCACCCAGCTCCAGCGCGCCGCGCGCCAGGCCGAGGTGGTTCGCTCCCTGCAGGCCGTGGTGCCCGCCCACGCCTTGCTCTGGCAGTCCGAAGACACGGTGCCCTACGAATGCGACGGCCTCACGGCCTACCGCGAGCGCCCGTTGGTGGTGGTGCTGCCCGAAACCGAAGACCAGGTGGCCGCGGTGCTCAAGGTCTGCCACGCGCTCGACGTGCCGGTGGTGGCGCGCGGCGCGGGCACCGGCCTCTCGGGTGGTGCCATGCCGCATGCCCTGGGCGTCACGATGTCACTGGCCAAGTTCAACCGCATCCTGAAGATCGACCCGCGCTCGCGCACGGCAGTGGTGCAGGCCGGCGTGCGCAACCTCGCCATATCCGAAGCCGCTTCGCCACACGGCCTGTACTACGCACCCGACCCGAGCAGCCAGATCGCCTGCACCATCGGTGGCAACGTCGCAGAGAACTCCGGCGGCGTGCACTGCCTCAAATACGGTCTGACGGTGCACAATGTGCTGCAGGTGCGCGGCTTCACGGTGGAGGGCGAGCCCATCACCTTTGGCGGCGAAGCGCTGGACGTGCCCGGCTTCGACCTGCTCTCGCTCGTCATCGGCAGCGAAGGCATGCTGGCCGTGACCACCGAAGTCACCGTGAAGCTGGTGCCCAAGCCGCTGCTGGCGCGCTGCATCATGGCCAGCTTCGACGACATCCGCAAAGCAGGCGACGCGGTGGCCTCCGTCATTGCCGCCGGCATCATCCCGGCCGGGTTGGAGATGATGGACAAGCCGATGACCGCTGCGGTCGAGGATTTCGTGCATGCGGGCTACGACCTGGATGCCGAAGCCATCCTGCTGTGCGAGAGCGACGGCACGCCCGAGGAAGTGGAAGAAGAGATCGGCCGAATGAGCGCGGTGCTGCGCGGCTGCGGCGCCACCGCCATTGCAGTGAGCCAGGACGAGGCCGAGCGCCTGCGCTTCTGGAGCGGTCGCAAGAACGCCTTCCCGGCCAGCGGGCGCATCAGCCCCGACTACATGTGCATGGACTCGACCATCCCGCGCAAGCGCCTGGCCGACATCCTGCTGG
>JAZKHJ010000015.1:0-25347 GCA_040385485.1 Pseudomonadota bacterium | reverse complement strand
GCAGCAGGCGGTTGGCGATGCGCGGCGTGCCGCGCGAGCGGCGCGCGATCTCGAAGCCGCCCTCGGGATCCATCGGCGCGTTCAGCAGCCCGGCGCTGCGCTTGACGATGCGTGCGAGTTCTTCGGAGGTGTAGAACTCCAGCCGCGCGACGATGCCGAAGCGGTCGCGCAGCGGGTTGGTGAGCATGCCGGCGCGCGTGGTCGCACCCACCAGGGTGAAGGGCTGCAGATCCAGCTTGATGCTGCGCGCCGCCGGGCCTTCGCCGATCATGATGTCGATCTGGTAGTCCTCCAGCGCGGGGTACAGGATTTCCTCGACGACCGGGCTGAGCCGGTGGATCTCGTCGATGAAGAGCACATCGTTGGCTTCAAGGTTGGTCAGCAGCGCGGCCAGGTCCTTGGGCTTTTCCAGCACCGGGCCGCTGGTCTGGCGCAGGTTCACGCCGAGTTCCTGCGCAATGATGTGACTCAGCGTGGTCTTGCCCAGACCCGGTGGGCCAAACAGCAGCACGTGGTCCAGCGCCTCGTTGCGCTTCTTGGCCGCGCCGATGAAGATTTCCAGCTGCTCGCGCACCTTCACCTGGCCCACGTACTCGTCGAGCAGCTTGGGCCGCAGCGCGCGCTCGATCGCCTCTTCCTTGGGCGAAGCCGGTGCGGCGGACACCACGCGCGGCGCGGGGGCGAAGTCGTCGGTCTGGATGCTCATTGTTGAATCGTCAGCTTCAGTTCGCGGTTGCGCCGGCCTCAGCGAAATGGAAAACCAGCCCTCCAGTCGCGTGCTCGGACAAAGTCAAGGTCTCGGGCGTGTTCTTGCCAAGAAGCCCTCGCTCTTCCAGACAAGCCCGAGCCTCGCGCAATGAGCGCACCTCGAAACTCAGGCTGTGGATGTGATGCCGTTCGGCAGACGACACATCCAGAGCGATGCCGTCAATTTCCACTGGCTCGTCTGCAAGAACCTGAGCAATTGTGCGCCAATGATTTCTCATCCCTTCTGCATCGGGACAGCTCATTCCCACACGCGTCAGCCGGACAAGGCCAAGCGGTCCGCCCCCCGATTCAGAAAACCGGTGCCGCTCCGCTTCGTGGCGCTGAACAGTGCTTTCACCTGCGCCCCATGGAACGATGCTGGCCTGCATGCCCCATTCACAGAAGAAGTTGCAGCAGGCAGGCGATGACAGGTTCAAGATCACCGAGTTGGTGAAATTCGTGACCGATTGACCATCGACATTCACCGTCTGGAATGCACGGGGTTCCTTGCAGGCAACCCCGTGTCGCTCCAGTTCGGCAATGCTGAACGCCAGTTCATCAGGCGCAAGCGCCAGGCCATGGATCAACGGCAAGCAAGAATCGTCCGGTAGATCGCCGTTGTTCCGGGCCGCCCAAAGCTCCAGATTTGTGTTGCCGACGTGAACCCAGGCAAAGCTCGCAAATTCGCTGCGTTGCAGCGGCCATGTCACCGGCAGGCCCAAGGTCTCGGTCAGCAGCGCAAGCAGAGGCTCCGTGTCTTGCAGTCGCAACATGACATGGTCGATCGAACGACAGATCGACTTTCTGTCCGGGTCGCCACTCACTTCGCCAGTGCCTTCAGCGCCAGCTTGATGCCTTCGCTCACGCCCGCGTCCTTGGGCAGGGCCTTGAGCGCGGCAGCGGCGTCCTTGTCGCTGTAGCCCAGCGCCATCAGGGCCTGCTGGATGTCGCTCTGCACGTCGCTCTGCGCCGGGCCCCCGCCCGGGACGTTCAAGTCGGCACCCAGCTTGCCCTTGAGTTCGAGCAGCAGGCGCTCGGCGGTCTTCTTGCCGATGCCGGGCACCTTGATGATGCGGCCGCTGTCCTGCGCGCTGATGGCCTGGGACAGATCGGCCACGCTCATGCCCGAGAGCACCGAGAGCGCGGTGCGTGGTCCCACGCCGCTGATCTTGATGAGCTGGCGAAAGGCCTCACGTTCGGGGGCGGTGCCAAAGCCGTAGAGAATCTGGGCGTCCTCGCGCACCACGAAGTGGGTGAGCAGGGCCACTTTTTCACCGGTGCCGGGCAGGTTGTAAAACGTGCTCATGGGCACGTCGACCTCGTAACCGACACCGTGGCAGTCCAGCAGGATCTGGGGTGGGTTTTTCTCCAGCAATGTACCGGTCAACTTGCCTATCATTGGAAGATCCTTTGTCGTTCGCCGGGCCGTCCCAAGAACGACAGCACCCCCTCGGGGGGCCTGGCGCAGCCAGCTTTGGGGGCTTCAATTTCAAGGAATTATCGGCTTGATTCTCAGACACACCTTCTCCCCGCCCGACAACGTCCGCATGGGTCACCTCTGCGGCCCGCTGGACAGCCACATCCGCAGCATCGAGGCGGCCTTGCAGGTCAAAGTGGCGCACCGTTTCGAGCAGTTCCGCATCGAGGGCACCAAACCCAAGGTGAACCAGGCGCTGGAAACCCTGCAGGCCATGTACGAGATGGCGAAGAAGCCGATTCCGGCCGAGCAGGTGCAGCTCATGCTCAGCGGCGACACCGCCTTGGTCGACCCCGGCGATGGTGCCCTGGCCATGCAGACGCGCCGCGGCGAGGTGCGCGGGCGCACGCCCAACCAGGCGCGCTACCTGGAAAACATGGCCACGCACGACATCACCTTCGGCATCGGCCCGGCCGGCACCGGCAAGACGTATCTCGCCGTGGCCTGCGCGGTGGACGCGCTGGAGCGCAGCGCGGTGCAGCGCATCGTGCTCACGCGCCCGGCCGTGGAAGCCGGTGAAAAGCTGGGCTTCCTGCCCGGCGACCTGGGCCAGAAGGTGGACCCGTACCTGCGCCCGCTGTACGACGCGCTCTACGACCTGATGGGCGCCGAGAAGGTGCAGAAGGCCTTCGAGCGCCAGCAGATCGAGATCGCACCGCTGGCCTTCATGCGCGGGCGCACGCTCAACCACGCCTTCGTGATCCTGGACGAGGCGCAGAACACCACCGTGGAGCAGATGAAGATGTTCCTCACCCGCATCGGCTTCGGCGCCAAGGCGGTGATCACCGGCGACGTGAGCCAGATCGACCTGCCGCGCACCGAGCTGAGCGGCCTGATCGACGCCGAACGTGTGTTGAAGCGCGTGCAGGGCATCGCGATCACGCGCCTGTCGAGCGCCGACGTGGTGCGCCACCCGCTGGTGGCGCGCATCGTGGACGCCTACGACGCACGCACGCCCCACATTGAAGATGCCGCACCCGCCAAGCGGGCGCGTCGCAAGGCAGCCTGAAAACCGACCCATGCACCCGACACTCATCACCCGAGCACTCACCGGCCTGTTGGCCCTGCTGCCTTTCACCGCCTTTGGCCAGGGCACCCCACCCGCACCCGCCGCGCCCACCCTGATCTTCAGCAGCCAGGCGGTGCAATACCGCTGCGACGGGGGGGCCGAGATCGAGCTGGTCTATCTGAATCTCAGCAACGGCAATGCGTTTGCAGCCATGCACTTCGACGGCCGCACCGTGATGCTGCAGGGGCGCCGCGCCACCACCGGTGTGCGCTTCGTCGCGCTCGACGAGCAGAACAGCCTGCGCTGGTACACCCAGGGCATGAAGGGTGAACTCAGCTTTCTGGCCGCCGACCACACCGCGCAGGAAAAGACGCTGCTGGCCAACTGCTTCGCCCAACCGGCCAAACGCTGATGCCCCTGCACGCACTATCCCTGTCGTTGCAGTTCGGCGAACTGCTTGACGCAGCCACCCACCGGGCGGCGCTGCCCCGCCACATGGTTGCACGCTGCATCCGCCACGCGCTCGACGCCGATGCAGAGATCACCGTGCGCATCGTCGACGCCGAAGAAGGGCAGGCGCTCAACCGCGACTACCGCGGCAAGGACTACGCCACCAACGTGTTGACCTTCGACTACGCAACCGAGCCGCTGGTGATGGCCGACCTGGTGCTGTGCGCACCGGTGGTGGCGCGCGAAGCCGCCGAGCTGAAGAAACCGCTGGCCCAGCACTACGCGCACCTGCTGGTGCACGGCACGCTGCACGCCCAGGGCTGGGACCATGAAACCAGCGAGGCCGATGCCGAGGAAATGGAAGCGCGCGAGACCGAGATCCTTCAGGGACTCGGCCAGCCGAACCCCTACGCCTGATTCCTGATCTGCAGCGGAATGGTCACCGGTCCATCGTTGACCAGGTGCACTTTCATGTCGGCACCGAAGCGGCCGGTCTGCACCACCGGATGTGCAGCCCGCGCCATCTTGACAAAGGCGTCGTATAGCGCCTCACCCAGCAGCGGAGGCGCCGCTGCGGTGAGGCCGGGCCGGTTGCCGCTCTTCGTGTCGGCCGCCAGGGTGAACTGACTCACGATGAGCAGGCCGCCGCCGATGTCCTGCACGCTCAGATTCATCTTGCCGGCGGCGTCGCCGAAGATCCGCAGCTTCAGGATCTTGGCGAGCATCTTTTCGCCCACGGCTTCGGTGTCATCGGGCTCTGCACACAGCAGCACCAACAGGCCCGGGCCTATCTGCCCCACAACCTCCCCCGCAATCTCCACTCGGGCTTCACCAACCCGTTGCAACAAGCCGATCAAATCAAATCCTTCTCATCGTCAAAATGCGCTTCCACGTCGCTGGGCAGCAGCTGGATCGTCGCCCGCAACCCCGGCACCGCGCTCATCAGCGCCTGCTCCACGCTCGCGCGCACAGCGGCCGCCCGGCCCAGCGACCAGCTCGCCGGCATGTGCATGTGCAGGTCGACAAAGCGGCGTTGGCCGGCCTTGCGCGTGCTCACGTGGTCAAACCGGATGATGGTGGCCTCACCGGGACTGGAGGCAAAACCCTCCAGCGTCCGCTGGATCGTGGCCATCACCTCGGGCTCCAGCGCCTCGTCCATCAGTCCCTGCGACGAGCGCCACATGAGGTGGAATCCCTCTTTCAGGATGTTGGCCGCCACGCCCATGGCCACGAGCGGGTCGAGCCAGAGCCAGCCGGTGAAGTACACCAGGGCAATGCCCACCACCACGCCCACCGAGGTCCACACGTCGGTGACCAGGTGTTTGGCGTCGGCTTCCAGCGCGATCGACCGGTGCTCACGGGCGGCGCGAAACATCACCCAGGCCAGCAGGCCGTTGAGAGCGGAGCTCACCACCGAGAGTGCCAGACCCCAGCCCACCTGCTCGATCGGCTGCGGATCAAAGAAACGGTGCCCGGCGACCCAGATGATGCCCAGCGCCGCGGCGATGATGAGAATGCCCTCGAACCCCGACGAAAAGTACTCCGCCTTGTGGTGGCCGTAGGGGTGGTCCTGGTCGGCCGGGCGGGCCGCGATGGTGACCATCACCAGGCCGAACACCGCGCTGGCCAGGTTCACCAGCGACTCCATCGCGTCGGACAGCAGGCCCACAGAGTCGGTGATGAGCCAGGCCCCCGTCTTGAGGGCGATGGTCATGAGGGCCACCACCACCGAGGCCATGAGCAGGCGTTGGGGGGTGAGCAGGCGGGCGCGGTCGGGGGTCATGCCGTGATTGTCTTCCACCGCCCTGAAGGAAATGTCTGCCCGGGGCGTGGGCGGTGCCAGAATGGAACGAACAACAGCAAACATGACCACAACGCCGCCCCCACCCCGCACCGCAGCCCCCGCCTCTCCCAGCTTCTGGCTCGGCGAGACCGATGTCTGGCTGCTGGCCGAAGGCAAGCACCTGCGCCCCTGGCAGAAGCTCGGCGCCCACACCACCACGCTGGACGGACAGGCGGGCACCGCGTTCGCCGTCTGGGCGCCACACGCGCGACTCGTGGGGCTGGTGGGCGACTTCAACCAATGGCGCGCGCAACCCATGCGCCTGCGTCCCGAGTGTGGCGTGTGGGAGCTGTTCGTGCCTGGCGCGGCAGTGGGCGACTGGTACAAGTTCGAGGTGCAGGGCAGCGACGGCCGTCACGTCTTCAAGACCGACCCTTACGCCCGCGAGACCGAGCTGCCGCCGGGCAACGCGGCGCGGGTGTGCGAACCCCTGCGCGCGCCGGCCGACCGGCGCGGTGCCGCGCACGAACGCCCCGACTTGCCCATGGCCATCTACGAGGTGCACGCGGGTTCCTGGCGCCGGCCCGACGGCCCGCACACCGTGCCCACCTGGGACGACCTCACCACCCACCTCGTGCCCTACGCGGTGGACATGGGCTTCACCCACATCGAATTGATGCCGGTGAGCGAGCACCCGTTCTACGCCTCGTGGGGCTACCAGCCCACCGGCCTGTACGCCCCCACCGCGCGCCACGGTTCACCCGAATCGTTCCGGCGCTTCGTGCAGGCCGCACACGCCGCCGGGCTCAAGATCATCCTGGACTGGGTGCCCGCCCACTTCCCCACCGACGAACACGCGCTGGCCCGCTTCGACGGCACGGCGCTGTATGAACACGCCGACCCGCGCGAAGGTTTCCACCGCGACTGGAACACCCTCATCTACAACTTCGGCCGCTTCGAGGTGCGCAACTTCCTCGTCGGCAACGCACTGTTCTGGGTCGAGCAGTACGGCATCGACGGCCTGCGCGTGGACGCGGTGGCCTCCATGCTCTACCGCGACTACAGCCGCCCGGCCGGCGAGTGGGTGCCCAACGAGCACGGCGGGCGCGAAAACCTGGAGGCCATCGCCTTCCTGCGCGAGGTGCACGAGGTGCTGCACCAGGAGGCACCGCGCGCCATCACCTACGCCGAAGAATCCACCGCCTTCCCGCGCGTGACCGGCCCCGTGGCCGAGGGCGGGCTGGGCTTCGACCACAAATGGAACATGGGCTGGATGCACGACACCCTGTCGTATTTCGCGCTCGATCCGATCCACCGGCGCTGGCACCACAACAAGCTGACCTTCGCGATGATGTACGCGCACACCGAAGACTATGTGTTGCCGCTCTCGCACGACGAAGTGGTGCACGGCAAGGGCTCCCTGCTGACCAAGATGGCCGGCGACCGCTGGCAACAGCGGGCCAACCTGCGCGCGCTGTACGCATGGATGTACGCCCACCCGGGCAAGAAGCTGCTCTTCATGGGGGCCGAGCTGGCCCCTCCCACCGAGTGGGACCACGACGCCGAGCTGCCCTGGCATTTGCTGAAAGACCCGGCGCACGCCGGCGTGCAGCACCTGGTGCGCGATCTCAACCACATCTACCGCAGCGCGCCGGCCCTGCATGCACGCGACACCGACCCCTACAGCTTCCAGTGGCTGGTGGTGGACGACGCCGACCATTCGGTGCTGGCCTTCGCGCGCTACGGCCACGCGCTCGAAGACACGGTGGTGGTGATCGCCAACCTCACCCCCATGGTGCGCCACGGCTACCGCGTGGGCCTGCCGCACGGCGGGGACTGGTACGAGCGGCTCAACACCGACTCCAGCCACTACGCCGGCAGCAACGTGGGCAACCACGGCCGTGTGCTGGCCGAAGACCTGGCGCAGCACGGCCAACGCTGGTCGGCCGCCTTCACGTTGCCACCACTCGCGGTTCTCTGGCTGCAACCAGAGCAAGCATGAAGCCCTCCTGCGGCTCTGCGGCGCTGGGCGCGCATCTCTGCCACCAGGCTGGCGAGGACGGCGTGCACTTCTCGGTCTGGGCGCCCGATGCCCACGGCGTGGATGTCTGCCTGTTCGAAGCCGGCGCAGCCGCCGAACACCGCCGCGTGGCACTGCAGCCCGCCGGTGACGGCGTGTGGGCGGCCTTCGTGCCAGGGGTGGGCGCCGGCCAGCTCTATGGTCTGCGCGCCAGCGGCCCGTGGCAGCCCGAAGCCGGACACCGCTTCAACCCCGCGCGCCTGCTGCTCGACCCCTGGGCGCTGGCCCTGGTCGGCAACACCGACCGCCTGGCCTTGCAGACCGGGCACGCCTGCGCCGACCCGCTGCATCCCACGCAGGCCTGGAACGAGCACCAGCCCGACCCGGTCGACAACGCCGCCCACATGCCCCGCTGCGTGGTGGTGGATGCGCAGGCCGAGCTGACCGCCGGGATGGCCGTGACGCCCGGACCGGTCATCGCTGGCGAGCGCGTGGTGATCTACGAGGCGCACGTGAAAGCCCTCACCCGCTTGCACCCCGAGGTCCCCCGGCAGCAGCGCGGCACCTACGCCGCACTGGCCCACCCCGCCGTGGTGCAGCACCTGCAGCGCCTGGGCATCACCACCGTGTGCCTGCTGCCGGTGCACCAGCACATCAGCGAACGCCACCTGATCGAACGTGGTCTCAGCAACCACTGGGGCTACAACACGCTCAACGTGTTTTCGCCTGAGCCGGCCTACGCCGCGGCCAGTGCCGAAGACACCACCGCCGTGCGCGCCGAATTCCGCCAGATGGTCGACACGCTGCACCGCGCGGGCATCGAGGTGGTGCTCGACGTGGTCTTCAACCACACGGCCGAGAGCGATCTCAACGGCCCCACCCTCGCCTGGCGCGGTCTGGGCCAGAACCGCTGGTACGCCATGGGTGAACACGGCGTGCCGCACAACTTCAGCGGCACCGGCAACAGCCTGGCGTTCAGCGAGCCGCGCGTGTTGCAGTGGGTGATGGACAGCCTGCGTTGGTGGGTGCAGGCCTTCGGTGTGGACGGTTTCCGCTTTGACCTCGCGGTCTCGCTGGGCCGCGACGCCGCACTCGGCCACGCCTTCAACCCGCGCAGTGACTTGCTGAACGCGATGGCGCAAGACCCGGTGCTGCGCGGCGTGCGCCTGATCGCCGAGCCCTGGGACGTTGGGCCCGACGGTTACCGCACGGGCGGCTTCGAGGCCGGCTGGCTGGAGTGGAACGATCGCTTCCGCGACGGCGTGCGCGCCTTCTGGCTCGGCCACCACGGTACGCGCGGCGAACTCGCCACGCGCATGTGCGCCAGCGGCGACCTCTTCAACCAGCGCGGCCGCCGGCCCACCGCCAGCGTGAACATGGTCACCGCGCATGACGGCTTCAATCTGGCCGATCTGACCGCCTACCAACACAAGCACAACGCGGCCAACGGTGAAAACAACCGCGACGGCCACGGCCACAACCTGAGCGCCAACGGTGGCGCGGAAGGCGCCACCGACGACCCCATGGTGCTGCACCGCCGCGGCCTGTGGCGCCGCGCCCTGCTGGCCACGCTGTTCTGCGCGCAAGGCACGCCACAGCTGCTGGCCGGCGACGAACTCGCCCACACCCAGCACGGCAACAACAACAGCTATTGCCAGGACAACGAGACCACCTGGCTCGACTGGGCCCAAGCCGACACCGAACTCGCCGACTTCGTCGCCGGTCTTGCCGCGCTGCGGCGGGAGCACCCCGGCCTGCGCCACGCGGGCTGGTTCGACGGCGAAGGTGTCCCACCCGACATCGCCTGGCTCGACACCGACGGCCAGCCCATGCGGCCCGAGGTCTGGCAAGCGCGCGACCGCCACACGCTCACGGCCTGCATCACCGTGGGAGATGGCGACGCGCCGCCCTTTGAGCGCCTGCTCCTGGTCTGGCACGCCGACCACGGCCACTGCCGACTCACGCTGCCGCCCGGCGACTGGGGCGTGCTGCTGGACAGTGCACGCGCCCGGGTGGCGCTGCCCGGCCAGGCCCGGGACACGGTCACCGGCCGGCTGCCGCTGCACGAAGCCGGCGTGTGGCTGCTGGTCCAGGGCTTGCATGCGCCCGATGGCACCCCATCCCGCCTGCCATGAACACCGCCATGCACCCTCATCTGTCACGCCGCACCAGCGGCGTGCTGCTGCACATCACCAGCCTGCCCGGCCCCAACGGCTCGGGCGACCTGGGGCTGGGTGCGCGCCATTTCGTGGACTGGCTCACGTCCGCTGGTCAGTCGATGTGGCAGATCCTGCCGCTGTCGCCGGCTGGGCCGGGCAATTCGCCCTACCAGAGCGTCTCGGCCTTCGCCGGCAGCCCGCTCATGGTCGATCTGGACGACCTGGTGCAGATGGGCTGGCTGCCCTGGATGCCGACCCAGGGCTTCGATCACCACCACTGCGACTTCGAGCGCGTGGCGCCCTGGCGCATGGCCTGCCTGCGCAAGGCCTGGGAGGGTTTCAGCCAGCGCGCCAGCGACGACTGCCGCGAGGCACTGGCCGACTTCTGCACCGACCACGCGCACTGGCTCGACGACTATGCCCTCTTCATGGTGCTGCACGAGCGCCACATCGGCAGCTGGCCGCAGTGGCCCGCGCCACTCGCGCAACGCGACCCGGCGGCACTCGCCGAGGTGCGCCAGCATTCACCCAAGGCGCTGGGTTTCTGGCAGTTCGTGCAGTGGCGCTTCTGGGTGCAGTGGCAAGCGCTGCGCGACTACGCCCGCAGCCGCGGCGTGCAGATCGTGGGTGATGCGCCGATCTTCGTGGCCCACCACAGCGCCGATGTGTGGGCGCACGCGAACCAGTTCCGGCTCGACGACGACTTCGAGCCCGAGGTGGTGGCCGGGGTGCCGCCCGACTATTTCAGCGCCACCGGCCAACGCTGGGGCAACCCGCTCTACAACTGGCCAGTCATGGCGCAAAACGGGTACCGCTGGTGGAAAGACCGCGTGGCGCACCTGTTCCAGCAGGTCGACGTGGTGCGGCTGGACCACTTTCGCGGTTTCGAGGCGCATTGGGAAATCCCGGCCAGCGAACCCACCGCGGTGGCGGGACAATGGCAAAGCGGCCCGGGCCTGCCCCTCTTTGCAGCCTTGCAGGAAGAGCTGGGTCCGCTGGCCATCATCGCGGAAGACCTGGGGCTGATCACGCCCGAGGTGACGGCACTGCGCCAGGCCTGCGGCTTTCCCGGCATGCGCATCCTGCAGTTCGCCTTTGGCGGCGACGCGGCCAACCCCTACCTGCCGCACAACCTGGAGCGCAACTGCGTGGCCTACACCGGCACGCACGACAACGACACCACCCTGGGCTGGTGGCGCGCCGCTTCTGCACACGACAAGACCGCCGCGCGCGCCTACCTGGGCCCCGCGGTGGACACCGAGCCGCACTGGACGCTGATCACGGCGTTGTCGCAGTCGGTGGCCAACACGCTGGTGCTGCCGTTCCAGGACGTGTTGGGCCTGGACGGAAAACACCGCATGAACACGCCGGGACAAGCCACCGGCTGCTGGGAATGGCGCTTCGACTGGCGCCAGGTCGACCACCGGCCCGCCGAACGCCTGCTCGCCTTGACCCGCGCGCACGGCCGAATACCCTGAACGGCAACAGCCCGGCCTGTTCCCGTTTCACGATTTCCGTTTCAATGAGCCAGTGCGCAGCAAGACGCACCCGTCACCCACCACCGGAGACAAGCATGGAAAAGACATCACCCCAGCAACTCGCCAAACGCACCATTGCGCTGGTGCTGGCGGGCGGACGCGGCTCGCGTCTGCACGCCCTGACCGATCGGCGCGCCAAACCCGCGGTGTACTTCGGCGGCAAGTTCCGCATCGTCGACTTCGCGCTCTCCAACTGCCTGAACTCCGGCGTGCGCCGCATCGGCGTGCTCACGCAGTACAAGTCGCACAGCCTTCTGCGCCATCTGCAGCGCGGCTGGAGCTTTCTGCGCAACGAGTTCAACGAGTTCATCGACCTGCTGCCCGCCCAGCAGCGCATGGACGATGAGAGCTGGTACCTCGGCACGGCTGACGCCGTCTACCAGAACCTGGACATCCTGCGCGCGCACAAGCCCGAGTACATCCTGGTGCTCGCCGGTGACCACATCTACAAGATGGACTACGCCACCCTGATCGCCGACCACGTGGCGCTGGGCAAGAAGTGCACAGTGGCTTGTATCGAGGTGCCGCTGGCCGAGGCCACCGCCTTCGGCGTGATGGACATCGACGCCGAGCGAAACGTCGTGCGCTTCCTGGAGAAGCCGGCGCAGCCACCCCACATGCCCGGCAAACCCGACACCGCACTGGCCAGCATGGGCGTGTACGTGTTCAACACCGAGCACCTGTTCGAAGCATTGAAACGCGATGCGAGCACACCCGGCTCCAGCCGCGACTTCGGCAAGGACATCATCCCGGCCATGGTGGCCGCCGGGGACGCCGTGGCGCACCCGTTCGGCATGTCGTGTGTGAAGAGCACGCCAGAAGCGCCGGCCTACTGGCGCGACGTGGGCACGGTGGACGCCTACTGGGCCGCCAACCTCGACCTCACCAACACCATTCCCGAGCTCGACATGTACGACCGCGAGTGGCCGATCTGGACCTACCAGGAGCAGCTGCCCCCGGCCAAGTTCGTCTTTGACGACGACGGCCGCCGCGGCGCGGCGGTGGACTCGCTGGTCTCGGGCGGCTGCATCATCTCGGGCGCCCTGGTGCGCCGCTCGGTGCTGTTCTCCCGCGTGCGTGTGCACTCTTACGCGTCGGTGGAAGAGTCGGTCATCCTGCCCGAGGTCGACATCGGCCGCGGCTGCGAACTGCACAAGGTGGTGATCGACAACGGCTGCGTGATCCCGCCGGGCATGAAGATCGGCGTGGACGCGGCCGAAGACACGCGCCGCTTCTTCCGCACGCCGTCCGGCGTGGTGCTGGTGACCCGCGAAATGCTGGAAAAACTCGAATGACCCTGAAGGTTCTCTACGTCTGTTCCGAGGTGTTCCCGCTGCTCAAGACCGGTGGGCTGGCCGATGTGAGCGCGGGCCTGCCGCCCGCACTCCACGCCCTGGGCGCCGATGTGCGCCTGTTGTTGCCCGCCTTTCCCGGTGTGGTGGCCGGCGTCTCGCCCGAAGGCCCCACCTTGCTGGTGCCGGCCGGGGGCAGCAGCGGCCTGCCCGCCGGCCTGGGGCCGCAGCCTGCCAGCGCCCACGGCCCCACGCCGTGGCTGCGCGCCGGGCGCATCACCGACAGCGGCATGCCGGTGTGGCTCCTGCACGCGCCAGGCTTGTACGAGCGCAGCGGCAACCCCTACGTGGACGAGCACGGCCGGGCATGGCCCGACAGCGCCGAACAATTCGCCTGGCTCGGCTGGGCCGCGGCACTCCTGGGCACCGGTCTGGACAGCGGATGGCTCCCCGATGTGGTGCACGGCCACGACTGGCACACCGGCCTGGCCTTCGCCTACCTGCGCGAACTCGCGCGCACCGCCGAGCACCGGCCGGCCAGCGTGTTCACCATCCACAACCTCGCTTACCAGGGCGTGTTCAACGCCGGTCTGCGCCCGCGCCTGGGCCTGCCCGACACGCTCTTTCACCTGCAGGGGCTGGAATTCCACGGTCAGATCAGCTTCATGAAGGCGGGTCTGAAATACAGCGACGCCATCACCACCGTGAGCCCGACGTACGCGCGCGAGATCACCGGCGCCGAACAAGGCTGCGGGCTGGACGGCGTGCTGCGCCAGCGACAGGCGCAGCTGTACGGCATCCTGAACGGTGTGGACGACGCGGTGTGGAACCCGCAGACCGACCCGCTGGTGCAACCCGGCTTCGACGCCGACCACCTGCATGGAAAGGAACAGGCCAAGGCCCGCCTGCAACAGCGCATGGGTCTGGCGCCCCGGCCCGATGCGCTGCTGTTCTCGGTGGTCAGCCGCCTCACCGAACAAAAGGGCCTGCATCTGTTGCCCGCAGTGGTGGAAGAACTGGTGCAGCGCGGTGGGCAACTCGCGGTGCTGGGCTCTGGCGACGCGGCCATCGAACAAGCCCTGCGCGACTGTGCGCAGCGCCACCCCGGTCAGGTGGCGCTCACGGTGGGCTACGACGAAGCCCTGGCGCACAGCGTCATCGCCGGGGCCGACGTGATCCTGCTGCCCTCGCGCTTCGAGCCCTGCGGATTGACCCAGCTCTACGGCCTGCGCTACGGCACGCTCCCCTTGGTGCGCGCCGTCGGGGGTCTGGCCGACACCGTGGTCGACTGCAGCCTGGAAAACCTGGACGACGGCAGCGCCAGCGGCTTCGTCTTCCACGAGCTGGAAGTGAGCGGCTTGCTCTCGGCCCTGCGCCGCGCCTTTGCGCTGCAGCGCCGTCCGGCCGACTGGCACGCCGTGCAGCGCCACGCCATGTCGCTGCGCTTCGGTTGGGATCATGCGGCCAGCGACTATCTGCGGGTCTATGCCGCAGTCATGCCGACGCCGACCATCACCTGAGCACCTGCACGTTTATTGCTTCTGCCCTTCAGCACCCCCACGAACGCCCCAACGCCATGCCCAACACGCAGCCCACCCTCGAACCCGTCCCGTTCGAATACGACCACCTGGACAACGGCGTGGACGCCTTGCGCAAGTCCATCGCCAACCGGTTGATCTACTCGGTCGGCCGCGACCCGCGCTCGGCCACCCAACGCGACTGGCTCTTCGCCCTGTTCCACGCCGTGCGCGACCGCATGATGCACCGCTGGCGCGAGACGCTGGCCACCTCGCAGGACAGCGACGCCAAGCGCGTGTACTACCTGTCGATGGAGTTCCTCACCGGGCGCGCACTGACCAACGCCCTGCTCTCGGTGGGCATCCTCGACGAGGCCCGCACCGCCTGCACCCAGCTCGGTGTCGACTTCGACGCGTTGATCGACCTGGAGTCCGACGCCGGTCTGGGCAATGGTGGCCTCGGACGGCTGGCAGCGTGCTTCCTCGACTCCATGGCCACCGTGGGCATCCCCGGCATGGGCTACGGCATCCGTTACGACTACGGGATGTTCGCGCAGCGCATCAATGACGGCCGCCAGATCGAGGAGCCCGACTACTGGCTGGTCAACGGCAACCCGTGGGAATTCATGCGCCCGGAATTCAGCTACACGGTGCAGTTTGGCGGTCGCCTGCTGCAGACCGACGGCCACGTGCGCTGGGTCGAGACCGACGACGTCATCGCCACCGCCTACGACACCGGCGTGCCCGGCCACGAACTCAGCAGCGTGGCCACCATGCGGCTGTGGACCGCGCGCGCCACCAGCGGCATCAACCTCGACGCCTTCAACAAGGGCGACTACATGCGTGCGGTGGAGGCCAAGAACGAGTCGGAGAACGTCTCGCGCGTGCTCTACCCGGACGACAGCACCGAACACGGCAAGGAGCTGCGGCTGCGCCAGGAGTACTTCTTCGTCAGCGCCTCGCTGCAGGACATCGTGCGCCGCTTCCTCAAGCACCAGGGCGACTTCGCGCTGTTCGCCGACCGCGTGGCGATCCACCTCAACGACACCCACCCCGCGCTGGCCGTGCCCGAGCTCATGCGCCTGCTCGTGGACGAGCAAGGCCTGGAGTGGGACACCGCCTGGGGCATCTGCACGCGGGTCTTCAGCTACACCAACCACACACTCATGCAGGAGGCGCTGGAGACCTGGCCGGTGGAAATGCTGGGCCGCCTGTTGCCGCGCCACCTGCGCATCATTTACGACCTGAACGCCATCTTTCTGGCCGAGGTGCACGAGCGCTTTCCAGGAGAGAACGAACTGCTGCGACGTGTGTCGCTGATCGACGAACGCGGCCAGCGCCGCGTGCGCATGGCCTACCTCTCGGTGCTGGCCAGCCACAAGGTCAACGGTGTGTCGGCCCTGCACAGCCAGTTGATGGTGCAGACCATCTTTGCCGACTTCGCGCGCCTCTACCCCGAGCGCTTCTGCAACAAGACCAACGGCATCACGCCGCGGCGCTGGCTCTCGCAAGCCAACCGGCCTCTGGCGAGCCTGATCGACGCGCGCATCGGCACCACCTGGCGGCGCAACCTCGATGAGCTCGAACAGCTGCGCCCGCTGGCCACCGACCCCGAGTTCGTCAGCGCCTTCCAGGCTGCCAAGGCACAGAACAAACACCGGCTGGCCAAGCGCATCGCCACCGAGACCGGCGTGATCGTGAACCCGGCCAGCCTGTTCGACGTGCAGATCAAGCGCATGCACGAGTACAAGCGCCAGTTGCTCAACGTGCTGCACGTGGTCACGCGGTACCAGCAGATCCTGGCGCACCCGCACGCCGACTGGGTGCCGCGCACCGTGGTGTTTGCCGGCAAGGCTGCATCGGCCTACTACATGGCCAAGCTGGTGATCAAGCTCATCAACGACGTGGCGCGTGTGGTCAACCACGACAAACGCGTGGGCGACAAACTCAAGGTGGTCTTCATCCCCAACTACCGCGTGTCGCTGGCCGAGGTGATCATTCCCGCAGCCGACCTCTCCGAGCAGATTTCCACCGCCGGCACCGAGGCCTCGGGCACCGGCAACATGAAGTTCGCGCTCAACGGCGCACTCACCATCGGTACCTGGGACGGGGCCAACATCGAGATCGCCGAACACGTGGGGCTGGAGCACATCTTCATCTTCGGCCACCGCACCGAGCAGGTGGCGGCGTTGCGCGCCAGCGGCTACAACCCGCGCCGCTACTACGACCACAACTACGACCTCAAGACCGCCATCGACCGCATCGCCGAGGGCGCCTTCAGCCCCGAGGAGCCCGCGCGCTTCCACGACATCACGCGCACGCTGCTGGAGTCCGACTACTACCTGCTGCTGGCTGACTACACCGACTACCTGGCCACGCAGCACAAGGTCGATGCGCTCTACCGCAACCCGGCCGAGTGGACCCGACACGCTGTTCTGAACGTGGCCGGCATGGGGCATTTTTCGTCGGACCGCACCATCCGCGAATACGCCAGCGAGATCTGGAACGTCAAGCCGCTGTTCCCCTGAACCGGCGCCGCGCCGCGAAGGCGCGTGCCAGAATCCGCGGCATGCGGCAGCCTTGGCGTTTCTCGTGGTGGTGGGTGGTTGGCGGGGTGGTGATCGCCCTGGCCGGCACGGCCGCCATCGCACGCCAGTCGCTGGAGCAGCAGCGTGCGCTGTTCGAAACCGACGCGCGCATCGTGCACCGGTTGCTGAGCCAGCAGGTGGTGCAGCACGACGCGATATTGGCCACGCTGGCGCTGCTGCAGCCCGCGCCCACCGCGCCCGGCGCCGGCTCGCCCGAGCAGCGCCTGCCCGCGCTGTACCCGCGCATCCTCTCGGTGCAGCGCAGCGACGCCAACACCCCGTGGCCCGACCCCTCGCTGGCCGAGGCCGAGCGCCTGTCTCGCCAGAGCGGCCGCGCCGCGCTCGCGCCGCTGGACTTGCAGAGTGGTCGCTACCGGCTGGTGCTGGCGGCCTCCCCCGCGAGCTACGCGCTCACCATCGACCTGCAGGCCCTGGTGCCTTGGGCCGAGTGGCCCATGGCGGCCGAGAGCAGCAGCGTGCGGGTCGAGCTGGTGCATGTGGGCCAGCACCACGTGGTCCAGCCGGGCCAGTTGCAGCCGGGGACCGGTTCACGCTTCGAATTCCACAAGGTCCTGGCGGCCGAAAGCCAGCCCTTTGACGTGGTCGCCACCCAAACCGTGGGCTGGCACCAGTGGCCCTGGGCCCGCATGCTGGCCTGGACGTTTGCGGTGGCCGCGCTGCTGGCGACGCTGCGGCACCTGCAACACCAGCGCATGGCCCGCCGCCGCGCCGAAGAACTGCTGCGCCTGGGACAGGTGGCGCGCCTGAACACGCTGGGCGAACTCGCTGCCGGCATGGCACACGAACTCAACCAACCGCTCACCGCGGTGCTGGCCAACACCCAGGCCGCGCAGCGCCTGCTGGACGACGACCCACCCGAGCTGGCCACCGCACGCGGCGCCATGGCCCAGGCCGCAGCGCAGGCCCGGCGCGCCGCCGAGGTGGTGGGCCGGCTGCGCCGCGCGGTGGAGCGGCCCGACAGCGGTGGCCAGCGCCAGGCCGTCGATGCGGTGGACGCCGTGCGCCGCGCGCTGTACCTGCTGGAGCCCGAGTGCCAGCGGCGCAGTGTGGTGCCGGCCCTCGGAGGTTTGCCAGTGCTCAGCGTCATGGCCGACCCGATCGCCCTCGACCAGATCGTGCACAACCTGATCCTCAACGCGCTGCAGGCGCTGGAGCAAGTGCCCGCCGCGCAGCGCCAGCTCACGCTGACGCTGCGCACAGTCGATGGCCTGGGCGAACTCGCGGTGGCCGACAGCGGGCCGGGCATTGCGCCCGACGTGCTGCCCCGCCTGTTCGAGCCTTTCTTTTCCACGCGCGAAGGAGGGCTGGGTCTGGGCTTGAGCCTGTGCGAAACACTGGCCAGCAGCATGGGCGGATCGCTCTCGGCCGCCAACGCGACTACTGGCGGCGCGGTGTTCCGGCTGCGCCTGCCACTCGCCGGGGTCGGGGCATGAGCATGGACACCCTCTCCCCCACCGTGCACCTGATCGACGACGACCAGGCGGTGCGCGAGAGCCTGTCGCTGCTGATCGGCACCGTGGGCCTGCGCGTGCAGCCCTGGAGCGACCCGCAGGCCTTCCTGAGCACCTTCGACCGCGAGGCCATCGGCGCCATCGTGCTGGACGTGCGCATGCCCGGCATCAGCGGGCTGACCGTGCTTGACACGCTGGTGGCGCAGGGCGTGGACCAGCCGGTGATCATGCTCACCGGCCACGGCACGGTGGACATGTGCCGCCGCGCTTTCAAGGCGGGCGCCGCCGAGTTCCTGGAAAAGCCGGTGAACGACGAGGCCCTGCTCGAGGCGCTGCAGAACGCTGTGCGCCAACATGTGCGCTCGCGCCAGCGCCACCAGGCCGACCGCGCGGCGCGTGAGCGCTATGCGCAACTCTCCGAGCGCGAGCGCGAGGTGCTGGGCTTGATCGTCGAGGGCCTGACCAACAAGGAGATCGGCCGCGCGCTGGGCCTCTCGCCACGCACGGTGGAAACCCACCGCGCCAACCTGTTCGCCAAACTCCAGGCGCCGTCGCTGGCGCAGCTGATCCGGCACTACGCTGCGTTGGTTGACGCGGATGGCGCCAACGGCACTGCGTAGTTCTACGGAGGGCCGCGCGTAGCCTTCCGAATGGTGGTTTGCCGCGCGAATTTTTACAGTTCTCCCACGGTTGATCGAACCGTTCAACACCACCGGAGAACACCATGACATTCGTTTCCAAGACTGCACTGATCGCCCTGTCCCTCATCTCCACCGCCGCCAGCGCCCAGGCCGTGCGCGTGGAGAAAAACATGTCACTGGAGCTGGCCAACCAGATCGCCGCGGCCACCGTCGCGTCGTGCAGCGCCAGCGGCTACAACGTGACGGCAGCCGTGGTGGACCGCGCCGGCTCCCTGCGCGCCCTGCAGCGCGCCGACAACGCCGGCCCACACACCGTGGGCGCCGCACAAGGCAAGGCCTACACCTCGGCCTCGGCCCGCAACACCACCGCCGCGATGCTGGAGAACGTGCAGAAGAACCCAGGCGCCGCGACGCTGGTGGACATTCCGGGCTTCCTGGTGCTGGGCGGCGGTGTGCCGGTGAAGGTGGGCAACGAGGTCATCGGCGCGGTGGGTGTGGGGGGTGCGCCCGGTGGCCATCTGGACGAGCAGTGCGCGAACGCGGGCATTGCCAAAGTGGCCGAGTTGTTGAAATGAAGACGCTGTTGGTGGCTCTAGCGCTGGCGTTGACCGGTGCCACGGTCCAGGCCCAGATCGCCCCCAGCGCGGCTGAAGCGGCGGCCTACACCGGGCTGCACGCTGCGGCGCAGAAGGGCGACGCAGCCAAGATCGCGCGCCTGGTGGCCGGGGGCGCGGCGGTGAACGCCACCGACGCGCATGGCCGCACGCCGCTGCACGTGGCCACCTTCGCGCGGCAACGCGAGGCCATCCGCGCGCTGGTCAAGGCCGGCGCCGACATCAACCGCCTGGAGAACGACCGCTACGACGCGGTGACGATCGCATCGGTTGCCGACGACGAAGACACCCTGCGCGTGTTGCTGCAATTGGGTGCGAGCGCGAAGCAGACCACCAGCCGTTACGACGGCACCGCCCTCATTGCCGCGGCCCACCTCGGGCACGACGGCGTGGTGCGCCAGTTGATCGCCGCCGGTGCGCCGCTGGACCACGTGAACAACCTTCACTGGACGGCAGCCATCGAAGCGGTGGTGCTGGGCGACGGTGGCCCGCGACACCAGGCGACGCTGAAGGCCTTGATCGATGCGGGTGCGAACCTGCAGCTGGCCGACCGCCATGGTCAGACGCCATTGGCATTGGCGCGGGCGCGTGGCTACACGGCGATGGTTGTGATGTTGGAGAAAGCCGGGGGCCGGTAGCTACTTCGCTGGCCGAACCGGGGCTCCGATCCCGCGCGGTCACTCCGCGACGTGAATCTCAGCTCAAGGAAACCCGAGCAAACTTGCGCTTCCCCACCTGCACCACAAACGTCCCGGCAGGCAGCTTCAAGCCCTTGTCGCTGATCACAGCCCCATCCACACGCACACCACCGCCCTCGATCAAGCGGTTGGCCTCGCTGGTGGAAGGTGCCAGGCCCGACGATTTCAACAACGAACCAATGCCCATCGGCGCACCCGACAAGGACACCTCGGGGATCTCGTCAGGCACACCGCCCTTGCTGCGGTTGATGAAGTCCTGCTCGGCCGCATCGGCCGCGGCCTTGCTGTGAAAACGTGTCGTGACTTCCTTGGCCAGCGCCACCTTGGCGTCTTTCGGATTCGCACCCTGGGCAATCGCCTGCTTCAACGACTCGATGTGTTCCAGCGACTGGAACGACAACAGCGTGTACCAGCGCCACATCAACGTGTCGGAAATGCTCAGCACCTTGGCGAACATCGAGTTCGCCGCCTCGGTGATGCCGATGTAGTTGTTCTTGCTCTTGGACATCTTTTCCACGCCGTCCAGGCCTTCGAGCAAGGGCATGGTCAGGATGCACTGCGGCTCCTGCCCGTACTCGGCCTGCAGGTGGCGGCCCATCAGCAGGTTGAACTTCTGATCAGTACCGCCGAGTTCGAGGTCACTCTTGAGCGCCACCGAGTCGTAGCCCTGCATCAAGGGGTACAGGAACTCGTGCACGCTGATCGGCGTGCCGGCCTTGAAGCGGTCGTGGAAATCGTTGCGCTCCATCATGCGCGCCACCGTGTACTTGGCCGCCAGCTGGATCATGCCCATCGAGCCCAGCGGCAGGCTCCATTCGCTGTTGTAGCGGATCTCGGTGCGCGCCGGATCCAGCACCAGGCTGGCCTGCTTGTAGTAGGTCTCGGCGTTGGCTTTGATCTGCTCGGTGGTCAGCGGAGGACGTGTGTTGTTGCGGCCCGAGGGGTCGCCGATCAGGCTGGTGAAATCACCGATGAGAAAGATCACCTGGTGCCCCAGGTCCTGCAACTGGCGCATCTTGTTGAGCACCACCGTGTGGCCGATGTGAATGTCGGGCGCCGTCGGGTCCAGTCCCAACTTGATGCGCAAGGGCTGCCCGCTCTTCTCCGACTGTGACAATTTTTTGACCCAGTCGGCCTGAGGGATCAATTCTTCGCACCCCCGAAGCGTCACGCTCAAGGCATTTTTCACACCGTCTGTCAGCACGCCTTCAACGGGATTGTTTTGATGAGTACTTTGTGCTTCTTGGGTGCTGGGTTTCATAAGCGTTTTCTCAGATGCGGGCTACATGGCGCTGGCTATACTTCGCGCCGAGTGACGGATTTTAGTTGGCGCGCTTTTTGCACATCTCGGACCCAGCTCATCGCACAGGCGCAATTCGTGTGAACTTGTTCCGCCTGGGCCTATCAGCCTGTGTGTGCCATCCAACAGACCGTTGGACCTCTTTCCAGGAAACACCGATTTTGATCCGCTCGCTGCTCCAGTCGCTGACCCAGGTCGCCGACGCCACCCGTCAGAGCCTCGCCAGGCACCCCCGCCGCATCATGGGCGGCATCGGCGCCATTCTGCTGGGCACCGGCGTCACCGCCTTCGGCATTGCGCCGCTCGCACCCGACGCCGCCAACCTCCCCGTGCGCCAGATCGTCGAACCCCTCGACACCTCCGCGTTCGCTTCCGCCAACCTGCTCGGCGCCCCCGCCACCGATTTCGTGCTGTTCCGCAGCGAGGTGACTCGGCGCGACGACACGGCACAAAGCCTGTTGCAGCGCCTGGGCGTTGTCGACTCCGAAGCGCAGGGTTTTCTGCGCACAGACCCCACGGCCCGCCAGTTGCTGCAAGGCCGTGCCGGCCGCTTGGTGAGCGTTGAAACCAACGACCGCCAGGAACTGCAACGCCTGACCTCGCGCTGGCTCGCCGGCGACGACCGCAAGTTCTCCCGCCTGGTGATCGAGAACAGCCCCAAGGGCTTCAAGTCACGGCTCGAAACCGGCGACCTCACCGCTTCGGCCCGCCTGGCCAGTGGCGTGATCCGCAGCTCCCTGTTTGCCGCCACCGACGCGGCCAACATCCCCGACCCAGTCGCCGTGCAGCTGGCCGAGATGTTCTCCAGCGACATCGACTTCCGCCGCGACCTGCGCCAGGGCGACCGCTTCAGCGTGGTCTATGAAAGCCTGGAGGCCGATGGCGAGAGCATGCGCACCGGACGTGTGCTCAGCGCCGAGTTCGTCAACAACGGCCGCAAGCACGAAGGCGTGTGGTTTGAAGAACCCGGCCAGCGCGGCGCCTACTATGGCTTCAATGGCGAGAGCTCGCGCAAGTTCTACCTGTCTTCCCCGCTGGAGTTCTCCCGCGTGAGCAGCGGCTATGGCATGCGCTTTCACCCCATCACAGGAGGCCGCAAAGCCCACATGGGTGTGGACTACGCCGCGCCCACCGGTACGCCCGTGCGCACCATCGGCGACGGCGTGGTCGAATTTGCCGGCGTGCAGCGCGGCTATGGCAACGTGATCTACATTCGCCACCGCAGCAACCAGACCACGGTGTTTGCCCACCTGAGCCGCATTGGCGTGCGCCAGGGCCAGAAGGTCAGCCAGGGCGACTGGATTGGCGCCGTGGGTTCCACCGGGGCTTCCACCGGCCCACACCTGCATTTCGAATTCCGCGACAACGGCGTTCATCAAGATCCCCTGGCCATCGCTCGCCAGAGCGAGTCCATTCCGATCAACCCGTCGGCCCGTGCCCGCTTCGATGCGGTGGCCCAACTGCAGCGGGTGCAGCTCAACGCCGCAACCAGCGTTCAACAGGCCAGCGCCGAATAAGCCCGCAACACGCAGGCAACAAAAAGGGGAGCTTCAAGCTCCCCTTTTTGTTGGCGCGAGGCCTTCAGCGAATCAGACACTGAAGCTGGATCCGCAACCGCAGGTGCTGTTGGCGTTGGGATTCTTGATCACGAACTGCGCGCCTTCCAAGTCTTCCTTGTAGTCGATCTCGGCACCCACCAGGTACTGGTAGCTCATGGCGTCGATCAACAGCGACACGCCATTCTTGGTCATGGTGGTGTCGTCTTCGTTGGTCACCTCGTCGAAGGTGAAGCCGTACTGAAAACCGGAGCAACCGCCACCCTGCACGAACACGCGCAACTTCAGGTCCGGGTTGCCTTCTTCAGCCACCAGTTCCGCCACTTTCGCGGCGGCGCTGTCGGTAAACACCAGCGGCGCCGGCATTTCAGTCTGGATGTTTTCTGCCACTGCACTCATGGATGACCTCTTGGGATGTTGTGGCCCTCAATCAGGTCCACGGAGAAAGACCGGGCGCGCTGCGCTCCGGGGGATGGGAAAGATACTAAATCAATTCGCTCGGGAATGCGCTCAGCCGTTGTTTGCCGCCAGTTTCAGTGTGGGTTTGTCCTCAACACTGCCTGCCATGGGCTTGAGCTGACCGGTGATGGTCGCGCCCTGGTGCATCTCCAGGGCCTTGTACGACACGTCGCCCTCAATGCGCGCCTTGGGCTGCAGCTCGAGCAGCTCGAACGCCTGCACGGGGCCCTTGACGTGCCCGTTGATGATGACGTGGTCAGCCAGGATCTGACCGGTGATCACCGCCACCTCGCTGATCACGAGAATGCTGGGATGTTCGTCGCTGGCGCGGATGTCGCCGACCACCTCACCGTCCACACGCAATCCATCGTGGAACAAGACGTTGCCCTCGATGCGGGTGCCCTGGGCGATCAGGCTCTTGATGGGGGGTTGTTTTTTCTTGCCGAACATGAGCTTCTCCAAACGACGAATCGCTGCTGTCACAGCTGGAATGTTTGAACCGACCGCACCGAGCTTCCCTGAAGAATCTTGGCCGTCACGTTTTTTACCACGGCTTGGGCAGGCACATCGACGATGCCTTCGAGCCTCAGGTAACCCTTGATCAACACGGGCTGAGGCGCTGGCGCCTGCGCCAATGACCACGGTTTGCCGTTGAGCGTGCCGGTGAAAGTGATCGCAAGTGCCCCCTTGAAGTCGGGCGCATTCTTGGTGGCTTGCATCATCAGCGCCTGCCATCGCCACTGGCTGTCGGACACACGCTCGGCCTGCAGACTGCGGATGCTCAGTGCATCTCCGCCCGAGCCTGGGATCAGACGCTCGAAAAAGCCAAGATCGGTGCGCAGCAGTTCATTGTCGGCCTCGAGCTGGCGGATGCGCATGGCCAGCTGTTCTTGCGCACTGCGTTCGGTGGTCAGCAGGCTTTCCGATGTATTGGCCACCGACTGCGCGTGGAGCAGATCGACGCGCAAGGCTTGTACTTCGGAGCGCAGCCGGGTGAGCTCCTGCTTGGACTCTCGGTCCAGACCGGCAATGTCGCGACCAACATCGAAGGCCCACATGGCCATCGACCCGGAGAAGCCGAGCACGACCGCGCCGAGCAGCCAGCGAAACGGCCATGGCAACGCGCTGCGCACCGCCATGCGCGGCGCGCTGACAGTGAGTTTTCTGCGCAGAAGCCTGAACCGCATGCAAACCTTTCAAATGAAAGCAAACGCAACCCGATCCCAGAAAGCAAAAACCGCCCCAAGTTTGACTTGAAGGCGGCTTTTGCAGTTGAGGCCAGACAGATTAGCGTTTGCTGAACTGCTTGCGACGGCGCGCAGAGCGCAAACCGACTTTTTTCCGTTCCACTTCGCGGGCATCGCGGGTCACGAAACCGGCTTGCGACAGGCCCGGCTTGAGCGTGGCGTCGTAGTCGATCAGGGCGCGGGTGATGCCGTGGCGCACGGCGCCGGCCTGGCCGGATTCGCCACCACCGTGCACGTTGACCATCACGTCGAAGGTATCGGCATGGTTGGTCAGCAGCAGGGGCTGCTTGCAGATCATGATGGAGGTTTCACGGCCAAAGTAGGCCTGAATGTCCTTGCCATTGACCACGATCTGGCCAGAGCCTTTTTTCAGGAAAACACGGGCGACGCTGGATTTGCGACGGCCGGTTCCATTGTTCCATTCACCAATCATCTCAAGGCTCCTTTAGAGTTCCAGCACTTGCGGCTGTTGGGCGGTGTGCGGGTGCTCTGCACCACCGTACACCTTGAGCTTCTTGATCATGGCGTAGCCGAGCGGGCCCTTGGGCAGCATGCCCTTGACGGCCTTTTCGAGCGCGCGGCCAGGGTGCTTGGCCTGCATGTCGCGGAAGTTGGTGCCATAGATACCGCCGGGGTAACCCGAATGGCGGTAGTACACCTTGTCGAGGGCTTTGTTGCCCGTGACGCGGATCTTGGCTGCGTTGATGATGACGATGAAGTCACCGGTATCGACGTGAGGCGTATAAATGGCCTTGTGTTTGCCGCGCAAACGGAGAGCAA
>JAZKHJ010000014.1:0-85258 GCA_040385485.1 Pseudomonadota bacterium | reverse complement strand
GCATGGTGAAGCGGCCAACCGGGTCAGGTGGGGAACCAAGCAGCCCTAACTGTGAATCCAGTGCCGGGGTAGAGGCTCGTCACCTTCTTTTTTCAAGACTCCCTGCAGTCGACCTGTCGCGATGGCCAAGCCCAACGCGAGGGCGCCTGTACATCCCCCCATCGATCGTGATACAAGCCCTTGCAAAACCAGTGAGGTAGAGCCATGGGGAAGGTGTGCGCAAAGTGCGGGACGGAGAACCGCGAGAAGGCGATGTTTTGCAAGGGCTGCGGTGGCAAGCTGGTCATCGGGCCGAGTCCAGCGTCGGTCGAAGGGCCGTCGAGCTGCCCGGAGTGCGGAGCGTCCACCCCGACGGATTCGAGATTCTGCAAATCTTGTGGCTGCTCCCTGCTGCCGGCACCACCACCACCGGCAGTTCCGCTCCTGGTGGATGCCATCCGTACCGATGTTCATCCCGTGTTCGAACCCGTGGCCCGATCGAAGGGCATGGGCAGCAGAAAACTTTCGTTGATGGGCATGCTGCTGGCCGCCATTGCACTGACGGCATGGTTCTATGTGCAACAGCTGAGGAACCCCTCACGTCCTTCATCGCCCGCTCCGGCCACGCTGGCGGCCGAGTCGGCGCCACCTGCAGCCCATCCGCCGGTGGTGACGGTGCCGGTAGTGAAAGAACCGACCGGCAGCGCGCCGGCTACCGAGGGCATCAGCCCCCCTGCCCCGCCTGTGGTCGACCCCGCCGCAGAGGCCGCTGAGGCCGAACGGGTGAATGCGCTGAACGCACACAACGCGCGACTCAATCAGCAGCGACTCGATCGCGAACGACTCGAACGCGAGCGGCGCGAGCGGATGTTGGTGACTCAGGAGCAGGCCCGCGCCGCGCAGGAACTCGAACAACAGCGCTCCGAGCAGGCACGTCGTCAGTCCCAGAGCGCGCCCGTACAACCTGCCGTCGCTGTGCCCGCCCCGGCAAAGCCCGTTGCCCCAGCTCCCACCGTGGCCCGAATTTGCGACGAAGCAGGCAACTTCTTCACGCGCGAGGTGTGTCGCGTGCGCGAATGCCTCAAGGCCTCGCAAGCGAACGATCCGATCTGCGTGAATTTCCGCAAGATGGAGGAGGCCAACCGTGCAAGAGAACCCTACAACTAGCATGACCCCACGTGACCCCGCCTCCATCGACAGTTGGCACGCCCATGTCTACTTTGGTGCCGACAGCCGCGACGCCGCCTGGGCATTGCGCGAGGTCATCGCCACCGAGCTCGGTGCGCGGGTCCAGATCGGGCGGTTTCATGAGAAACCGGTGGGCCCCCACCCTGCCTGGACCTACCAGCTGGCTTTTGATGCGCCCGAGTTCGCCCATGTCGTGGGCTGGCTGTCGCTCAACCATGGCGCCCTCGATGTGCTCATTCACCCCAACACCGGGGATGACGTGAGCGACCACCGGGACGGCGCCTTGTGGATCGGAAAGTCCTACACGCTGGACCTGAGCGCGCTCGCCTGACTCAGGTGGGCAGGCCCGCAATCCAGCGTCGCACGCCCTCCCCTGCGACTACACCACTTGCCAGGCAAGCGGTGAGCAGATAGCCGCCCGTGGGAGCTTCCCAGTCGAGCATCTCGCCGGCACAGAACAGGCCTGCTCGGGCCTCGACCATGAGGTCGCTGTTCAACCCATCCCAGCGCACACCCCCTGCGCTGCTGATCGCTTCATCGATCGGCCGGGGGGCGAGCACGGTGATGGGCAAGGCCTTGATGGCTGCGGCGAGCCGCGCAGGCTCGTTCATCGTGTCTTTGTCCAGCCGCTCATGCAGGATGCCCATCTTGATGCCCTCCAGTCCGAGCCGGCTCTTGAGGTGGCTCGACAAACTGCGGGAGCCGCGCGGATGGCTCACGTGGGCCAACACCTGCTCGGCGCTGCGGTCGGGCAACAGATCGAGCTCGAAGCTGGCGTGGCCGCTGCGCGCAATCTCGTCGCGCAGCAGGCTGGAGGCGGCGTAGATCAGGCTGCCTTCCACGCCGGTGGCGGTGGCAACGAACTCGCCCTTGCGCTGAAAGTGCTGACCGAGGCTGTCGGTGGCGCGGATGGCAACCGACTTGAAGGGCTGTCCGGCAAAGCGCTCATTGAAATGCGCACTCCAGCCCTGCGCCACACCGTGCGCCGCCGAACCCGCCACATCAAACCCGCAGTTGCTCGGCAGCAGCGGACTCACCCGCACGCCTGCTGCCTGCAGCCAGGGCACCCAGGCGCCGTCGGACCCCAGGCGCGCCCAGCTGGCGCCGCCCAGGGCGAGCACGGTGGCGCGGGCCTGTACCAGCACCCGACCAGGCGGCGCATCGAACACCAGCGGGCCATCAGGCAGGCCGTTCCAGCCCTGCCAGCGGTGGCGCATGTGGAACACCACCGGCACACCGCCCGAGCCCGGGTGGCGCAGTCGATGCAACCAGGCGCGCAGCAAGGGCGCGGCTTTCATGTCGGTGGGGAAGACGCGGTTGGAAGTGCCCACGAAGGTCTCGATGCCCAGGCCGCTGGCCCAGTCGCGAGCGGCCTGCGGGTCCCAGTGCTGCAGCAGGGCTTGCACGCGGTCTTGCGCAGCGCCATAGCGCGTGACGAAGGTTTCCAGCGGCTCGGCGTGCGTGAGGTTCATGCCGCCCTTGCCGGCCAGCAGGAACTTGCGCCCGACCGATGGCATGGCGTCAAACAGGTGCACGGCCAGGCCGGCGCGGCTCATGACCTCGGCCGCCATGAGGCCGGCGGGGCCGCCGCCAATGATGGCCACGTCCACGTTGAAGGATGAAATGGCACTGGGGTCGGTCATGGGGTGATCGGTGTTTCTTGCAGTTCGATCAAACGACCATGCAGGTTGATGAAGGCCAGGCGCACCAAGGCGCCGGGCCGCGCGACTTGCACCGCCTGGCGGTAGCTCTGCATCTTCACAAGCAGCTCCACCTGTTGTTCCGGGTTCGCCGCACTTTTGAAATCGAGCACCCACCACTCGCCGGTGTCGGTGCGCCGGACCAGTCGGTCCAGCCGCAAGAGTTCACCGCCGTGGAACAGCTCGACCTCGTTACCGTTGGCGTCGACCACGGCGTCGTCCCAGGCCCAGGCGGCTTCGCCTTGCACGATGCGCCGCGCCATGGACTGCGCCTGCGTGGCCTGGGCTGGGCTGAGCGCGAACTCGCGGGCCACGGCGTGGGTGTGCACGATGGACCAGTCAAAGCCGCGCGCGGGCGTGGGGTGCCACTGCAGCAGGCGGTGCAGCGCCAGGCCGATGCGGGTGCGCTCGTCGTCGACCACCGGCACAGCCACGGCGGGCACCTGGGTGCTCGTGGGCTGGATCAACGGTGGCAATGCGAGCAGGCTGAAAGTGTCGGTGGCCGGCACATCTGAAGTGACTTGTTGTGCCAGTGGGCGGGGCACATCGAGCGGCTGCGTGAGCGGCAACAGGCGCTCGTACCAGGTGGTCGCGCCAGTCGCTCGCGAGTACGGCTCGAAGCTGGAGATCACCAGCCGGGATTCGGCTCGCGTGAGTGCAACGTACAAGGCGTTGAGTTCTTCGAGCGAACGGGCCTGCTGTTCCAACGCGAGCGCACTGGCCGCGCAAGCCGGCGGGTTCTTCTCGCTGGCCAGAAAGACGAAGCGGCGCGGCACCGGCGCTTCGCCCGGCCAGTCGATCAGCACCCCCATGCTCTCGGGGCGCGAAGGGCCGGTGTCGGTGTCGAGCATGAGCACGGTGTCGGCTTCCAGGCCTTTGGCGCCGTGGATCGTGAGCAGGCGGACCGCGCCGCTGTTGTGGGTGGGCGTGGCCTTGATGCCGCCGGCCTTGAGCGCACGCACGAAGCGATAGGGCGTGAGGAAACGCCCGCCCTCCTGCGCCAGTGCGGTAGCCAGCAGGTCGCGCAGCTGTGCGAGCACACCGGCACGCTGGCTGACGGGCACGGTTCGGGCAAATCGCGCGAGCAGGTCGCCATCGCCATAGATGGCCGAGAGTGCATCGTGCGGCGGCAAGCTCTGCACCCATTGGCGATATTGCAGGAGGCGCGCGGCGGTGGCGGTGAAGTCCATCGCCAGCGGCTCTGGCACTGAGGGCAACGCGGCCTTCTCTTGTCCAGGGAGCTTTGCGAAGCGCTGCAACACGGTCCACCACGAGGGCTTGACGGGCTTGGCGTCCGTGCCGGGGCGCACCGTCCAGTGCTGCTGCAGACGGGCCATCCAGGCCAGCGCGTCGTCGCTCCAGCCAAACAAGGGCGACTTCAGCGCACGCGCCAGGCTCAGGTCGTGGCGGGTCGACACCAGCGCGTCCAGCAAGGCCACCACGTCCTGCACGGCGGGTGATTCGCACAGGTCCAGCTTCTCGGGCTGCTCGCTGGCGATGCCGCGTTCGCGCAGCGCCTCGAACATCCAGGCCAGGCGTTCGCGCCGCCGCGCGAGCACCATCAAACCGTCGGGGCTCATGCGCCCCGAGCCGATCTCGGTGGCGATCCAGTCGGCCGCCTGGCGCGCTTCGAGCGCCGACATGGTGTCTTCCAGCAGCACACGCGGCGTGACAAGGCTGTCGCGCCAGGTGGCATCACCACCGGCGACGGTGTCACGTTCGCGCGCGCTGCGGGGCACCTGCGGCAAAGCCACCACGTGCCCGGGTTCGCGGCTCTCGGTGGTGTGCTGGCGAAAATCGCTGCTGTACTCCCCGGCCTGCACGGCGGCGAGCATGGCGCTGTTGAGCGCGTCCACCACAGCGGGTGCGCAGCGGCGGGTGTGATCGCAGCTCAGCAATGCGCCCGAGAGGCCCTCCACCACAAAGGCCTGCGCGGCCTTGAACACCTGCGGCTCGGCGCGGCGAAAGCGGTAGATGGACTGCTTGGGGTCGCCCACGAGAAACACGCACGGCGCCTCGCCCGGGCCGGCGCCCGCGTAGGCCGAGAGCCAGCCGTAGAGCGCCTGCCACTGCAGCGGGTTGGTGTCCTGGAATTCGTCGATCAGCAAGTGGCGCACGCGTGCGTCCAGCCGCTGCTGCAACCAGCCGGACAGCTCGGCATCCCCCAACAGGCGACGCGCGGCGGACTCCACATCGTTCATGTCGACCCAGCCACGCTCGCGCTTGAGTGCCGCAAAACTGGCGAGCAGCACCCGCGTGAGGCGCGCCATGCGCTGGTGGTGAAGCCAGGCCTGGTGCTGCGAGCGCGCGGCCAGCGCGCGCAGGGCTATCTCCTGCGCGGCACGCACCTGCTCGATGCCGACGATCTTGTCGCTGAACTTGCGGGGCTCGTTTTTCTGCGTGAGCAAGGCGTCGATCACGCCGGCGCCGTTTTGGCCCGTCATGGCCTTTTCCAGCTCAACGCCCTTGGCCGCAAAGGTGAGGGCGCCGGCCCGGCCGAGTGCAATGGCGGCACCGGACAACAGGCTGCGTGTGGGCGCGTGTTCCACCAGCCAGCGAAGTGGATCGTCGAAACCGGCGAACTCGGGGAACTGCTCACCCATCGCATCCACCGAGTTCTGCACCACGCCCGAAGCATCCGCCAGGGCAAACTCCACGCGCTTTTGCAGCGCCTTGAGCAAGGCCTGTTGCGTCTGAAAACGACCGTGCGTGCCAACGGCATCGACAAAATCCTGGCGGTCGGGGACGCTGGCGCTCAGCGCGCCGTAGAAGCGCGGCCACACCTCCTTCACGGCCTGCGTGTCGTCTTCGAGCAGCTCGTACTGCACTGGCAACTGCAGCTCTTGCAGCACCGACAGGGGGGCGCCGCGCAGCAAGGCCGCGAACCAGCTGTGGAAGGTGCGCACCTGCACCGGCCGCCCCAGGGCAGTCACGCGCGCATGCAGGCTGCGGGCTTCGGGGACGCGGCGCTCGGCGTCGCCTGTGCTCACACCACGCTGCTGCAACACGTCCACCAGTTCGGCATCCGACAGATCGGCCCAGCGCCGCAGTTCTTCACCCAGCCGCTTGCGCATTTCGCCTGCAGCCTTCTTGGTGAAGGTGATCGCCAGGATGTCTTGCGGAGCACAGCCGTCAAGCAGCGCGCGCAGGATGCGCGAGACCAGCATCCAGGTCTTGCCCGCGCCGGCGCACGCCTCCACCGCGATGCTGCGCGCGGGGTCGCAGGCGAGCGCGTAAAAGGCTTCGCGGGACACGGGCGCGCCGTTGATGCGGTAGGCCCTCTGGGCGCTCATGCCAGGCTCCAGAAATCTTTTCGGCACAGGCCGCGGGCCTTGCAGAACTCGCACACGCGGCCTTCGCCCAGCGCGGGCATGGGATGGCCGGCGGCCACGCGCGTCATGTCGTGCGAGAGGCCGGCGCGCAGCTGCTCGCGCGCCTCCAGCACCTCGGTGTGCTCCACCAGCTTCGTGGCGCTTTCAGTGGCCGCCGAGCCCGGCCGGTCGTTGATGCTGAGATAGGCGGCGCGCAGGTTGTCGTCGGGCAGGAGAGCGGCGTAGAAGGCCAGTTGCACGTCTTCCAGCGGCTCCTTCAACCGATCCATGGTGGTCTTGCGGCTTTCGGTCTTGTAGTCGATCACGAACGGGATCGGGCCTTCGGGACTGTCCTGCGCGTCCACGCGATCGAGCTTGCCGTAGAGCTTCCACGGGCCCACGCTGGACGTCATCGCCGCCTCAGCTTCCACGAAGCGCGGGCCGGGCCGATCGGATGTGGCCTCGAACGTGGCCAGCCATTCCAGGTAACCATCACGGGTGGCGGGCCACACCACCTCATAGGGCAGGAATCCCGCCCCACCTTCGCCGGCGTTCAGTCCCATGGCGGCGGCGGTCTCGGTGGCAATGCGATCGAGCGCCGCGCGATCCGCCTCGGCCCCGGGGCGCGCATCGCCGCGTTGCTCGTGAAAGGCACGCAGCACCGCGTGCAACCAGTTGCCCATGTCGCGCTGATCGGGCTCGGCCACCAGCTCGGGCGCGTCGACCAGCCGCAGCTGGCGCATGGCAAAGAAGCGGTAAGGACAATCGCGAAGGTCCTGGTACGCGCTGGCCGAGAGTGCGCCGGGCAACACGTCACCGGCCGACGGAGAGGGGCGCGAGGACGGCGCAGACACCAGGGTGGTCGATGTGCGAGGGTCGATGCCGTTGCGCTCGTGCGCAGCCTGCAGTGCCAACACCCAGGCGCTGGGCATGACGGGCTCGCCGAGTTCCTGCGTTCTCCACAGCACATCCAGGCGCGGCATGCACAACAGCGCCTGCCAGGCGCTGGCCGCGGCCTGAGCCAGGGTCTCGCGGGAAGGCAGACCCAACAACTCGCGCTGCGCTGCAGTCCACGACCCGGGTGGTTCGGGACTGGGGTTGAGATGCATCTCGTCGCAACCGGGCACCACCGTGGCCGCGAACGAGCGGCCGAGCAATTGCGCCATCGGCAGGATCACCACCGATGCGTCGCCGGTGCCGTGGGGCATGAAGGTCGCACCCTCCAGCACGTCGCGCACCCAGGCGGTCAATGCCGCGAGTGATCTGCGCCCGGCTGCCCGGTGCGCGGCCGGATCAGCCGAGGCCTCGCCAATGTCAGAGAGCTCGCGCGCCGCGCCGTCCTCCAGACGCAGAACCTGCAAGACCTGCTGCCCCGCCGCGTCCCGTTGCAGCACATCCCACAGACCGATGGCCTTCAAGGCCTGCGCCACCGCGTCCAGCCAGGGCACCAGGCCGCGAGGCGACTGCAAGCCTTCCAGAATTGCGCTCAGGCCGTCGGGCAAGGCGTGCTCCAGGCTGGCCGTGCGCGCAGCCGCGCGCCATTGCGACACACCGGCTTCGCGGGCGAGCTGCTCCAGCGTCAGCACGGTTTCCTCAGACCAACGCGTGGCCTGCTTGAGCAGATCCAGCACATCGTCCATGGAGGCACGCGGCGAAGCAGCACGCAACACACTCATGAGTTGAGCGGCCGCGCTGGTGGTGGAGAGCTTCCAGCCGGTCTCGTCGCGCACGGCCACGCCAGCGCCATGCAGGAGCGCGCTCACGCGCCGTGTGAGCAGCCGGTCGATGGACACCAGCGCCACTGGCTGATGGCCCTGGTTGATTTGTGCAATCACGCAGGCTGCCGCACGCTGCGCTTCGTCTTCGGCGTCGTCGCAGGCATGCAAGGTCCAACGTGAGGCTTCCGCACTCGGCGGCTGCCCCACATCCCACGACAGATTCAGCGCCCGCTCGCCCCAATACGCCAGCAAGGCTGCGGTGAGCGGATCGGTCTGAAAACCTTGCAGCACCACCAAAGCCTGTGCGCCCGCGCCAGGGCTGGCCTGCGGACTCCACAACACGTCGGTGGCGTACGCGGATGTGCTGGCCCACGTCAGCGCCAGCATGGCCACCAGTCCTTCCCATTGCAGCGAGGCCGGGCCTGGCACCAGATTCTGGCGCAGCGATTCGGCCCACGCCATGCGATGCTCCGGTGACACTGCCGCGGCCAGTGGTGCGAGTTGTCGCGCGGCCTCCACCAGGCGCGTCACCAGCACGGCGCGCAACTCGGCGTCCGCCCGGGCGGGTGCCACCCGGTCGATGAAGGCCCCGGCCACGAGGCTGTCGCGCGCCATGTCCATGCTCAGGTCGGTGGCGCCGGGCATGAAGGGCTGCAGCGATGCAGCCCAGTTGCGGCTCGACTCGAAGCGCGGTGCAAATCCATCGGGATGGCGAGTCGACCAGGCACGCCGCCCCACGTCCATGAGTTGCGCGTAGGGCACCAGCACCACCGCGCCGCCGGCCTCCAGGCCGCGCTCGGCCAGCGCGCGCGACAGGGTCTCGATCAACAAAGGCCAATCGCTAGCGCCGCCTTCGATTTCTTGCCCGGGCAAGGCGGGAAGACCGGATTCGGAAGGCGGGTTGGCAGGCGTCATGAAATGGGGGTTTCTGTCACAATTGCTCGGACTGGTTGGCCCAGTGGTGAACTTCAAGCTCTTGAAGCCCGCGCAAGTGCCCAAACTTTAACCTCCCCGTTCAACGTTTTTTAGGATGAATCATGGCGAGCGACCTGATCAAACATGTTTCCGATGCAAGCTTCCAGGCCGACGTGCTGGATGCGCAGGCGCCCGTCCTGGTCGACTTCTGGGCCGAATGGTGCGGCCCCTGCAAGATGATCGCCCCCATCCTTGATGAAGTGGCCGGCTCCTACGACGGCAAGCTCAAGATCGCCAAGCTCAATGTGGACGACAACCGCGACGTGCCGGCCAAGTTCGGCATCCGTGGCATCCCAACGCTGATGCTGTTCAAGGACGGCCAGCTGGCAGCCACCAAGGTAGGAGCCATGAGCAAGGCTCAGCTCACCGCGTTCATCGATCAACAGCTCGCCTGATGCTTTGTTGAGGAGTGCCTGGGTGCAATGCCCGGGCCCTCTTCTCAGCGGCTTTCTTTTCCTGTCATAATTTCCCGCAGGCGGATCCGACAGACCCCGCCTCTCATTTGCGTACCGTCCGACATATCCGGACGCCAGCGCCCCCTCCCCCGGTTCCCGACTCAACTCCCTCCCGGAGTGAATTCCATGCACCTCAACGAACTCAAGGCACTGCACGTGTCTGAAGTCCTCAAGCAGGCCGAAGCGCTTGAGATCGAAAACACCGGCCGCATGCGCAAGCAGGAGCTGATGTTCGCCATCATCAAGAAGCGCGCCAAGGGCGGCGAACTGGTGTACGCCGATGGCGTGCTGGAGGTGCTGCCCGACGGCTTCGGCTTCCTGCGCGCGCCGGACACCAGCTACACCGCCAGCACCGACGACATCTACATCTCGCCCAGTCAGATCCGCCGCTTCAACCTGCACACCGGCGACATGATCGAGGGCGAGGTTCGCATTCCGAAGGACGGCGAACGCTACTTCGCGCTCAACAAGCTCGACAAGATCAACGGCCTGCCCCCCGAGGACAACAAGCACAAGATCATGTTCGAGAACCTGACGCCACTGTTCCCCAAGGAACAGATGCGTCTGGAGCGCGACATCAAGAGCGAAGAGAACATCACCGGGCGCGTGATCGACATCATCGCGCCCATCGGTCGCGGCCAGCGCGCCCTGATCGTGGCACCGCCCAAGAGCGGCAAGACGGTCATGATGCAGCACATCTGCCATGCCATCTCCGCCAACCACCCCGAGGTGGAACTCATGGTGCTGCTGGTCGACGAGCGCCCGGAAGAAGTGACCGAGATGCAGCGCACCGTGCGCGGCGAAGTCATTGCGTCCACCTTCGACGAACCCGCCGCGCGTCACGTGCACGTGGCCGAGATGGTGATCGAGCGCGCCAAGCGCCTGGTCGAACTCGGCAAGGACGTGGTGATCATGCTTGACTCGATCACCCGCCTGGCCCGCGCCTACAACAACGTGCTGCCCTCCAGCGGCAAGGTGCTCACTGGCGGCGTGGACGCCAACGCCTTGCAGCGACCCAAGCGCTTCTTCGGCGCGGCCCGCAAGATCGAGGAAGGCGGCTCGCTCACCATCATCGCCACCGCCCTGGTCGACACTGGTTCGCGCATGGACGAAGTGATCTTTGAAGAATTCAAGGGCACCGGCAACTGCGAAATCCACCTGGATCGCCGCCTGTACGAAAAGCGCGTGTTTCCCTCGATCCAGCTCAACCGCAGCGGCACCCGCCGCGAAGAGTTGCTGCTGCAGCCCGAGATCCTGCAGAAGACCCGCATCCTGCGCCAGTTCATGTACAACATGGACGAAATCGAGGCGATGGAGATGGTGCTCAAGAGCATGAAGTCGACGAAGAACAACTCCGAATTCTTCGACATGATGCGCCGCGGCGGCTGATTTGGACATTCCTGCTAAAATCGCAGGCTTTGCTAATTGCGACAAGTACAGGGAAATGGTTTTCCTGCGGCTGCCGCACCTGAACCTCAAGGACACGTCATGAAAGACGGCATTCACCCCAACTACCGCGAAGTCTGCTTCCAGGACCTCTCCAATGGCTTCAAATTCGTGACCCGCTCCTGCGCGAACACGAAAGAGATGATCAAGATGGAAGACGGCCGCGAGCTGCCGCTGTACAAGCTGGACACCTCCAGCGAATCGCACCCCTTCTACACCGGCACGCAGAAAAGCGTGGACAACATGGGTGGTCGTGTGGAGCGTTTCCGCAACCGCTACGGCAAGGCAACGCCTGCCGCCAAGTAAGCGGCTGGCTGGTCAGCGTCCTGCGGGGCGCTGGGTCCTGCACAAGAAAAGCAGCTGGTTTCCCGGCTGCTTTTTTTTCGTCTTCCGCTTCCCCACCGTCGGCCACGGGCCCCTTGTATATTCCCCGCAGTGAACCAGCCCACCCCCGCCATCGTCAGCCAGTCAGCCGTGCGCCGGTTGCCCCGGATCGCCCTGTTCCTGTTTTGCGTGGCCTACGTGCTGCCGGGCTTCCTTGGGCGTGAACCCTGGAAGAACGCAGATGTGTCCGCATTCGGCGTGATGCTGGAAATGGCCGCAGGCCACAGCGGGTGGTGGAACCCGCAAGTGCTGGGTGTGGCGGTGGAAGAATCCGGGCCCCTTCCCTACTGGCTTGGCGCGATCTTCATCAAGCTGCTTCCCTTCTTCTCGCCCGAGTTTGCTGTGCGGGTGCCCTTCGCTTTGCTGCTGGCCCTCACCCTGGCCTGCACCTGGTACACGGTGTACCACCTGGCTCGTCAGCCGGCCGCACAGCCGGTGCAGTTTGCCTTCGGGGGCGAGGCGCAGCCGGCAGACTACGCGCGCGCGCTCGCGGATGCCGGCTTGCTGGCGCTCATGGCCTGCCTGGGCCTGGCCCAGTTGTCGCACGAAACCACACCCGATCTGGCGCGGCTTGCTTTGGTCTCGCTCATGCTCCTGATGGCCTCGCGCATGGCGCACACGGTTTACCGGCAGCCTTTGCGCAGCGTGGCCATCTGGGGTGTGGCCGTGGTGTCTCTGGTGTTCAGCGGGGCGCCATGGATCGCGGTCACGCTCGGTGGTGGCCTGCTGCTGATCCTGTGGCTCTCACGCCGCGGCCAGGATGAACCCGACACCTCGTGGCTCACCAGCGAGGCGCCTTCGCGGCGCGATCCGCTGGTCTGGTCGGCCGTGTTGCTGGCGCTGGTCGTGGCCGCCTCCGCACTCAGCGGACAAGTCCCCGTCCCCGGTCTGCAGACCGCGCTGAGTCAAGTGGAATGGCAGAGCTGGGGCAAGCTGTTGGTGTGGTTCACCTGGCCCGCTTGGCCGCTGGTGTTGTGGACACTCTGGCGCTGGCGCCACCAGTTGCTCCGCCCCCACGTGGCGTTGCCCTTGTGGGCGGCGCTGGTGAGTGTGGTCGACAGCGCGCTGTCACCCGAGCGCGACCGGGCCCTGCTGCTGGCCTTGCCCGCGCTCGCAGCGCTGGCGGCCTTCGCCTTGCCCACACTGCGTCGCAGCGTCTCGGCCCTGGTCGACTGGTTCACGCTGATCTTCTTCTCGGGCTGCGCCCTGGTCATCTGGGTCATCTGGTTGGCCATGCAGACCGGCATACCCGCCAAGCCGGCTGCCAACGTGGCCAAACTGGCGCCCGGATTCGTGCCCGAGTTTTCCTGGATGCTGTTTCTGGCGGGGGCTGTGGCCACCGGCGCATGGCTCTGGCTGGTGTCCTGGCGCGTGGGAAAACACCGGCAGGCGCTGTGGAAGAGCCTCGTGTTGCCTGCGGCGGGCAGCACCTTGTGCTGGTTGTTGCTCATGACACTCTGGCTGCCTTTGCTGGACTTCGGCCGCAGCTATGGCCCAATTTCACGGCGCATTGCGACCTTGGTTCCGGCAGGGGGCTGTGTGCTGGTCGACGGTTTGAGTCAGGCCCAGATTGCGGCCCTGCAACACCACGGATCGCTGAATCTGGTGCGCACCTCGGACCGCGGCATGGGATCCGATTGCCAGAGCCTGGTGGTGGCGCCAGCGAGCCAGGCCACGCTGCACCAACGCGTCGAACTCACCCATTGGGCATTCAAGTCCACCGTGAGACGGCTCACCGACACCAAAGAGAGCTTGCTGATCTACCAGCGCGTGGGCAACTGAGAGCGGCTCAGCCGGTGACGCGCTCGCGCACCCGGTTGGGCGGCAATGCAATTGCAAACCGGGAGCCTTCTCCGACCACGCTTTCCGCATCGATATGACCACCGTGGCGCTGTGCCACGTGTTTCACGATCGCTAGACCCAGACCGGTGCCGCCGGTTTCCCGCGAGCGGCTTCGGTCAACGCGGTAGAAGCGCTCGGTCAGGCGTGGCAGGTGCTCGGCGGCGATGCCTGGCCCCGTGTCCTTCACGAAGAACTCACCCCAGCCGTCCGATCGCAGGCGCCAACCCGTCTGGATGAGGCCACCGCCCGGGGTGTAACGCACGGCGTTGCTGACCAGGTTGGACATGGCGCTGAGCAGCTCGGTCTTGGCACCCGACACCCACATGGACGGCCCGGCCATGGGAACGATCTGGTGCGGTGTGGCGGAGATCGCCTGCGTCAGCCCTTGGGCCTCCTGCACAACGTGCGTGAGCAACTCTTCGCTGTCGATCCACTCACCCGGGCCGGGCGCGGGACTGCCCTCCAGTCGCGAGAGCGTGAGCAGGTCGCTCACCAACGTCTGCATGCGGTGGGCTTGCTGGCTCATGAGGCCCAGATAGCGCGTGCGGTCGGCCTCTTCCAGCGGAATGCTCTGCATGGTTTCCACAAAGCCGCTGAGCACGGTCAGGGGTGTTCGGATTTCGTGTGACACGTTGGCCACAAAGTCTCGCCGCATGGTCTCGGCCAGTTGCACAGCGGTGACGTCGCGGGTGAGCATGAGCTTGCGCTTCTTGCCGTAAGGGTGGATCTGCAGCGAAATCTTGGAAGGCTGGGAAGGGCGCGGCCCGATCCCGTCGATCTGGATCTCCTGGTTGAACTCTCCACCCGCAAGGTAGGCGGTGAACGCCGGATTTCGCACCATGTTGCGCACGTACTGGCCCAAGTCGCGCTGCGGGTCGAAGCCGAGGTGGTTGGCTGCGGTGAGGTTGGACCATTCGATCCGGCCAGAGGAGTCCAGCAACACCACGCCGTTGGGTGAGGCCTGGATGGCGGCAAGAAAATCTTCCAGGCGGGCATCGCTGCTCTGCGCCTTCTTCTCCAGCTTTTTGACCAGTTTGCGTGCCCGGTCCACCATCTCGCCCCAGGTGCCGGAGAGGCGGGGCTGGCGGGTCACGTCGGCCTTGCTGAGCCAGCGCAGAAAGCTGCGGGCGCGCAAGCCATCGAGGACCGACCAGATCAGCGCACCGACCAGTGCACCGGCGAACGTCCAACCGGGAGAATCCTGCGTCCAGCCCAGCACTGCCCCCAGTGCGACAAGGAGCAGGAGCTCTATCGCGCGCCGGGTCATGCCGCGGGAATGGGGGTGCCTTGCGCCGGTCGCCCGGTGTTGTTCATCGAGGTGAGCCGGTAGCCCGCGCCACGGACCGTTTCAATCATGCCCGAGGCTTCACCCAGTGATTCCCTCAATCGTTTGACATGCACGTCCACGGTACGCTCCTCGATGAAAACATGGTCTCCCCAGACCTTGTCGAGCAGCGTACCACGGGTATGTACCCTCTCTGCGTGCTTCATGAGGTAGTGCAGCAGCTTGAATTCGGTGGGTCCGACCTTGAGCTCGGCGCCGCGGAAGGTGATGCGGTAGGTGGCCGCATCCAGAGCCAGTTCGCCCACCTGCACCGAGTCGTTGACGATCTCGGGTGCGCGCCGACGCAGTACCGCACGGATGCGTGCGAGCAGCTCCTGGGTCGAGAACGGTTTGGTGATGTAGTCATCGGCACCGGCGTCCAGGCCCTGCACCTTGTCGCTCTCGTCACTGCGTGCGGTGAGCATGAGGATGGGCACGGTCTTTGTGCGTTCGTTCTTGCGCCATGCGCGTGCCAGCGAGGCACCGCTTTCACCCGGCAGCATCCAGTCGAGCAGGATCACGTCGGGCAGCACCGCGTCCACCTCGCGCTGCGCGGCCACACCATCGAACACGACGGTGGGGGCAAAGCCGTTGTGCCGCAGGTTGACCGCGATCAGCTCGGCAATGGAGGGTTCGTCCTCGACGACGAGGACTCTGGGAAGCTTTCTCATCCGACCACCGACTCCACTTGGGACATGGGTGTGTGACGAACATCTTCACCCTTGACGATGAAGATGATCTGCTCGGCAATGTTCTTGGCGTGATCGCCCACGCGCTCGATCGACTTGGCCAGGAAGAGCAGGTCCAGGCTGGGCGAGATGGTGCGGGGGTCTTCCATCATGTAGGTGATGAGCTTGCGCAGGAAACCGTTGTACTCGTTGTCGATGGCGTTGTCGCCCTTGATGATGGCCACGGCCATGGTGGTGTCCAGGCGCGCGAACGAGTCGAGTGTCTTGCGCAGCAACGCGGAGGCCAGGTCGGCGGCCATGCGCAGCTCGGAACTGGGCAGGTTGCGCGGTGAGCCGTTTTCAATGATGGACTTGACCATGCGGGCAATGCGGGCCACTTCGTCGCCAGCGCGCTCCAGATTCTGCGTGGTGCGCGAGATCGCCATCAGGAAGCGCAGGTCGCGCGCGGTGGGCTGGCGCCGGCCGATGGTGGAAATGATCTCGTGGTCGATCTGGATCTCCATCTGGTTGATGCGATTCTCGTTCTCGATCACCTGCTCGGCCGACTCCATGCTCATGTGAACCAGGGCGTACACCGCCTGGTGCAGCTGGGACTCGACCAGGCCACCCATTTCAAGGACCTGGGATGAGATGGAGTTCAACTCGGCGTCGAACTGGCTGGATATGTGTTTGTCGCTCATGAAATATCTCCCGTGATGGCGTGGAACTGGTCGATTTTCAACCGTGCTTTCGGATCAGCCGAAGCGCCCGGTGATGTAGTCCTCGGTCTCGGTCTTCGCTGGCTTGAAGAAGATCTGCTCGGTGGAGCCGAATTCCACCAGTTCGCCCAGGTACATGTAGGCGGTGTAGTCACTGCAGCGCGCTGCCTGCTGCATGTTGTGGGTGACGATGGCGATGGTGTAGTCCTGCTTGAGCTCGTGCACCAGTTCTTCCACCTTGCCGGTGGAGATCGGGTCCAGCGCCGAGGTGGGCTCATCGAGCAGCAACACGGAGGGCTTGACCGCCACGCTGCGTGCGATGCACAGACGTTGCTGCTGACCACCCGAGAGCGACAGGCCGCTCTGGTTGAGCTTGTCCTTCACCTCGTTCCACAGCGCCGCCTTGGACAGCGCCCATTCCACACGGTCGTCCATCTCGCTGCGACCCAGGTTCTCGTACAGCTTCACGCCGAAGGCGATGTTGTCGTAGATGGACATGGGAAACGGCGTGGGCTTCTGGAACACCATGCCGATGCGCGCGCGCAGCAGGTTGATGTCCTGCTTGTCGTCCAGGATGTTCTGGCCGTAGAAATTGATCTGGCCTTCGGCGCGCTGGCCTGGGTACAGGCTGTACATGCGGTTGAGCGTGCGCAGCAGGGTCGACTTGCCGCAGCCCGAGGGACCGATGAACGCGGTGACCTTGCGCTCCTCGATGTTCATGTTGACGTTCTTCAGGCCCTGGAACTTGCCGTAAAAGAAGTTGAGGTTGCGCAATTCAAGCGCGTTTTTCGCGACGACGGCGGATTGGGCTGCGAGGGCTGCATTCGGCATGGTCATGTCCATATCTTTGAAAACCGGGAGGAAGGGAAGCGCTGGGTTCAACCCAGCTTCTTCTCGCGCAGGAACACGCGAGCCACGATGTTGAGCACCAACACCGACAAGGTGATGAGCAGCGCACCACCCCAGGCAAGTCGGATCCAGTTGTCGTAAGGGCTGAGCGCAAACTGGAAGATCACCACCGGCAGGTTGGCCATGGGTGCGCCCATGTCGGTGCTGAAGAACTGGTTGTTGAGCGCGGTGAACAGCAGCGGCGCTGTTTCGCCGCTGATGCGGGCCACTGCCAGCAGCAGGCCGGTCATGACGCCGCTCTTGGCCGCGCGCAGCGTGACCAGCGTGGCCACCTTCCAGCGCGGCGCACCCAGGGCGAATGCCGCCTCGCGCAGGCTGCCCGGCACCAGGCGCAGCATGTTCTCCGTGGTGCGCACGACCACCGGCACGGCGATCAGCGACAGCGCCAGGCTGCCGGCCCAGCCGGAGAAGTTGCCCACCGTGGCCACGGCAATGGCGTAGACGAACAGGCCCAGCACGATGGAGGGAGCCGACAGCATGATGTCGGTGACGAAGCGGGTGAGCTCGGCGGTCTTGCTTTCGTCGCCGTACTCGGCCAGGTACACCCCGGCGAACACGCCGATAGGCGTGGAGACCAGCACCGAGAAGCCGACCATCATCAGGCTGCCGACAATGGCGTTGGCCAGGCCACCGCCTTCGCTGCCCGGGGCCGGCGTGGACTGGGTGAACATGTTCCAGTCGAGCGCGGCCAAGCCGTTGGTCAGCAGCACGCTCAGGATCCAGAGCAGCACCACCAAGCCGAGCACCATGGCGCCCATGGAGAGCGTGAGGCCGATGGCATTCGCGCGCTGGCGGGCTTTATAGATTGGGTTGTTGAATTCCATGTCAGAACCCCTTGGCCTTCTCGGCGCGCATCATCATGATCTTGGCCGCCGAGAGCACCAGGAAGGTGATCACGAACAGCAGGAAGCCCAGCGCGAACAGCGTGGAGAGGTGGAAGTCCGCGGCTTCACCGAACTCGTTGGCCAGCGTGGAGGCGATCGAAGTACCCGGTGAAAACAGCGAGGTCGGCATGCGGTTGGCGTTGCCGATGACGAAGGTGACCGCCATGGTCTCCCCCAGGGCCCGGCCCAGGCCGAGCATGATGCCGCCAATGACACCCTTTTGCGTGTAGGGCAGCACCACGCGGCGCACCACCTCCCAGGTCGTGCAGCCCAGACCGTAGGCCGATTCACGCAGGATGGGTGGCACGATCTCGAACACGTCGCGCATCACCGCGGCCACGAAGGGCAGCACCATGAAGGCCAGCACGATGCCGGCGGCCAGGATGCCGAAACCGTTGGTGCTGCCGCCAAACAGGAAGCCCACCAGCGGCATGCCGCCGAGCACGTTCTGCACCGGCACCTGGAAATGGTCGGCAAACAACGGGGCAAACACGAACAGGCCGAACATGCCGTAAATGATGGACGGCACGGCCGCCAGCAACTCGACTGCGGTGCCCAGCGGGCGGCGCAGCCACACTGGGCATGTTTCGGTGAGGAAGAGCGCGATGCCGAAGGCCAGCGGCACGGCGATCAGCATGGCAATGGTGGCGCTGGCAATGGTGCCGACGATGGCAATAGCGGCGCCGAATTCTTCGTTGATGATGTCCCACTCGACCCGCCAGATGAAGTTGAAACCGAACTTCTGGAAGGTGGGCCAGGCGTTGATGAACAGCGAGACGATGATGCCCAGAAGGGCGACCAGCACCAACAGCGAAAAACTCTGGGTAATGCGGTGAAACAGGACGTCCTGGAAGCGCTGCCGCTTGGCAATCGACGCCATGTTGGGGTTGTCCAGTTGCACGGACACAGGTTGCGAACTCATGGTGGTTCCCAGGCTCATGTTGACTCCGATCCGGTTGTGACCGGCCCCACAAATCAACATCCGCCGGCCCGACTGAACCGACCGGCGGATGCGACTTGCGAAGCAGCCTAACTTACTTGGCGATCTGCGTCCAAACTTTGGAGCGGATCTGGGCCGTCAGCGCGTCGGGCAGTGGAACGTAATCGAGTTCGGAGGCCAGGCCTTTGCCGTTCTTGAAGGCCCAGTCGAAGAACTTCAGCACTTCGGCGGACTGCGCCTTGTCGGCCGGGTCCTTGTACATGAGGATGAAGGAAGCCGTGCTCACGGGCCAGCTGGCAGCGCCCTTGGCGTTGACCATGGAGATACCCATGCCTGGCATGCTGAACCAGTCGGCGCTGGCGGCTGCAGCTGCGAAGGCCGAGTCATCCGGGCTGACGTACTTGCCATCGGCGTTCTGCAGTTGCAGGAAGTTCATCTTGTTCTTCTTGACGTAGGCGTACTCGACGTAGCCCAATGCGCCCTTCACACGGTTCACGTTGGCGGCAACACCTTCGTTGCCCTTGCCACCCACCGACGAAGGCGCTGGCCACTTGACGGCGGCGCCCTTGCCCACCGTGTCGGCCCAGTCTTTGCTGACCACGGTCAGGTAATCGGTCCAGTTGTAGGTCGTGCCCGAACCGTCAGCGCGGTGCACCACGGTGATGTTGGCGTCAGGCAATGCCTTGCCAGGGTTCAGGGCGGCCAGCTTGGGGTCGTTCCACTTGGAAATCTTGCCCAGGAACATTTCAGCCAACACGGGGCCGGTCACGCGCAGTTCGCCAGGGGCAAAGCCGTCGAGGTTGATCACGGGCACGGTGCCGCCGATGATGGCGGGGAACTGGACCATGCCGTCCTTGTCGAGGTCAGCGCCGGGCACGGGTGCGTCAGAAGCACCGAATGCCACGGTCTTGGCGCGAATCTGGCGAATGCCACCGGAGGAACCGATCGACTGGTAGTTCAAACCGGTGCCGGTTTCCTTCTTGTAAGCCTCGGCCCACTTGGCGTAGATCGGGAAAGGGAACGTGGCGCCGGCGCCGGTGATGTCGGCGGCGATGGCGGAGCCCATGCCGGCGGTTGCCATGGCGGCAGCGGCCACGGCCTGAAGGAAGATGCGTTTGTTGATCATGTGGTGACTCCTTGCGGTTGGTAAGCGGAACAGGAGCGACTCTAGGCAGGCAATGTGACAGCCCCGTGACAACTCGCGAATGTCACAGAGCCTGCGGCGCAGGGATGACCCCGGTTCGGGGGGTACCGGGCCGGCCATGCGTCACAATCCGGGCTCGCCTCCATCCTCGTTTTCCCTGAGCCGTCCCAGGCTCACCGCTCCCCCTTCGCATGCAAAACGGAACCCTCCTCGCCGCCATCGACCTCGGCTCCAACAGTTTCCGGCTGGAAATCGGCCGTTACCACTCGGGCCACATCGAGCGCATCGAATATCTCAAGGAGACCGTGCGCCAGGGCAACGGGCTGGACGAAGAAAAAAACCTCAGCCAGGCGGCCATGGAACGGGGCTGGGAATGCCTGGCCCGTTTTGCCGAGCGGCTGCACGGCTTCAAGCGCCAGCAGGTGCGCGCCGTGGCCACGCAAACCCTGCGCGAGGCCAAAAACCGCGACGAATTCGTGCGCCAGGCCCAGACGATTCTGGGATTCCCGATCGACGTGGTGTCCGGCTACGAAGAAGCACGCCTGATCTACCAGGGCGTCTCGCGCCTGCTGCCGCATTCCGACGAAAAGCGCCTCGTGGTCGACATCGGGGGCCGCTCCACCGAGATGATTCTGGGTCAGGGATACTCGGCCCGCACCATGGAGTCGTACCGCCTGGGCAGCGTGGCCTGGTCCACGCGCTATTTCTCACGTGGCCAGCTCACCGCCGCCGCCTTCAAGACGGCCGAAGTGGCGGCCAAGGCCGTGATCGACGAAGCGCTGGACAGATTTCCCCCGGCCGACTGGACCGTGGCCTACGGCTCTTCGGGCACGGTGGGCGCAGTGGCCGACATGCTGGCCGCCAACGGCTGGGCCTCTGGCGTGGTGACCCGCTCAGGACTGGACTGGCTCACCGATCGCATGATCAAGGCCGGCAACGTCGACCAGCTGCGCATCGAAGGCCTGAAGGACGACCGCCGCCCCGTGGTGGGCGGTGGCGTGAGTGTGCTGCGCGCGATCTTCGACCTGTTCGGCATCGAGCAGATGCTGCCTGCCCAGGGCGCGCTGCGCCACGGTGCGCTGTACGACCTGATCGACCGCGACACCGACGGCGGCGACGTGCGCGAACGCACCGTGAACTGGCTGACCCACCGCTTCTCGGCCGATGAAGCCCAGGGCAAACGCGTCAGTGCGGTGAGCACCGCCCTCTTCTCGCAGATTGCCGCGCTGGATGCACAGAACGAGCGCTACTCGCAAAAGCTGGCCTGGGCCGCGCGGCTGCACGAGATCGGCACCCACATCTCGCACGAACGCTCGCACCACCACGGCGCCTACATCCTGGACAACGTTGACGCACGCGGTTTTTCGCTGCCCGAACTGCACCGCATGAGCCAGCTGGTGCTCGGCCAACGCGGCAAGCTGCGCAAGCTCGAAGAAGCGCTGCAGGACGAGCTGTTCGCCAAACAGCTCATGGCCCTGCGCCTGGCGGTGCTGCTGTGCCACGCGCGGCAGATGCCCGAGCACGAGTCGGTCAAGCTGAGCTACAAGCCGCGTGCTTTCAAGCTGGCCACCAACCCGGGTTGGGCCAAGCGCTACCCGCAATCGGCCTGGTTGCTGGGCGAAGAGGTGGTGGCCTGGCAAAAATCGGCCTGGAAGTTCACTGCGGACATTCGCTGATCGGTGACGGGCGCAGTCACGCGTTTGTCATCCTGCTGTCACAACCGTATAAACGATTTATACGGTTTATACTGCCCTTCTTTTTTCCACCAACGGAGTGCATTCATGGCCAGTCAGAGCAGCAAGATCAGCAGCAAGAAACCCAAGCTCGTGCGGGACAGCTTCACCATCCCCAAGACCGAGTTCGCCGCCATTGAAACGCTGAAGACACGCGCCATCGCGCTGGGCACCAGCGTGAAGAAGAGCGAGCTGCTGCGCGCTGGTCTCATGGCCCTGCAAGGCCTCAACGACGCGGCCTACAAGGCTGCGCTGTCGGCCGTACCCACGCTCAAGACCGGACGCCCCACCGGCACCGACAAAAAACCCGAAGCACCGAAAAAACCGGTGAGCAAGCCGCTCGCCGAGGAAGCGGTGAAGACTCCGGTCAAGGTCGCCGCCAAGGCGCCAGCCAAGCCGGTGACCAAGACCGCCAGCAAGACCACCGCCCGACCGGTCGCCAAGAAAGTCGCAGCCAAGCCCGCCACGAAAAAAGCCGCCACTCCTGCCAGGAAAGTCGCCGCCGTGTGAAGCCCACCCGGGGCTGAGCCCCGGGTTCGTTCAGATCAATTCCGGTGTCTGAACGGTCACCACGACGGTCTGGCTGCCGCTGGTGCGCTCGCGGTGACGCAGCCACCACAAGGAGCCCTTCTTCACCGAGCAGTCGTCTTCGGCCAGATTGAGCAGGCGCGCAATCACCCGGCCCAGCGTGGGTTGGTGACCAACCACCACCACCGGCGACTTGCCATGCGGCCACTGCACCAGCTCCAGCAGGGCCAGCGGATCGCCTTCGGGCAACAGCTCTTTGCGAATCTTGAACTTGCGGCCCAGGGCCAATGCGGTTTGATCGCACCGCAACGCGGGGCTGCACCAGATGCGCGCACCCTCGGGCAACTGCCGATCCAGCCAGGCGGCCATGCGCGCGGCCTGCTTCTCGCCGCGCGGGGTCAGGCGTCGCGCCAGGTCTTTGGCATCGCCCGGCACACCGGTCAGCAGATCGGGGTGCTCATGGGCCTCGGCATGTCGCCAGAGGATCAGGTCCATGCTGCGGCTTTCCATTGAACATCCCTTTCCTATCCCTTGCTGCCGTAACGAGCCATCAAGCTGGCTTGTGCTGAGTGCATCACCGCACGGGTGCGACCACTGCCGGTGATGCTGGCCGGCACGTAGCGGCCATCGGGCTGCAGCAGCCAGGCGTCCTTGGTGTCGTACAGGTAGGCCGACAGGCACTCGTCCATGATGCGGTGGCGCAGCGCGTTGTCGGTCACAGGCCAGGCGAGTTCGATGCGGCGCAGCATGTTGCGGTTCATCCAGTCAGCACTCGAGAGCCACAGCTCTTCTGCCTCTCCTGTGCGGAAATAAAACACCCTGGAATGCTCCAGCAGGCGTCCGATCACCGAACGCACGCGCACGTTGTCGGTGAAGCCCGGCACCTGCGCAGGCAGGATGCAGGCGCCGCGCACGATCAGATCGATCTTCACGCCCTGCTGCGATGCCGTGGCCAGCGCACGCGCCAGTTGCTCGTCGGTGAGGGCGTTCATCTTCACGATCACGCGCGCATCCTGCCCCGCCTTGGCCGCAGCGCCTGCGGCTTCGAGCTTGTCGAGCATGGCCTTGTGAAGGTGGAACGGTGCGATCAGCGCCTTGTTGAGTTTGGGCAACCGGTTCTGGCTGGCCAGGTGCAGGAATATCTGCTCCAGGTCGCTGGTGAGGGCGTCGTCTGCGGTCAGGTAGCTAAGGTCGGTGTAGAGCCTGGCGGTACCCGGGTTGTAGTTGCCGGTGGACAGGTGCGCGTAGCGCTTGAGACCGCTTTCCTCGCGGCGGGTGACGAGCAGCATCTTGGCGTGGGTCTTGAGGCCCACCACGCCATAGACCACCTGGGCACCCACCGATTCCAGCCGCTCGGCGTAATTGATGTTGGCCTCTTCGTCGAAGCGCGCCTTGAGCTCCACCACGGCGGTCACTTCCTTGCCGCGACGCACCGCCTCGCGCAGCAGGTTCATCAGCTCCGACTTCGCACCGGTGCGGTAGATGGTCTGCTTGATGGCCAGCACGTCGGGGTCTTCCACCGCTTCGCGCAGGAAAGCAAGCACCGCGTCGAAGCTCTCGTACGGCTGGTGGATCAGGACATCACCCTGCTGCAGACGCTCGAAGTACGACTGCCCAGGTGTGAGTTGGGCCGGCCAGCCCGCGTTGTAGGCCTCGAAGCGCAGCGCCGGCGCGTCCACCTTGTCAATCAGCTGGTTCAGGCGCACCAGGTTCACCGGTCCGGGCACGCGGTACAGCGCCTTGTAGGGCAAGGCAAACTGCTCCAGCAAGAAGTTGGAGAGGAACTCCGAACAACCCGCCGATACCTCCAGACGCAGGGCCTGGCCGTAGTGGCGCTGCTGCAGGCCCTTGCGCAGCGCGGTGCGCAGGTTCTTCACCTCTTCCTCGTCCACCGCCAGATCGGAATGCCGCGTGATGCGGAACTGTGAAAACTCGGTGACCTGCCGGCCGGGGAACAGATCGCCCAGGTGGGAGCGGATCAGGCTGGAGATGGAAACGAAATGCGTCTGCCTGGAACCCTTGATGGGGGGCATGCGGAAAAACCGCGGCAGGATGCGCGGGACTTTCACGATGGCGATCTCGTTCTCGCGCCCGAAGGCATCTTTGCCGGCCAGGCGCACGATGAAGTTGAGCGACTTGTTCGCCACCTGCGGGAACGGGTGCGCCGGGTCCAGCCCCACCGGCATCAGCAGGGGCTGCACTTCGTTGACGAAAAACTCCTTGACCCACCGGCGCTGGCGCGGATTGCGCTCGCCGTGCGAGATGAGCTTGATGCCCTTTTTCTCCAGCAGCGGCAGCAACTCGTTGTTGTAGATGGCGTACTGCTGCGCAACGAGTTCGTGGACCTTTTCGGACAGCCTCTCGAAGGTCTGCGCGGTGTACTGGCCCCGCTGTTCATTGGCCTGCGCGGCCGTGAGGTGGGGAGCGACGCGAACCTCGAAGAATTCGTCGAGGTTGCTGGAGACGATGCTGAGATAACGCAGGCGCTCCAGCAGCGGAACATCTGGGCGGCGCGCCCAGTCCATGACGCGTTCATTGAAAGCGAGGATGCTGTGATCGCGATCGAGGAAAGGAAACTTGCTGTTGGAGTTGTTGCCGCTCATGTCTGTTGTCGTTGTTGTCGCCGGGTGCGTCTGCCCAGTGGCGCAGGACGCCGTGCCTTGCCCAGTGTGCCCGGCCGTCACCCCCTGCCTTGTGACGATTATTCAACGACAGGATGACGTTTGTGTGACAGTTTCGTGATGCCCCCGAGTTCATGGCTCTGCATGCCAAAGCCCGATCGCAGGCGCTGCCGCCGGTGCCGCGGCAAGACCACCAGATGCGACAGAAACGACGCACTGGAGCGACCCCAGCCGAACAACAGCGCGCGGTCGCGCGCCTGATGTCGTTGCACCTTGAGCGCCTCGAACCAGGCCTCACGCAAGTCGCCGTGCAGCGCGCCGGCGCGGCTCTGACCCACCAGTTCCAATGGCCCGTCCACCGGGTAGGCCGCCACCGGTACGCCGCAGGCCATGGCCTCCAGCATGGCCTGGCCCTGGGTTTCTCCGCGACAAGGAAACACAAACACATCGGCCGATGCGTACACCTGCGCGAGTTCGTGCCTCGGCAGCTCGCCGAGCCAGTGCACGTTGGGGTAGCGCGCGCGCAGTCCCGATGCCATGGGGCCTTCGCCACACACCACCTTGCTGCCGGGCACATCGAGCGACAGAAAGGCCTCGACGTTCTTCTCGGCCGAGAGCCTGCCGACATACAGGCTGACCGGGTGGGCCAGAGGGCCGAGCGAGGCGAACGAGCGGGTGCTATCGGTCAGCGCAAACAGGTGCGTGTCCACACCGGGCGTCCACAGACGCAGGTGCGCAAAGCCGCGCGCTTGCAATCGGTCGAGCAAACCCTGGTTGGGCACCAACACGCCACTGGCCGGCCGGTGAAACCAGCGCAGCAAGGCATGAGACCAGGACAGCGGCAGCTTGAGCGAGGACTGCAGCATCTGCGGAAACCGGCTGTTGAACGCAGTGGTGAACGGCAGACCGCGCTTCAAGCAGTGGCGCCGCGCCGCCCACCCCAGCGGGCCCTCGGTGGCGATGTGGATCGCATCGGGATCGGCCGCATCCATCAGCGAGCGCAGCCGCGCACCGGGAAACAAGGCGATCTCCAGGCCAGGATGGCCCGGACAAGGCCGTGTGCGGAACTGCCCGGGCTGGATCACCACCACCTCGTGACCACTCACCTGCAACTGGCGCACCAGCGCCACCAGGTTGGAGACCAACCCATGAACCTGCGGCTGCCAGGCGTCGGTGACGATGAGGATCTTCATGCGCGCATCAGGCCCTCAGGAAGTGCTTGCGGTAGCGCGCGGGCAGGTCGGAGATGCGCATGAGCATGGGCAGGTCGGCGGCGTTGAAATCCGGATCCCAGGCCGGCGGGCCCAGCACCTTGGCGCCCAGTCGCAAATAGCCTTTGATCAGCGCGGGTGGCTCCACGTCGAGCGTGTCGTCCAGCCGCTCCACCGGCAGTGGCAGGCGTGGGCGCACGTGGAAGTCGATCGGTGCGAGGTGCGTCTGCCGCACCTGGCGCCAGATGCTCGCCGCGGCGTGGCCGCCGCCCACCACACCGTGCGGGCCTTCGTGCTGCATCGGAATGCTGGCGCAGCCGATCATGGTGTCGAGCTGGTTGCGCTCCATGAACTCGGCCAGCGCGCCCCACAAGGCCATGATCACGCCGCCGTGGCGGTGGTCGCGATGCACGCAGCTGCGCCCGAGCTCCACCATGCGTTCGCGCACGCCGCGCAGGCGGGTGAGATCGAATTCGGTGTCGCTGTAGGTGCTGCCCACGCGCAGGGCCTGGGCGGGGGTGAGCACCCGGTAGGTGCCGATCACCTGGCGGCTCACGCTGTCGCGCACCAGCAAGTGCTCGCAGAAGTCGTCGAACAGGTCCACGTCGTGGCCGGGCACCGTGTTGGGCAGGCGGGCACCCATCTCGGTGGCGAACACGCTGTAGCGCAGCTTCTGTGCCTCGCGCACTTCGCTCTGGTGCCGGGCCCAGGAAACCTCGATGCCGTGCGCGACCGGTGGCGCTGGCACAGGGACGAAGGCCGTCACTGACGGAATGGTGTGAGAGATGAAGACTGTGGTCATGACCATGCAGTTTGAAAACCGGTCATGACCCATTCAAGGCAGTCGCATGAAGTTTTGATGACACGCCAGGACCGTCCATTATTTCTATATTTCAACTATCATTGAACTAAATGAAGGGCATTTGAAAGACATGAACCTCGCCGACACCCTCAACCTGGGCTGCGCCTGCCAGACGCTGTCCCTGCCCCGCTTGCGCGAACAGCTCGAAACCGGCCCGGCCCTCGACGGCCTCGCCGCGCGGCTGGCACTCAGCCACCCGCACCTGTTCTCGGCCAGCGCCGTGTTCCTGGACAGCGGCGTGGCGCTGCAGATCCGCGAAGCGGTGGCGGCCATCGAACGTGTGATCGCCCTGCCCGCCTGGCGTGACCAGGCGCTGGCGAGGGCCCCGGCCATTGCAGCGCAGGACCACGGCCCGGTGGGCGCGTTCATGGGCTACGACTTCCACCTCAGCGACGCGGGACCGCGGCTGATCGAGATCAACAGCAACGCCGGCGGCGCGGTGCTCAACGCCGCACTGGCCCGCGCGCACAGCGCTTGCTGCAACGCCTTCGGCCAGGTGCTGGACCCGCACGATGCGCTGCGCTCGCTCGACACGGTCTTCGTCGACATGTTCCGATCCGAGTGGGCATTGCAGCGCGGCGATGCACCTCTGCGCACCGTGCTCATCGTGGACGACGCGCCCAGGCAGCAGTACCTCGCGCCTGAGTTCGATATGGTTCGGGAACTGTTCGTTGCGCACGGCCTGACCGCTCTGGTGGCCGACGCGGCCGAGCTGCAGTGGCGCGACGGCCAGTTGCACCACCCGGCCCTGCCCGTGGGCATGGCGGTGGACCTGGTCTACAACCGGCTGACCGACTTCTACCTGCAGGACGACACCCACCAGGCGTTGCGACTCGCTCACGAGGCCGGTGCGGTCGTGTTGACACCGCACCCTCGCACCCATGCCCTGTACGCCGACAAGCGCAACCTCATTGCGCTCTCCGACACCCATCTGCTGGCCCGTTGGGGCGTGAGCGAGCCCGACCGCGCGCTGTTGCGGGCGGTGGTGCCCACCACGCAACGGGTGCACTCCGACAACGCGGACGCACTCTGGGCGGCGCGCCGGGGCCTGTTTTTCAAACCGGCCGCTGGCTTCGGCGCGCGCGCGGCCTACCGCGGCGACAAGCTCACGCGCCGCGTGTGGGGCGAGATCCTGGCCGGCGACTACGTGGCCCAAACCCTGGTGCCACCAAGCGAACGGCTGGTCCGGGTACAGGGCGACACGCTCCTGCTCAAGCTGGACCTGCGCGCCTACACCTACCGCGGCGAGGTGCAATTGATGGCGGCACGCACCTGGACCGGCCAGACCACCAACTTCCGCACCGACGGCGGTGGCTTCTCGCCGGTGGTGGTGTTGCCCAGCGTGCCCGCACCACTGTCACAGGCCGGTCACGATCCAGCTCAACAATTCAACACTCATTGAATGATTTGAGACATGCAGCGCCCCCACCCCACAGGACGACCCACATGAAAGTTGGCATCAACGGCATGGGCCGCATCGGCCGCCTGGCCCTGCGCGCCGCCCTCGGCGCAGCCGAACGCGAAGCCACCGACCCACGCGCCGGCAACCGGCTGCAGGTGGTGCACCTCAACGAGTTGAAGGGTGGCGCCGCGGCCACCGCCCATCTGCTGGCCTTTGACAGCGTGCAAGGCAAGTGGCGGGCCGACATCGCCGCCGAGGGCGAAGACGCCATCCGCATCGACCAGCACCGCATGTCGTTCAGCTCGCACGCCACCGCTGGCGACATCCCATGGGGTGACCTGGGTGTGGACCTGGTGCTTGAGTGCACCGGCAAGTTCCTCACGCCCGAAACCCTCCAGGACCACCTGGACCGAGGTGCCAAGCGCGTGATCGTGGCCGCACCGGTGAAGGTGGGCGGTGTGCTCAACATCGTGGTGGGCGTGAACCACACGCTGTACGAGCCGGCGCGCGACCGCATCGTGACCGCCGCCTCGTGCACCACCAACTGTCTGGCGCCGGTGGTGAAGGTGGTGCATGAAGCCATCGGCATCCGCCATGGCCAGATCACCACACTGCACAACCCGACCAACACCAACCTGGTGGTGGACGCGCCGCACAAGGACTTGCGCCGTGCCCGCAGCGCGCTGATGAGCCTCGCGCCCACGACCACCGGCAGCGCCACCGCCATCGCACTGATCTACCCCGAACTCAAAGGCAAGCTCAACGGCCACGCGGTGCGCGTGCCGGCGCTCAATGCTTCGCTCACCGACTGCGTGTTCGAGCTGCAGCGTGAAACCACGGTCGATGAAGTCAACGCCTTGTTTGCCGCTGCGGCACAGGGCCCGCTGGCCGGCATTCTGGGCTACGAGACACGCCCCTTGGTCAGCGTGGACTACGCGCGCGACACGCGTTCGAGCATCGTGGACGCGCCCTCCACCATGGTGACCGACGGCACGCTGCTCAAGGTCTACGCCTGGTACGACAACGAGATGGGCTACGCCTGCCGCATGGTCGACCTGGCTTGTCACATGCACAGCGTCGGGATCTGAATGAACACCGCAGAGCGCAACTACGCCATCGTCACCGCCGCCTACTGGGGCTTCACGCTCACCGACGGCGCGCTGCGCATGCTGGTGCTGTTGCACTTCTACCAACTCGGCTATTCGCCATTCACGCTGGCGTTTTTGTTCCTGCTGTACGAAGCTGCGGGCATCGTGGCCAACTTCGTCGGTGGCTGGCTGGCCACGCGCTACGGAATCACGCGGATGCTCACGGTGGGCCTGGTCACGCAGATCATCGGCTTTACCGTGCTGTCCTTCCTCGACCCGGGCTGGAGCGCGGCGATGTCGGTGGCCTGGGTGGTGCTGGCGCAAGGCATCTGCGGCGTGGCCAAGGACCTCACCAAGACCGCCAGCAAGTCGGCCATCAAGGTCACGGCCGACCAGGCGAAGAACCAGGGCTCGGGCCAGCTCTTCAAGTGGGTGGCCTGGTTCACCGGCAGCAAGAACGCCATGAAGGGCATCGGCTTTTTCCTCGGCGGCCTGCTGCTGCAGACGCTGGGCTTCCAGCACGCGTTGTGGGCCATGGCCGCGCTGCTCGCGCTGGTGCTGTTGGGTGTGGTGAGCGCGCTGCCGCGGATGATGGGCAAGAGCAAGGCATCGAAGTCGGCGAAGGAGTTGTTCGCAAAGAACACCGGTGTCAACGTGCTGGCGGCGGCGCGTGTGGTGCTGTTCGGCGCGCGTGACGTGTGGTTCGTGGTGGGCGTGCCGGTGTACCTGTATTCGCAGGGCTGGACCTTCACCATGGTCGGCACCTTCCTCGCCGTCTGGACCATCGGCTACGGCGCGGTTCAGGCCATGGCGCCGGCCTTTGTGAAACGCAGCACCGACGGCCTGAGCACCGAAGTGCCCGCGGCCCGGCTGTGGTCGGCCTTGCTGGCGCTGGTGCCCATGGCCCTGGCGGTGGCCGTGGCGCTGGACGTGCCACACCTGCCCTGGGTGGTGGTGGGGGGGCTGGGCGTGTTCGGCTTTGCGTTCGCGGTGAACTCGTCCGTGCACTCCTACCTGGTGCTGGCTTACGCCGGCTCGGAAAAGGCCGCCGAAGACGTGGGCTTCTACTACGCTGCCAATGCGCTGGGCCGCTTCAGCGGCACGCTGCTCTCGGGCCTGCTGTACCAGTGGGGCGGCCTGCTCCATGCGCTGCTGGGCTCCGCGCTCATGTTGGTGGTGTGCTGGTTGGCCACCCTCAGGTTGCCCAGCCAACCGACCTTGCAACACACACCTGTCTGAAGGAGATCCCATGGACGAAACCCAAGCCGTCAAAGCCCTCGGTGCCCTGGCGCAGGAGACGCGCCTGCGCATCTTCCGCGCGCTGGTGGCGCAGGGCCCGCAAGGCCTCAACCCGGGCCACCTCAGCGAAACACTGGGCGTGGCGGGCACAGCGCTGTCCTTCCACCTCAAGGAGCTCAGCCACGCGGGGCTGGTGTCGCAAGAGCGTGATGGCCGCCACCTGATCTACCGCGCGGAGTTCGGCGCCATGAACGACTTGCTGCAATTCCTCACCGCCCACTGTTGTCAGGGTGAGCCCTGCGAAGTGACGGCCCCCGTTTCTGCCTGCACCACCTGCTGAAAGGTTTCCCATGACACCTCACTCGTACAACGTCCTGTTCATCTGCACCGGCAATTCGGCGCGCAGCATCATGGCCGAGGCCATCCTCAACCAACAAGGCGCGGGCCGCTTCCGCGCCTGGAGCGCGGGCAGCCACCCTGCCGGTACGGTCAACCCGCACGCCATCGAACTGCTGGAACGCAACCGCTTCAAGACCACCGGCCTGCGCAGCAAGAACTGGGAAGAATTCGCCGCGTCGGATGCGCCGCGCATGGACTTCGTGCTGACCGTGTGCGACAAGGCCGCCGGTGAGGTGTGCCCGGTCTGGCCGGGGCAGCCCATGTCGGCCCACTGGGGGGTCGAGGATCCCGCTGCGATCAAAGGCAGCGAAGAAGTTGTCCAGCGCGCCTTCAACGACTGCTTCATCTTGCTGAACCGGCGCATCGCGCTGCTGACGGTGCTGCCGATCGAAAAACTCGACAAACTCGCGCTCAAACACGAGCTCGCCGGCATTGGTCAGGTCAAGGCCTGATGGGACTCTTTGAACGGTATCTGACGGTGTGGGTGGCGCTGGGCATCGCGGCCGGCGTGGGTCTGGGGCTGGTCGTGCCATCGGTCTTTCAGGCGGTGGCTGCGATGGAATACGCGCAGGTCAACCTGATCGTGGCCATCTTCATCTGGGTGATGATTTATCCGATGATGATCCAGATCGACTGGCACGCCGTGCGCGACGTGGGCAAGAAGCCGCAGGGGCTGGTGCTCACGCTGGTGGTCAACTGGCTGATCAAGCCCTTCACCATGGCCGCACTGGGCGTGCTGTTCTTTCAGCACATCTTTGCGCCCTGGGTCGATCCACAGTCGGCCAGCGAGTACATCGCCGGCATGATCTTGCTGGGTGTGGCGCCGTGCACGGCCATGGTCTTTGTGTGGAGCCAGCTCGTCAAAGGCGATGCCAACTACACGTTGGTGCAGGTGTCGATCAACGACCTAATCATGGTGGTGGCCTTTGCCCCCATCGCGGCCTTCCTGCTGGGCGTGACCAACGTGACCGTGCCGTGGGAAACGCTGCTGCTGTCCACGCTGCTGTACGTCGTGCTGCCCCTGGTGGCCGGCATGCTCACGCGCCAGGGCTTGCTGCGGCGCGGGCCGGTGGCGGTGCCGGCTTTTGTGGCCGCACTCAAGCCGTGGTCGGTGGTCGGGTTGATCGCCACGGTGGTGCTGCTGTTCGGCTTTCAGGCCGAGACCATCGTGCGCCAGCCGCTGGTGATTCTGCTGATCGCGGTGCCGCTGGTGCTGCAGAGCTACGGCATCTTCTTCATTGCATGGTGGGGCGCACGTTGGCTCAAGCTGCCGCACAACGTGGCCGGCCCGGCCTGCCTGATCGGCACCTCCAACTTCTTCGAGCTGGCGGTGGCCGTGGCCATTTCGCTCTTCGGGCTGAATTCCGGCGCCGCGCTGGCCACCGTGGTCGGCGTGCTGGTGGAGGTGCCGGTGATGCTGTCGTTGGTGGCCTTGGTCAACGCCTGGCGCCCCACTGACACGCCCCTTCAAGCGTGACCCTGGACGCGGCAGAGTTTGGGCCGCTCTTGATCCGGCTCAAGAAGAACGCAGGTTGCTGCGCCTGACCCCTTCACACCGCCCACTGGTTTTCGATAATGAAACAAGTGAAAGGGCGTGCTTGGTATGGAACTGCTCCTGAAGATGATTCACGGTGGGGCCGGCAGTCTGGCGGCTTACCTGGCGGCGCACGTCCTGCTGTGCCTGCTGCCTGCGTTTTTCATCGCCGGGGCCATGGCCGCCCTGATTCCCAAGGCCAGCATCACGCGGTGGCTGGGGCGCAACGTGCCCGCCTTCGTTTCTTACCCGGCAGCGGCGGCGGCCGGGTCGCTGCTGGCCGTGTGTTCCTGCACCATCGTTCCATTGTTCGCCGGCATTTACCGCAAGGGTGCTGGCATTGGCCCGGCCATGACCTTCCTGTTCTTCGCGCCGGCGGGAAACATCATGGCGCTGGCCTACACGGGCAGCATCCTCGGGCCGGAGTTCGCTGTGGCCCGCTTGGTGCTGTGCCTTGTGTTCGGCATCGGCATCGGTCTGCTGATGGCGCTGATCTTCTGGCGCGACGACGCAGCCCACGACGCCCAGACCGACCAGCTGTTTGCCGACCGCGCCAGCATCTCGCCGGCCGCACTGGGCGTCCTGGTGTCGCTGGTGGCACTGCTCATCGCGGGCACATTGAAGCTGTGGCCCCTGACCGCCTCGCTGGGTTCGTTCGTGCTGCCCGGCTCGTGGGCGCAGAGCTGGCAGACCACGTTGTTCGGCTGGGTGCCGTTTGACCCAGCGAAAGGTGAAGAAGGCGTGAGCTTGCACGGCTCGCTGCTCATCATGCTGCTGTTGCTGGTGGCCGCCACTGCGGGCAAGGGGCTGGAGAACATCATCGAGGGGGCCAACCGCTGGACCTGGCTTGTGCTGGGCCTGGCGGCGAGCACGCTGCTGGTGGCGTCGATGGGCCTGACGCCCGGTAACAACGGGCTGGAGATCGCGATCACCGGCCGCGCTGTCGGCGTGGCGCTGGCCATGGGATCGGTCTGGTACCACGCAAGGCAATTGCCCGCCGACGACTGGCGCTCGTGGCTGTGGGAAACCTGGCGCTTCGTGAAGCAGATCTTTCTCGTGCTGGTGATCGGCGTCTTCATCGTCGGCATGGTGCGCCAGGTGATACGGCCCGAGTGGATCGAATCCCTGGCGGGCAGCAACACGGTACAGGCCAACGCGGTGGCGGTCGGCTTTGGCGTCTTCATGTACTTCCCGACGCTGGTGGAAGTGCCGGTGGCGCGCATGTTCCTCGACCTGGGCATGCACCCGGGCCCCTTGCTGGCCTATCTCATGGCCGACCCCGAACTCAGCCTGCAGAGCATGTTGATGGTGGCAGCGGTCATCGGCTGGACCAAGACCGCGACCTACGTCGCCTGGGTGGCGGCCTTCAGCGTGTGCGCCGGACTGATCTTCGGCGCCTGGTCCGATGGCGCCGGCCTGCCTTCGCTGGCGGCTGTGATGGCGATCGTGCTGGGCGCACTGTCCCTTGGTGTGGGCCGGCTGAGACGGCGCCAGCGCGCCATCGTGCCCATTTGAGCCCCTTCATTCCCCACAGGAGAAAACCCATGTTGACCGTGAAGATCCTCGGCTCCGGCTGTGCCAACTGCAAGAAGCTTGAGGCGGTGGCACGCGAAGCCGCCAGCGCATCCGGGGTCGAGGCGGAGTTCGTCAAGGTGACTGACGTGACACAGATCATTGCCTACGACCTGATGTCCACGCCGGGACTCGTCATCAACGAGAAGCTGGTGAGCAGCGGCCGCATTCCGACCGTGGCCGAGGTGCAAGGCTGGCTGGCGTCGACCGCCGTCACCTGAACCTGAAAGGGCACAGGGGCCTGAGAGAATACGGCCCTGTGAACCTTGACGCGCGCCCCAACCTTCACGCACTGATATGCCATCCCGCCACACAGGCGGGCTTGCCGCTGGATGTGTCGGTGTCGGTGAGCTTGAACCACGAAGGTTTGCGACTGGTGTACACGGTGAGCGGCGACACTGCCGGGCTGCGCATTCCGCCTTCCACCGAACCAGGCCCGGCCGATGGCTTGTGGCAACACACCTGCCTCGAAGCTTTTGTGGCGGCGCAGGGCGATGTGGGCTACCGCGAATTCAACTTCTCGCCCTCGGGCCAATGGGCGGCCTACCGCTTTGCCGGCGAGCGACAACGGGACATCGCCAACGAAGGCCCGTCTGTCCCGCCTGCGATGCAATCGATCGTCACGCCGACCCAACTGACGCTGGACGTCCACCTGCCGAGAGTGGCCCTGCCCTCCCCCGCCGAACTGTTTCACTTCGCGCTGAGCGCCGTCATCGAAGAACACGACGGGCGTCTGAGCTACTGGGCACTGCAGCATCCAAAAGAACGCCCCGATTTCCACCACCCCGCCGGGCGCACACTGCGTCTGGCCCTGCCCCAGAACTGAATCTCATGCAATTCGGCCTCGATCGCTTCCTGCAAGATCCCGCCCTGCGCGCGCCGCTCAAGGGCCGCCGCGTGGCCCTGCTGGCCCACCCGGCCTCGGTCACGCGCGACCTCACCCACGCGCTCGATGCGCTGGCCGCTCTGCCCGATGTGACGCTGTCGGCAGCCTTTGGCCCGCAACACGGCCTGCGCGGTGACAAGCAGGACAACATGGTCGAGTCGCCCGACTACCTTGATCCTCGCCTGGGCATCCCGGTGTTCAGCCTTTACGGCGATGTGCGCCGCCCAACCGACGCGATGATGGCCAGCTTCGACGTGTTGCTGGTCGACCTGCAGGATCTCGGCTGCCGCATCTACACCTTCATCACCACGCTGCGCTATGTGCTGGAGGCGGCCGCACAGCACGGCAAGGCGGTGTGGGTGCTGGACCGGCCCAACCCGGCCGGCCGGCCCATTGAAGGGCTCACGCTGCGCGAGGGCTGGGAGAGTTTTGTGGGCGCTGGCCCCATGCCCATGCGCCACGGCATGACCATGGGTGAACTCGGCCACTGGTTCATCGCCACGCTGGGCCTGAGCGTGGATTACCGCGTGATCACCATGACGGGCTGGCAGCCCGACTCGGCCCCCGGCTTCGGCTGGCCGACCGAGCGCAGCTGGGTCAACCCCAGCCCCAACGCCGCCAACCTGAGCATGGCGCGCGCCTATGCGGGCACGGTGATGCTGGAGGGAACGACCTTGTCGGAAGGGCGCGGCACCACACGTGCGCTGGAGCTGTTCGGCGCGCCCGGCATCGACGTGCCCCGCCTGCTGGCCGACATGCGCCGCATCGCACCGCAATGGCTGCTGGGCTGCGTTCTGCGTCCGTGTTTCTTCGAGCCCACCTTCCACAAGCACCAGGGGCAGTTGTGTGCCGGCGTGCAAATCCATGTGGAAGACCCGACCCACTACGACCACGCCGCCTTCAAACCCTGGCGGCTGCAGGCCCTGGCGTTTCGCGCGCTGCGTCTGCAGGCGCCCGACTACCCGCTGTGGCGCGACTTTGCGTACGAGTATGAACACGACCGGCTGGCGATTGATCTCATCAACGGTGGGCCGCTGCTGCGAGAGTGGGTGGACGATGTGACGGCCGACCCCGATGTGCTGGAAGCGGCGGCTGCCGCCGACGAAGCGGCCTGGGCAGAAGCGCGCAAGCCCTATTTGTTGTATTGAGGGGGAGTCGTCTCATCGAGGGCCACCGCGGAACCGGCTTTGCCGGGCCCATGGTGGCGCCCCCTTGAGGGGATGACGGTCGCGTCAGCGCCCGGCGCGGGGGTGCTTCCTGTTCATAGCCACTTCTGGAAGAACCGGGCGGTGCCCATGGCCGGGTCCAACTGGTAACCGGCATAACCGATGCGCTCGTACAGGCGGACCGCGCCATGGTTGCCCGACAGCACTTCCAGCGTCATCTTCACCGCCCCACGCTCCTTGGCGATGATTTCGGCCAGGGCCAACATCTGCTCCGCAATGCCGCGCCCCCGGTGGCTGGCCAGCACGGCCACGTCGTGCACGTTCACCAGCGGCTTGCAGGCGAAGGTGGAGAAGCCTTCGATGCAGTTCACCAGCCCCACCGCCTGCGCGCCATCAAACGCCAGCACGCTGTAGGCCTGCGGCCGTGCCGCGAGTTCACGCACCAGGTGCTCTTTCGCGAAGTCCGACAGACCATCGCCACCGCCCGCCGGATCGCTCGCATACGCGTCCAGCAGCGTCACCAGAGCGGCTGCGTGGCTGGCGTCGGTGTAGTCCGCGCGAAAGACGGCAACACCGCTCACGCGGGCACCTGCGCGCGCACAGCGGCCACCAAACGTTCGGCGCAGGCCAGCGCCTTCTGCGCGTCACGCGCCTCCACCATCACGCGCAGCAATGGCTCGGTGCCGCTGGCACGGATGAGCACGCGGCCAGTCTCGCCCAGCTCGGCCTCCACCGCCTTTGTCTGCTGCGCCAGGAAGGTGTTGGTCTTCCAGTCCTGTCCGGGTTGCAGGCGCACGTTGATCAGCGTCTGGGGAAACAGCGTCACGTCAGCCAACTGTTGCGCCATGGTCTTGCCACTGTCCACGCAGGCGTGCAGCACCTGCAGGGCCGACACCAGACCGTCGCCGGTGGTGTGGCGGTCGAGCACCAGCAAATGCCCTGAGCCCTCGCCACCCAGGATCCAGCCATGCTTTTCCAGTTCTTCGAGCACATAGCGGTCGCCCACCTTGGCGCGCACGAACTTCACGCCGCGCGCCTTGAGCGCCACCTCCACCGCCATGTTGGTCATGAGCGTGCCGACCACGCCGGGCACGTCGTGGTCGCGCGCCAGGCGATCGGCCACGATCAGGTACAGCAGTTCATCACCATTGAACAAGCGGCCATCGGAATCCACCATCTGCAGGCGATCGGCGTCACCGTCGAGCGCGATGCCGTAGTGAGCACCGTGCGCCTTCACCGCCTCCACCATGGCCTGCGGATGCGTGGCACCCACGCCGTGGTTGATGTTCAGGCCATCAGGCGTGCAGCCGATCTTGATGACCTCGGCACCCAGCTCGTGGAACACGGCGGGCGCGATCTGGTAGGCCGCACCGTTGGCGCCATCCACCACGATCTTCAAGCCCTTGAGCGAGAGGTTGTGCGAGCAGGTGCTCTTGCAGAACTCGATGTAGCGGCCGGCCGCGTCTTCCATTCGGCGCGACTTGCCAAGTTCGGCCGATGCGGCCCACACCGGTGGCTCGTCCAGTGCAGCCTCAACCGCTTGCTCCCAGTCGTCGGGCAGTTTGGTGCCCAGGGCGCTGAAGAACTTGATGCCGTTGTCGGCAAACGGGTTGTGGCTGGCAGAAATCACCACGCCCAGGTTGGCGCGCTGGGCCCGGGTGAGGTAGGCCACGGCCGGTGTGGGCACGGGGCCGAGCAGCACCACATCCACGCCAGCGGAGTTGAAACCCGACTCCAGCGCCGCCTCCAGCATGTAGCCGGAGATGCGCGTGTCCTTGCCGATCAGCACCGTGGGGTGCGATTCGGTGCGGCGCAGCACGCGACCCACCGCGTGGGCCAGGCGCAAGACGAAGTCGGGGGTGATGGGGGGCTGGCCGACTGTGCCGCGGATGCCGTCGGTGCCGAAGTATTTGCGGGGCATGTTGTGTTCTCTGTGTTGTTATGGATGCGGCGCTTCACCACGCCGGCTCAATGCTGGTCGGCGCACGACCGCAAAGCGTCGATTATCGCGGTCATCGACCGCCTCAAACGGGCTGGATGGCCTGCCAGACCCTCAGTGCGTCCACCGTCTCGCGCACATCGTGCACGCGCACCACACGGGCTCCGCGCTCCACCGCCAGCAACGCGGCCGCCACACTGGCTGCCACCCGCTCGGCGGGCACCTCTCGCCCCGTTGCAGCGCCCAGAGACGACTTGCGCGACCACCCCACCAGCAAGGGCCAACCCAGAGCCATCAACTCACTCTGGCGCGCCAGCAGGCTGAAGTTCTGCGCCACGGTCTTGCCAAAACCAACGCCGGCATCAAGCACGATGCGCTCGTGCGCCACACCACGCGCCGTGAGAGCGGCGGCCCGCTCGCGCAGGAAGGCGCTCACCGCCGGCACCACGTCGCCGTCCATGGGTGCCACCTGCATGGTCTGGGGATCGCGGTGCATGTGCATGAGACACACACCGCAGCGTGGATGCGCGGCCACCACGTCCTCGGCATGGCCCCGACGAAGGGCCCAGATGTCGTTGACGATATCCGCGCCGGCGTCGAGCACAGCCCGCATCACCTCGGGCTTGTAGGTGTCCACCGACACCGGCACCCCCAGCTTCACCGCCTCGCGCACCACCGGCAACACCCGGGCAAGCTCCTCGTCCAGGGGCACGGCCGGGCTGCCGGGGCGCGTCGACTCACCTCCGATGTCCAGCATGCGCGCGCCCTCCTGGATGAGTTGCTCGCAGTGCTTGAGCGCGGCCAGGCTGCCGGCGTGCTGGCCGCCGTCGGAAAAGGAATCGGGCGTCACGTTCACGATGCCCATGACCTGCGGCGTGGCGAGGTCGATGTCAAAACGGGTGGTCTGCCAATGCATGAAGAAGACTTTGAACGGAAATGACAACGGGGCCGAAGCCCCGTGTGTCTTGAAAACCCGAGCCGCGCTCAGGCGGCCGTGGGTGCCGGATCGGTCGCCACAGCGGGCGATCCACCGCTGCCACCGCCACCACCCACCGAGGGGTTGCGCGGCGTCCAGTCCTTGGGAGGACGGGGCGGCTTGCCGGCCATGATGTCGTCGATCTGGTCGGCGTCGATGGTTTCCCATTCCAGCAGGGCCTTGGCCATGGCGTGCATCTTGTCGCTGTTCTCTTCGATCAGATCGCGAGCCAGTTTGTACTGCGCGTCGATGATGCGGCGCACCTCGGCATCCACCTTCTGCATGGTGGATTCGCTCATGTTGGTGGTCTTGGTCACCGAACGCCCCAGGAACACTTCACCTTCGTTTTCGGCGTACACCATTGGGCCCAGGGCATCGGTCATGCCATAGCGCATCACCATGTCGCGGGCAATGGTCGTCGCACGCTCGAAGTCGTTGCTGGCGCCGGTGGTCATCTGGTTCATGAACACTTCTTCGGCAATGCGACCACCGAACAACATGCTGATCTGATTCAGCATGTAGTCCTTGTCGTAGCTGTAGCGGTCCTGCGCGGGCAGGCTCATGGTCACGCCCAGCGCACGGCCGCGCGGGATGATCGTGACCTTGTGCACCGGGTCGCACTTGGGCAGCAGCTTGCCGATGAGCGCGTGGCCCGACTCGTGGTACGCCGTGTTGCGGCGCTCTTCCTCGGGCATCACCATGCTCTTGCGCTCGGGGCCCATGAAGATCTTGTCCTTGGCCTTCTCGAAGTCCTGCATCTCGACCACGCGCGCGTTGCGGCGCGCGGCCATCAGGGCGGCTTCGTTGCAGAGGTTGGCCAGATCGGCACCACTCATGCCGGGCGTGCCGCGCGCGATCACGCTCGGGTTCACGTCGGTGCCCAGCGGCACCTTGCGCATGTGCACGTTCAGGATCTGCTCGCGGCCGCGGATGTCGGGCAGCGTCACGTAGACCTGGCGGTCAAAGCGGCCCGGGCGCAGCAGGGCGGCGTCCAGGATGTCGGGTCGGTTCGTGGCCGCGACCACGATCACGCCGAGGTTGGTTTCAAAGCCGTCCATCTCGACCAGCATCTGGTTCAGTGTCTGCTCGCGTTCATCGTTGCCGCCACCCAGGCCAGCGCCACGCTGGCGGCCGACCGCGTCGATCTCGTCGATGAAGATGATGCAGGGTGCGTTCTTCTTGGCGTTCTCGAACATGTCGCGCACGCGGGCCGCGCCCACGCCAACGAACATTTCCACGAAGTCGGAGCCCGAGATGCTGAAGAACGGCACCTTGGCTTCACCCGCGATGCCCTTCGCCAGCAGCGTCTTGCCGGTGCCGGGCGGGCCAACCAGCAGCAGGCCGCGCGGAATGCGCCCCCCCAGCTTCTGGAACTTGGCCGGGTCTTTCAGGAAGTCCACGACCTCCTTCACCTCTTCCTTGGCCTCGTCACAGCCTGCGACGTCGGCAAAGGTCACGGTGTTGTTGTTCTCGTCCAGCATGCGGGCCTTGCTCTTGCCGAAGCTGAACGCCCCGCCCTTGCCGCCGCCCTGCATCTGTCGCATGAAGTAGATCCACACGCCGATCAGCAGCAGCATCGGGCCCCAGCTGACCAGCAAGGTCATGAGCAGCGAACCTTCTTCGCGTGGACGAACGTCGAACTTGACGTCGTTGTTGATCAAGTCACCGACCAGCCCGCGGTCGAGGTAGGTGGCTGTGGTGCGCACGCGACGGTCGTCCTGCGTGACGGCCACGATCTCGGTGCCGCCCTGGCCTTCCTGGATGGTGGCACTCTTGATGCGCCGGGCCTTGACTTCGTCGAGAAACTCGGAATAGCCCATGTAGCCAGACCCTGCGGCAGAGCGTGTGTCGAACTGCTTGAAGACGGTGAAAAGCACCATGGCGATGACCATCCACACGGCGATTTTCGAAAACCACTGATTGTTCAAGTGCAGCTCCTGGAGTCGGTATTGGCGGTTATGCGCATGTGGGAGTCATTCTAGGACTTTCAAGCGCGCGTGCCTCATGCGGGTGACGAGGCTGTGTCAGTGAAAGGGTTGGCTTTTCTCTATGAGAGGCCCCAGCAGGCCGTACTCAGCCCCGTACCGTGGATTTGAGACCCAGGCCGACGAGAAAGGTTTCAGACGATTTGTCGCGCGACGCCTTGGGTTTGACCGCCTTGACGGTGCGAAAAGTCTGGCGAAACAGGGCCACCATGGGGTCGTAGGCACCGCCATGGAACAGTTTGACCACCAGCGAACCATCGACTTTGAGGTGCTTGATCGAAAAATCCACCGCCAGCTCCACCAGATCGGTGATGCGCGCGGCGTCGGTCATGCCGATGCCCGAGAGGTTGGGCGCCATGTCGGAGATCACCACATCGACCTGATGCACGCCGCGGTCGATCAGGGCTTTCTCCAGCTCTTCCAGCACCGCGGCCTCGCGGAAGTCGCCCAGAATGAAATGCACGCCTTCCACATCATCCATGGGCAGCATGTCCAGCGCGATGATCGTGCCATGCAGTTCGCCCACGGCCGCGCCTTGCGGACTCAGGCGACGGCGCGCGTACTGGCTCCACGCGCCAGGCGCTGAACCCAGGTCCACCACGCAGTCGCCCGGACGAATCAAGCCGAGGGTTTCGTCGAGTTCCTTGAGCTTGTAGGCGGCGCGCGCGCGGTAGCCGTCTTTCTTCGCCAGGCGAACGTACGGGTCGTTCACGTGCTGGTTGAGCCAGGCCTTGTTGACCTTTTTGCTCTGGGTTTTGACTTTCATGCCCATGAGGGTCGCCTAAGGTCTGTGTAAACGATAATTGTCCCATGCCCCAGATCACACTCACTCCCGCTCAGCGCAAAGTTCACCGCGCCGAAGCCCACCACCTCGATCCCGTCGTCCACATCGGAAACGACGGATTGAGCCCTGCCGTCAAGAAAGAAATCGGGGCGGCGCTCAAGGCACACGGCCTGATCAAGGTCCGCGTGCTCAGCGACGACCGCGTCGCCCGCGAGGCCATGCTGCAGACCCTGGCGGACGAGCTCGACGCCGCGCCTATCCAGCACATCGGCAAGCTGCTGGTGCTCTGGCGTCCGTTGGTCGAAAAGGTGAAGGTGGTCGACGAAGACCGCATGCCCGGCCCACGCGACGTGAAGGTGCTGAAATTCAGCAAACGCGGTGGCCAGCGTCCCGAAGTGAAGGTGGTGCGCGTGCTGGGCAACCAGCGCCTGACCACTGGCGGGCAAATCAAGCGTGCCAAGGTCATGAAAAAAAGCGTGAAGAAGAGCGCCCAATCGCAGTAATAGCCTCCCCCTACGTTCGTTCATGCCCCAGCGGCTTGAACTTCACCTCCAGCGCCACATCTGAGAACGCATGAACGACCGTACCGCCCCTTTTGCCCAGAACCCCCTCCTCAACTTCGACGACCTGCCCCTGTTCGACGCCATCACGCCCGCGCTGGTGGGCCCGGCGATTGATGAGCTGATGCAGGCCTCCAGCGTTGCGCTGGAAACGGTGACAGCCAGCGACTTCCCCGCCGACTGGAAGCGCATGTCGCAGACCCTGGACGTGCCGACCGAACGCCTGTCGCGTGCCTGGGGCGCTGTGAGCCACCTCAACAGCGTGGCCGACACCCCCGAGCTCCGTGCGGCCTACAACGAATCGCTGCCCAAGGTCACCGAGTTCTGGACCCGCCTGGGTGCCGACGAGCGCCTGTACGCCAAGTACAAGTCCATGGACCCGGCCAGCCTGACCAGCGAACAGGCCCGCGCCCACCACAACGCCATGCGCGGCTTCGTCCTGGGTGGCGCTGATCTGCAGGGCGAGGCCAAGGCCCGCTTTGCGTGGCTGCAGGAGCGCCAAGCTGAACTGGGGCAGAAATTCAGCGAAAACGCCCTCGACGCCACCGACGCCTTTGCCCTGTATGTGACGACGGACGAACTCGCCGGCGTGCCTGACGATGTGGTGCAGTCCACCGCCGCGGCAGCCACCGCCGAAGGCAAAACTGGCCACAAGCTCACGCTGAAGATGCCGTGTTACTTGCCGGTCATGCAGTTCGCCCACAGCAGCACGCTGCGCGAGAAGCTCTACCGCGCCTACGCCACCCGCGCCAGCGACCAGGCCGAGGGCGACGCGGTGAAGTTCGACAACGCCGCCATCATGGGCGAGCTCCTCGCCTTGCGCCATGAAGAGGCGCAATTGCTGGGGTACCGGCACTACGCCGATGTGTCGCTGGTGCCCAAGATGGCCGAGTCGCCAGAGCAGGTTGTCGCATTCCTGCGCGACCTGGGCACCAAGGCCCGCCCGCATGCCGAGAAAGACCTCGCCGATCTGCGCGCCTTCGCTGCCAGCAACTTGGGCCTGAGCGACCCGCAAGCCTGGGACTGGCCGTACATCGGCGAGAAGCTCAAGGAAGCGCGCTACGCCTTCAGCGAGCAGGAAGTCAAACCTTATTTCACGGCGCCCAAGGTGCTGGCCGGACTGTTCCAGATCGTCGAGACGCTGTTCGAGGTGGCCATTCGTCGCGACCAGGCGCCGGTGTGGCACCCCGGTGTCGAGTTCTACCGCATTGAACGCAACGGCCCGAACGGTACAGAGCTCGTTGGCCAGTTTTACCTTGACCCGGCCGCGCGCAACGGCAAGCGCGGTGGCGCCTGGATGGATGATGTGCGCGCCCGCTGGCTGCGCCCCGACACGGGCGCGTTGCAGACCCCGGTCGCGCATCTGGTGTGCAACTTCGCCGAAGGCGTGAACGGCAAGCCCGCGCTGCTCACGCACGACGACGTCATCACCCTCTTCCACGAGTTCGGCCACGGCCTGCACCACATGCTCACCCAGGTGAACGAGCGCGACGTGTCGGGCATCAGCGGTGTCGAATGGGATGCGGTTGAACTGCCCAGCCAGTTCATGGAGAACTTCTGCTGGGAATGGGACGTGCTCAAGCACATGACCGCCCATGTGGACACCGGCGAGCCGCTGCCACGCGTCCTGTTCGACAAGATGCTGGCCGCCAAGAACTACCAAAGCGGCCTGCAGACGCTGCGCCAGGTGGAGTTTTCGCTGTTCGACATGCTCCTGCACAGCCTGCCCCAGCCCGCCACCAGCGGCGAGGCGATCCTCGCGCTGCAGCAGCAGGTGCGCGACGAGGTGGCGGTGTTGCAGCCGCCGGCCTACAGCCGCTCGCCGCACACCTTCAGCCACATCTTTGCCGGCGGGTATTCGGCGGGCTACTACAGCTACAAGTGGGCCGAAGTGCTCTCGGCCGACGCGTACGCCGCATTTGAAGAAGCGGCGCAGCAAAATGGCCACAGCACGCTGGACGTCGCCACGGGCCGCCGCTATCGTGAAGCGATCCTTGAAGCAGGTGGCAGTCGCCCGGCCATGGAGTCGTTCAAGGCCTTCCGGGGCCGCGAACCCAGCATCGATGCCCTGCTGCGTCATCAAGGCATGGCTTGATTTGTTTGGCTGATTGCCGATAGGAGTCGACATGAACACCCATACACCCACTTTCTCCTCAGCAACCACGTCTTACCTGCGCAGCGCGGCCTTGGGCCTGATGGTGGGGCTGGTGTCCGTGTCGGCCTTGGCCCAGGGCGTGTACCGCATCGTCGGACCAGATGGTCGTGTGAGCTACTCCGACCAACCGCCGCCGGCCACCAACGCACGCCCTGTGACGGGAGCGGCCGGTGCGGCAGGTGGTGGCACCAATGCCCAGTTGCCCTTCGAGCTGCGACAGGTCAGCAATCGGTACCCGGTGACGCTCTACACCAGCAGCGAATGCGCACCGTGCAACAGTGGGCGCAACTTGCTCAACTCGCGCGGCATCCCCTATGCCGAAAAAACCATCAACACCAACGAGGACGCCGAAGCCCTCAAACGTCTCAGTGGCCAGGCCTCCCTGCCCTTTCTGACGATCGGCAGCCAGCAGATCAAGGGCTATTCCGACAGCGAATGGACCCAGTTCCTCGATGCGGCCGGCTATCCCAAGCAGTCGGCTCTGCCCACAGCCTACCGGCGAGCCGCCCCCACTCCGTTGGTAGCCGTCCAGGCCCCGGCTACGGCTGCGGCGCCAGGGCAAGCCACGGCCCAATCGCAATCCGTCGAAGCACCTGCAGCCCCATCGGTGACACCACCTGTCACCAACCCTGCCGGCATCCGTTTCTGATCGAGCGCCGAACGCGGATCTAAAAGGTCAGCGTCTTCACGCCACTCGGCGTGCCCAGCAAGCACACGTTGGCTTTCTGGTGGGCAAACACGCCCACCGTCACCACGCCCGGCCACTGGTTGACTTCGCTCTCGAACGCCAGCGGATCGGTGATCTGGAGACCGGTCACGTCCAGGATGTGTTGCCCGTTGTCGGTGACCAACGGAGCACCGTCCTTCACGCGCACGCTGGCGTGTCCGCCCAGGGCAGCAAACTGCCGCACCAACCGCGCGGTGGCCATGGGGATCACCTCCACCGGCAACGGAAACGCACCCAGGGCCTTCACCAGTTTCGATTCGTCTGCGATACAGACAAAGCGTCGCGACTGCGCTGCCACGATCTTTTCACGCGTGAGCGCAGCACCTCCGCCTTTGACCATGTGGCCACTGGCATCGATCTCGTCGGCTCCATCGATGTAGACCGAGAGTTCCCCCACCGCGTTGGCCTCGAACACCGGGATGCCCAGCGCCTTCAGGCGCACGGTGGAGGCTTCGGAGCTGGAGACAGCACCAGCGATCTGGTCCTTGATGCTGGCCAATGCATCGATGAATTTGTTGACGGTGGAGCCGGTGCCCACGCCAACGATCTCACCGGGGGTCACGTATTGCAGGGCGGCCTGGCCGACAAGCGCTTTGAGTTCGTCTTGGGTCATTTGAGACAATCGGTGAAACAACAGCCTTGGATTATCCGATGTCGCTTCTCCCCTATGCCGCCGCCCGCCCCTTCCTGTTTGGCATGGATCCCGAAGCTGCACACGATCTGACCATCAACGCCCTCGCACGGCTGCAGCATTCGCCACTGACTTGCCTGTACAGCGAACCCCGGGTCCACGATCCCTACACGCTGGCGGGCATCCAGTTCCCCAACCGCGTTGGCCTCGCGGCTGGACTCGACAAGAATGCCCGCTGCATCGATGGCCTGGCGGCCATGGGCTTCGGTTTCGTGGAGGTCGGCACGGTCACGCCCAAGGGCCAGAGTGGCAACCCGAAACCCCGCATGTTCCGCCTGCCCAAGGCCCATGCCTTGATCAACCGCCTGGGCTTCAACAACGAAGGCCTGGATGCATTTCTGATCAACGTGCAGCGTGCCCGTTTTCGAAACCAGAGCGGCGCGAGTCCCATGGTGCTGGGTCTGAACATCGGCAAGAACGCCAGCACGCCCATCGAACGTGCCACCGACGACTACCTTGCCTGCCTGGACGGCGTGTATCCGCACGCCGACTACGTCACCGTCAATGTCTCCAGCCCCAACACACAAAACCTGCGCAGCCTGCAGAGCGATCAGGCGCTGGACGCCCTGCTGGGCGCGGTGGCCGAGCGCCGCGAGTTGCTGGCTCAGCGTCACGGCCGGCGCATCCCGATCTTTCTGAAGATCGCCCCAGATCTGGACAATACACAGATCGAGATCATCGCGGCCACGCTCATGCGCTATGGAGCCGACAGCGAAGGCCATGCGACCCAGGCTCTGGGCGTGATCGCGACCAACACGACACTCAGCCGCGAAGCTGTGAAGGGTATGGACCACGCCGCGGAGACCGGCGGGCTGTCAGGCTCACCGGTGCTGCACATGAGCAACCAGGTGATCCGCCAACTGCGCGCCTGTCTGGGCAAGAGTTTTCCCATCATCGGCGTGGGTGGCGTGCTCAGCGCGGCGGATGCGGTGAGCAAGATTCAGGCGGGAGCCAATCTGGTTCAGATCTATACCGGGCTTATCTACAAAGGCCCATCGCTGGTATGGGAGTCGGCCCGGGCGATTCAAGCCCAAGGCAGTTCAGAGGGGTCGTGAAACCGAAACCACCTGGTCGGCAAGTGCCAGGCAGCTGGTCAGGCCTGGAGACTCGATGCCAAAGAGATTGACCAACCCTGGCACACCATGGTCGTTGGGCCCCTGAATCCAGAAATCGGCCGAGGGCTCGTGTGGGCCACTGATCTTGGGGCGGATGCCGGCATACCCAGGTTGCAGCGATCCATTGGGTAGTCCGGGCCAATAGCGGCGCACCTCAGCATAAAAGACAGCGGAGCGGGAAGGATCCACCTGCAAATCATCGGCCGAAGAAGTCCACTCCACGTCAGGGCCAAATTTGACCTGTCCACCCAAGTCCAAGGTGAGGTGCACACCCAATCCGGCCAGATGCGCATCGGGCTCGGGCGCTGGGTAAATCAAGTGGGAAAAAGGGGAATGACCCGCGAGGGTGAAGTAGCTGCCTTTGGCATACCAGGCCTTGGGGAGACTTCGTGCGTCCAGGCCTCGCGTCTTGCGCGCAAGGTCGCAAGCGTACAAACCCGCTGCATTGACGACGGTGCGGGCCAGCAAACGTGTCCCGTCCATGGACTCCACTTCAATCCCTCGGGATGTCACAACGAGTTCGCGCACACCGCTGCGGCACACCACCAGCCCACCCCGATTCTCAAGATCCCCTTGCAGCGCCAGCATGAGCGCATGACTGTCCACGATGCCGGTGGAGGGTGACCTAATCGCGCCCAGACACTCAAGCTCAGGCTCGATCAACTTCGCTTCATCGCGGCTCAGCAGCACAAGATCGTCCACGCCGTTGGCGAGCGCCTTCGCCAGAATTGCCGGCAAGGCAGCCAACTGCGAAGGCGTGTTGGCGACGATGAGCTTGCCGCACCGCCGATGAGGAATGCCGCGCTCGGCGCAATAGGCGTAAAGCGCCTCACGTCCCCGAACACACAGCGTGGCCTTGAGTGAACCGAACGGATAGTAGATACCAGCATGGATCACCTCGCTGTTGCGCGAGCTGGTGCCTGTCCCGATCGCGGCTTCACGCTCGAGCACCATCACCTCCCTACCGGTCAGAGCAAAAGCGCGTGCCACCGCCAGCCCTACGACGCCAGCCCCGATAACGAGCGCATCCACGTGCTCCATGACGTTGACCTTGTTCATTGCGGGAAGATGCTCACGTGACTGACACAGACTCGGCGCGCTGTCAGCGGTGTCGATCCAGCAATTCCTGAATGTGCACGCTGGGAATGGCGTACGAGATACCAGAGGGTTGACTCAGAGCGGACTCCCGCGTGCCCTTGATCAAGACCATGTTCATCACTCCCACGACCTCGCCCGTATTCGGATCAAAAAGTGGTCCTCCACTGTTACCGGGATAGGCCGTTGCGTCCAACTGGAATATTTCGAACGTGCCGCCGCGCAACCCTCGAATGGCCTGCTCACTCAACCGTCCGGCTGAAGGACTCGGCAGGGCCGCAGCGGTGATGCTGGAAACCGTAGCTCGATGAGTCACTACCGAAAAACCCAGTACCCCCCCGATGGGAAACCCCATGAAGGCGAGGTCTGCGCCCTCGCGCACTGTTGCCGAGTTGCCCAAGCGCATGGCTGGCCCCGCGGGTCCGTCCATGCGAAGCAAGGCGAGGTCCCGGGCTGTGTTCGTACCCAGTACTCGAGCCGGTCGCATCTGCCAGTCACCAGACGCTTGACGGATTTGAACCACCAGCGCGGGCGCGTCGGAACCCGACGAATCGGTTGGCAGGACATGCGCGTTGGTCACCACCATCTGCCCATCTCCGACAATGAATCCCGTGCCTCTGAGCTGGAAACGCGGACTTCCCGTGGCTTGGTATGTACCGATCAACAGCACCGATGGTTTGAGACGCTCGATCGCATCTGACAGTCCTGCCCAAGCGACGCCGGGTGACCAGAGCACAACGCCGAGGCAAAAGAGCAAGGTCGCCGCGCGGCGCCTGGGGAGGTCAGGTGGGCACATTCATGCTTTCTGTTGAAGGACAACTTCATCATTTTCACTATGGGGGAATTGCCGCATCCAGGCTTTGCGTAAAAGATGCGGGACCACGAGGTGCAAGGGCATTCGAAGCATGTGTGAACGCACATACAAGAACCACCGAGCCACACTGGTCAACGGCAGATCACTGCTGGGATGCATCGGCCTCAGCGCAAGCCCCAGCGACCAGGACATCAGAGCTCGCGCCAGCGGATTGGGGCCCATCGTCTCAATGCGCGCCAACAGATGGGGTGGCGCCTGGGTGCCAAACAGACGTCCAATGTGCCTCAGGGCATGAAACAGGGGTGTCTGCAGCCCAAGCTCATCCGCACGAGCAACGAGCTCGTCCCAAAAACCAGGCGTCGGGCCGAAGTGAATCAGCAAATCATTGAGGTCCAGCAAGTCCCGAAGACCATGACCAAAGTCGCCTTCTTGAAAGAGGTGTACCGCGCTGTGCAAAACCATGTCGACAGGAGCCAATACAAACAGCATCGAGTAACCCTTCACCGGAACAATACGTTCAAGCAACTTGCGCCCATCAACGTGGAAGCGTGAGGTCGGTGGTGCAATCGTGTGATGCAAATCGATGAAGGTATTTCGCTTCACATGGCGCAGAGGCGGAATCTCGTGCATCCATTCCCGGTAGTAGCGCTGGTTGTAAGCATCACGCTCTTCGCAGATCCAACCACCGCCCAACAAACAGTTCTCCGCGTCTCCAATACGATCCTTGTCCACAAGGATGTCGATATCCGAGAACAAGCGACCCTGGGCTTGCGGCAACTCCTGCATCACATACGCGGCGCCTTTCAACAGTACCACGGGTATGTTCAACTCCAACACGGTACGAGCGATGCAGTTCACCTCCCAGCGCACTTCATGTTGCTGCCGTTCGGCAAGCCTGATGGCACCCTCCAGATGGCGACGCGGACCTGCGGGAATGTGTTCGATCCAGTTTCTGTCGATGAACAGATGCGCCAACCGGGGCAACAAGGTGGTTTGCCTCGCCTGTCCCAACAGCAAGGACCATTGCCGCATCGTCAATTCGGGTTGAACCGGTGAAGTCCAGACTGAAGACAGCAGATCTGTGCTCACCGGTTCTCCCCGGCGACCAGTTCGTCGAACACAGCCACTGCGTCGTCAAGCTGGCTGTATTCAAAATCGTAACAGTCGCAAGATTCGACAACATCGGCCAACACATCAAACCCTTGTTTGCCCAGGATGAGATAGTTGAAAGAGTTGCGCCCGAGTTCCAGCAGGCTGTCGGCCTTGGAGCGGTTGGACAACACAGGCTTCGCTCCAGCCACATAGCGTGGAAAGATCACCCAGCGAGGACGCGCGGTGTCTTTGATGCGTGCCAAGTGCTCCGAACGCACCTTCATGTGACTCACCGTACCTTTGGACGTGTCGTGGACCACTCGGCTGAAGACCGCCTCCGGCACATAGTTCCGAATGATGTCGATGGACTGGTTCTTGAGACTGATGGGGCGCCCGAACGGGGTGATCGAAAGGTCCTTCAGAGAGATCAAAGCCAACTCGTCTGACAGCAGCCGCCATCCGCGGTTGACGAGGCCAGCACACAAAGTGCTTTTCCCCGACCCGGGAGGCGCCGGCATGATCACCGCGCAGCCATCCCTCTCGATCACAGCGGAGTGCAGCAACAAGTAGTGGTAGGTGTGCATAGAGACACACCAATTCATGGCCCACTCAAGCAGCGGGAACGCGTGCTTCTCCGGCAAAGGCACAAACGGCTCAAGACCATCAAAGGTAAAGACGGCCTGCCTTCTAAACCATCGTCGCCACCCTTTGCCCCCGGAAATGCGAACGCTGAAGTCCACAAATTCACCGCGTTCCAGGACCGGGTAGTCCGCATAAAGACGCATGAGTGCCTCAGCTACTTGGGGCAAAGGGCATGACAACTCGAAAGAGAAGGGACCCACCCCAAGAATCAAATCCCCTTTGGACAGCCGTTCGCGCAGTTCACCGGGCTTCAGGTCAGAAAGAATCACGCTTCTGCGACCTCAACCAAGCCTGTACCCTGCAGCTCTTCCAAGATGTTGTGCACAAGCGGAGGAATTGCCGCGGCTTCCACCGAACCCAAGTGCTCCACCACTTGGAGGACCAGCGACGCTTCGCTGTGAAGACCTTCAGCAAGTACGTCCAGCACGAACGCCTTCAACACATCGAATCGGTACGTGATGCCAGAAAGCTGGTCGAATACAACGAACTCTTCCTCAAACGAGCGCCAGTGCAAGACCACCAAGGGATTCTGAAAAAACAACCTTCCACCCGGCATCACCCCGCTGGCCTCAGAGGATGCGAATGCAGATGCAGAACTCAAGTCCCACCATGACTCTCAAGGTACGTCGTCACCAGTTCGTAGAATTTGGCTCGTTTCACGTTGTCGGCAGAGTTGTAGAAGCTCATTACCGCTGCGCCGCTGTAAGGGAACGGATAACCCGGAGCACCCCCGGACAATCCGTTGAGGTAAGCCCCGATCCAGTGGCGCGTCTTGGTTGACGAGTAGATGGGATTGCTCATCACCTCAAACAACGTCTTGTTGCTCAGCGACAGCCCCGGATCATCTGACTCACACCGAGTAAAGAGGTACTTACATTTCGCCGTGTGGTCGGTTGGCCACGATCGTCTGGGCGTGCCATCACTCTTTTTCTGACCCCACCAGCCAGGGCTGTAACCGCCGCAAATCTTGGCATCGTGGGGAATGTTCGAATCAGCAACCTTCGACTGCATCCCCGAGACCGAGCAACGGAGATTGGGTGTACCACCATCACCTTTGGGCGTCAGGAGGGTGCTGCCTTGCGCCAACGTGGAAAGAGGCAATGCGGCCGCAGTCACGACTGCAGAACCCTTACCCAACCCTCTCAGCATGATCAACCGCCGGGACGCAGCCTCGGGAGAAAGCTTGCGGGCGTTTTCAGGCGGCTGTGACGGAATGTTTTCTGACATGTGAAACTTTCTTGCAACTTGATTCAGGGTTGCGATGACTCTTTATAAGCAATTTTCAGACCTGAGAGAACTTGTATCTGAAAGTTGTTCTCTTTCAACGCCTTAAGCATTCTTTGGACCGATGTTTCCATCGCTGACGGCAACCGCGAGTCACAGTTCGTAAAAAAAACCGACACCCAACATAGGTCATTTGGCCTACCGAACCCAGTTGATGATTGCTATGACATTGCTATCGAGCCTCAGAGCGACTTCTTCACAGCGGCCACTTCACTCTGCCCTCCAAACTTGGCGCCCAGGGCTTCCAACTCATCCAGCAACCCGCGTGCAGCGGCCTTATCGCCCGCAGCCACGTGGATCTTGGCCAAATTGAGTTTGAACGCCGGCGAATTGGGCTGCGCGGCGACCACCTTCTTCTGGATATCCAGCGCCTTGGCGTGCTCTCCCTTCTCGGACAGCAGCATGGCCAAAGTGTCCAAGAACGCGGGTTGGTTGGGCGCCGTTGCCACTGCCCGCTCAGCGATTGACACAGCATCGGCGCGTCCCAATTTCCCCGCCACCCATGCCAGGTTGTTCAACGCCAATCCATTCTTGGGCTGGAGTTCGATCACCCTCTCGTAGTGGCGTTGTGCGTCTTGAAGCTTGTTGACGCCCAGCGCGCGGTCACCCAGGAAAAGGCGGAACCCTGCATCATCCGGATGGCTCTTGATCCAATCCGCAGCCGTGCGATCTGCATCGGTTGACCTCCCTGCCAAGCCCTGCACGGTGTGCAGCTTGATGGCCAACTCAGTACTGGGCGCGGCCTTGAGCCCGGCACTGTAGGCATCGACTGCACCGCTCCAATTTTTGGTAGCGGCGTGAACATCACCCTCAAGCAGAAAGCCCACCGCTTCCTTGGGCCGCTGCTTCTGCACGGTTTTGCTCACGGTCAACGCCTCTGCGGGCTTCTTCGCTTGCACAGCAAGCTCTGCCAAGCCCCGCTGCGCGACCAGCAAGTTGGGTTGGATTTCCAATGCCTTGCGCAGACTTTGCTCGGCGGCCGCCAAGTCTTTCATCACGGAATACACGGTGGCCATTCGCACATGTGGCAACGGGGACTGAGGCATCAAACCAGCCATCTTGTTGAAGCTGCTCATGGCCTGGTTGTTCTCCCCATTGGCCGCCTGTGCCCGCCCCAGTACGTCCAGCAGTTCAGGGGTGTCAGGGATCGCAGACACCGCCGTTTGAGCACTCGACAATGCGCCGGCATTGTCCTTCTGCTGCAGGAGGTATTCGACGAGCATCAAACGAGGCAACTTCTCGGTAGGTGCGGCGTCGATTGCTTTGCGGATTGCGTCCAGCACCTCTGCTTTTGGAGCTCCGTTTCTGGCCTTTATCTCAGCCAGGCCCATGAACGCCTGCGCATTCTTGGGCTCACGCTGAACCACTCCTTCAAACCGCTTTTGAGCTTCCTGCGCCTTGCCGTCAGCAACATCCAACGTCGCAAGCGCAGTCGTTGCAGCCATGTAAGACGGAGAAATTTCCAGAGCACGCTCCAGAGCCTTGCGAGCGCCGGCCCGGTCATCGCGCACCAGCAAGGCACGACCGCGAAGCAACGACGGCATGGGATCATTGGCTCGTTTCTTCTCCAAGTCATCAATGGCGGCCAACGCCTTGTCCACGTCTTTTTTGCGCAGATGTGCGTTGATCAATGCCATGTCGGCCACGACACCCTTGTCGGATGCCGCGATGTCCTGCAAGGACTCCATGGCAAGCTCGGTTTTCCCCGACATCAACTGGCTGACGGCCAGCGAGGTCTGTTTGGCGGGGTCAGTGGGATCAAGTTTGGTGGCGCGCGCGAAGAAGTTCTGTGCGAGTTCAAGGTCACCTTTGACCATGTGCACCTGCCCCGCCACCGAGAGCAAGGCGGGATCAGAATTATTTGTCGCAATATCGGGCGGCAAGGCCGCAAGAGCCTTGTCTGTCTGCCCGGTGCGCAACAACGTCAGCACGAGCGCGCGGCGCGCGATCTTCAGTTGCGGAGCGGCCACAACTGCGCGTGTCAGGTAGGCTTCCGCTTGAACCAAGGAATTCAATTGGAGTTCGGTCGCCCCCGCCATCTCCAGCGCCGTGGGGCTGTTGGGCGCAATCTTCAGCATTTGTTGCGAAAAATCGCGTGCCGCCGGATAGTCCTTCTTCTGAAACGCGAGAAGCGTCTGCAGGTACAGCGTCTGCGGCGTTCCTTTGGCGATCTTCACCAGGGCATCCAGTTCTGTGGACGCCTGATCCAGCTGCCCCTGACTCAGCAACACCCGGACAACGGCAACGCGAGCGTCTGCAAACTGGGGATTGGCTTCACTGGCATCGCGGTACAGCGCCAAAGCGTCCTTGACATCTCGCTTGCTGTACAAAAAGATGTCGCCCTTCAGCTTCAAGGCATCTTCATTCTTGGGCGTAGCCGCCAGAACCTTGTCCAGAATTGCAATTGCTCCTTCAAAGTCGCGCTGCGCCCCTTTGAATCGGGCTTGCTCGATCAGCGCCGGAGCATGATCCGACTTGGCTGCGATCGCCTGTTGCAAGCTGGCCTCGAAACCATCCTGTTTGCCTTGCTGGCGCCAGGCGATTGCCAGCAAGGTTTTCAGGTCGGCCGTCGCCACCGGCGTGGCGAGTTCAACCTTGTCGAATTCCGTGGTGACCAGTTTGTACTCGCCCAATGCGAGCATGCTGCGCACCAGCAACGGCGTCACCTGCTCAGGAGCGAATCCGAGATCACGCGCCTTGCGCAGCTCGGCTTTGCCACCCACCGGGTCGCCGTTGAGCAACAGCGCCTTGCCCAGAAGAAACCGGGCCTGCGCCAGGTTGGGATTTTCCTGCAAGGCGTTCTTGAGCTGGATGATGGCCGCAGCGTTGTCCTTCTTGTCCAGGTATTGCTGCGCAGAATCCACCATTTTCTGGGGGTCGTTGTCGGCGCAACCGGCCAGCAGCAGCGTGACGGCAAGGGTGACGGGTGCAAATCCGAAAAGGGTTCTGGTGATCTTCATGGGTTCCTCCGGAATGATGTGACGAGCTTCACTTGAGGCCCAGGCGATGCATCAAGTCGTACAAGGTCGGGCGGCTGATGCCCAGCAATTCGGCCGCTCTGAGCAAATTGCCGTTGGACCTGGCCACTGCAGCGATGACAGCCTTTCTCTCGGCTTCGTCCCGAACCGCTCGCAAATCAAGTGATTGCTCTGCGGCACTTTCCAGGGTGGCCGGCAGTCCCAGATCGTCAGCCGTCACCTGCGAGCCCTCAGCCATAATGGTCGCACGCTTGATGCAATTTTCAAGTTCGCGGATATTGCCGGGCCAGGAGTGCGCCTCAATCGCTCTTAGAGCATCGTCCGATAGAGACAGGTTGCGGCGGTTTTGTTCCTGTGCAAAGCGCTTGGTAAAGGCGTGAGCCAGCAAAGCGGCGTCACCCACGCGATGCCGCAGCGGAGGAATATTGACCACGATCTCGGCCAGGCGGTAGTACAGATCCTCGCGAAACCGGGCTTCTGTGGTTAGTTGCTTCAGGTCTTGATGGGTTGCGCACACAATGCGCACATCCACCGGAATCTCTTGGCGCCCGCCCACACGTTCAATGACACGCTCCTGCAGAAACCGCAAGAGCTTGGCTTGCAGGGGCATCGGCAGATCACCGATCTCATCCAACATGAGCGTGCCGCCATTGGCTGTTTCGATCTTGCCCAGAGTGGTCTTGGCCGCTCCGGTGAAGGCGCCCTTTTCGTAGCCAAACAGTTCACTCTCGAGAAGATTCTCGGGAATCGCCGCGCAATTGATGGCAACAAACCGCCCGGTCTTGCGATTGGAAGATTGGTGCAACCCACGTGCCAGCACCTCCTTGCCCGTGCCACTCTCACCCAGCAGCATCACGGTCGCGCCGCTGTTCGCCACCTTTTCGATGGTTCGACACACGCGAAGTACCTCCGGGTCCCGCGTGATGAGGCCAGCCAACGTATCGGGTTGACGCATGGACTGCAGTCGCGCGTTCTCCATCTGCAGCTCGTGCAGGCGGAAGGCTCTCTCCACAGTAAGGTTGAGCATCTCTGGCTCAAACGGTTTGGCGAGAAAGTCATACGCGCCCATGGCCACGGCCTTGAGTGCATTGGCCTGACCGTTCTGCCCTGTGAGCACGATCACCTTCGTGTCTGGCGCGGCAGCGAGCATCTGGTCAAGCAGCTTGAAACCTTCGGTTGTGCCGTCGGCGTCTGGCGGAAGGCCCAGATCCATCGTGACCACGGCAGGCGCATGGCGTCGGAGTTGAACCAGCGCAGTCTCGCAATCGTCGGCGGTGACCGAAGCGAACTGGTCGAGCGACCACTTGATCTGTTTCTGCAGTGCAAGATCGTCTTCAACGATCAGCAATTGCGGTCCTTTGTCTGAGCTCATGCCTCTCCCAATTGATGCCAGTCCGATTCGCTGAACGATTCAATGAGCGGCAGTAGCAAAGTGACGACGGTTCCCACTCCTTCCTTGCTGTCTACCGACATCTTTCCGCCCAACTCCTGCACGTATTGAAAACTTTCATAGGCGCCGATCCCCATGCCGGCTTCCTTGGTTGTCTGAAACGGTTTGAACAGTCGCTCCTGCACAAACTGCTCCGACATGCCCAGCCCATTGTCCCCGACTTCCACCCGCGCATGGCTCCCGTAGCGCTCTATCTTGAGCCAAACGCGCTGCGGCGCTTCCGTGGCATCCAATGCGTTGTTCACGAGATGACCCATGACGCGCTCCAAACGATCTTCATGCCCTCGCGTTGCCACGCGGGGCTCCACCTGAAGCTCCAGTTGCCGCCCACGGTGGGACACGCTGGACGCAAGTTCATGAGCAATGCGACCGAGGTCCACCCCCACCGCTGCCCCCCCTGGGGCAGCGCCCTCCCGCAACTGCAACATCAGCTGGCGCATCCGTTCCAGGGAGTTCTCGACCGTCATCAACATGTCCGCCTGAAACTCGGGGTTGTGACTCAGCCGTTTGGCATTCTTCACCATGAGAGAAAGTTGGGTCACGATGTTCTTCAGGTCGTGCACGACGAATGCCGACATTCGACTGAAGGCCTCAAATTTGCGAGCCTCCAACAGTGCCTCCGTCGACTGCACTTGCGCCAGAAAACTGGCGGCCTGGCGCCCCGCCGTCTTGAGCAAGTCGGTCACCTCCCAATTCACATCCACTCGCGTGCGCGGGCTGCTCAGCACCACAAAACCCAACAGTTCGTGACCCCACCACAAGGGCACCAGCAACCAAGCTTGTGACTGGAGCATGAGCCACTCAGGCAGTTTCAAATGTTCGTACCGATCCGGCTGCAGCCGGTACTCATCAAGATTGACCACCCAACCTGTTCGCTGCATGAAGGCCAGCAAAGCTGAATCCGCCGGCTCGGTCTCGGACACATGGGAGAAGTTCCAACGTGCGACTTGACGATAGAGCTGCTCATCTGGACGCCTCAACCACAGCGACCCGGCAGGACTTTCCAGCATGTCCGCCAAGCCTCGAATCACATTGAGGCCCATTTCACCCGGCACGGTGTTGGCCGACAGGGTCTGGGTGAATTTCAACCATTCTTCGCGATAGTCGTACCGGTAACTGAAAAAGTGCTTGCCCAACATCACCCGCACCCGGGCGCGAAAAGTTCGAGACAGTGCAAGTGCCACCAGCAGCACGAGAGCCAAAAACACCATCGCCAATTGCAATGATCGGCCCCAGTCACTGCCGAAGTAGCGAACGTAGTAGCCGACGCCGGCAATGAACAAGAGATAGCCACCGGCCATCAACAGCGTGGCCGAATGGAACACCACCTTGCGCGAGACCCGTATTTTGGAAATCCAGTCGCGATGACGGGTGGTGGAGAGCAGCAGCAACGGCATCAACGCCGCGTGGACGAGGCCACGGATGTTCCATGCATCCTCGTCAATGCCACTGAAGAGCACCGCCTGAGAGAACAAGTAAAGATCAAAGAGGAATGTGCCTGCAAGACCCAGGCAAATGGGCTTTGCACTCCAGAGCGCGTCTTCGGGCAGGTTGCGAAACAACTGCTCAACGAGCACAAGACCCATCACGGCTAGCAACATCAACGTGAGAAACAGTCCGACCGGCGCACCAGTTGTTCCCTTGAACCAAATCGCGGAGAACATCAGAATCAGAAGACTGAGAACTGGCAGCGCCACAGCCAGGGGAGACATCCAGGGCGCCGTCTCCAAAGTCCGCCCCTGTTCCGTGCTGGCCCGAAACAGGTGAACCACGAAGGCAAACCAAGCCGCATATCGACATATGTCGGCCACCGCAGCCCAGCCCCACCACACCGGCAATGACAAGGCAACGAGACTCAGGCATGCCCACAACGTGGTGAGAACAGCCGCCGACAGAATTGCGATCCCGGGTTTGTTGGGGGGGGCTTTCCAATAGCCTTGCCTCCCTACCATCAAAGCGAGCAAAGCGTAGCAAAGGGCAGCAGCGCCAAAGCCCCAGGCCATAAGCGAATTTCCAATGCCGTTCATGCCGCTGGCCCCGCAAGCATGATTCGGAAAGGCCTACTGGGCACCTTTGCCCGTCAACACAACCCCGATGGTCTCGAATAGGACCACAAGATCAAGAAAGAGCGAGTGGTTCTTGACGTAGTAGAGGTCGTATTGCAACTTTTCGACGGTGTCTTCGCGAGAAGCACCGTACTGGTAACTCACCTGTGCCCAGCCCGTTACGCCGGGCTTTACACTGTGTCGCACCGCATAAAAAGGAATGTCCTGCGTGAGCTGGTCAACAAAATATGGCCGCTCAGGGCGCGGTCCTACCAGACTCATGTCGCCTTTCAGCACACCAAACAACTGTGGCAACTCGTCGATGCGGAGCTTGCGGATGATCCGTCCAACTCGCGTCACTCGGCTGTCGGCGGCAGTTGCCCACTTGGGCACACCGTCTTTTTCTGCGTCGGTGCGCATGCTGCGGAACTTCACGACGCTGAACGTCTTGCTGTTTAGGCCCACACGCTCCTGTCGATAGAGGATAGGGCCCGCACTCTCCAGCCTGATCGCCAACGCAGTGATCAACATGATCGGAAGTGAAATCAAGATCAGGAAGATGGCTCCTGCAATGTCGAAAAGCCGCTTGACCGAAGTGCGAACGAACCCTTGGTTGAAACCTTCGCCAAAAATGAGCCATCCAGCCGAGGCTGACTCCAAGCGGATTTGTCCCAGATTCTGTTCAAAGTAAGTAGCAATGTCGGACACTCGCACGCCTTGCAACTTGCAATCGAGCAGTTCGCGCATGGGCATGCTGCCTCCACGGCGCTCGCTCAACGCGACAACGATCTCGTCGACGCCAGCCCGTTGGACAAGATCGTTGAGGCGTTCACCCGGCGCGAGCGTTGCCCAGGATGTCACCTTGTGCTCCGTCTCGTTGGGACTCGCGAAGTAGCCGACGAGTTCAACATTGGCACTGGCGTGGGTGAGTGACTTTCCGACCATTTGCGCACGTTCACCGGTTCCGTAAACCAGAACCTTGCGCCGCGTGATCGATTTCGGCAGCATTTCGCCCACCAGAACTCGGTGGGTCAACATGAAGCCGGTCGTACCGAGCACGACCAAGGCCACCCACTTGGCGTCATAGGATGGTTCCAAAGGCAACAACCAAAGGACGGCAATGGCGATTGCGCCCGACAGTACAAAAGACAACACCGCCCGCGCACGCATCTGGCCGGTGGTCTTGCTCCGGGTGCGTTCATAGAAGCCAAGGGCTGAATTCACCGCCAACATGCCCAGCGCCATCAACACGCCGCGCGACAACCCTTCGGTCACCACAGAGGCCCCAAGCAGCGCCGGATTGGACTGAACAAAGAGCGCCAGCATCAACGCACCGACCACCAGCCCCATGTCAAGCATGACTTGGAGGACCGTTCTTCGATGGAAATAGTGGTTAAAAATCTTGATCAAAACGGGAGTCCGTGAGTATTTTCTGTTGACTGCATTGCGGGACGGACATCATCGCCGACGACATTACAGCGTAATGCTAAGGACTACGACTTGTTACAGCGTGAAACATCCTCTATTTGTCCACGAAATCCGTCGCTTGACCATAACAAAATCATCAGTATCAGGCTCACACGCGGCACTTCCGTGACACTGATCACGGCTCCAAGACTCACAATACCCACCATCGAAGCGGCCAAGGCCCACGCCGCTGAATCCCTTCGCCGCAGCCTTTCGCACAGTCCGTGCAAGGCCCACAAGACCCAGGCGGTAAGGATGACAAGTCCCAACAACCCTCGCTCGACCAACACATCAAGATAAAGATTGTCGATGTGCCAAGGCTGAAACCGTCCTTGCGCCATGGGTAGCCAGTGTTGCAGGCCTTTTGAGAAATCGGTATTGAAAAGGCGTTGCCGACCGTTCGAATCCCACAGTTCAACACTCTCGATGCGAATGGCTTGCCCGATATGCAATGGCGAGAGTGCAAGAACCCTTTCCCGCGGGCCGGCAACGCGGCTTTTTCCCTCAAAGAGGCTTTTACCCATCCTCAACTCAATCCAGCCGTTCCCCGCGTCTGACTTGGGCTTCAGGGAGGCCCATCGCCTTTCGCATGAGGAATCGTAAAGCAAGTGTCGCTCGCACAGACTCACCAGCAGCGTCGATGGGCGTTGACCGGTTGCCCGCAAGCGTACCCGAATGCTGCCGGCCCCCGTTAGATCGACGCGTTGTGTCAACGCAAACAGGTCAGCGCGCTGTCCTTCGTCATGGCGGCCCGAGAGCAGGACATGGGTCTGATCCCCTGCATCTCCCTGCCACAAGGCTTCGCCAGGGTAGTGTCCACCAGGAACTTCGCGACTGTAATGTGCGGGAAATCGCCCAATGCCCAATCCGGTCACCCACGCCTCGGGGGAGTTCAGCAGGCCCAGACCCGAGCGCCAATGCTCCATGCGGCCGACGAGGTCCGAATCAGACTGCGCAAGGCGATTGGCCATGAACGAGCCGCTGCCCAGAACGAACACACTTTCAAGAATCAAGGTTGACACTATGGCCATCAGGGTCAGACGACCTCGGGTTGGGCCGGCGGCGGGCACCAGCTTGAACCGCCAAGCTGTGATGCCCATGAACAGTAACGCGATCAACACCGCCAAGTAGACGCCCCGGGAATAAGTAGTGAGCACGACGTAGACCGACAGCACCATCAAGATGCTGGCGCCAGCCCAGCGCCACGCGGCTGTTGACGTCCACATCGCCCAGACGGCAAACGGTACCGCGATCGCCAGGTAGGCGTCGATGGCACCACCGCCCACGTGCATTTCCCAGAACCACGCACTGGTGCGATAGGCGTGGCTGAAATCAAAGACGCCGGCGTAGACCGCGCGTTCCCACAAGGCAATCGAGCCAACCAGTCCCAAGCCGACGACCATGCCTCGCGCAACCATACGAGCAGGCACTTGTCCGCCTGTGCCACCCGGCGCATGCAACAGCAAGCCGATGAGCAACGCCCAGGCCAGGCTCTTTGCAACGCGCCATGTGTTCCATGTGCTGTCGTAGCCGGCATACATGGCTTCATTCCAGACCGGGATCGTAGTCCAGTCGACTCCAGCGTCTCCTGTACCACGCAGCACGCCCACCACCAAGGACAGGGCAACGGCGCACCAGACCGCCCCGAATGATCTGCGCCGGGACCAAGATTCCTCCGTGCGACCGCGCTGGATATCGATGCCCCAACGAGCGAAAGCGCCAGCCAGGCACGCCTGCACCAACACATCGGATTCATCAAACAACCACCACCCTGTCCACGGCGTGAAACTCATCACTGGCAAGGCCGCCGGAAGAAGGAACCACAGGACCTGAGGCCGGGCCGCGTTCCAAAGGATGACCAGCAGGGTGGTGAGCGGCAGCGCCAATGGCGCCACCGGATGGTGCGCCGCCAAACCCAATGAGGCCAGCCCCAGACAGGCGCTCAGCGACAGCAGCAGCCCTGGCACGGCGACGTTCCAACGCGCCTGCCACAAGGCAGTGCGCACCTTCAAACCAGGACTTCCGCGCAGCGCGGATGGCCAAGAAAGGCCTGTGGGCTGGCGCTCGGTCCGTAAGCCCCTGATTGGTAGACCACCACCAGATCACCGGGGTAAGCCGGGGCAAGCTCGGCTCGATCGGCCAGCATGTCCAGCGGCGTGCACAGGGGTCCGACGATGGACGCTTTTTCGCGCTCTGCGGAGTCCATTTGCGTGCCGATGCAGACGGGGTAGTTGCGACGGATCACCTGTCCGAAATTGCCAGAGGCCGCAAGGTGATGGTGAAGGCCACCGTCGGTGACCAGAAACACCTGGCCACGTGACACCTTGCGATCCAGCACGCGGGCCACATACACCCCAGCCTCGCCCACCAGGTATCGCCCGAGTTCCAGCACCAGTTGGCCGCCCGGCAACTCGCTGGCCATGCTGTTCTTGATGCCCATCAATGCTTCGGCCACAGGTGCCAGATCCAGCGCCTTTTCGCCCGGGAAATAGGGAATACCCCACCCGCCTCCGAAGTTCACCTGACTCACCGGCGCCGGCGCACTTGCGGCCAGGCGCACCACGAGCTGGTGACATTGGCGAAGCGCCTCCGCGATCGATTCGCCATTGAGGTTCTGCGATCCCGGATACAGATGGAAGCCTTCAAACTGCAAAGCCGCATCGCCGATTGCCCTGAGCACCAGTGGCACCTGCTCGGCGTCCACCCCGAAAGGCTTGGCACCACCGCCCATGCGCATGCCGGCACCGCGCAGATCGAAGTCGGGATTCACGCGAACGGCCACGCGGGCGGGCAGCCCCAGGCGTTGTGACGCACGCGCCAGCAGCTCGACCTCCCGGAACGACTCCAGATTGACAAGCACGCCCGCCGCCACAGCTTGGGCGATCTCCGCCTCGCGCTTGCCCGGGCCAGCGAAGCTCACGTGCTTCGGGTCGGCGCCAGCATCGAGAGCCACGGCCATTTCGCCAGCTGAAGCCACATCCAGGCCATCCACCAGGGTTCGCATGAATCCCACCAGCGCGGGCAAGGGATTGGCCTTCACGGCGTAGTGCAAACCGATGCCTGCAGGCAAGGCTTCTCGCACAGACGTCACACGTTCGGCCAGCAGGCGCCGGTCGTAGGCATAAAAAGGGGTCTGCCCAACGCGTTCGGCCAAGCGCGACAGCGGTATGCCGCCCACGCACAACTCACCACGGATCGTCTCAGAAGGTCTCATCGTTCTTCTTTCCTTCAGCACTTTCCCAGTCCGCTTTCCAGCGGGCGCGATCGAGTTTTCCATTGGCGTTGCGCGGCAGGGCCTGCGCATGCCAGTGCACGCCAGCCGGCACCATGTAAGCGGGCAAGGTGCTCTTGCAGTGCGCCAGCAACGCGACGGTGTCTTCCGCTTTCGCAGCCACTGCAGCCACAACAATGACCTGCCCCAGCACGGCATGCGGCACACCCACGGCCAGTACTTCATGCACCAAGCCACTCGCGTACACAGCCTCTTCGACTTCGGTCGGGCTCACACGGTAGCCCGAGGTCTTGATCATCTCATCACGGCGGGCAACGAAATACAGAAAGCCGTCGGCATCGCGGCGCACGGTGTCACCCGAAAAAACCGCAATCTCGGGGCGATCGACCTCGTCGCCCCCCGCCTTGAGCCCGCTTGGCAGAAGGCGAAACCGCAAGGCTGTCTCTTCCGGCCTGCGCCAGTAGCCCAGCGCCACCAACGGTCCACGATGCACCAGTTCGCCTGGCTCGTCGACATCGCATTCGGTGCCATCCGCCCGCAGCACACGAATGTCTGCATTCGGTATGGCCCGGCCGATCGAGTCCGGCCGCCGATCCACTTCGGACGGCGGCAGGTAAGTTGAGCGAAACGCTTCGGTCAGCCCGTACATCAGGAAAGGCTGCGCCGCAGGCGTCATCTGCCGCATGCGATCCAGTGTTGCCCGAGGCATGCGCCCACCCGTGCAAGCCCAGTAACGCAAATGCTGCGTGGCCTCAGCGGGCCAGTTCAGCGCTGCAAGCTGCATGAAAAGCGCTGGCACGGCCGTCAAACCCGTCACGCGCTCTTTGGACATCGCCGTCAACACATCGCGTGGCAGCAGGTAGTTGTGCAAGACGACGCGCGCGCCCACCAGAAACGCGGTGGTCAATTGGCTGAAGCCCGCGTCGAACGACAAGGGCAATACGGCGAGCAGTGTGTCGTCGGATCGGTTGTTCAGGTAGCTGGCCACACTGGTGGCCCCCGCCACCATGTTGCGGTGCGAAAGCACCACTCCCTTGGGTTGCCCCGTGCTGCCCGAGGTGTAGAAGATTGCCGCCACATCGGTCTCAAGTCCCAGGGGCAACGCTTGGGCAGGGGCAGCCAGCACATCGGCCCAGGCATGGAGCTTGAAATGCGCTCCTTGAGGCGCGTCGATGTCATCACAGAGCATCACATGCTGCAAGGACAGACATTCGCGCAGCGCAGGCCACATGGCTTGCAATCGAGACGCTGAGGTCACCAACACCCGCACACCGGCGTCTTGAAGAATGTGAGCGACTTGGGTCGCTTTCAAGAGCGGGTTCACCGGCACCAAAACCCCACCCGCCGCTGGCACGGCGAAGCTGGTGACCACAGCCTCAATGCGCTTTTCCAGAAACACCGCCACTCGGCTTCCACGTGGCAACCCGAGGTGCAACAGCCCTGACGCAAGGTCCGACACCGCATCGCCGAGCTCACCGTAAGAGAGTCGCACCGCTCCTGCCGTCAAGGCTTCCCGTTCAGGCCAGGAGGCGGCTGCCCGCAGCGGCAACTCGTGCAGCAAAACCGGTGGATAGCTTTCGCTGAAATCTCTCTCTGTGGGCATGCGGCGCATGTTAAGGCATCGAGCTCCTGCGGCCGACCACGCTCATGAGCCTGTCGCGCGCAATTCTTTAGAATCGAGCGCAATTCTGCGCACCCACTTCATTCCAAACGAGGCCTCAATTCCATGAATGTGTACGAACAGGTCTTGCGCGTGCTGGACGACGCTCTCAACCTGCAGGGGCGCACCGCCACCTTCGGTCCCACGACACCGCTGCTGGGTTCGCTCCCCGAACTCGACTCCATGGCTGTGTTGGCACTCATCACCGATCTGGAAAGCCATTTCGACATTGCCTTCAGTGACGAAGACCTCAACGCGGAAGTGTTCGCCACCGTGGGCAGCCTGAGCGACCTCGTACACCACCATCTGGCCGGCCAGGCCACATGAGTCAGCAGGGGCGTGAAGCCCTTCCCCAAGCTTTTTTTCTGCCCGTTGACCCGCAAGCACCCAGCGCCGGTCAGCGTTTTTGCCTGTTCCACCCGGCCAGGGGGAGCGCTCGACGCGGACGCATCCTGTATTTGCACCCCTTTGCCGAAGAACTCAACACCACCCGCCGCGTGGTCGCACAACAAGCGCGGGCTCTGGCAGCTGCCGGGTATGCGGTGCTGCAGATCGACTTGACCGGCTGCGGCGACAGTACGGGTGATTTTGCAGACGCCACATGGGCCGCCTGGCTGGAAGACGCCGCACTGGCGCACCGGTGGCTGAGCCAATCCGCCAGCGGTCCACTCTGGATCTGGGGCATGCGCTCGGGGGCCTTGCTGGCCGCGGAATTTCTCCAGACCCTGGCCGAACCAACCCACTTGCTGCTCTGGCAACCCGTGGTGAGTGGCCAGCAAATGCTGCAGCAATTCATCCGCCTGCACACCGCGGGCCAATGGCTGGGTGCAGGCAAGCCTGACGAACAGACACCAGCCCAACTGATTGCGCAAGGCCAGTCCGTCGAAATCGCGGGATATACCGTCAGTCCAGCACTGGCTCAAAGCATGGCGCACGCCCGCCTGAAGCCTCCTGCCACAAAAGCCGGCGGCCGAGTGATCTGGATTGAACTTGCCAAACAGGCAGACACTGCAATGAACCCTTCATCTGAAAAAGAACTGTCTGCGTGGCGAACCGCAGGCTGGCAAGTGAACGCCCAGGCGATCAAGGCCCCTGCCTTCTGGCAGACAGTGACCACTGAAGACGCCCCGACCTTGATCAGCGGCACCCTGGCAACCATGGTGGCAGACTGAGCCCCAGGCAACAACAACCCACCGCCATGAACGTCCACGAGCAAGCCGTCTGCATACGCGGTCCGTACACCGACATGCTGGGCATCGTCAGCATGCCGAACCCCGATGCTGAGCGGCGGCACACCGCCGTGGTGGTGGTGGTGGGTGGTGCGCAATATCGGGCAGGCAGCCACCGGCAATTTGTGCAGATCTCACGCCACTTGGCTGGTGCAGGTTTTCCAGTGCTTCGCTTTGACTTTCCCGGGATGGGCGACAGCCCCGGCGAACCGATCTCGTTTGAAGAGACCTCGACGCACATCGCTGCCGCCATCAGTGCCATTCACGACCACTGCCCCGACGTGAGTCAAGTCGTGTTGTGCGGTCTTTGTGACGGTGCGTCGGCCAGTCTCCTCTACACACAGCGTACGAACGATCACCGCGTGGTAGGCCTTGCTCTTCTCAACCCTTGGGTGCGCTCCGAGGTGAGTCTTGCACGGGCACAGGTCAAACACTACTACCTGTGGAGGCTTGCGGAGCCGGCATTCTGGCGCAAATTGTTCGGCGGGCAGGTCGGATGGCGTGCCGTGCGAGACCTGGGCAACAGCTTGCGGACCATGCGAACCAAGAACATGGGCCCATCCAGTTTTCAGGACGTCATGGCACAAGGTTGGCGGGACTTCAAAGGTCCGATCCTGCTGCTGCTCAGCGAGCGGGATCTCGTGGCGAAAGAGTTCTTGGAACACGCTCAAAGCGACGCACGGTGGAATGGACTACTTGAACGGCCGGTCGTGTCCCAGTCGACCGTTGATCGCGCTGATCACACCTGCTCATCAGCGACCGCCAGTCGCCAGACAGAGTCATTCGTCTTGCAATGGCTCAAGGGAATAAGGTGAACGGGTTACGCTGGCTTCGCACATGGCAATACCGTTAAGTAGATTGGAAATTCCCGCCTATTGGGGCCTTACATTTCGGCAGTTGCAGTTACATTTCAGCGCCCGCACAACGCACCTCATCAAGGTATCGTCGCTGCGTTGGGGATGCGGTTGCAACCTATATAAATCAGGTGCCTTCGGGTGCACTGCGGAGAACTTCGATGCTGGCGCAAAAATATCAATACTCGGTCGTTAGTCCAGGCACCGAGCAGTACGAGGAGTACTGCGCTCTGAGGCATGAAGTTTTCTGCGCTGAACTCGGTCGCCTGCCTTCTTGCGAGGACAGGGAAGGCAAACGCCCACTTGAGACAGACGACTTTGATGCCCACAGCGTTCATGTCCTGTGCCGTTCGGTGGAAACCGGTGAAGCTGTGGGATGTGCACGCCTCATCCTTCCAAGCCCCCGTGGGCTGAATGTTCTGTCCCGCTACACACTGCACAGCCAGCCCAATGCTGAGCTCGATATGGTGGGTGAAATCGGCCGTCTCGCCATCTCGAGCAAATTGCGCCGATATCGCCGAGACACCCAACTTGTAGGACCCGCCCTGCCCTCAGGCACATCCGAAGACCTCAACAGAGAGATCAAACGCGACGGACCCACTGTTGCCTTGGGTCTGTATCGAGAAGTGTTCCGCTTGGCGAGTGAGCATGGCATCACTCATTGCTACGCAGCCATGGAGCCCTCCTTGTCGAGGATGCTCAACCGCCTCGGCTTTCCGTTTCACGAAGCCGGGCCGATCAACCACGCCGTTCAACCTGCGCGTCAGCCATACCTCATAGGCGCCAACGCGTTGCGCACAGGACTGGCGACTCGAAATTCCTGCCTGTACCGATTCATATTTGGTGGGGAAGAGCCGACCCTTGGTCTTGGCAAGACGATTTGGACAGCTGCGGAGACGCTTCCTTCGCCCTTCGATGCATTTTTGCCCGCGCCGGGCTGATTGAATATTGATTTCACCTCACGTTGTTGAGACGGGCTGCCATTTCCGCCACTTCCAATCAGTCTTCATTTTCAGACGTAAAAAAACCGCGCAGTGCGCGGTTTTTTTGTGGGTAAATCCAGTGAGCGTTAAGCGCTTTTCTTGTTGCGGCGAACAAAACCCAGACCGGCAAGACCCAAACCCAGCAGGGCCAAAGCACCTGGCTCAGGGATCACCGAAGTACCAGTGATCGTCGCGCCACCACCGTGGGTGTACACCTCGCCGGTCACCGGATCAACGATCGGGGTGCTGATGGGCGAGAAGTTCGAACCGAACAAGAAGTCAGTACCGCCAACTTCAGCATCGGTGTCGAAGTACGCAGCAGCAAGACCACCGACCACGTTGAAGTAACCAGCGCCCGTGCCTGCGACACCCAAGCCGATCGTGCTAGATGCGGACGTCATGCCGTACAGGGTGGTCAGCAGATCAGCGCCAGGGGCTGCCGCAAAATTACCTGCAGCGGCGGTCAAGTCCAACCACAACAGACCATTTCCTGCGGTAGCAGGGTCGTCGAAGGCGTAGTCAATCGGCGAAACCCACACTTGCAAGCTGCCGCCTTCGAACGCGAACGGCTGGAATGGGGCTCCAGTGATCGAATTTTGAAGCGTGAAACCCGAGAACGTGAAAGTCAATTCGCAACCAGCGCAAAACGAACTGAGGCCGTTCATCGACGTGATGTTGCCGTAGCCTTTGATTTCCTCACCAGCATTCAGGGCAACTTGCTCGAACAGGTTCGACTGAGCGATAAAGTCGATTGGTGAGCCGGTATCCCAAGTGACGCCAGCAACAGTAGCTGCCGATGCCGCACCGCTCACGAGCATTGCGCTCAGACCGATGGCTGCGAAAAGTTTTTTCAGTTTCATGGTAACTCCTTAGTGAATTTCTGGATCAAGACCTGAAGGACTCTCGATCAGGCTGCCCAGTAACCAAGCAGACTTCATGCCAGGCTTTAAAAAGTGAAATAAATCAAAGTTCGCAGCGAGCGAGGTGGCCAGGGCCTGAGTTGAGTGGAAAAAAATCCGACACTTGTTAGACAGTCGATGAACGCAAGCCAGCAAGGCTTGGTGAGAACGCGCAGCTGTTCTGAGAGAAGATCACGTCCTCCAACACGAAGAGCCGCCAGCATGGACACGTTCAACTACCCAGACGCCTTCAGCCGCAACATCGGCGTGGTCAGCACCGCAGAACACGATCGCCTGCGCAACTGCACGGTCGCCATTGCCGGCATGGGCGGCGTCGGAGGTGACTACTTGATCAGCCTCGTGCGTGCAGGCGTGGGCGGTTTTCATCTGGCGGAGTTCGACGAGTTCGAGCTGTTCAACTTCAACCGGCAGTACGGCGCCAACACCGAGACGATCGGCCGTCGCAAGCTTGACGTGATGGTGGAGATGGCACTCGCGATCAACCCCGAATTGCGCATCACGAAATTCACGGAAGGCATCAACGCGGGCAACATCGACGCCTTTCTGGAAGGCGTCGATCTGGCCGTGGACGCGATCGACGCCTTTGCCGTCGACATGCACCCCCTGCTGGTGAACGCGGCCACCGCGCGGGGCTTGGCTACCATTGCGGCCGTGCCGCTGGGTCTGGGCGCCGGGGTGCTGGCATTCGGTCCCAAGGGCATGTCGTATGCAGACTATTTCGCCATCAAGCCCGGGATGTCGGACGACGAGAAGATCGTCCAGTTCATGCTGGGCTTCGCGCCGGAGTTGCACCACTTGAAGTACCTGGATCCGAAGACGATCAACCTGAAGGCGCGCAAAGGGCCCAGTTCCATTGCGGGTTGCAAGCTTTGCACGGGTTTCATCACCACACAGGCGCTCGTTGCCCTACTCCACCCGCAAGACCTGCAGTGTGTGCCCTGGTACACCTACCTGGATGCGCGCCTCTCGCGCTTCCATCACCGGCGCCTGTGGATGGGCAACCGCAATCCGCTGCAACGACTCAAGAGCTTCGTGGCCAAGAAGCGACTGGAAAAAATGTCGGCGGACGCTTGACATCGGGATGTTTCCTTTCGACACCCTGGCACCGGGCTGGCAGCAAAGTGCCTGCGTTAGACTGACCCACTGACACACAAATAGAGGGGCGAGCATGGCAGGAACGGTCGGGTTTTCATGGCTCGGGTCCTCGCGAACAGCGATGAGCGAAACGGCAGCCTCCCGGCGTGCGATCGGGCTCGTTTTTCTGACGGCGATGCTTGTCTGCCCACCTGCATTTGCGGACGAAGGCGCCAAGCTCGCTCAGCGCGTACATGACCGCCCCGACGGCAAGGACTCAACGTCTGTGGTGTCCATGTCCCTGACGGAAGAAGGCAAGCCGGCGCGGGTTCGCGGCATGCTGGTGTTTCGCGCCAGTGCGACGGGTGGCCAGGTGTCAACCCTGATCAGATTCACCGATCCCGCGGATATTCAGGGCACAGGGCTGCTGACCATCGACGGCGCCGACGGTGTGTCCAACCAATGGATCTACCTGCCGGCCATGCAGCGCGTGCGCCGGGTCGACTCCAATCGCAAAGGGGGTCGTTTCGTCAATTCCGATTACTACTTTGAAGACCTGCGCGATCGCAAGCCGACCATGGACGCTCACCGGTTGCTGGGCCGTGAACGGGTGGGAGACACCGACTGCGAAATGCTCGAGAGCGTGCCGGTGGACGCCGGCAATTCCGTCTATGTTCGCCGCGTGAGCTGGATCGATCCCAAAAGTCTGCTGCCCTTGCGGATCGACTTCTTCGAGCGCAATGCCGATCAGCCCAGCAAGCGTCTTCTGGTTGTCAAACGCGAGCAGATTCAGGGGTACTGGACAGTGATGGACAGCACGCTGAACGACCTCGCGAGCGGTCACCAGACCCGCTTGACGGTGGGACGTGTGCTGTATGACCGGAATCTGCCAGAGTCGCTGTTCACGTCACGCGCGCTGGCAGAAGAACGGGTGGAACGAGAATTCCGCCCTTGACGAGCGCGGTTTGCAGATGCGTGGCGATCGCAGCATCAAAAACAACACCCAAACTTCAATCAAAGTAGGAGCAATTTCCATGAGGGGTCAGCAAATGCGCAGTGCTTGGGCAACGACCGGGCTGGTGATGCTGGGGGCGGTCGCGGCCATGCCGACTCACGCCCAGGAGCCAGGCTTCAAGGTCGACGCCCTTCGGCTGGAAATCGGCGGGTTTACTGACAAACCTGGCGCCTCTGGCAGCATCCTGGCGCATGGTGCCGTGAGCCTGCGCGGCGACTCCGGCGACTGGAGCTACGCATTGGGCGCTCGGCTTGACGCGCATTCGCAGAACGGAAGCCGTGATTTCGAGCGTGTGCGGCTTGACTACACCGAGAACTATGTGCGGTGGCAGCAGAAAGATCTTCGCGTGACCCTGGGAACTCAAAACGTCCTGTGGGGACGGGTTGACGAGATTTCCCCAACCGATCGCATGAGCCGGGTGGACTTTTCACGAGGCGTTCTCGACAAGCTGCCCGATCGTCGGCGCGCGGTGCCCGCGGTGCGCACGGAGTACTTCGGAGAAGGCTTCAAGTTCGATGGGGTTCTGCTGCCCGTGTTTGATGACGCGGTCATGCCGCACGCAAGGAGCGTGTGGAACCCGGTGGACACGGTCAACGGTCGAATCCTGGGCATGGGAAACTTGCCGGGCATTGTGGGCGCGCGCGTGGTCAAGGCCGACATCAACGGGGCCGGTGGCGCAGGCCTGCGTTTGACCGCCGAGGGTGAGGGCTTCGACTATGGCTTCAGCGTCCAGCGCGTCCGGCAGTCACAGCCCTATTACAAAGTCACTCCGGGCACCCCGGTGGTGCTACAGGCGGTGCATCCGTTCAGCACCGTGCTGGGTGCAGAACTGGAGGCAGAACGCATGGGTGCCACGTGGCGCATGGAGGTCGCCGTCAACAGCGCCGTGCCACTGACGACCCAGACCTTCCAGTACAGAACCGATCCAGCACTCGACATCGTGATCGGCGCCGAATTTTTCCCTGGCGACAGCGAAACGCGCGTGACGCTGCAACTGGCAGGCCATCGCACATTCACCAACCAGTCCGTGCTGGATCGCACCCGGATCTACAGCTTCACCGGTGAAGTCGAGCATCCCTTCGCCAATGGGCGCTGGCGTGCCGATCTGCGTTTTGCGATGGGGCTCAACGACCGCGACCTGTACCTCAATCCTCGATTGAGTTACACCGGCATCGACAAGCAGGAAATCTATCTGGCAGCGCACTTGTTCAGCGGGGCCAACAACACATTGGGCGGCTACTTCAGGCGCAACGACTCCGTGGTCGTCGGCTGGCAAGGAAAATTCTGATTGCGACGACATTCGTCGCGCAGAGGCATTTCGAACGACCTCGCTGCGCTGCAGGCGGAAGATGACTGAGGATTTCACTTGATCGACCGGCTGCGAACCCTGTTGTTCAACGTCACGCAAAGCGCGCTCTTCCTGCGTGTCACCCAGCCGCGCATCCTTCGCAGGAAAACCGCGGTTGCCATCATCGTGCTCATCCACGTGGTGGGCGCTGCGCTGATGTTGCGGCTGAACCTCAACAACGCACCCGAGCTGTACTTTCCGGCCGACGCGCCAGCAACCGTGCTCGAACGCGAGTTGCGAGCCGAGTTTCCAAGCGACGAGATCCTCATCGGTCTTTTCCAGGGTGAGGATGTTTACAGTGCACCCGTGCTGGGTGCGCTAGACCGCATTGCAGCCAGCATGGACAAACACCCCGATGTGGACCGGGTGTTTTCCGTGACCCGTGTTGACCACATTGCCGGCAGCGCGGACGGCTTCGTGGTCGAACCGCTGATTGACATCACGAAGCTCGAGCAAGAGTCGCCTCAGGATCGAACCGCCCGCGTCCTGGGTGATCGGTTCATGCCACGCTGGCTGGCATCCACAGACGGCAAGTCGCTGGCGGTCGTGGTGCGCACCAACAAGCTGAGCGAAAGCCGGCAACGCCAATCTATCGAAGACACCTTCCGGGCCGCCGTTCAAGAGCAGAAACTGGACAAGCATCTGGTGGCGGTCGCGGGCACGGTTGCCCTGGACGCCGCCGAAATGCGGTCGATGCTGCGCGACACGATCGTGTTCACGCCGCTGGTGATGGGACTGGGCCTGGCCCTGCTCTACTGGGTGGTCGGTCGCGTGATCCCCGTGATCATCGGGGCCGTGGCCATGAGCACCTCGGTGGTGGTGTGCGTCGCTCTCATTGCCCTCATCGGCAAGCCCTACACACTGGTGACGGCCATGGTGCCGACCTTGATCTCGGCCTACACGGCTGCCAACCTGTTGCACTTCTATGCGGCGCTCAAGCGCATGCGCGATGCGGGGTTTCACCGCCCCAAGCGGGTCGTCTTCGCACTGCAGGAGATCAACACCCCCGCGATGTTCAACGTGCTGACCACTGCGGCCGGCATGATCAGCCTCGTGCTCGTGCCCATTCCGCCGGTGCAGGTCTTCGGCTTCGTGGGTGCGGTGGGCGTGGTGGTGATCTACTTTGTGGTGTTCTACCTCGTGCCACCCTTGCTCGTGAAGTACGACCACGGGCCTTGGGCCAAGGACGGCGGTGGCTTTCGGTGGACGCGCGGCCTGTCGTTCGGATTGGCTCGGTTCGGTATCCGATACGCGGGCTGGGTGGCCGGAGGGCTGCTGGCCGTGTTTGTGGCTGGTACGGCACTCGTGCTCAAGGTGGAAGCCGAATCGGACCTGCTGAAATTCTTCAATCAGTCACATCCGCTGACGCAATCCACTGCGCGGGTGGAGGCGTCCTTGGTGGGTGTGACCGCACTTGAAATCGTCATCGACGGGCCCGGTCGCGATGCTTTCAAGAACGTGGCTTTGCTCAAACAGATCAAGACCCTGCAGGCCCAAGTGGAAGCCCTGCCGGAAGTCGATCGTTCATTGTCGATGATGGACATCGTGGAAGAGATGAACTGGGCGTTCAACGAGGAGGACGAGAGTTTTCGCGCCTTGCCCGCAGACGATCGCATGCTGGCCCAGTTGCTGCTCATCTATGACGGGCGCGACCTGCAAGAACTGGTCAACAACGAATACCAGCGCATGCGCATTCTGCTCAACGTGAACGTGCACGGGGCCAATGCAATCCAGGAGGTCATCGGCAAGGTGGAGGCCTTGATCGCCAAGACCGACGCGCCTCAGCTGAAATGGCAGACGGCAGGCTATGGGCGCCTCTTTGCCGACCAGGAAGACCTGCTGGTGACGGGCCAGTTGCTCAGCTTCGCGGGCGCATTCGGACAGATCTTCATCATCATGCTGCTGCTGTGGCGAACCGTGCCGGCCGCCGTGATCAGCATGTTGCCCAATCTCGCGCCGCTGTTCTTCGTTTTCATGCTGATGGGGGCCACCGGCATCTACCTCGACATGGCCACCGTGCTCATCGCGGGCGTGGTGTTGGGGATTACCGTCGATGACACCATCCACATCTTCTACAACTACCAGAAGCGTCGCGACAAGGGGCTTGGCGTGGTGTTCTCGATCGCACGGAGCATTGAGGCATCGGGCAAGGCCGTGCTCGCCACCTCTGTGTTGCTGGTCTCGCAATTCCTTCTGTTGAGCACATCCAGCTTCGTGCCCACGTCCAGCTTCGGCTTGCTCACCGCCATCGGCCTGATATCCGGACAACTGCTTGAGCTCCTGTTGCTGCCCGCGCTGGTGGTGCTGTGGAGCCGTATGAATCTGCGCCACCCCCTGCTGAGGCTTTAGCGGTTTCCCATTCGATCTACGCCATTGGCATCCTTTGCGCTCCGTCAAACCGCTGCGCATGACCGGCGAGCATAATGAAACGAGCTACCGCGAACGAAGTGATAGGGTTGATCATGAGTTCTCAAATGACCACCCATCCATACAATATTCGTACAAACGCAGGCTTGAGGAGGGAAAAGACGATGTGCGCTCACCTTCGCATCCAGGGATGCTGCTTCCCGGTCGCCACCGCTGACGACGAGGCAAGCAGAGCATGAACACTGGTTCATACCAATTCGAAGCGCTCAACGACGCGCGTTTTCAAACACAACGTTTGCAGCAACAAGCCCAAGCCGTGCGCGGCATGGAAGCCGCCATATTGCGCGGAGCCGGCATCCAACCCGCGCACGACGTGCTGGAAATCGGCAGCGGCCCGGGCTTTGTCTCCGATCTGCTGGCCGAACTGGCGCCCGAGGGCAGCCTGCACGCTGTGGAACCCAGCCCGACCTTGCTCGCCGAGCTCGAAGGCAATGTGCGACAGAAGCCCGCACGGGGGTTGTTTGCGCACCAGGCCTATGGCGACGCATTGCCCCTGGCGGACCAGAGCATCGACTTCTCGTACACGCGATTCGTGCTTCAGCATGTGCCCAAGCCCGACGCGGTGGTGCAGGAGGTGTTTCGCGTCACGCGCCGCGGCGGGCGTTTCTGCGCGGTGGACTCTGACGATGGCCTTGTTCTGTTTCACCCCGAGGAACCGCGGGTGAGCCATGTGCTGAGCAGCGCGCAGGCGATTCAATCGAGCCAGGGAGGCGACCGATTCATTGGCCGCAAGATGCAGGAAATGATGCTCAGGGCCGGCTTCACGAACGTCAAGACACGGGTGATGATGCTCACCAGCAGCGAACTCCCCTTCCCGGTCCTGTTCAACATCCTGCTCGGCTACAAGGCGTCGCTGCTGGGCGATGTGGTGGATCTGCCCCAACTTTTCGACGACCTGTCCGCCGACGTGGCCGCTGGCAGGCGCCTCGTCTCTGCCGGTGTGTTCATCGTCTCTGGCGAGCGCGCATAGGATCGCCACCACAGAGGCGTGCAATGGAAACCGTGTACTTCTCCTTCTACGAAGTCATTCCAGGCACCTCCGATTTCGAAGACTATCTCGAAGCCCGGTACCTGGTGTTCTGCGAAGAGCTCGGCCGCGTCGACGCGCCCGGCATGTTCTCCAGCCGTGGGCACCCCATCGAAACCGACCCCTACGACGTCAACAGCCGGCATTTCATCGCACGCCACAAGGCCAGTGGCGTGGTGGCGGGCTTCATGCGGATCATCATGCCCAACGAGCACGGGCTGAACGTCGAGCAACGCTATGTGATTGATCGACCATTGCCATACGCAGAGGCCACCTCGGACAAGGTCGGGGAAATATCGAGGCTGGCAGTAACACCGCATTTCCGTCGCCGTCACTCCGACGAGGGCAAACCGATTCAAGGTGACCCCGAGAGTGAGATGACGCTCAAGACCGATGGTGTGCGGCATCACCAACCCGAGTTGGTGTTGGGCATGTACCGCGAGGTGTACCAACTCTGCCGCCAGACCGGTCTTGACTATTGCATGGCCGCCATGGACAACCTTTTCAGCCGGCTCTTGACCCGGCTGGGATTTCCTTTCGTGGCGGTGGGCCCGATGAACCCGAACGTCCTGCCCCCGCGGCGTGTCTACATCATCAGCGCCACCGAAATGGAGCGCATGCTCGGTACGCGCGAGGCCACCATTCTCCAGTTCATGCAAACACAGTTGAGCACCAACGAAGAGCCCGCTCCGTCGGCCTGAACGCTTTTCTCCCGGCTGGATCAGGCAGTCGTCAACATCGATTTCAACGAACGGCGCCAGCCGCCCAGTACGTGACGCCCAGCGGCCATCCAGCCGGGCCAGCGGCGCAAGTCGCAGGCCAACAACCCCACCCGTTCACGACGCAAGGCCATCCAGTCGGCCTTGTAAGCGTCGTCGCCGCTGAGGTAGTCGACCTCCTCCACTCGGTCAATGTCCATCACATGCTGCATGAGTGCTGCCGTGAGCACGGACCCGGCCGACAATTTCTCGAACCCCTCAACGTACGCCAGCTTGTAGATGTTGGCTTTGCCGCCGTGCACCAACCAAAGCTGAGCGGCCAAGGCTCGCCCATTGAGCCGGAGCACGCCCAGACGCAGCCAGCCTTCACGAGCCGCCGTGCGGATCAGGCCCGGCATGAAACCCGGACAGGGTTCTGGCTGTTTCCAGCTCTGGGCGTAGACAGATTCATAGGCCTCGATGGCAGCATCAAGATCGTCTGCAGCGCTGGTGGCGATCTCGATGTGCCAAGTGCCAGCCTTGTCCAATCGGCGGCGACCGCGCTCCACGCTGTGCCGCAGGGAAGACGGTCGGTCCGGCCAGTAAGCCGCAAAGCCACCGCTGGAGACGGGCTGATACCAGTTGCCGAAGCAGAAATACCGATCGGACCAGTAGCGTTGTTTGTGCAAGGCCTGCTCGAACGCAATCAGCCATGCGCTGGACGCGTCCAGCGGCTGCAACTGGACCACCGCGCTCCCTGGGAGTTCGCGCATCTTCGCAACACAGGCACTCCAATCATTTGCACTCATTCCATCAACCGGCCCCTGCGGGCCAAACAGAGAGGTGTAGAAATTGGAAAGCGCCTGCAGCTGGCCTCTTCCCCGTGCCCGCATGAGATCGAACCTCAAGTGAGCACCGCCGAATGGATACACCAACGCCAAAAACTCCGGCTGATCAAAGAACCCATGCGCTCGAAGATTGTCGAGCCAAGCCTGAGTCAGGAATAGCTCCGTCTCGTGTGGCGAACTGCACGGAATGCGCTGCCCGCTCATCTGCCGCCTCCTTCTACGTGGCGAATACCATTGCCCGGTAGGCGCAGCTGATCCATGGGGCGCAACAGATCAGCGGCCCAAGGGGTTCGCACCCACATACAGAGGGGCTCCTTCCAAAGGCTCAACGGCCATGGGATGTACGTACTGTTTTTCCTGCACCAAGCCTGCGCTGGCCGAGCCTTTGAACGGTTGGTAACGCAACTCGGGCGACGGGTCACGCAAGGCATAGTCGTAGACCGCGGGACGGCGAAAGTCAGACCATGCAACTTGATGATCGTTGAAGACCGTCAGTGGGGCATGAATGTTGTCCCTGCCATTGCCGGCACGCAGATTGTTGGAGGATAAAACCCCATCTGCACCTGGTGCGACGTAGACAAAGCTGCCACCATGCGGATGGTCATTGACGAAGGTATTGCCGACCATCTTCAATGTGTTGTTCGGCCACTCGTACCCCTCCTCTCCGTAGGAGACCATCTTGCCGTTTTCAGTTCGCCTCTGTTGTTGCACTATGTTGCCTACCAAGCGCACATCTCCGCCGCTGGGAAAGTTCAACTCATAGCTCGCGCGGCCGCCACTTTCATCACTAAAGCGGTTGTATCGGATCTCGTTGACCCGAGCACGACTTTTCAGCAAGTGGCCCACTGAAGCGTGGTGAAAGTAGCTGCTTTCGACCGTCAGCTTGCCGATATAACCGACATAGAGGTTATGAGCCCACCGGCCCTTTACCTCGCTGTAAGCGAATTCGCTGGACACTATGCGCAACGTGGAATTCGTTCCAGGCAAGGAGCCGGACGTCAGCAAACCCGTCTGGTTATCCCAGAAAAGACAGTGACGCAGAAGCAGATTACCGCCTTCAAACCGGATACCAGCACCGTTGCCATCATTGACTCGCGTGCCGATGAAATCGATGTTACTGATGTCAAAGTCGCCGTGCCGAATTACCCAGATCGCCTTACTCTCGGCTCCGCGGCCATCAGCGAAGAGCCGTGCAGCGCCCCCTACGCCTCGAATTGTGAGCCGCTTCTGCTTCCATACGGCCACGTCTCCCCGGTAGTCGCCAGCCATGATTTCCACCACGTCACCATCTTGCGCGCGTTGAGCTGCGTCAGCAATTCTGCGCACCTCCTCGCCCGGACCTACACGCCAGACCTTGGCACCGGGCGGCAAAGGATCGGGGGCCAAGACTGACTCCAGACCGCGGCGCGGGGGAGGAGGCGGGACAAAGAACCTCCGCGCAGGATCTGAAATGCGGGGGGCGTCCAGAATGTCTCTCATCGAGCCAAGCGTTGGCGCGGCCACCCATTCAAGCTTTGTGTGCCCTTCCAGGCGCCGCTCGACATAGTCCAGAAGTTCCATCGGTGTACGACCGACTCGTTCGTAGATATTCCATGCCGCAGCCAAAAGCAGCCCAGCACCAACAAAAAACAGCGATCCCAGCGCGATACCCCACAGACCGCGATGCTGGGATTTGGTCCGGTTTCTTAGATTCAACATAATTTATTATCAGTGCACGATGCGGTTCCGCAATGCAAACAGTGCTTCATCGGCTCTTCTCCTGACGTATCCAAAGTTACCCGATCTGCTGAACATCTCCCGGTGAGAGGGAACGTGTGATTTCGTCTGTACGACTTTTCGACCAATATGATCAGAGCTCTAAAACCAAGCCCTTGCATCACCTGTGGCCCAACGCTTGGAATGTTCGACAAGTGGTGATGCCTCCTCCCTGCCGCCGCATCGTCCACATCATCTACCGCTTTACCACCGGCGGACTCGAGAACGTCGTCGTCCAGCTCATCAACAACCTGCCTCACGGTGAGTTCCGGCACACCGTGGTGGCCGTCACGGACGCAGAGCCCTTGTTTGTCCAACGCATCGAGCGCAAGGACGTTGACGTCATCTGCCTGAACAAGCCCCCCGGGCAGCCATTCACCCTCTACCCCAAGACGTTCCGCCTGTTGCGCCGCCTCAAACCCGACGTGGTGCACACCTGCAACCTGGCAGCCCTGGAATTCATGCCCATGGCGGCGCTGGCCGGCGTTCCCCTGCGGGTTCATGCAGAGCACGGTATGGACATGGGCGAGATCAACACCAAGGGTTCCCGCTACCTCACCTTGCGCAAGATCTACAAGCCCTTTGTGCATGAGTTCATTGCCGTCTCCAAGCCACTGCAGGGCTACCTGCAGCACAAGCTGGGCGTGGCGCCAGCGCACGTTCACCTCATACCCAACGGCGTGGACACGCACATATTCAGGCCACCTCATGCGCAAGATCCGACACCTCCCGGTTTTCCTTTCGAACGCGATCGGCATTGGGTCATCGGCACCGTGGGGCGGCAGGTGCACATCAAGAACCCCTTGATGCTGGTGGATGCATTCATCGGTCTGGCCCAGTCGGGCGTTGCGGGTACCGAGCGCCTGCGTCTGGCCATGGTGGGCGACGGCCCCTTGCTTGGCGAGATCGCCGAACGCGTGCGCGCCGCGGGGCTGGAAGACCGGGCATGGCTGCCCGGCGTGCGCAGCGACGTGGCCGACATCCTGCGCTCACTGGACTGCTTCGTGCTGCCCTCGCTGTCCGAAGGCACCTCGTGCACCCTGCAAGAGGCCATGGCCACAGGGCTGCCCATTGTGGTCACCGATGTGGGCGGCAATGCCGAGTTGCTGGAGCACGGTGCGTGCGGCAGTCTTGTGCCTTCGGGAAATGTCGAAGTCCTGAAGTCGCAACTGCTTGAGCAACTCCAGGGGTCAGGGCGCGAGCAAGCGGCAGCCGCCTTGAACTCGGCACGCCAACGCCACAGCCTGTCCGTCGTCATGCAGCGCTACCGAGAGCTGTTCCTCGGCCGTCCGCGCTCCGTGAGCGCTGCAGCAGCACGCCATGTGCCCTGATTCACCCAGCTTTCCCGGCATGACATCTTCCCTGCCCAGCAACGAGGCTTTCGCCCGCCGGCATCGTGTGGTCATGAGCGGCCCGCTGCCGCCGGCCATCGGCGGCATGGCCTCGGTCGTGGGCGCGCTCAGCCAGTCCCTGCTGGCCAGCCAGACCCACCTGACACTGTTCGACACAGGCAAGAAGACGGCAGCCAACCGAACCCTGCTGCAAGGCATCCGGGCGCGCCTGCAGTTGATGCGCGATTGGTCCGCCCTGCTCGCTGGCCAACCCGGAACCATTGCCCATATTCACACCTGCAGCGGCTTCACCTTCTTCCTCGACGGCTTGCTCGCCTTCATGGCCCGCAGGCACGGCTGCCGGGTGGTGTTGCATGTGCATGGCGGACTTTTCGACGCCTTTCTCGACGGGCTCAACCCCGTCATGCTGCGCATCGCACAACACATCGCGCACCGGGCCGATGTCGTGCTCGCCTTGTCGGAAGACTGGCGAGAGCGATTGGGGCAACGGTTGCCAGGCAGCCATATCGCTGTGTTGCAAAACGGCGTGGCCGAGCCCACCTGCAAGCCTCAACGCGGAACCAACGACCGCCCCACCTTCCTCTTTCTGGGCAATTTGAGCCGCCTCAAAGGCGTGCCCGTGCTGCTGGATGCGCTGGAACTGGCCCAAGTCGACTGGAGCGTGCAGCTGGCCGGCAGCGAAAGCGAGCCAGGCTACGCGCAGTGGTTGGGCGAAGAGATCGAGCGCCGTGGGTTGGCGGGACGCGCCACACTACTGGGGCCCGTTGTCGGAGAGGCCAAGCAACAGCTGCTGGCGCGGTCCGACGCCTTCGTGCTCCCCTCGCTTGCCGAAGGCCTGCCCATGTCACTCCTCGAAGCCATGGCAGCCCGCCTGCCAGTGGTGGTCACCCTGGTGGGGGCGATTCCAGAAGTGATCAACGAAGGTGTGGAAGGCTATCTGGTGCCACCAAACGACGCCCGACTGCTGGCGGCAGCCATGGACCGATTGGCGAGCTCCAGCGAGCAACGCGACACCATGGGCCGCGCCGGTCATGCCAAGTACAAGGATTTCTACAGCGTGAACGCCATGGCCCGAACGCTACTTGGTATTTACGACCGCGAGTTCGGTATCGAGCGGCCGGCAGTCGGGCCGCAAAAGGCGAAGAATCGATGAATGGAATGCGTTCGCGTGGCTAAGCTTCGAGGGCACTTCGCCCCAAGCCTTGCAGAAGAGCGATCAGCTTTTCAGCTTGCCGCTCCGTCGAATAGCGCGTCAACGCCGTTTGTCGAGCTTGCTGCCTCACGCTTCTGCGCAAGGAAGGGTCGCGTAGACCAGACAGGTACTGCAGCCATTCACCGGCGCTGTGCATTTTCGGATTTCACCCTCTAGGTTTCCGTGGAGTCGATCACGTCGTCCACGTTGGGCGATAGGCCGGCGATCTCGCACAGGAGCAAATAAACGAGCTGCAGGAAGGCCGCTCCCTTCTTGCGATCAGGCGCAGCTGCAAACGAACGTTGTAGCCCGCCGCTCACAGCACCGCGTGCAGCCGGTCGCCCTATTCGCCCTTTCGATGACAGCGGTCCATGCGGTGGTCACTCTTGCGTGGCCAATGGCTTGGCACCGTTTGAGCAGCTCTCTGCTGTTCGCTGATCCGCTTGGTCTTTGCCCCGGCGCACGATGTGCACACCGGGCAAGTCCGCGTCCACGCTCCGGCCGCCCAGATCCACGCAGGCCGTGGCCGGTCTGGCTGTGCGTCGCGCATAAGGATCGTGACTGGCTCCTGCTGCTCGGCCAAGGTATGCGCGTCATACGGTTGCAGTGGAGTGCCCGCGCGCCCGCGATCAGGTTGCCAGACCTTCACCCGAACTCCAAAGGCGTTCTCGCTTTGCCCTTGCTGACGCGGTCCACCTCGGGCGGGTGCCCGGCGTAGGGCTTGGATGTCCGTCTGCCGTCATGCGGTGAGCACTCTGGGCCCAGCGCCGGGCCTTGTCGGGGATCTTCAGAGACGTGCACGTAGTGACGCCATTTAGGAAGTGTTCAATTCCTAGTTCGCCATCCGACATATTAGTTTTAACTCATCGAAAGATCACCTTCACACATTCAAGATTCACGTCTCATTTCATCGGAACACCTTGGCAAAACCGAACGAGTCGCTCCACCTTGCAGCTTTTGCTCAGGAAAGCCGGAAAATAGTCCAACAAATCGTTGCGAACCAATCCGCTTTCATCAGTATGACCGTCAGACCAATGCACGCCTCGATGCTTCAGGCTGAACTCCCATATGCTTCGATTCTTGTGGTAACGGCTGGCGAAAAGCGTTGTGTCAATTTCCAGGATCGATCCCAGAATGCTCGAATGCGTTCGGTTGGTAACGATTTACTTTGCACCCGCATGCACCCTGATCCAGTGTACAAAATCATGGCAAAAGTACACAGGGTCCATTCGTATACCGAGTTGCCGCACAAGAACCTTGCTCTCGCCCGATTCATTATCCTGCCGAAAGCCATAAAGACGATATCCACCACTCACCTCACCAACCCTTCTGAGCACTTCATCCTTGGTGAGTCGAAATGCCGTGTCGTGGGCAATCATCATATCCCCGCAGAACGGTCGAAGCGAATCCAACGCCAACTGGTAAGAAACCATCTCTCGCGTCATGAAATAAATTTCCTTATTCGCGTGACGCTGCAGTACGGGTACCATCACATCGGAGATGTAATCAAGATCTTCCTCAAACGTGCAAGAACCTTGAATTACGATCGCAGCATTAGAACCAATGGCATGCTCCAAGACTCGAATCACTGCTCCAGAGCACCACCAGTTGTATCCCCCACCAACATGAACATACACAACCTCATTCTGCGAAACATTGCACTTAAGAAATTCCTTAGAACTCATCTTTCGATAGGACAGGCCGACTCTTTCAGCAAGTAGTTCTGCTCCCCAATAAATCAACTGATCGCCAAAATTGCCACCAGGCTCCACAAAAATAAATGCATGCGTCTCGAATCGACGGAAAAGACGCTCCAGAGCATCCGCAGTTGAGAAAGTAGTGCTCATCAAAACCCCTAGGACCGAAGTTTTCTGCATGTCAAATCAAACAGTTTTTTCTCGGGGCCGTCTGCGCACCCAGTCAGCCACCATAGCAGCATAGTGCTCAAAGTGTAGGACAGGACACCCAAGAGAACCAAAGTCATCAAGGCGACCACTCCATTGTGAAACTGACTCAACATCAACAAACCCCAATGAACGCACATAGCCATCAATAATGAGGCACTCAGCGGTCGTATATATATACGCCCAATTGATTTGATCGGGATCTTCAATCCAACATAGATAAATCCATTGGATACAATGAACGTGACCACGGCAGTGACTAGGATTGCTTGCGCCACGCCGTCCAACCCTGATTCAGCAGAGAGCCAAAAAATCATGGGAATCAACATGAAAACCCGCAGTAACCCCATCATGGTGGATATCCGTGGGCGTCCCATTGCCATGAATACAGAACCTGTATTCGAGCTAATTGCGATCAATACACCTGCAAGAGCCAGATATTGAACCAATGGAACAGATGCCAGCCATTTAGAACCAAGGACAACAGGAACCAACACCTCCGCCAAAGAAGCGACTCCAATACCTGCCGGCAAAACAAAGAACGAGATAGACTCCATGACGACAAGATACATCTTTTTCAGCTCGGCAGGGAGGTGAGAAACTTTGCAATAACCCGGATAGGTAGCGGCCGTTACATTAGCGGCGACCTCGGAGGTAGGCATTGTCGATATCTCCTGCGCAATTGCAAAAAAACCAGCCGCCTGTGGAGACAAGATTTTCCCGATTATCATTTCAGGCGATCGGTTGTTCAGAAAGTAAAAAAGATTGTTGATCATCAGCCATTTCGAGAAACGAAACAAATGCCGCCACTCGGAGAATGTGAAGCGTGGCCGAAATTCGTGAAGAACGTAACTATTCAGAAGAACCAGTGCTTTCCATATCAATGACCCAAGAACCAAAGCCCAATAATTTCGAAGCCAAAATGCCAAACCCAGTGTAAAAAAAGTGCCAGCCAATTTTGGGATTAATTGAAACCGAAATTCTTTCTCAAAGGTTAAATTTTTCCTGAACTCAACCACTCCAATATTCTGAAATCCAGCAATCAAAAACAGAAGCGACAGCACCATCATGATTGGTTCAATACGCTGATCATCGTAAAAGTCCGCTACGGCTCCTCCACCCATGGCAACAGTCAAGCAGGCTAGAATTCCAAAGGCCACGTTGAACGACCAAGCGGTGTTGTAGTCAGCTGGCGTTGCATCACGTTTCTGAATCAAAACCGTGTCAAAGCTGAAGCTTCCAAAAATTTCGATCATGGCAAAAAAGGCCATGATGATTGCAATCAATCCAAAATCTTCTGGCGACAACAGGCGAGCCAAGAAGACAGTGCTTAAAAATCCGATCACTTTCAACACCACCCTCAGGGCAATCATCCATGCCGCCCCTTTCGCGACCTGTTTATTTATGGATATCAAAGAAAAACCCTCTGTACTTCACGATATTACGTCTCGACAATCATTACACCATCCACTAGAGATCCATCGAGCAGAATAGCCACAGCCTTCAAAACCCCATGATTCACCTGCGGCGCTTCAAGGCAGACGCCACCTGAGTCAGGCAGCGTTGAGCTGAGTATGTCAGTAGATCGATCTGCGTCCAGCGTGCGTCGCATGTCTACCGGCAGGCGCATCTTGCGGGTACGCCGGTGGGTCGTGCAACTCACACGCCACTTGTCCAGATCGCCCGGGTGCAGACCGTGCTTGCGGCACCAAGCGCTTTTGCTCAGCTCCTTCATCGCCGCCGTTACGGCACCCGCTTCCATATTGACCGCGCGAGACCACCTCACCCACGCGCTCTGCGGTGGCAGCGAGGGTCACCACGATGTCTTCAACCGCTTGCGCGTATTGAGCCACTTGTCCTTATTCGCCGTTCGCCAACTATTCTGACGCGAGCCCTCGCTAGGAATTGTCTACATAACCTAAGCATCTCCAACGTCTGTGCGACAGTGGCGACATAAAACAGATGAGCCTTTGCAAGACGGAATTTGTGCTGTCCACGAAGAGAGCGCGCAAGCGCGAGTTTCTCGATGAGACGAACTTGAAGGTGTTCTCGGCTGAGCTAGGGATGGTGTTCAAAACCCCGTGCAGTCCCCGATGGTTTGAAGGGCCGAGCCG